>CAZXSK010000076.1:11124-16504 GCA_964642855.1 uncultured Planctomycetaceae bacterium | reverse complement strand
CCCGGCGCGGGACGCATGGATATCCAGGGCTCTTTACAGGATACCTAGGAAGCCGAGGTATCCTGTGTTCTGGACGAGGGGTGTGTTGCCGGAGCGGGATAAGCGGCCTTTGGAGGGGCGGCGCTTGTCCGTATCCCCTGCCCTGAGGGTGAGATCCTTCCCGCAAGGGCGAAACGGTGATGACGCATTTGGGTGCATTCTCCGGCAAAGGACAGTTGTGGCCGCGGCTGATGAACCTGTCCTGTCTCTGGGGGGTGTCTGGCGGAGAAATGCCTTGTCGGGATTTCAAAACGGCTATAGAATCGGAGTGCCTATCCGTGCAGGTCGGTGGAGTTCTGCGGGACGGGCGGCGCAGCCCGTTGCAGGTCATCTCTTGCCGGGCTGGCGGATTGGAAACGATGGCCGGCTGAGGTCGCACTTGCTCACAACGGGAGGATCATCACATGCTTCATTTTCGTTCGCTGTGCCTTTTGACATTGGTTGCCACTCTCGCTTTTGTTCCGACGGCCGTGACGGCCGGGCCGGTTGCGGTAGTCGTCGGCGAGGACGGCAGGATTCTGCGGTCCGACAACGGCGGCTTGACGTGGGCTTCCCAGCCTTCGGGAGACGCCTATTCGGACCTCAACGCCATCGCCCTGACCGACGGGGCGACCGGCTGGGCGGGGGGCAATACGTTTTCGGACCGGCACTGCTCCGACGGGGAGACCTGGGTCAAGGACAGCCAAGACCCAGGCACACCGGCGGTGTATGAAAGCGCGGTCGCCCTGCCGGGAACAAATACGGTCGTTGCAGTGGGCAGGTTCATGACCAGCGACGGCGGCGGCGGCGCGATCTCCCGCTCCACCGACGGCGGGGCCACGATGTCCCACACGATCGCCCCGGGCGTGTTGGCGTATCTTCGCGACGTGGACTTCTGCGATTCTCAACACGGGTGGGCGGCGGCTTCGGCCGAGATCTACCGCAGCACCGATGGCGGGCTGAGCTGGGGTTCGGTCAACGACCCGCGAAGCGACTATGACTTCATCAGTGCGATCGATTTCGCAAATCCAACGACGGGGTTCATTGTCTACGGCACCAGCCGCAGGGCCTACAAGACCGTCGACAGCGGTCTGAGCTGGACCGAGATGGACCTCTACAGCTTCGGCGAGTCGAGCTTCAACCTCCAGGACGTGTTCTTCGTGGATGCATCCCACGGGTGGGTCGTCGGCGAGGTCTCCGAGACGGGCTATCTCAAGTATACGACCGACGGGGGCACGACGTGGTCGGACAAGATCACGTTCGCCGACAACCTGGTAGCCGTGGAGTTCTTCGACGCCACCACGGGCATCGCGGTGGGAGAGAACACGATCTTCCGCACGACCGACGGGGGGCTGAGCTGGACGGCTGTCCACACGTCGGGGGACAAGCTGACGGCCATCTCGACGGTGGTTCCCGAACCGACTTCGCTGGCCATGCTGGCCTTGGGAGCAGGGGCGGCTCTGCGACGACGCAGGACGTGACCTGGCGGGACTGGCCGGCGACGGCCAGGCTGAAGAGCCAGCCAGCCTTCCGATTTCACGGGTACACGGGGGGTGTTCGCATGCGCCGGCGGAGGGGATGCGGCCCGACGAGTCCCCGGGGGATCGGCTGGGGTGGGTGAGGTTGGCATAAGGATTCGGGGCGTTTGTTCCGATGAGCGTGGAGTGGGGAAGTTGCCAGCCGGTCTTGGGTTACCGGTCGGATCGGCGGCCGGGCGGACGGATCGGGCACCTCCGGCGGATCGGGCATGCTTGTGAACGCCCGCGCCGTTGTCGTAGAATCGCAATGGCATCGCACGGGATGGGGACCGGGTCAGACCGGCCGATGCCGGCCTGTTTCTGTTATTGGAAAGGAAGCCATGTCGAACAGCAAGATCAACATCGAACAGCCTTGCATCGCGTTTGTGGGCAGCTACCTGCCTCGCAAGTGCGGCATCGCGACGTTCACCCACGACCTGACCGAAGCGGTCGCCCTGCAGGCCGGCGAGAAGGCTGACGTGTTCACCGTGGCGATGAACGACACGCCGGAGGGCTACGCGTATCCCGATCGGGTGCGGTTCGAGATTCGGCAGAACTCGCAGGTGGACTACCGCCTGGCGGCGGAGTTCCTGAACATCCGGCAGATTTCCGCGATCTGCGTCCAGCACGAATATGGCATCTACGGCGGGCCGTACGGCTCGCACCTTCTGGGCATGCTCCGGCGGATCCGCCGACCCGTGGTAACCACCCTGCACACCGTGCTGAAGGACCCCAACGAGCAGCAGAAGCTTGTGATGGCTGAGATCGGCAAGATCGCCGACCGCATGGTGGTCATGAGCGACGTCGCCCACGGGATGCTCAAGGAGGTCTACGACGTTCCGCCCGAGAAGGTCGTCACGATCGCCCACGGCATTCCCGACGTGCCCTTCGTGGATCCCAATTACTTCAAGGACCAGTTCGGCTGCGAGGGCAAGAAGGTGCTGATGACCTTCGGCCTGCTGTCGCCGGGCAAGGGCCTGGAGTACGCCATCGACGCCCTGCCGAAGGTCGTCAAGAAGCACCCCGAGCTGGTGTACGTGATCCTGGGCGCCACCCACCCGCACGTGAAGCGTGAGAACGGCGAGGAGTACCGCAACGGCCTGATGCGACGCGTGGAGGAACTGGGGCTTACCGACAACGTGATGTTCGTCAACCGGTTCGTGTCGCTCGAGGAGCTCTGCGAGTACCTGGGCTCGGCGGACCTCTACGTGACACCCTACCTCAACGAGGCGCAGATTACCTCGGGCACGCTGGCGTATGCGATGGGAACGGGCAAGGCGACGATCTCGACGCCCTATTGGTATGCCGAGGAGATGCTCGCCGACGGGCGGGGCACGCTCGTTCCGTTCAAGGATTCCGACAAGCTCGGCGACGAGATCCTGCGGCTGCTGGACAACGAAGTCGAGCTGCACGCGATGCGCAAGAAGGCGTACACTTTCTGCCGGCAGATGACCTGGAAGCGCGTCGCGCAGGACTACCTGGACATTTTCGCCGAAGCGCGGGACGCCTGGATCGAGCGCCGTCATGCCGTGCCGACCGTAACGGTTCCGCCGGCGGCCCGACAAACCGAAGAGCTGCCCGAGATCGATCTGCGACACCTGCGGATCCTCACCGACGACACGGGGATCTTCCAGCACTGCCGCTACGCCACGCCCAACCGTGCGCACGGCTACTGCACCGACGATACCGCCCGCGCGATGATTGTTACCGCGATGCACTGGGACCAGACCCACGAAGAGAGCGTCCTGCCGCTGATGCACACGTATCTTTCGTACCTGTCCCACGCGCTGGACGAGGAGTCGGGACGGTTCCGCAACTTCATGAACTTTGACCGGACATTCTCGGAGATGGCCGGCAGCGAGGACTCCCACGGCCGGGCGCTGTGGGCGCTGGGCACGGGCGTGGCGCTGTTCCCGCACGAGTCGATGATCGCCCTGGCGACGAAATTGTTCAACCACGCCCTGCCGTCGACGGAGCATTTCGTTTCGCCGCGGTCGTGGGCGTTCGCGATCGTGGGCATTCACGCGTATCTCCGCCGCTTCGGCGGCGACACGGAGGTCCGCCGCTACCGCCAGGTGCTCAGCGAGCGTCTGCTGGAGCTGTTCCAGGCCAACATGGCCGATGGCTGGCCCTGGTGCGAGGACACGGTGACCTACTCCAACGCCAAGCTCGCCCACGCGCTGCTGATGAGCGGGAAATGGATGCAGCGCAACGACATGATCGACGTCGGCAAGCGGGCGTTGCAGTGGCTGATCGAGATCCAGACCAACGAAGAGGGCATGCTCTCGATCGTCGGCACCGACGGCTGGATGGTCCGCGGGGGTCAGAAGGCATCCTTCGACCAGCAGCCGGTCGAGGCGGCAGCCTTGGTTGACGCGTGTGTCGAAGCCTACCATGTAACCCGTGAGGAGCACTGGGTCGACAAGGCCCGCAAGGTGTTCCTGTGGTTCCTGGGCGACAACGACCTGCGCACGCCGCTGTACGACTTCACAACGGGCGGCTGCCGGGACGGCCTGCACGCCGACCGGGTTAATGAGAACCAGGGAGCCGAAAGCACACTATCGTGGCTGATGAGTCTGCTGCTGATGCACGAGTTGCAGATGGAGCGAACGCTGGGCGAGTTGCAGGCCGATACAACTACCGAGCAGCGTCCGGTATCCAAGCCGATCCGACCGTCGGGACCCGTAGTAGGAGCGAAGCTGAGCAAACATGGCAGCGCCGATCGTAATGATAAGTAGCTATCCTCCGAGGCTGTGTGGCATCGCCACCTTCTGCGAGGAAGCTCGGGAGTTCATCCAGAAGCACAACCCCGACCGGGAGGTGCTGGTCATCAGCCACACCGACGGCGAAGGGGAAGGCGTGCTGCCGTTGATCGACATGTCGCGCCGGAACTGGTGGCGGCCTGTCGCGGCGAAGATCGCCGAGCTCAAGCCCCACGCGGTGCACATCGAGCACGAGTACGGGCTGTACGAGTATCTCGACGAGCGTGGCCAAGGCGACGGCAACGAGGGCTTTCTCGACCTGCTGGACGCCATCAGCGACTACCCCACGGTGGTCGAGCCGCACACGGTGCATGGCCGGTTGACGGAGTTCGAGGCGGACTTCATCTTCAAGCTTTCCCGCCGGGCCGACGTGGTGCTTTTCAAATGCCACTACCAGAAATGGCGCCTCGACTGGACGTTTACGGGCAAGGGCTGGCCGACGCCGCGGAATATCATGGTCGTCCCGCACGGCGCCCGCGACGACCGGCGTTACTCGCTGGCGGAGGTCGTCCAGCTTCGCCAGGAGCTGGGCCTCGGGCCGGACAAGGCTCCGAACCTTTCGACGCACCTGGTCGGGCTGATCGGGTGGATCCAGTCCAACAAGCGATGGGACATTCTCACGAGCATGTGGGAGGAGATCGCCCACGAGATCCGCGAACGGACCGGCGTGGCGTGGGATCTTCTGGCCGCGGGCACCTGGCGCGACCCCAACCACAAGCGCGACTACGAGAAATACCGCGGCGACATCGAGTTGCTCCAGGACAAGGGCCTGGCGCACTATCACGAGTTCGTGCCGCGCGGAGACGTGTACTACAAGTCGATGGCCATCTGCGACTTCGTGGTCCTTCCCTCCACCGACGAGACCCAGTCCGGCACGCTGGCGCGGATCATCGCGCTCAACAAGCCCTACATCACCACCGCGCCCATGGAAGGCCTGACCGCCCAGACGCTCGAATCCGGCGGCGGGATGCTCTTTACCACCAAGGCGATGCTCAAACAACAGGTCATCGAGTTGGCGTGCAACGAGCAGATGCGCCTGGAGATGGGCGAGAAGCTCAAGAAGTACCTCGACGAAGTCGTCAG
>CAZXSK010000076.1:0-11024 GCA_964642855.1 uncultured Planctomycetaceae bacterium | reverse complement strand
TCGACCGTGAACGGCCCGAAGCTCAGCCGACAGGTGCCCACCGGGTGCGTGCCGATGGTCCTGTGGGCCAGCGGGGCGCAGTGAATGCCCGGCCGGGTGAGAACGCCAAAGTCTTCCTCCAGCATTGAGGCCAGTTCCTGGGGTGTCAGGCCCTCGACGTTCACACTGAACACGCCCGCGCGGTGCTCGACGTCGCGGGGTCCGTACACCGTCAGACGATCGACGCTTTCGGTGGCTTCCAGGAAGATCCGGCAGAGCGCTTCATCATGCTTGCGCAGCGACTTCACGTCGCGGTCCAGCAGCCACTGGACTCCCTCGCTGAGACCCGCGATGCCGACGGCATTGTGGCTGCCGATCTCGTACTTGTCGGGCATCGTCGTCGGCTGGGTGGCTACCTCCGAAACCGTGCCCGTGCCCCCTTCCTTCATCGTCGGCAGGCGGTCTTCGATGCCCGGACGGATGTACAGCACACCCGTGCCCAGCGGGCCCAGCAGGCCCTTGTGGCCGGGGAAGGCAACGAAGTCGGCGCCGAGCTTCTGCACGTCGATCGGCACGTGACCGGCCGACTGCGCGGCGTCGATCACGCAGGGAATCTCCGCCTCCCGGGCGATGCGGGCGACCTCGTGGATCGGCTGCATCGTGCCCGTGACGTTCGAGACGTGCACGCAGGAGATCAGGCGCGTCTCGGGACGAATCGCCTTGCGGATGTCGTCGGGGTCGACCAGGCCGGTCTGCCCGTCGCACGGAACGAACTCCACGTCGAGCCCGACCTGTTCGGCCAGGGCGTTGTACGGACGGAGCACCGAATTGTGCTCCATGGCGGTGGCAATCGCGTGGGCCCCGGGCGACGCGGTGTTCAGCAGCCCGCGAATGGCGATCATCAGCGCCTCGGAGCAATTCAGCGCGAAGACGATCCGCTCGGGCGACTCGGCGTGGATCAGCGTTGCGATCCGCCGGCGGCATTCGGCCAGCATCCGTTCGCAGTGGCGGGCTTCCTCATACGCACCCCGCCCGGCCGACGCACCAATGTTGCGCGCGAAGTCCACCATCGCCTCGGTCACCACGGAGGGCTTGGGAAAGCTGGTAGCTGAGTTGTCCAGGTACGTGCGTTCAGGCATAGTTCCTGTATGGTACGCGCCCGCGCGCGAGGATGCAAACCGACCGACCGCCGCATGGAGCGCCCGCCCATGACGGGCCGGACGTCGGTCGCCTCGTCCGATCGCGCACAGGCCCTCCCTGGTCGACGCCCGGAGGCAAGCCGGTCAATACGTACGAGTCGGGTCGAAGCCCAGCTCGCCCTCGACCTCGGCCCGGCCGGTGAGGATGTCTGCCACCGCACGCATGGTCCGCGCGGTGGTGTTGAAGGTCACCAGCACGTTGGGCATCTTATCGTTGATCAGCCGGGGGTAGGGGTTGTTGGCCACGAAGACCAGGTTCTTGCCCAGCGAGAGGAATCGCTCGGTGTTATCCACGGGCACCTCCCTGCCGCGGCGGGTGTGACAGGTGACCACGATCGAATCCACCAGCTTCGAAAGCCGCACGATGTCCTCCCAGGCCGCGTCGAGGTCGGTGGTGTAGTAGTCGGTGAAGTGCGCGTCCATGCCCCGCTCGAGCATGGCGTGGTATAGCGCTCCGCAGTAGGCCAGCGCGTTGTTCTGCTCGGCCATGAAACCGAAGGGCTCTTCCACCACGAGCACCTTGTGGCCTTCGGGCATCGGCCAGGCTCCCTGCTGCTTCCGAAGGCAGACAATCGCCTTGTGGGCGGCCTGGTCGGCGACCTCGCGATGTTCGGGATCGGCATGCACGCGACGCATCTCGTCGACGTCCACCATGCCCTGCTCGCCGTCGAGCAGCCCGAAGCGCTCCTTCATCGTCAGCGTCCGCATGACGGACTTGCGAACCGCCTCCACGCTCAGCCGGCCGCTGCGAATCGCCGAGACAATCGCCTCGAACGCCTCGCCGCGAAGGGCGTTTTCGTCTTTCAGCAGGATCAGATCCACCCCCGCTTCCAGCGAACGGACGACGCCCTCGGAGACGTCGTACTTCATGACGAGCCCGGCCATGGTGAACGAGTCGGTCATCACCACGCCGTCGAAACCCATCTGCTCGCGGAGGAGATCGGTAACGATCGCCCGGGAGACCGTCGAGATCTCCTCGGACGGGTCCAGCGCGGGGTAAATCGTGTGGGCGAGCATGATGGCCGGAAGTCCCTCGGCAATCAGCGCCCGATACGGGGCGAGGTGCACCTGCTCCATCCGCTCGCGCGATTCGTCGATCACCGGCACGCTGAAGTGCGCGTCGCTGCTGGATGCGCCCCGGCCCGGGAAGTGCTTGGCCGTGGCGATCAGCCCGCCCTCCTGGAAGCCTTTCATCGTCTGCAGGGCACAGTCGGTAACCATCTGCGGATCGGGCGAGTAGCTCCGGCTGGATATCTCGGGGTTGGTGGGCTCGGTATTGACGTCGACGACGGGCCCGTGCGTGAGATCGACCCCGGCCGAGGTCAACTGTCGCCCGACGACCCGGCCCGCGCGCCGACACAGTTCCGGGCCTCCGCCCGCGGCGATGCCCATCGGGTGGGGGAAGGCAACCATGTTGACATCCAGCGTGTCGGACTGGGCGTTGCCCTCCTGGTCGTGTGCGAAGTAGACGGGCACGCCCGCGCCGGTCTCCAGGCTGCGGCGGCGGACGACATTCCGCGACCGGGCGTAGTCGGCGACGGTGAGTCTCGGCTCGCCACCCTTGGTGTGGTACACGCGCTCGAGGGGCTCGGGCTCGCGGCAGAGCTTCTCGTAGAGTTCCGTGCCCGGCTGGGCGTAGCCGCCGAACTTCCTGCCGTGGGGGGTAATGCGAAAGCCCGCGGGGTGGTACTTCTCCACGCTTTCCAGGATATCACGATGCGGGAACGCGCCGGTCCAGCCGAGCACGAGCGTCTGGCCGGCCAGTTGTTCCAGCGTCATCTCATCGACGATCTTCTTCACCCGGTCGCTGTGGGCGTATACGTCAGCCATGGTGCTGCATTCCTTTCGTGTTCAGGCTTTCAGCGCGTCCAGCAGGATATTCACCCCGCGGTCGAGGTCCGCGTCGGAGGTCACCAACGGCGGAGCGATGCGAAGTACGTTGTTCTTGGCGATGCACACCAGCAGCCCGCGGTCCATCGCAGCCATCATCACGTCTTTGGCGGATTTGGACTCGCGAAGCTGCATGCCGATCATCAGGCCCCTGCCGCGAACCTCGGCGATGCCGTCGATTCCGGCCGAGTTGATCGCCTCGACGATCTGGTTGCCCTTGGCCTCGGTACGGGCGACGAGATCCTGCTGTTCGATGATTTTCATGGCCTCGGCACCGGCGGCGGCACAGAGCGGGTTGCCCCCCATCGTGCAGCCATGCGTGCCGGGCGAGAGGACATCGGCGTATTTCTCAGCGGCGACCATCGCCCCGACAGGCAGCCCGCCTCCGATGGCCTTGGCGAGGCACATCGCATCGGGCTCGATACCGAAGTGCTGATAAGCAAACCACTTGCCCGTACGAGCGGGCGCTGTCCATACTTCGTCGCAGACCAGCAGCAGGTTGCGTTCGTCGCAGAGCTTGCGCAGGCCCTGCATAAACTCTACAGTGGGCACATTGAGCCCGCCTTCGCCCTGGATGGGCTCCACGAACACCCCGGCCGTTTCGTCGTCGATCAGCGCCTCGACCGAGCCAAGATCCCCGAACGTAGCCTTGGCGTTGCCCGGGAGCATGGGCTCAAAGCCGGTCTGGAAGCTCTCGGGCGAAAGAGAAAGCCCGCCCATTGTCCGGCCATGGAAACAGCCGTGGAAGCTGATGATCTTGTAGCGTCCGTCCCCGGCTGCCTTTCGAACGAGCTTGAGTGCGGCTTCGTCTGCCTCGGCCCCGGAGTGGCAGAAGAAGACCTTGCCCGGGAACGAGTTCTCCACGATCCGTCGGGCGAGATCCATCTGGGGCTCGCTGAAGAACAGGTTGCCGTGGGACAGCAGTGTCTTGGCCTGGGCAGTGACGGCCGCGACGACGTCGGGGTGGCAGTGGCCGGTCACGCCCCCCGCCCCGAACCCGGCGAAGAAGTCGAGGTACTCCTTGCCGTCGGCGTCGTGGATGCGGGCAATCTCGCCGCGCACCATGGCCACCGGAAGCCGGCCGTAGTTCTCGATGATGTATTGCTGCGACTGCTGAACGATCGTTTCGTTGCTCATGGTGTCTCCCGTCTTCGGAGGTCTCTCCCCCCGGGTTGCAGGGGGACCTTGTACGACACGGGACGGCCCCGCGTCAATGATGACCAACCAGGCTACCGTCGGGTGGTTTCAGCCAACCCGCTCCGGGTGGGCGTGGAGGAGACCTATACTTCCTGCGTGAAAACCGCCCACGTCTCGACGGGCAGAAGCGTTGACGCGCCGGCAGGCGTTGCGTAAACTCTGGCGTTTCCGCGGACCCCGGGCCGATAGGTTCAGGGACGCCCCGACGACGACACCGGCCAGGCCGGCCGCTCGCCGGAAGTCCGCATGACCTTTGAACCGCCCCCGCCGGGGGCGCGCCGCGTCGGCGCGCCTGGACGCGAGGGCCCAAGTTGGAGCCCAACCCCATGGCCGACCAGAACGAACTCGACCCCCAGACCGAAGGCGAAGAGCTTGACCAGGCCGCCGACGATCAGCCCAAGCTCGACGTCACCGTCGAGGACGCCGGAACGCTCAAGAAGAAGGTGACGGTCACCGTGCCGCGCGAGCGGATCGATGCCAAGTACGATGAAATGTTCGGTGAACTGGGACAGAGCGCCCAGATCCCCGGTTTCCGCGTCGGCCATGCCCCCAAGCGACTCATCGAGAAGCGATTCGCCAAAGAGATCGGCGAGGACGTCCGCAACGCCCTGATCGGCGAGGCATTGGGCGAAGCGATGGAAGAGAGCGACCTGGAGACCATCGGCGAGCCGGACCTGAATCTCGACGAGATCGAGGTGCCGGAAACCGGCGACATGGAGGTGTCTTTCGAAGTCGAGGTCCAGCCGGAGTTCGACCTGCCCGACGTCGAAGGCATCGAGGTCGAGAAGCCCGTCGCCGAAGTCAGCGACGAGCGCATCGACGAGTATCTCCAGCAGATCGCCGAATCGCAGGCCAAGTATACCGACGTCGACGGTAAGGCCGAGAAGGGAGACATGGTCACCGCGGCGGCCGTGATTTCCGGCGACGAGATCGACGACGTCAACAAGCCGGGCCTGAGCCTGCGCGTGGCGCCGGGACAGATCGAAGGCCTGCCGCTGGTGGACCTGGGCGACAAGCTCGCGGGCGCCAAGGCCGGGGACGAAATCGAAATCGAGGTCGAGGTGCCCGACTCGCATCCGAACGAAGACTGGCACGGCAAGAAGCTGACGGTCACGATCACGATTTCCCAGGTCCGCCGTCGCGAGATTCCGGAGATCGACGAAGAGTTCGCCAGCCGCAGCGGTTTCGACTCGCTCGACGAGATGAAGGAGTTTTTCTCGGCGCGGATAGCCCAGCGCGTGGAGCAGGAATCGAAGGACACGATGCGCAAGGGGATCGAGGACTACCTGCTGGACAACACCGAGCTGGACGTGCCCGAGGGGGTCGCCAACCGCCACGCCGCGCGGATCCTCCAGCGGCAGTACATCCAACTGCTGCAGATGGGCATGCCCCGCGAGCGGATCGACGAACAGATGACCGAGTTGCAGGCCCAGGCGACCGAGCAGGCCCAGCGGGACCTCAAGCTGCAGTTCATCCTGGGCAAGATCGCCGAGGAGAAGGAAATCGACGTCGCCGAGCCGGAGATCAACTCGCGCGTCGCACAGATGGCTGCCTACTACAACCGCAGGCCGGAGCGTCTCCGCCAGGAACTCGCCTCCGACGGCACGCTGGAGCAGCTGGCCGTGACGATGCGCCAGGAGAAGACCCTCGACGCGCTGCTGCAGGATGCGAAGGTCACGGAGGTCGAGGCCGACAGCGACAAGGACGCCGACAAGAAGGATTCGGACAAGAAGTCGTCGAAGAAGTCGGAGAAGGAATCGCCCAAGAAGGCGGAGAAGAAGTCGGAGAAGAAGTCCGAGAAGAAATCGTCCAAGAAGTCGAGCAAGAAGACTTCCGGGAAATCGGCCAAGAAGTCGTCGAAGAAGAGCTCGAAGAAGGCCACCAAGGGCAAGGGCAAGGACAGCTCCAAAAAGAAATCGGACGACTAGACCGATAGAGTAGTACGCACTCAGCGGCCGGGCGGGCGCCTGGCGGCTGGGGCACGAGACCGAAGGAGCGAACCCGATGAATGGTCGTAGAGCAATCGGCCCGCAGGCGTACCGCGACTACAGCGCACGCCGGGAGATGACACTCGAGGAGCGTCTCGCCGAGGAACGGATCGTGTTCCTGTGGGGCGAGATCAACGCCGGATCGGCCGGCGGGCTGATCATGCGCCTGCTGGAACTCCAGGCCAAGAGCCCCGATCGCGAGATCAGCCTGTACATCAACTCGCCCGGCGGGGCGGTCGACGACACCCTGGCGATCTACGACACCATGCAGTTTCTCAGCTGCGACGTCGCGACGTATTGCGTCGGGCAGGCAGCCAGTGGTGCGGCGATCATTCTCGCCTCCGGGACGAAGGGCAAACGCATGGCGCTGCCCCACTCGAAGATCATGATCCACCAGCCCTGGGGCGGAGTCACCGGGCAGGCGTCGGATATCCAGATCCAGGCCGAGGAAATCCTCAAGGCCAAGCAAACGCTCAACGAGATCCTCGCCAGTCACACCGGGCGGGAGGTCGAGCAGATCGCCCAGGAGACCGAGCGCGATCGCTACATGCGACCCGCCGAGGCCAAGGAATACGGCGTGGTCGACGAGATCATCACGCCCGAACAGGCCCGCGACAAGAAGAAGAGCTAACCCGCTGAAGAAAGGTCCTCACAGCCCATGGCCAGCAATCAACATCTCGTCCCGATCGTCATCGAGAAGACCGGGCGCGGCGAACGCAGTTACGACATCTTCAGCCGGCTTCTTCGCGACCGGATCGTCTTCGTCGGCGGCGGGATCAACGACGACATCGCCAACCTGGTGATCGCCCAGCTTCTGTTCCTGTCCAACGAAGACCCCGAAACCGACATCAACCTGTACATCAACTCGCCCGGCGGGAGCGTATCGGCCGGCCTGGCGATCTACGACACCATGCAGTTCATACGACCCGACGTAGCTACCTACTGCGTGGGCATGTCCGCGTCGATGGGCGCGGTGCTGCTGGCCGGTGGAACCAAGGGCAAACGCTACTGCCTGCCCAACAGCCGCGTGCTGATCCACCAGCCTCACATCACCGGCGTGCTCACCGGGCCGGCTACGGACCTGGACATCGAAGCCCAGGAGATTCTCCGGCTGCGGAAGCGGCTGTACGAAATCCTCGCCAATCACACCGGCCAGTCCGTCGAGCAGGTCGAGAAAGACTGCGACCGCGACCGCTGGCTGGATGCCGACCAGGCCGTCGACTACGGCTGCGTGGACCAGATCATGCACTCGCTGCCCGAAAGCTCACGAGGCAAGGAGTCCGGCAACGACAAATGACCCCCGCCCGACCCTGGATGCCGCTGGTGATTCTCACCGCAGCCGCCCTGCTCGCAGCCGGGTGTGACGGCGGGCGAACGGAGATTCTGCGGCTCCAGCGGGAGCTCCAAAACGAGCAGGAAACCGTCGAGGACCTCCGCGAGCAGCTGGCCCGCACCAAGGCCGATCTCGAAGACCAGCGCCGCAAGACCCGGACGCTCCAGGACCTCGGCGATAAGCGCAAGGACGTGCTGTTCACCGTCTCGCGGATCGAGCTCGGCCGCTACACCGGCGGCGTGGACACCGACGACAACCCCGGCGACGACGCCGTGAAGGTCTTCCTCCAGCCGATCGACCAGCACGGCAGCGTAATCAAGGCCGCCGGGCGGGTGACGGTCCGCCTGTTCGATCTCGGTCGGGACCCCAACGAGGTCCTCCTCGGACAACGGGTCATTTCCCCCGAACAGCTGGCGGGCTTCTGGTCGGGCGGCTTCGGGGTGTATCATTTCAGCTTCCCCTGCCGGTGGGACCGGCGAGTTCCGGCTGGGGATACCGTCACCGTGCGGGTAGAGTTCATCGACTACCTCACGGGCGAGACGTTCTCCGCGCAGAAGCAGGTTTCCGTCTCGCCTGTTGCCGAAGACGAATCGGCCGCAAAGTAGACCTCCCCGCCCCCTTACGCGTCACGTCGAGCCTTTTCCGCACCACCTGTAGGTCTTTTCTCACAAACGACCTGGAAGAATCCCCCAAAGATCCCAAACGTATGCTATATTCCATGTAGCAGTTGGAGGAGTTCTTCAGGAGGGACCCCTCACAACGGACATTCCAGGGAACCTCAGGAGGATTGCCGGATGTTCGATCAGAAATCCAATCGGATCGATTTGATGGAGGCGTTCTGCACTCACAATGACCAGCAGGCCACGCAGGTCTTCACCACGCTCATTGCGATGGAGACCTCTGGCAAGACCCGTCCCGAGTCGCAACCCACGCCGCGCCAGTCGTCGTAATCTCACGCCGCTGGCGACACTCCATCGCTGCAGACAGAAGGTAGCTTCAGCGCACCCGCAACGCCCGCCCGGCGGAAGGTCTGCCTCTCCGTCCCGCGGGCGTTACGGCATTTCGGAGATGTCGAACCCCAGCGCGCCACGGGCAACCTGCAGCACCGCCTCCGGGTCGCCGGCAAAGTGGAATGTCCGGTGCACGTGCGTGATCGACTCGCCGGGGGCAAGCTCCGCTGCCGGGCTGGATGTTTCGATCTCGTAGAACGGGCCGAGCTGCCCTGCCCCGGGGGTCTCCTCGCCGTCGTTGTAGCTGTTGACCACGTCGCCGGCGAACGGGTCGTCCTGCATCTCCCAGAGGCTGTTGACGTAGGGAAGCTCCGTCGGGTCGTCGGGCAGAGAGAATTGCACCACCGTCAGCACGCCGGCGTCGGGGTCCCAGCTGCCGAGAACGTCCATCGCCCGCTCCGGCGAGACGCCGATCTTGCTGCGGTACTCGCCGTCGCAGGTGAACAGGAAGTGTCCGTCGGTGAACACGCCCCGCTCGTCGGGCAGCTCGCCGAAGTAATCGGTCGTCACGCGAGGCCCGAGCTTGTCTTCCGGGCCCTTCTGGAAGGGCACGATCACCCTGCCGCGGGGCAGGGGCTTGAACTGGCCGAGAATCCAGACGCTCAGGAGGCCTGAATCACGGGTCCAGGGGTCGTCGCCCTTGTTGGTGAGCACGTTTTCGCTCTCGAACCCGATCATCGACACGCCGGAAGGAATCTCGGCACCCAGATGCACCGCGGTCACGGCCGGCTCGAGCAGGCTGAGGGTCCGCTGGACGCCACAGGTGAACCGGGTTCCGGCGTAATTGGTCACGTCGAAGCGGGTCTTGAGGCGAACGGTATCGGCCTGGAGGTCCTTGATGGGAAACGCCCCGGTATTGAAGCCCTCGGGGGTCTTCCAATGGTCCAGATTGAACGGCTGTCCGCTTTCGAACCACAGCCCGTACTGCCCCGCCTCGGGCCCCAGCCAGAAGCGGTCCTCGCCGCCGTAATTGTTGAAGGTCGGATCGTTCTGCCCGGCGTCGATGAACTCCCGATTAAGCCACCCGAAGCTCGCGCCATCAGGCCCGGAGAGGGTTGAGGTCATCGCCCTGCCCTGGTAGGAGGGAGTCACCGCCAGCCGGGCGTCACCGGCAGAGGTCTGCAGCTCGACGGTCTCGGTGTGGTCCTTCAGGAATGCCAGGTCGTCGCGATAGGTGGTCTTGGCCATGCTCTGTGGTCCCTTCTGTGCCCGCCCGAAAAGGCGCTCCGGTGCCGCGGCGATCGGCTGAAGGCCGCGCCCCCAGCCTGCGATGTACCAGATTTCGGCCGGAATCTCAACGCGCCACCTGCAGACAGACGGAAAAGGCGCCGGGCGGGTTCTCGGAAAAACCAGAATGCAGGGGGAACCGTGGCTGCCTGCACATCGTATGAGTAGAGAAGGCCTTGCAGCGGCGAGGCCCGGCGAGAGCTTCCGCCGCTCGAAAATGAATTATCCGTCAATACTGACCGATATGATGAGAGGCGGCCTGCGTCTGCTTGAATGAATGCCCCCGGATCAGATAACATGGGCAACGGAGGACGCTGCAAAAAACGGCGACTACTAACCCCCGCCACCCAGGCGGCTGGAGCTATTTGATTATGTTCGAAAGATTTACAGAGCGAGCCAGGAAAGTCATGGCCCTGGCAAACCAGGAGGCCCAGCGCTTCAACCACGAATACATCGGGACCGAGCATATCCTGCTTGGCCTGGTGAAAGAGGGTTCGGGCGTCGGTGCCAACGTGCTCAAGAACCTGGGCGTGGATCTCCACAAGGTCCGCATGGAGGTCGAGAAGCTCGTCAAGGCCGGACCGGACATGGTCACCATGGGCAAGCTTCCCCAGACGCCTCGGGCCAAGAAGGTCATCGAGTACGCCATCGAGGAAGCCCGCAATCTCAATCACAACTACGTGGGCACCGAGCACCTGCTGCTGGGTCTGCTCCGGGAGCACGACGGCGTGGCCGCCCAGGTGCTGATGAACCTCGGGCTCAAGCTCGACGAGGTCCGCGAAGAGGTACTCAACCTCCTCGGGGCGGGTGTCGAGCCGGAAGAGTCTTCCATGCCGTCCGACTCCGACTCGCGCGAGAGCTCCGGGCCCCAGCGGCGCGGCAAGAGCAAAACTCCCGCGCTGGATAACTTCGGTCGCGACCTGACCGAGCTGGCCCGCGAAGGCACGCTGGATCCGGTCATCGGCCGGACCGACGAGATCGAACGCGTCATCCAGGTGCTTTGCCGCCGAACCAAGAACAACCCCGTTCTGCTGGGCGAAGCGGGCGTGGGCAAGACGGCGATCGTCGAGGGCCTGGCCCAGAAGATCATCGGCAACGACGTTCCGGAGATTCTTCACGAACGACGCATCGTGGCGCTGGACCTGGCGATGATGGTCGCGGGCACCAAGTACCGCGGGCAGTTCGAGGAGCGCATCAAGGC
>CAZXSK010000075.1:0-16735 GCA_964642855.1 uncultured Planctomycetaceae bacterium | reverse complement strand
CGCTCCACCACCCGCCGACGGAAGAAAACCGCCGGCTGGCAGAACGTGCAGGTTCGCTTCATCCGCGCCAGGTCCCAGGGCTCTACGGGGTAGGGGCCCAGCACGCGACCGTCTTGGTCGATATGGTCTGCCCCTCCGTAGATGACGTCTGCCTCCGGGTGCTTGCCAAACATCTCGGACACGATGGATAGCGCATCCCGCGTGTAGACATCGTCGGAGTTCAGCCAGCCGATGATTTCTCCGGACGTAGCTTCGATGCCCTTGTTGACGGCGTGGGCCTGGCCTCGGTCGGGCTCGGAGACAAACCGCAGCGAATCGCCGTGGCGCCGGAGAATCTCGACGCTATCATCCTCGCTGCCGCCGTCGATGACCATGTACTCCGAGGGCGGGGGTTCCTGCTGGAGCACGCTACGGATGGTCCGCTCGAGGAAACGCCCCTGGTTGAAGGAAGGCGTGACGACCGCGATGGTGGGCAGGGAGGACATCGCCGGACGCGAGCCGCCTCAAGCTGTCGACTTCGACAGTGTCTTCATGAAGAATCTTGCCATGTCAGCGTCGGGCCTTTCATCGGGCCAGCCCCCGTGGCCGCCGTTTTCCACCACGATCAGCCTGGACTCTACCCCGGCGTTTTGCAGAGCTTCGTGGAGCCTCCGTGACTGGTCCAGCGGGACCAGCCGGTCCTGGTTGCCGTGGACGATCAGAAACGGCGGGGCCTCCGGGCTGACGAACTCCGCCGGGCTGGCCAGTCTGGCCAGTTCCGGACGCGAAGTGGCAGGCCCGCCAAGAAGTCGCGATTCCGGAGAATCCTCCCGCATGTGGTCGATCTTCGCCTCCGGGCCGGCCAGGGCGAGGAAGTCGCTTGGCCCGAAGTAATCGGCTACCGCCTGCACCGCCGAGGAGTACTCCAGGTTCCCCCCGGTCTGCCCCTCGTGCTCCTTACTTCCGGCCGTGGTGCCCAGAAGTGCAGCCAGGTGCCCCCCGGCTGAATGACCCCACACACCCAGACGCTCGGTGTCCAGTTTGAGTTCGTCTGCGTGGGCACGGAGGAAGCGGACAGCGCCCTTGCAATCGTGGATCTGTGCGGGAAAAATCACCTCGTTGCTGAATCGGTAGGTGATGCAAGCCACAACGAACCCAGCCGGAAGAAGCTTCCGCGTGGGAGCATTCTTGTTGGACCCCTGTCGCCATCCGCCGCCGTGGATGTAGACCACGACCGGCCAGGTCGGCCCGCCGGTGTCGGGGTAATGGATATCCATCGTCAGCGCCCGGTCTCCCACGCTCGCAACCTGCACATCTTCCTGAACTGAAGCCATCATCTCTCCTGTTTCTACCGCCCCTTTGGCAGGGATGGGTCCTTTTCCCGGCAGGCATCATAACCCGACCCGAAGGCGGAAGGCAGCAAGAATCTTTAGGCAGTAAGAACATACGATTGGGTCTGCGGGCCTACAATGGTCCAAAATCGCCCGATCTCCGAGAAGGGAGGGCACTACACGAACACCCGGGAGTGGAAACATGCCGCATATTTACGACGACATTACACAAACGATCGGCAATACGCCCCTGGTGCGGGTCAACCGCGTGATCGACAGCAAAGCCACGGTGCTGGCCAAGATGGAGAGCTTCAATCCGATGTCCTCCGTCAAGGACCGTATCGGCCTTGCCATGATCAACGCCGCCCAGCAGCAGGGAGGAATCACCGATGAAACCGTGATCATCGAACCGACCAGCGGGAACACGGGGATCGCGCTGGCATTTGTATGCGCCGCCAGGGGCATCAAGTGCCTCCTGACCATGCCCGAATCCATGAGCCTCGAACGGCGGAAGGTCCTTCGTGCTCTGGGTGCAGAGCTCGTGCTGACGCCCAAGGAAGGCGGCATGCCGGGGGCAATCGAGAAGGCACGAGAACTGGCCGAGTCTACCCCTCACAGCCTGATGCCACAGCAGTTCCAGAACCCGGCCAACCCCATGATCCACCGCGAGACGACGGCCGAGGAAATCTGGCGCGATACCGACGGGCAGGTCGACATCTTCGTTGCTGGCGTGGGCACGGGGGGGACCATCACCGGCTGCTCGGAGTATCTGAAGGACAAGAACCCCGACCTGCATTCGGTCGCCGTCGAGCCCACCTCCAGCCCGATACTGACCCAGGCAAAGGAGGGCAGGGAACTCCAGCCCGACTCGCACAAGATCCAAGGCATCGGGGCGGGGTTCGTGCCCGATGTCCTTCAACTGGACCTCATCGACGAAGTCGTGCAGGTCGATGATGACGACGCCCTGAGCTATGCCCGCCGGGCAGCGCGGGAGGAAGGCCTCTTCGTGGGGATCTCCTCTGGCGCGGCTCTCAAAGCCGCGGAGGTCGTGGGCAACAGACCGGAGAACGAGGGCAAGACGCTTGTCGTGATCATTCCTTCCTTCGGAGAGCGGTATCTTTCGTCGGTGCTGTTCGCAGACCTGGAGGAGTAGCGCTGGTGAATCGCCGATTGACACGGAAGGCCCGCAGACGATCGTTCCGCGGGCCTTCCTTCCTTGCGCAGGCGCAAGCATTTGTAGGTCCATCGGGGGATCTTTGTTTCAGAATCGCTGCCAGATCCCAGATTTTCGCCGATGCCTGGAACCCTCGCCGATCTGGCGTCGTTCATTACGGTGGATTGAGGGGCCTGAACCGGCACACGCCGGACAAATGTTGGATCGGGTCGAGAGCTTATTGCTGAAGCTGCCGTAGAGCGGACTACTTAGATTGACGGGCTGCGCGTGCGCTCTCTGAGCGGGCGCGTTCGCCCAGGTAAACACCCGAGGACTGGTAATTCATGTGCCTGAGCAGGGAAGATATGGAAGACATTCTCCAAGGTAAGCCGATCCCCTCTCCGATCGATGAGCAGTCCGAAGCACGCCTGAAGGAAGCATTGGCGATCCGCAATCGACTTCGCAGTGCATTTCTGGCTGTTCGTCCCGACGATGCGATTTCCAGACGCATCACAGCAAGCGTACTTGAAAGACACGATCAGCGCCTTGACACCTCGCGTCGCATGTTCTGGCTTGCTCCGTCGCTGGCCGCGGCTGCGGCCCTGATCTTCGGGGCGGTCCTGGTAGCCGTCACGATGCCCACCGGCGGAAATCCCTACGAAGCCCAGGCGCTTCTGGAACACATCCACGAGCAGAACCTGGTTTCCGGTGGCGGCTTGACGGCACAGGATCGACCAGCCCAGGCGGCTTCGTTCTTTCAGGACCGCCTTGGTTTCAGGCCCGTCATGCCCGCATCCGACTTGGCGCAGATACAGGGAGCCCGGGTGGTGGAGTTCATGGAGAACCGCGCGGCCAGCTACCTTGTTGAAACCGACCTGGGACCGGTGTCGTTCCTCGTGACCGACCTGCCCCCCGAGAAGCTCAACTTCGATCACCAGAGGCAGGTTCGAGGCAAGGCGCTATGGTACTGCGGCTTCCGGCACTGTCGCATGGTCGCCATGCGGCTGGGCGACAAGACCTACCTGGCCATTGGGGATGCAGAAGGGGGACACCAGCGGCTGATCGACCTCGTGCTCAAGCTCGACCAGTCGCACGGAACCTAGCCGATATGGCCGGGCTGCACGAAGGGGGCACGGCTTTGGCGATCCGCACTCACCGGCCTATGCGCCGCAATCCACCAGGATGTGGATCGACTCGTCGCCCTGCCGGTCGCGATGGGCGAATGCCTCGGCGATCTCGTCCAGCGGATACGTGTGTGTGATCATCTCCGAAAGGTTCACCAGCCCCTGCTCCACCAGCCGGATCGACTCGTCGAAGTAACGACGCATGTCGATATCCCGTCGAGGTTCGGTCGCTGCGATCGTCAGCCGCTTGCGATGGACCTTCAGCCAGTCGAACGGTTTCTTGCAGACCCCGATGCAGCCATACAGGATGATCCGTCCCCCGAAGGCTGCAGCTTCCATGGCGTCGACCATGCCGTCGCCGTCCAGCAGGGCCGGGATCACCACCTCCAGCCCGTCCGGGAACTGCTCGCCGATGACATCCATGGTGGGCGTTTGCGGATCGGGGATCTTGAAGGTATGCGTTGCCCCGTACTTCCTCGCCAGCGCCAGCTTGTGATCCTGCAGATCCGTCACCACCAGGTTTCGCGGGCTGAGCATGCTCAGCACCTGCGTCAGCACCAGCCCGCTGACGCCCTGTCCCATGATCAGCACGTCGGTGTGCAGCGAAACGTTCGCCATCTCGGCTGCATTGAGCACGCCGGGCAGGACCTCGATCGGGCTGATATCGCGATCGTCGAGGTGGTCCGGAACGGTGTGGATGTTGAACGGCTTGCAGACGATGTACTCCGCGAACGCTCCCCAGACGTAGCGACACGTTACGCGCGCCCCGACTTCCAGGCCTCGTACGTTCGCTCCCAGCTTGTCGATCACGCCGGAGACTTCGTGACCCAGCCTCGCCGGGGTCGAGAGAAACTCCGGCCGCCGCAGCCCGCGGTATGATTCCAGATCCGACCCGCAGATCCCCACGTAGCGGACTTTGATGCGGACCTCGTCGGGTCCGGGCTCGGGAATCCTCGCGTGACGCATCTCGATGCGGTAGGGCTCCTGCAGAACTGCCACACGCTGCGCACCCGGGGTGCCTGCCTCGACGAGGTCGAGTTTTGCTGCGTCCATCTTGGTGGCCATGGTGCTCCTTGAGGTCAGTCGGACTCGTTCGCCCGCAGATCATAGCAGACGATCCCGCGCTGTCCGCGGATGAAAATCCGCCCGTCGGCGATGGCGTGGGAGATCAGCACCGGATAGTACGACGTGGTCGTGCGGTGACGCGTCGGCCAGACGTCGCCCAGTTGGCGGGTCTTTGCCGGACTGGAGACGTCGTACCAAAGCAGGGGGGTCCTGCTGTGGGAGGCATCCTCCTGGACCATCACCCGGTCGTCGATGACCTGCACATAGCCAGCCGCTCCGAGGTTGCATTTCGACCGGGCAACCGTCTTGCCCTTCAGGTCGGTCACGGCCAGACCGTCGGGCTTCTTCAATCGGATGTAAGCGTGGCTGCCGCAAGCCGCAGCCGGGGCAGCCTTGGGGGAGTAGCCCAGATCCGTATTGATGCGTGTGGCGCCCTTGCGGTCGATCCGGTAAATCGCCAGCGATCCGCCACGCTTGCCCTTGCTGCCGTTGCAGAATACGTGGTTGCCGCTGACGCTGATGCTCAGGCTGTTGTAGCCGACCTTCTTCTCGATCCAGAGCACGCTGCCGTCCTCGGGGTCAACGCAGCGCATTTCGCCGCCCTCATTGGCGACGATGATGTACTCCTTGCCGTCGCTCTTGAAGCGTGCAGGCAGGGCGTAGGTCGCCCCGGCGTCTTTGACAGTCCATTTGGCCTTGCCGGTTTCCAGATCGTATCCGACGAGATCTCTCCCCGCACGTACCAGGACCCCGCCAATGATCACGCGCCCCGACGTGGGCCCGAGCCTGCGACTCCAGAGCACCTTGCCCGTTTTCACGTCCAGGCAGCAGTCCTGGTCGCTGCTGGTTCCGAAGACCACTTTCCCGTCCGCCGCAGCGGGGCTGGTCGTGTACCATCCCTTGCTGCTGCCCTGGCGGCCGTTCATGGCCCAGTACCGGCCGCCCGGAACCGTCACTCGCCACAGCGTCCTGCCCGTGGCGGCGTCCACACACAGCAGGACATCCTCTCCGTTTGCAGCGAACATGATCGGCGCGACGTGCTTGCCCTTCTCGGTCTGTTCCTTCACGTAGTCCGACAGCGTGTCGCCTTCGACGGGCTGGAAGTAGGACAGGAACACGCGTCCGTCGGCTACGACCGGGCTGCATCCGCCCCCGCCCGGGCCTCCGCGCTGGATGTAACGTTCCAGGTTGCCTTCGCCGTAGCGGGTGGTCTGGCAGCGCGCCGGCGGGGTATGCTCGCTGATCCACACCAGCCGGGCTTCGTCGAGACGATCGACAAGCGACCGGCCTGAGGGTGTCGCAGTGAACGACGAGGTCGGTCCGTTCCAGCACGGCCAGTCGTACCCCTTGCGGATCGCGTCGCGACGAAGCAGCGAGTCGAGATCCACCACCGATCCGGTCAGCTTGCCGCTGGTGCGGGTATACTGGCCGAACTCGCAGCGGTAGGTTCCCTTCGATTCCGCCGGCGAGCCCTTCATGTCCAGCGTGTAGGTCACGTCGATGGCCTGGACCTTGGTGGTCATGTACGTGTTGGCAGGGAACTGCACCGTCAGCTTGCCCGCGAAGAAGCCTCCGCCCCCGCGGGTATTGGCGAGCTTCACGTCGTACCATTCCGGGTACTCCGGAACAAACGCCTTGGCCGCGGCAATCTTCCCGTCTTTGCGGTCGATGTGGACCCGAAGATCCCGTATGCCTTCCACAGCCTTGGGCATGTTCAGCGCGAAGACAGCCGAGGCCCGGCTGTCGGCCTGGCCGCTGTCGGCGACGCCGCTGAGCCGGCTGTCCTGCCCGTAATTCTTTCCGTTTCGCGTGGCCTTGACCGTGCCCTTGACGATGTTGTGCTCCACCTGGGCATCGATGGTCAGCCGGTAGGTGCCCGCAAACGTGCCCCCTCCGTTGCCCTTGGTCTCGAAGGTCACCCGGCCGCTGAGCTTCTTGCCGTCGAACGTCAGATCCTGCTCGAGTTTCTCGGCGTTCCAGCCTGATCTCTCATTGGTCGGGGCGACCTGGAGCTTCGTGACCTTCCCGTTCTTGACGACCGCCTTCATCGTGACGTAACGCTGCCAACTGGCGTGGCCCTCCAGGAGGTGTCGGCTCCAGAGCACCATCTCCGCTTCTTCCTTGCCCGCGGCCTCCTGCATGGCGCAGGTGACCTTGCCCTTGACCTCCTGGCCGTAGTGGAACAGCGAGAACTCGCCCGGCTTCACGGCCAGGTCGTCGGTGGCGTAGATCAGCGTGTCGGTCAGCACGCTGTAGCGCGCGTCATAGCTGCCTTCGATCTTCCCGCCGTCGATGCGGGCATCCAGGTCGATCAGGCAGACGTAGGTATGGCGGTACTTGTCGAGCTTGACCCAGATCTTCGCCTGGCCGGTGAGCTTGTTGTTGCCCTGCAGTTTCAGCCCCGACGCGTCGAAGACGTCGACAACAGGCCGGTTGCCGGGGATCTCGCCCCACGCCTGAAGAAACTCGCCGTCCTGGACGCCCAGATGGATTGTGATGTCCTTTCCCTCGGGCATCGCCTCGGGCAAGGTCAGCCGATACCGCGCCGGTGACCCAGGCGTTTCGACGGTAATCTCGGGTTCTGCGTGAAGCCCGCTAACCAGGAGCAGGGCAACGATGATTGGAACGACGAGGGGAGAACGCATGATGCCTCCTGAGTCTGTATCGCGTGTGGTCTCTCTGAAAGGTTACCCCTTGGCGATGGCCGCTGCAATGCGCATGATACGCAATAGAAGTACAACTTTGCGCCCATGACGGCCCGCGTGGGGCCGCTCCCCGGGCGACGCGTACACTGGAGTGCCCCGTCCATGCCCGACAGGCCCAAAGTGCTTGCCTTGCTGCCCCTGCAGCACCATTACGCTCGCCAGATCGCAGCCGGCCTGCGCCGTCACGAACGACAGCGGGGGCGATGGCACGTTCGGTTCGCCCCGGCCGATGCAGAAACCATCACCAACCTGCAGGCCGGAAGAGACGCAAACGTGGTCGGCATGGTGGTGTTCGCGGCAAGCCTGCCGCTGGTCGATGCGACCCTCGCAGCCGGCATTTGTGCTGTCAACGTATCCGGCCGGTTGGCTAGGTGCGACCTGCCGACCGTAATCACCGACAACCACCATCTCGGGCGACTGGCCGGTGAGCACCTGCTGGATCGGGGGCTCAAGCGGTTCGCGTACGTCGGCGTGAAGGGCGTGTGGTTCTCCCGGGCGCGGGAAGACGGATTCCGCGACGCGATCAGTGCGGCCGGCTGCTCCCTGCAGACCTTCGAGGGCAACGATATCTCCGCTCTGGTGAAACACCTCAGAAGCTCCGACTGGCCGATAGGGGTGATGACCTGCCACGATCGCCTGGCGCGCGTGTTGGCCGATGAGTGTCTCGACATCGGGCTGGAGATTCCGGGCGACCTGGCCATCGTGGGCGCGGATGATTCGGAGATGAACACCCAGCAGGGGCAGGTGCTGATTACCTCGGTGCCCACCGAAGGGGCACGGGTCGGCCTTCGGGCCGCCGGGCTGCTCGAAGAGTTGATCGACGGTGGTCCGCCGCCCGACGAGCCCGTGCTGATCCAGCCCCTGCGGGTCATCGAGCGCGAATCGACGAACATGATGGCCACCGAAGACCCCGCGCTGAACGCAGCGCTGCACCTGATCCATCTTCGCGCGTGCGATCCGATCGACGTTGCCCAGGTGGCGCGGGAGGCGGGCATCGGCCGCCGAACGCTCGAGAAATCGATGCGGCAGCACCTGGGCAGGAGTCCCCACCAGGAAATACGCCGGGTTCAGCTACAGAGGGCCTGTGAGCTGCTGGCCGAAACCGACCTGACCGTTGCACAGGTCGCCCGCCAATGCGGGTTCACAAGGCCTACGTACTTCATGCGCGAGTTCCGCAACCGGGTCGGCCAGACGCCTTCGCAGTTTCGCAGAGAGTCGCGAAGGTAGCCGGACGGAGCAGGCGCGTCAGTTCACTTTCGACCGCAACGGCCCGCGGGCGGGCAGCGCGCACTTGTTTCCCTCGTCATCAACCCGCACGAACGTCACGGTTGTCGAGAAGATGTTCTTTTCCGTCTCCGAGCCCGGTTCGTCGGACATCACGTCCACCTGGTAGGTCACCGACGACTTGCCCTGGCTGACGAACGCCACGTGGAACCGCAGGATCGATCCGCACGGGGCGGGGTGGCGGAATACGCTCGAATCCATCGCGATGGTCACCAGCCGACAGTGCGGGTAGTCCAGCGTCGCTGCCAGCCAGGCGTACTCGTCCACCCAGCGAAGCATCGACCCGCCGAACAGGTAGCCGTGATGGTTCAGGTGCTCCGGTCTGACGATCGTGTAGTTGTCCATGGAATCTCCCGCAAGGTCGAAAGGCTCGGGCGCATTGTAGCTCTCGGGAGCCTGTTCGCAACGCGAAAGGCGTCGCTGGACTCCACCGCGAACCCTCCGGAGCTCCTACGCCTCCGGCAGGAGTTGCCTGCCCGCCTGTCGCGGATCGCTCGCCGGGTCCAGCGGCCTCAGACGAAGCGTCAGCTCGTACCGCCCCGGCTTGACAAGGTACTGCTCCAGCGTGTCGGGTCCACAGCTCCTGCCTCCAAGGCCGCGCTGGCGAACGTCGAACGTGCAGAACACCTCGGGCTGGGGCGTGAGCTCGTGGGTGTGGAACGCCCGGGTAAGCTGCTCGTCGGGAATGTGGCTGACCCCGAATTCCATGGCCTCCCCGGCTGCTGCCAGCAGGCCCGCTCCGGTTTCGTCGCGCAGGCACATCCAGCGAACGTCGGTCTTGTTGCCGTTCTCCTGCGGCAGGATATAGGGGACGTACTGCTCGGCGACGGTGCTTTCGTACAGGCCGACCGGCGCGCCGGTGTTGCGGTCGATGTAGTTCTCGTGCGGGCCCCGCCCCAGCCAGGTCAGCCTCTCCAGGCCGGGCGCTGCGACCATGGCCAGCCCGATGCGCGGCAGGTCGGGCAGACGCTTGTCGATCCGGAACACGCTGCGGATCTCCATGTCGCCCGATGGCCAGACCGTACAGGTCTGGTCACACGTCAATGCCTTCTTCGGGTCGGTTCCCGTCGCACGCGACCGGATTCGCACGACCACCGCGCCGCCTCTGCTGCGTCGGACCGTCACCGACTCGCAGGTTCGCTTCAGATCGTCCAGACCCGCATCCCGCCAGCGGCCCAGCGGTTTGTCACCCTGGCCGGTCCATCGCTTGATGCCGTCGTTGTCCGTCGGCGCCCGCCAGATATTCAGCTCCGGTCCCGCGACGATCAGGTCTCTTCCCGCCGCGGCCAGTTGCATCAGCCGGCCCGACTGCTTGTTGAAGATGATCTCCGCAGCCTCGCTGGCCAGGTGCAGGCGTTCCTTGTCGTCGTCGATTTCCCACTCGCCGGTCGGGCGGGCAAGGGTTCTTGCCTTGCGTCTCCAGGGCAGGGCGATCTGCTCGCTGGCGACGACGTGCCCCTTCTTTGCCCAGTCGGTATCGCCGGCCAGCTGGAACGTGACGTTGAGCATTGCTTCCTGTCCCGGGGCCAGCGCGGGCTTCTCGATGGGCAGGTCGAGGGTTTCGGATTCTCCCGGCGCGGTGCGAAGCCGCTTGAGCGAACCGGACTGCACGACCTCGCCATCGACGGTGACATTCCACGAGCCCTTGAGGTACCCCAGGTCGATGAAATCGTGCTTGTTGGTGATCCGCAGCGTTCCCTTGCGTGGGCTGGTGGCTTCGATCGCCACCGGCTGGACAACCTTCTTGTGTTCCCACATCGCCGGGTGGGGCGTTCGGTCCGGCCAGATCAGCCCGTTGATGCAGAAGTTGGCATCGTTGGGTTCGTCGCCGAAGTCCCCGCCGTAGGCCCAGTATTCCTTTCCGCTTTCGTCGGTCTTGAGCAGGCCTTGGTCGACCCAGTCCCAGATGAACCCGCCCTGCAGGCCGTGGTGGCTTTCGATGGCCTGCCAGTACTCCTTGAGATTGCCCGTCGAGTTACCCATCGAGTGGGCGTACTCGCACATGATAAACGGCCGATAGTCATTGGAGTTCTTCGCCCAGTCGATGATGGCGGAGACCTGCGGGTACATCACCGAGACCACGTCGCTGCTGACCCAGCCGACGGGCTTGTCGGGATACACAGCCACCGGCTCGCGCCGCTGGGGCTGGGCCCACCCCATGCGCGTGGCGCCTTCGTAGTGAAGCGGGCGCGACGGATCGTAGCCGCGGATCCACCCGGCCATGGCGTCGTGGTTCTCGCCGTAGCCGGTCTCGTTGCCCAGCGACCAGAGGATGATCGACGGATGGTTCTTGTCGCGTTCGACCATGCGGCTGGCTCGCTGGACGAACAGCTTCCGCCAGCGCGGATCGCGACACAGCCAGTGGTAGTGGTGGTGAGCTTCCACGTTGGCTTCGTCGATGACATACAACCCCAACTCGTCGCAAAGGTCGTAGAACATCGGGTCGTTGGGGTAATGACTGGTGCGGACGGCGTTGAAGTTGAACTGCTTCATCAGGTGCAGGTCGGCGAGCATCGACTCGCGCGAAACGACCTTTCCCGTCCGGTCGTCGTGATCGTGGCGGTTGGCGCCCTTCAGCAGTACGCACTTGCCATTGATCAGCAGCTGCCGGTCGCGGATCTCGATCTTCCGGAAGCCGATGCGGCAGGTGGTGGCCTCGCGCACCTTGCCCTTCCCGTCGCGTAGCGAAACGACCAGCCGGTAGAGATGCGGCGTCTCTGCCGACCAGAGCTTCGGGCGGCTTACCTTGCCGTGAAGCGTAGTGAACGGGCCTTTGGCGTAGCGGCCCTGGGTGGGGGGCAGGGGCAACTTCTCGGTGAGGGGCTTTCGGAAGACCGCCTTGCCGGTTGGCGAGTACAGCTGCGCCTGGAGGGTCCAGTCTTCGTCGGCGTCGGGTCCGACGCCCGCCCGGACATCCACGAGAAGCTCCGCGGCGGTGAGCGACTCATTGAGCGCAGGCCGGGCGAAGACATCGTCGATCCAGGTGGGCCCGGTCGCGCGGAGGAACACCTCGCGGTGGAATCCCGCATGCCACCAGTGGTCCTGATCTTCCACGAAGCTTCCGCACGACCAGCGGATCACCTTCGCAGCCAGGACGTTCTCTCCCGCCTTCAGGTAGGGGGTGACGTCGAATTCCGAGGGCAGGCGCGAATCGCTGGCGTAGCCGACCTCGTGGCCGTTGACGTAGCAGAACATTGCGCTCTCGAACCCGCCGAAGTGCACGACCACGCGCCGGCCGGCCCAGCCTTTGGGCAGGCGGAACCGGCAGCGGTACAGACCGGTCGGGTTGTCGTCTTGCGGAACGTCCGGCGGGACGGTTTCGATCGGCATCTGTATGTTGGTGTAGATCGGCTTGTCGAATCCCTGCATGGTGAACAGCCCGGGCACGTCGACCTCCCGCCACCCCGAGTCGTCCCGGTCGGGGGCAGCGAAATCGTCGGGGGCGTCTTCGGGCGTAGAGGCCAGTTTGAAACGCCATCTGCCGTCCAGGCGGAGGAAGCGGTCAGAGGAGTCGGGCTCGTCGCGAAGCGCGCCCCGGCCGTCGGGATACGGGGTAAGCGTCGCCCGCGCGGGCAGTCGGTTGACGCCGGTGCACTCGGGGTTCGTCCACGGACGATGTGGTTTCGGGTTTTCAGCGGTCATGGTTGGCCTCCTGCATTGCGGTCGAGGGAGGGACTATACCCCAACGGGCTGACGGCGCAAAGAGGGTTTGCGCGCGGTGGAGGCATCGTGCGGCTTGACCGTCCGCGAAGTGGTGCGCTATAATCCCCGCTGCCATCAAGGCCAAGGACAACGAATGCCCCGCATGGAGACTGCCGTGACGAAAACCCCAAGCCGATGGGCGTGGATGGGTCTTGCCGTTCTGACGACCGCTGTTTCCCTTGCAGGAGGGTGCAACGGCACGCCCGATGCCCCCGTGCCCGGGACCGTTCCCGACCCGATCCATCTCTACCTGCCCCGGCAGGTGAAGTTCCACTTCTTCACCAAGACCAACCGCACGTTCGACCAGTCCGGCGGGATCAAGGGCATGGAGATCTACATCCAGGCGCTGGATGCCTACGAGGACCCCACCAAGGCGTTCGGCTCGTTCCGGTTCGAGATGTATACCTACGTCGGCGGACGGAAGGACAACAAGGGCGAGCAGGTCGCCACGTGGAACGTGGATCTGTCCGAGCCGAAGATCAACCTCACGCATTGGGACTCATCGGCCCGGGCGTACAAGTTCAAGCTCAAGTGGGAGCGTCCCGTCCCCGCCGGTCAGCGGTTTGTTCTGGTCGCCGTGTTCGACAGTCCGTACACGGACCGTCTCTATGCCGAAGAGGAGTTCATCAGTGGCGACTGAGAAACGACGGGCCATTGCCAGCCGGTTCTGGTTGCCGGCCGCTGCGGTCTGTCTGGCCTGTCTCCTGGCCGTGGCGACAGGTTGCGGCGGGTCGGGCGAATTCGACCGCGTCAACTATGATACGATCTATCTCGGCCAGCCTGCCGATGCGGTCAGGGACCGTCTTGGCGAGCCAACCCACGAGAGCCAGAGCGAGTGGATCTACATCCACGAGATGCCTTTCTACAAGGCCCTCATCCGGTTCGAAGACGGGGTCGTCGCCGATAAGCAGTGGTCCTACCGCCGGGAGGCATTCCGGTAGGCATGCGCCGAGACAACCCGGGGGAGACGGGGAAAGAAAAAGGGCCGGGAGCAATCCCGGCCCGTGGTATTCTCAGCAGGCTGTGCAGTGTGATTACGGCTGGGGGGTTCCGTCGCCCGTTCCGGCGGGGTTGGCCGCCTTCTGACTTTCGACGATGGTGATCAGGATCAGCTTCGACCGGGGCTGCACCGCGGCGCCGGCATCGTCGTTGGGATCACCGCCCGAGGTGGCGGCTCTCGTTTCGGTTTTCCTTTCGAGATCCTCCAGACCCTCCATGATCAGGGCGTGGATGCGTTCTTCGGGGCTCTTGTCTTCCAGGCCGGCCGGGTCCATCGCGTGGCGATCATCCGTGATCTCCTGTTCCCTGCGGATTCTCTCTGCCGCAGAGGCCAACGCATTGACCTGCCGAATCTGCTCCGGCTGGAGGCGTGCCTCGACCGTCTCGCTCCAATCGCTGACCTGTGCGACCGTCTGTCGACGCCGCAGCAGGTCGATCTTGCGGCGGATCTTCTCCATTCGCGACTCGTCTTCCACCCACACGCGGAACTGCCTGCCGGCCGAGGCGTCTTCCGAACGCTCAAAGACATTCGCCGTCAGCGACGGAAGCAGGCGGGTTCGCCCACTGGTGGGATCGGACGCGCTGAAGTTATCCGGATCGATGGCCTTTCTGGCTGTGTCCAGGGAGACCAGCCCGTTGTCGAGCAGGACCTGTTTCACCTCGGCTGAAGCGCGATCGGTATTGCTTGCGACGACCGTGAAGTTCACTGCGGGCACCGGAACGCCTGCCTCGGACGGGTTGTCCGCGACGGTGGCATCGGTGTCGTACTGCTCCGGATTGTCGTCGGACGCCAACTCAGCGCTTCCGCCCGGACTGGTGTAGATCGTCGGGTTTGTCAGCTGGGACGTGATCAGCATCCCCACGCTGATGGCGATCAACGCCACGGCTGCCACGGCCACGTATCGGACCCATCGCAGGCTCTGCGGGGCGGGTTCTTCCGGCTTGTGTGCGGTCAGGTGGTTTCGCTCCGCCCTGGCCATCACCCGATGGACGAAATCGTCGGGGGCCTTGCTGACGGGCAACTCGCGAAGCAACCGGCGCGTAGCCTGAAGTTGGCGGAGTTGCTCGCGGAGTTCGTCATCGGTGGCGAGTGCGTTTTCGATCGCATCGCGGCCGGCATCGTCCAGTTCACCGTCGATGTAAGCGGAAAGCAGTTCGTGTTGCTCTTGGCGGTCCATCTTCTCTTCTCGACCTTCTGTCAGATCAGATCCGACAGTTTATCCCGCAGGAGGCACCTTGCCCGGTGCAGCCTGCTCTTGATCGTGCCCACGGGAACGTTCAGCACATCGGCGATTCCCGCATAGTCCATGTTCTCGATGTCTCGGAGAACGACGACCACCCGGAACTCGTCTTCGAGCTGTTCCAGTGCCTCGAAGATCCTGGCCTGCGTCTCGCTGCGAATGGCGGAAGACTCCGGTGGCGGGCACCGTTTCTCAGCCAGGCTCGCCGTCAGCGAAACGCTCTGGGCTTCGTCGTACTCTTCCGGCCCGGTGAGGGAGTGGAATTTCACTCGCCCCTTCCGGCGGCGATGGGAGATCGTCAGGTTCGCGGCGATCCGGAACAGCCAGGTGTAGAACTGACTGTTGCCGCGGAACTGATGGATCCGCTCCAACGCCTTGAGGAACGTTTCCTGGGCCAGCTCCTCCGCATCGGCCGATCGCCCGCACATGCGGTAGACCAGGTTGTAGATGCGGTCCTGATACTTGGCCACCAAGGCTCCGTAGGCGGTCATGTCGCCTGCCTGGGCCTTGTCGACCAATGCGGCGTCCTCGAATGCGAGGGTCTTTTTCGCCGCAGGCCTGGAACTGGCTTTCCTGGGTTCCTCAGCCAAACTCTTCGACGCCTGTCTGTTCACGGTGTTCCCGAAAAAAGAGGGCCGTTTCGGGCTACGACCATCCCCGGCCTGGGGGGCTGGCAAGTATAACACGAGCCCGAAACTACGGGCACGGGATTCTTGGCGAATCGGCCTCCGATACCCTATGGACGCCCGGCAGGCCGATTGGTTTCCTCCCTCTCATCGGGAAGATATTCCGGGGTCAGGAACTTGCGCAGAATTGGCCGCTGCTGGAAGAAAGCGCCTGCATTTTCCCCGCAGCATCACCCCGGCTGGGTTCCGGGATCGGGGTTCACCGGGACCTGCGGCGGAACGAAAGCACCGCCGGGCCAACCATCGCTGCGATTACCAGCGACGAGGGTTCGGGAATCCAGACCAGCCCTGCCCACTGGAGGTCGGCGGGGACCTGGTCGCCCGAGTCGGTCCAGACGGTCGCCTCCGGCTGGCGGTCGAGGGTCAACAGGGCGGGCATTCCGGTGGTCCGGGCGATCAGAACCGGATCTGGCGACAGCGGGGGCCTGGGGCTGGTGAGTGTCACACGCCAATCGCCCGGATACGCCAGCGGTTCGGTGATGCGCTCATACGGGCCGGGGTCGGTTCCCTCGAAAGGCCAGGGCTCGGCGACGATGGTTTCCGTGGCGGTGATCTCGAAATCCAATGTCGCCAGACCTACGCAGTCGTCCGACGCCACCGCCAGCAGCGTGCCGTCGGGGGCGGTGTGGACGGTAACGACCGAACCGGCCGCCATCGAACAGCCGGCAAGAAGAGCACAAGCAATCGCCAGGCGGGTCATTGGACCTTCCTTCCCGTTGGAATGTTCGCGGAGCGGGTCGCGAGCCCGAGCGTTTGAGACCTTACCGTCCCGCCAGTGGTTGCGTCAAGCGGCAGGTCGACGCGAAAAGAGGACCTCGGAACTCCGGGCACTCGCATCGAGAGGTGGGTTCACAGAAGAAACAGGCCCCGGCCGGACATGCCGACGGGGGCCTGAGGGTTACCGTAGTCTTCGTTCCAACGGGGCGGTCAGGTGCCTTCGTGGACTTCCTGCAGCTCCTTGTCCTTGTCTTCCTTGGCGGGCTTCTCGCCGGCGCCTTCGAAGTACAGGTGCTTGCTCTCCTGGTCGCCCTCGTCGTCGGTCCGAACGGTCACGACGATCCGGGCCTTGTCCTTGTAGCTGCCGCGGAGAATCTCCTCGGAGATTGGATCCTCGACGTGCTGCTCGAGGGCCCGCCGCAACGGCCGGGCTCCGAAGTCCGGGTTGTAGCCCTTCTCGATGAGGAAGTCCTTCGCCTCGTCGTTGAGCTCCAACTCCAGGCCGTGCTCCGACAGACGCCCGCGGACCTTCTTGAGCTCCAACTCGATGATGTTGACCAGGTTGTCCCGCGTGAGGGCCTGGAAGACGATGATGTCATCGAGACGGTTGAGGAACTCGGGCCGGAAGTAACGCTCCACTTCCTTGTGCAACAGTTCCTTCATCTTCTCGTAGGTCGCTTCCTCGTCGCGTCGTCCGAAGCCGAATCCGCCGCCGGACTTGATCAGTTCGGCGCCGATATTGGTCGTCA
>CAZXSK010000074.1:15226-17317 GCA_964642855.1 uncultured Planctomycetaceae bacterium | reverse complement strand
CCCGCTCCCGGGAATTTGTGACAGTCATCTCCTGCAAGGGCCGGGTTTACAGTCTCCAGATGGCCATGGGGATCTACCACGCTGGAAATCGGGACACATTCCCCTGCATGTCGGATCCGACGGGCAAGCCCCCCGCGCGGTTCGATGACGAGCCTCAGATGCACGAGAACATCGACGACTTCTGGGCAAACGAATACGACTGCAACCTGCAGGCGCTGTGGCTGCTGGTTCTCTCCGGGGAGGCGGGGGAGAACCTATTCGAATGCCCAGGCGACGAGGATTACAGGAAGCCGGATCACTCCAACTACGGCCTTGGCTTCGATTCGTGGCGGAACTCTTCGTATGCGTTCCAACCCCTGACGCATCACGAAGATAACAAGGCGTATCCGCAGATCGACGGCCGGGATCCCAACATGGTGATCGTCGGGGACAAGCAGATCGGGGGCGGGTTGGGCACGCTGAACCATCGGCGGGGGAATTTCGGCAGGCTTGCATTCGACGTGATCGAGCATGCGCCGCCGACGAACATGGTTGGCTGGCAGGGCAATCACGCCTACCTGAAAGATGTCTCGCCCGAGGGACAGCTTCACGTTTCGCCGGAGCAGGTGCGAAGCTCTTCGGCGCTGGAAGGTCTGGAGAGCGGTGTCTTCGCCGACCATCCCAACGATTCGGTGCTGTTCTGGCGCGACGATGCCGACAAGACCAGCAGCGTGGTCACCGAGTGGACGTACACGCCTCCGACGGCATGGCAGAGAGCGAGGGCGGAGTTTTCCGAGTGGATCGAGGCCCGGCGGCCGGTGCTTGAGTTGATTCTGCAGGTGACGGTGCTGCTGGGAACTCCGGTGGCGGTCTTGCTGCTGGTGATCCTCGGCAGGAGAGAGCGGAAACGGGCGGAGTAATCGCCCGGCTCGCGGTACCGGGAGATCGGACGACAGGAGAGGGAAGGGGTGGTATGGGACGAGCCGACCCGCAAAGGCCGCAAGACCTGCCTTCGGGGGCACTGTCGGTTGCTGGCGCCTGGGCGGTCTGCGGGAGGATGCTGGACGTCCGGGCGGGGCGTCGTAGAATGAAGTTGGCATGAGCGATCCACACGAGGAATCATCCGGCCAGGCGGGGGGCATGGGGCGTCCGGAACCGCCCGGGCATTCGGCGCATCACGGTGCGCCGCCGTCGGAGGTTCCCCCGGCCGTGGTGTGCCCCCTTCCGTCGGAACGTCGCGACCCGAGGCCCGTGGTATCGGTGGGCATGGGATTCGCGTCGATCGTGATTCCGCTGGTGGGGATTGTCTTGGCGGGCATCGGGGCGGTGATGGGGATGGCGGGCATGCGACGTGCGCGGGGACGGGCGCTGTCCACGCTGGGGCTGCTGCTGTCGGTGGCGGGGGTGTTTGCGCAGATTGGTTTTGTGGTAATCGCCACGCGGTTCTTTTCTCCTCCCGCGCGGGCGCCTCACGTGGCGGGCTGCCTGACCAATCTGCGAACGCTGCAGGTGGCGATGAACCTCTACGCCGAGGAGAACGGCGGGGTGTACGTCAGCCTGGCCGGCGTGGATGGCCCGTCGGCGGCGTTCAAGGATTCCCCCTCCCGCTGGCCGACGCAGCAGGAGTTCTGGGGGGAGGAGCACGACTGCAACCTCCAGCCGCTGTGGCTGCTGGTCTCGGAGGACCTCGCCCGCGAGCGGGTGCTGCAGTGTCCGGGGGACGAGCGATATCAGCCCCGGGCGGACGATTCGTATCGGGGATGGGGGTTCGACTCGTGGTCGAACAGTTCGTACGCGATCCAGCCGCTGACGCGTCACGGGGACAACGCGAGTTTCCCCGGGGCGCCGGGTCAGCCCGGGGAAATGCCCATTATCGCTGACGGCCAGGTGGCAGGCCAGGCCGAGCAGATGCCCCCCAACCACGGCAGGTGGGGCATGAACATCATGAGGCTGGACGGCTCGGTTGAAACCCTGCCGGCGGATCGGTCCCCGACGGGGCTGGGGGGCAACAACCTGTACCTGCGGGATCTGACGGCGGGCGGGACGGTCCTCGAGGAAGGCCGGGACCAGGGGTTGCCGGTCTCGCCACGGGACAGCGTGCTGTTCTGGGGG
>CAZXSK010000074.1:0-15126 GCA_964642855.1 uncultured Planctomycetaceae bacterium | reverse complement strand
TTCATGAGCATTTCTGATCGGGTGGATAAGTTGATTTGACTTCCACGCCCCGATGGGTGAAACCGATAGTAGGATCAGGACGAGGCATGATCCGATCGCTGCGGTTCTGGAAGCCGGCCGGCGATCGGGTAGCTTCCGGCCGATGACGGGCCGTTCGGTGAGGGAAAAGGGAGCCACCCGGGCGGTCAAGGCTTGGCCCAGCCGTGGAAACGAGGACACAAGGAGCATCTCTATGTGCGGAATCGTGGGTTACATCGGGAGAAAGAAGGCCCGGCCTCTGCTGTTTGAGGGCCTCAAACGCCTGGAGTATCGCGGGTACGATTCGGCGGGCGTCTGCCTGCAGGTTGACGGCGGGTTCGTCATCACCAAGGGCCCCGGGCGGGTTGCGGGGGTCGAGCAGGACGCCCTGGCTGACGAGAAGACCGCCGGCAGCACGGTGGGCATTGCACACACCCGCTGGGCGACGCACGGAGAGCCGAACCAGGTCAACGCCCACCCGCACACCGACGACTCGGGGCGGATCGCGCTGGTGCATAACGGGATCATCGAGAACTACGCGACCATCAAGCAGTTCCTGACCAATCGCGGGCACACCTTCGTCACCGCGACCGATACGGAGGTGCTGGCGATGCTCGTCGGCGAGTTCTACTCCGACGGGGCGGACGACCTGGAGACGGCCGTCCAGGCTGCGCTGAAGGAGGTCACGGGCACCTACGGGATCGCCGTGATGTGTGCCGACGAGCCGGACAAGCTCGTCGCGGCGCGCAAGGGCAGCCCGCTGATCATCGGCGTGGGTCTCAACGAGTATGTCGTGGCCTCCGACGCCTCGGCGATTCTCGAGCATACCGCCAACGTGGTGTATCTCAACGACAACGAGATGGCGGTGCTGACCCCTGAGGGCATGCGGACCACCACGGTGGACAACATCCCCATCAGCAAGCAGGTCGAGGAGATCGAGTGGTCGCTCGACGAGATCGCCCGCGGCGGCTACGAGCACTTCATGCTCAAGGAGATCATGGAGCAGCCCGATTCGTTGCGTCAGGCGATCACGGGGCGGATCGACACCTCCGAGATGCGCGTCAAGCTCGGGGGCTTGGTGAATGTCGAGCGGGAGTTCGCCCGGGTGCGGAAGATCATCGTCACCGCGTGCGGCACGGCGTGGCACTCCGGGCTGGTGGGCGAGTATCTCTTTGAGGATCTCGCGAGGATCCCCACCGAGGTGGAATACGCCAGCGAGTTTCGGTATCGCAACCCGATTGTGGAGGAGGGCACGGCGATGCTGGTGATCAGCCAGTCCGGCGAGACGGCGGACACGCTGGCCGCCTTGCGCGAGGGCAAGGAGAAGGGCGCGATGTGCCTGGGCATTGTCAACACGGTCGGCTCGACGATTGCCCGGGAGTCCGATGCGGGGGTGTATCTCCACGCGGGTCCGGAAATCGGCGTGGCGTCGACCAAAGCCTTCACCGGCCAGGTCGCGGTGGAGATGCTCATGGCGCTGATGGTCGGCAGGAAGCGTCACATGTCCCAGACGCAAGTGCGGCAGTACCTCGAGGGCATGCTCGAGCTGCCCGGGCAGATCGAGAAGGTGCTCGAGCAGGCGGACTACATCAAGGACATCGTCCAGTCGTACGTGGACTACGACAACTGGCTGTTCCTCGGTCGCGGCTACCAGTACCCCATCGCCATGGAAGGGGCGCTGAAGCTCAAGGAGATCAGCTATATTCATGCCGAGGGTCTGCCCGCTGCGGAGATGAAGCACGGCCCGATCGCGCTGATTCACGACGGCATGCCGGTGGTGTTCATTGCCCCGCGGTGCGGCACGTACGACAAGATCGTCTCGAACATCGAGGAGGTCCGCGCCCGCAAGGGCAGGGTGATCTGCGTGGCGACTGAGGGCGACACGACGATCGAGCAGTACTGCGATCACGTGATTTACGTGCCTGACACCCTGGTGCCCCTCCAGCCGATCCTGACGGTCGTGCCCCTGCAGCTTCTGGCGTACTACGCCGCGGTGGCCCGCGGGTGCAACGTGGACAAGCCCCGCAACCTTGCCAAGAGCGTAACGGTGGAGTAGGCGTTGTCCGGGGGGCCCTGCCAAGGCCCGAAGAGCATACGAAACGCCCGTGATCCGGAGAGGGTCGCGGGCGTTTTGCTGCGCAAGCCTTGGGCGGAAAAGGCCCGGGAAACTGCAGGAAGCCCCTTTCGCTCTGGGGGCAAAGCGTGTAGAATTCGCAGTCTTCGGCTGGGTGGGAAGAAACTCCCCGGCGGGCCAAAAATCTTTTGACACCCCTGAGACAGGCGTTATAGTGAGCGATCTGTCTTGCGGCCCGGTGCTGTCGGTATATCCACGAGTCGTTGCCTGAGCGTTGTTGGCGGCGCGGGTAGTAAGCGGTGTGCTGCTGTAGCTCAGAGGTAGAGCGCGTCCTTGGTAAGGACGAGGTCATGGGTTCGACCCCCATCAGCAGCTTCTTTGTTTGGTGGCGGTCCTGGGCGTGAGACAGCCGGCCGGTTGCATGGCAGGCGTGCCGGTCCCGCAGGGGGCATGGCTTCGGAGGCCGGTGTGGCACGGGCCTGCCGGCGGCACAGGACAAGCGGAATTCAGAAATTCAGACGAATCGACTACAAGAGGAGCATCGAGAATGGCCAAGGAAGTATTCGAGAGGACCAAGCCACACGTCAACGTAGGTACGATCGGGCACGTCGACCACGGCAAGACGACCCTGACGTCCGCGATCATGCACGTTCAGGCATCGAAGGGTCTGGCCGCGGCCAAGTCCTACGACGAAATCGCCAAGGCTTCGGAGTCCCAGGGACGTCGTGACCCGACAAAGATCCTGACGATTTCCACGGCCCACGTGGAATACGAATCGGATACGCGTCACTACGCCCACGTGGACTGCCCCGGTCACGCTGACTACGTCAAGAACATGATCACCGGCGCCGCCCAGATGGACGGGGCGATTCTGGTGGTGTCCGCTGCGGATGGCCCGATGCCCCAGACGCGTGAGCACGTGCTGCTTGCCCGTCAGGTCAACGTGCCGAACCTGGTGGTCTTCCTCAACAAGGTCGATCTGGTCGACGACGAGGAACTGCTGGAGCTGGTGGAGCTGGAAGTTCGCGAGCTGCTCAGCAAGTACGATTTCGATGGCGACAATGCCGCCGTGGTGCACGGTTCGGCAACCGCTGCGATTTCCGATCCTGAGGGCGAAGGCGGCAAATGCATCCAGGAGCTCATGGAAGCCCTGGACAGCCAGATCCCCGAGCCCGAGCGCGAGGTCGACAAGCCGTTCCTGATGCCCGTCGAGGACGTCTTCTCGATCAAGGGGCGCGGTACCGTCGGTACCGGCAGGATCGAGCGTGGCATGGTCAACGTGGGCGACAAGGTCGAGATCGTCGGCCTGGGCGACACGACCACGACCACCATCACCGGCGTGGAGATGTTCAACAAGACGCTCAACGAAGGCCAGGCTGGCGACAACGTCGGCTGCCTGCTGCGTGGTGTGGAGAAGGACGACCTCGAGCGCGGGCAGGTGCTTGCGGCTCCCGGGAGCATTACCCCGCACATGAAGTTCAAGGGCGAGGTGTACGTGCTGACGAAGGAAGAGGGTGGTCGTCACAGCCCGTTCTTCACCGGCTACCGTCCCCAGTTCTATTTCCGCACGACCGACGTGACGGGCACGATCAAGCTTCTGGGTGGAGCGGAGATGTGCATGCCCGGCGACAACGTCGAGATGGAAGTGGAGCTGCTGAATACTTCGATCGCCATGGAGCAGGGCCTGCGCTTCGCCATTCGCGAAGGCGGCAGGACCGTCGGCGCCGGCGTGATTACCGAGATCATCGAGTAAGTAACCCGGAGAGTTGACCCATGGCCAAGTCGAAGGCCCGAGAGTACGTGTGGCTGCAGTGCAACTCGTGCAAGGACCTCAATTACCGTACCGAGGTCCGGGTGCAGGGCGGCGTGCCGAAGCTGACGCTCAAGAAGTTCTGCCCCCGCGAGCGAACCCACACGGAACACAAGATCAAACGGAAATAGGCTCGCCGGTCGCGGCGGCGTCGGTGAGGCCGGCGCCGCCCGACGGGCGGGAGATACGGCAGTAGCTCAATTGGCAGAGCAGCGGTTTCCAAAACCGCAGGTTGGGGGTTCAAGTCCTCCCTGCCGTGGTCGATTCCGGCGGACGCTCTGCCGGAGGAATCCCGCCCGGCTGGGAGACGGAACCCGGCCGAACCATGCACCCGCAAGAGGCACCGGGACGTGAATATCGAGATCTACAAAAGGAATCAGGGCAAGATCACGCGAAGCGCGACCTTTCTTGCGATCACGGCGATCGCCCTGGTCGGCGCACGCCAGTTGAGCGAGCAGCTCAGCGGAATGGCGGTGTACTGGCAGTACGGCGTTCCGACGTTGGTCCTGGTGGCCATTGCCGCGGTGACCTTCTATATGGTCAACCGTCCGAAATCGGCGGATTTCCTGATTGCCACCGAAGGCGAAATGAAGAAGGTCTCGTGGTCCTCCAAGAAGGAGGTCTTCGGCTCGACGAAGGTGGTTATCGTAACGGCCTTCATCCTGGCCAGCCTGCTGTTCACTGTCGACCAGGTCTTCCGCCTGCTGCTGGGCAGGCACGTCCTGGGCATCACCGAGTTCTGAGCACTCTCCTGCGCGAAGAGAGCATCGTCGATGGCTAAACAATGGTACGTATTGCGGGTCGCTTCCAACAAGGAAGAGCAGGTCCGTGAAGCGTTGGATCGCAAGGTCAAGATCGAGGGTCTCGAGGAGAAGATCGGACGGATCCTCGTGCCCACCGAGCGACGTCCGGCTCCTCGCGGGAGGGGCTCGAAGAAGTTCGTCGACCGCAAGATGTACCCCGGGTACGTCTTTGTCGAGATGGACCTCGACGAAGAGGGCAAGATCGGCGAGGACGCCTGGTTCCTCATCAAGGAAACCACCGGCGTCGGCGACTTCATCGGCTCGGCGGGCAAGCCCACGCCGATGGCGCCCGAAGACGTCAGCAAAATGCTGATGCAGGTGGAAAAGGCCGAGGAAGGCTCCCCGCTTTCGGTGGATTTCGAGAAGGGCGAGCAGGTCAAGATCAAGGAAGGCGCTTTCGAGAACTTCGAGGGCAACGTCGACGAGGTCCTGCCCGAGAAGGGCCTGATCCGCGTGATCGTCACGATCTTCGGCCGGTCCACGCCGGTCGAGTTGGAATACTGGCAGGTGGAGAAGGCGTAACTTCTCCCTCCCCGTGAGGGGTTACAGCGAAGCGAGTGGTACGATGGCAAAGGAAATAGCAGCCCAGATCAAGCTCCAGGCCCCGGGCGGGCAGGCGACGCCGGCCCCCCCGATCGGTCCGGCATTGGGACAACATAACGTTAACATCGGTCAGTTTGTCTCGCAGTTCAACGAGGCAACCCGTGAGCTCAACGGCATGCCCGTGCCGGTGATCATCACGGTCTACGGGGACCGATCGTTTACCTTCCAGGTCAAGAGCCCCCCGGCAGCGGTGCTGCTGAAGGAAGCCGCCGGCGTGGCCAAAGGCTCGGGCGTGCCCAACAAGGAGAAGGTCGGCACGGTCACGATGGACCAGTGCCGCGAGATCGCCGAGCGGAAGCTCAAGGATCTCAATGCATTCGACGTCGAAGCCGGCGCAATGATCATCGCAGGCACGGCCCGCAGTATGGGCATTATCGTCGAGAAGTAATCATCGCCCGAACGGCCAGGCGGGGGATAGCCCCCTCCGGCGAGGGCGCAGGTCGGCGCGGCAGCGCCGCGGGTACACCACGGCCCGGACGACGTGGGAGTTTCGGCCGGCAGTGCCGGTGGAACGAAAAGGAAAGCACACATGAGCAAACGCAGCAGACGGTACCAGGAGTGCCTCGAAAAGGCACCCGAGGGCAAGGTGCCCATCCCCGAGGCGGTCCAGTTGGTCAAGGACTTCAAGACCACCAAGTTTGACGGGACGGTTGAGTTGTCCCTTCATCTTGGCATCGACCCCCGGCAGGCGGATCAGGCCCTTCGCGGATCGATTTCCCTGCCCCATGGCATCGGCAAAAGCCGCAAGGTGGTCGCCTTCTGCGACCCGTCCGAGGTCGATGCAGCCAAGGAAGCCGGAGCCATCGAGGCCGGGGCCGACGACGTCGTCGAGAAGATCCAGGGCGGATGGATGGACTTCGACGTCGCCATTGCCACCCCACAGATGATGAAGGTCGTCTCCAAGCTGGGTCGCGTGCTTGGCCCGCAGGGCAAGATGCCTTCCCCCAAGAGCGGCACGGTGGTTCAGGACGTTCCGTCGGCCGTCAAGGAATTCGCAGCCGGCAAGGTGGAGTACCGCAACGACGACGGCGGGAACCTGCACGTGCCGGTCGGCAAGACATCGTTCACAGCCGAGCAGCTTCGGGAGAATGTCGAGGCATTCATGGCCCACGTCCGCCGGATTCGCCCGGCGACGACCAAGGGCATGTACATGCGAAAAGTCTGCCTCTCGGCGACGATGTCCCCGTCGGTCGAGTTGGACGTCCAGCAGCAAGTGGTCAAGAAAGACGAGTAAACCATGAGCAAGCCAGTCAAGAAGATGATCCGCAAGGAGCTCGTCGGCCGGTTCGAGGGTGTCACCTCGGTGGCGGTGGTAGAACTGACGGGCGTCGATGCGATGACCAATAACGAGATCCGCGGTCGCCTTCGTGAGAAGGAGATCCGGATGACGATGGTGAAGAATTCCATCGCCCGCCACGCGTTTGAGGAGGTCGGCCTGGACAAGGCCAAGGACCTGCTCGACGGACCCAGCGCGGTGGTCTACGGCGGCGACAGCATTGTTACGGTGGTTCGCGAGCTGCTGGACATCGCCAAGCAGGCCCCGAACCTCAGGGTCAAGGCTGCGTTGCTGGAAGGCGACGTCTTTGGCAGCGAGGAAGACGTCAAGCGCCTGAGCAAATTCCCCACCCGCGAAGAAGCCATCTCCGACGTGCTGGGCGCGGTGCTTTCGGGTGGAGCGAACCTGGCCGGGTGCCTGGTGGCCCCGAGCGGCGCGATCGCCTCGATCCTCGAAACCATCGAGGACAAGCAGGGCGGCGAGGAAGAAGCTGCCTGAGTTTCGTTGGCAGCAGGAACAGACAATTGACCGTCTGCGGATTGGGTCCGGGTTCGGGCTTAAATGGAGCGAAAGGCGCTTCGCCTATCAGGACGGTTTGGTTTTCGCTGGGAAATGAGGTATAAGAAATGGCTGAAGAAGAAGCTGCTGTGGCCGAAGAGCAGGCCACGTCCGGCAAGGAATTCTCTGCCGAGATCAAGGAACTGGGAGACAAGCTGGCGGGCCTGACGCTCAAGGACGCCGTGGATCTCAAGGACTATCTGAAGGACGAATACGGTATCGAGCCGGCTGCTGGTGGCGCCGTGATGATGGCCCCGGGCGGCGGTGGTGGCGAAGGCGGCGAAGAAGAGGAAGAGAAGACCTCCTTCGACGTGATTCTCAAGGACGTCGGCGACAAGAAGATCCAGGTCATCAAGGCGGTCCGCGCCCTGACGAGTCTGGGCCTGAAGGAAGCCAAGGACCTTGTGGAAGGCGCCCCCAAGGCGGTCAAGGAAGGCGTTTCCAAGGAAGAGGCCGAAGAGGCCAAGTCGCAGTTGGAAGAGGCCGGCGGCACCGTCGAAATCGCCTAGTTGCGATCCTGCGATCAAGAAACATCCGTGCCTTTCGCCCGACAGGGCGAAGGGCGCCTTATGAACAGAACAGGTAGCGAAGGGCCTTGCCCCCTGCAGCCGGCGGTGATGCGCCGGACGGGGGGCTTGCGTCTTGTCGCCGCCGCGTGATCAGCCGTCCGATGCATCTTTGCTATTAGCGAAAGGCGATCCCCCATGCTTCGACCCGAGCGGGTAAGAAACTTCTCCAAGGTTGGCGATGCCGCCCCGGTGCCCAATCTCGTGGAACTGCAGACCGCCAGCTACGCGCGGTTTCTCCAGGCCGATGCCGAACCCTCCAAGCGCAAGGAACAGGGTCTGGAAGCCCTCCTGCGCGAGGTGTTCCCCATCATCAGCTACGACGAGCAGATGACCCTGGAGTACCTCGACTACGAACTGGGCGAGCCCCGCTACAAACCCCAGGAGTGCATCGATCTGCGCCTCAGCTACGGCATGCCGTTCCGCATCCGCTGCAGGCTGACGCGAAAGGACTCCTCCGACGTGCTCGAAGAGAGCATCTACGTCGGCGAGGTGCCCATCATGATCGGCGGCGGGGAGTTCATCATCAACGGCGCCGAGCGCGTGATCGTCTCCCAGCTGCACCGCTCTCCGGGCGTGGACTTCACCGTCGAGATGCAGGAATCCGACCGCCCGCTGCACGGGGCGAGAGTCATTCCGGAACGCGGCAGCTGGATCGAGCTGGCTGTGTCCAAGAAGGATTCGCTGACGATGCGGATCGACCAGTCCTCCAAGATTGCCGCCACGATGTTCCTGCGGGCGATGAGCGAGGATCTCGGTACCGATGCCGCGATCATTCGCGAATTCTACAAGACCAAGACCGTCTCGACCGACAAGCTCAAGCCCCAGAACTACCTGGTCGAAGCATTTGTCGACCCTGACAGCGGCGAGGAGGTCGTTCCGGCTGGCGGGCAGATCGGCGAGGCGCTGACGACCATCCAGTCGTCGCCGGTCAAGAAGGTCGAGATTGTCAGCAAGGTCGAGGATCCCCTGATTCTCAACACGCTTTCGGAAGATGCTTCCGACAGCCACGAGAACGCGCTGCTTCGGATCTACATGCGTCTGAGGCCCGGCAACCCGCCGCAGCTCGAGAAGGCCAAGACACTCTTCGCCGAGAAGTTCTACGACGAGAACCGCTACCGCCTCGGGCGTGTAGGCCGTTTCCGCATCAACCGCAAGTTCAGGCAGGAGGTCTCCGAAGCGGAGATGACCCTCCGCTCGGAAGACTTCATCAACACGCTGCGATACATCCTCAAGCTCCGTCAGGGCGAGGGCGTGGTGGACGATATCGACCACCTGGGCAACCGTCGGTTGCGTACCATCGATGAATTGGCGATGGACGAGCTCCGCAAGGGCTTCCTGAAACTCCGACGCACCGTCCAGGAGCGGATGAGCCTGAAGGATCCCGACGAGCTGACCAAGATCGCCGAACTGGTGAACTCCAAGAGCATCTCGTCGAGCATCGACTACTTCTTCGGCCGCGGGGAACTCTCCCAGGTCGTCGACCAGCAGAACCCGCTCAGCCAGCTTACGCACGAGCGTCGGCTTTCGGCCTTGGGGCCGGGCGGTCTCAACCGGAAGCGCGCGGGCTTTGAGGTCCGCGACGTGCACATCTCCCACTACGGGAGGGTGTGTCCCATCGAGACGCCGGAAGGCAACAACATCGGCCTGATTACGTCGATGGGCATCTACGCCGGTGTGGATGAATACGGGTTCCTGACGACCCCGTACCGCAGAGCCAAGAACGGCAAGATGACCAAGGAGATCGTGCATCTCCGCGCCGATGAGGAGATGGAGGCCGTCCAGGCGCCGCCAGAGGCCCTGGAAAAGGCCGACACGCTCCGCTCGGGGCAGGTACTCGCCCGAGCGCAGGGCGAGGTCAAGCTCGTACCGGCTGAGGAAGTCGACTACGTCGACATTTCTCCGAAACAGACGGTAGGCATTTCGGCCGCCCTGATTCCCTTCCTGGAGCACGACGACGCAAACCGCGCCCTGATGGGTTCGAACATGCAGCGTCAAGCCGTGCCGCTCATCCGGACCGAAGCGCCGGTCGTGGGCACCGGGCTGGAGAGGCCCGTAGCCGAGAACTCTTCGATGGTCGTCAAGGCCAGAAAGGCCGGGACAGTAACCTACGTCGACGCGTCGCGCATCGTGATCGACAACGCCCAGGAATACACGCTGACGAAGTTCGGCCGACTCAATGAGCGGGCTTGCCTCAACCAGAAGCCCATCGTTCGCGAAGGTCAGCGGGTCAAGGCCGGCGAGATCATCGCCGACGGCTCGGCGACCGACCGCGGGGAGCTCGCCCTCGGACGCAATGTCCTCGTGGCGTTCATGTCGTTTGACGGCTACAACTTCGAGGATGCAATCGTCATCTCCGAGCGGCTGCTGAAACAGGATGCCTTCACCTCGGTGCATCTCGAGGAATACGAGGTCGAGATTCGTGAGACGAAGCTGGGTCGCGAGGAATTCACCCGCGACATCCCGAACGTCTCGGAGAAGGCGCTGCGGAACCTCGATGCCAACGGCGTGGTGCTCACGGGTACGCGCGTTGAGCCGGGCGACATCCTGGTGGGCAAGGTTTCGCCGAAATCCAAGAGCGAACTGACGCCCGAGGAGAAGCTGCTTCACGCGATCTTTGGCCGGGCCGGCGAGGATGTCAAGAACGACAGCCTCGAGTTGCCCGCCGGCGAGGAAGGCGTGGTCGTAGCAAGCCGGCGCTTCAGCCGACGGATGCACATGTCCGACGAGCGGAAGCGCGAGGTCAATCGGGAGATGAAGGAATACCGCGAGCAGATGAATGCCCGGCTGATCGAGGTCTTCCGGAAGATGTGCAACGACATCAACGAGGTGCTGGGCACTGAGATGGTCGACCCCACCACCCGCCAGAAGGTCGGCCAGAGCGACATCGACGAGGTGATCCTCGAGCAGATCGAGAACTTCTCCGAGAAGTGGATGAAGTCTTCCAACGCCGGCGGCAAGGAGCAGGCCCGGGAGCTGTATGGCAAGTATTGGCCTCGGATCGAGGAGCTTCAGAAGGAGATCGATCGCAAGGTCGAGCACATGAAGCGCGGCGACGAGTTGCCCTCCGGCGTGCTGGAGATGGTCAAGGTGCTCGTGGCGACCAAGCGGAAGCTGGGCGTGGGTGACAAGATGGCCGGCCGGCACGGCAACAAGGGTGTCATCGCCCGAATCGTGCCCGAGGCGGACATGCCCTTCCTGGAAGACGGAACGCCGGTGGACATCGTGCTGAACCCCCTGGGCGTGCCCGGACGTATGAACGTGGGGCAGATCCTGGAGACGCACCTGGGCTGGGCGGCAGCGGTTCTGGGCTTCCAGGCGATCACCCCGGTTTTCGACGGCGCGTCGGAGCAGGAGATCATTGACGCGGTCAAGGAGGCCAACGAGCAGGTCCGCGCCCGCAGCGCCGATGCGGAAGTGGTTCAGAAGGCAGGTGACACGGGCGAACTGCTCGTGGAGATGCCCGAGGATCTCAAGCTGACCGTTCACGATGGCCGGACCGGCGAACCGTTCGACCAGAAGATAACGGTCGGCTACATCTACATGAACAAGCTCCACCACCTGGTGGACGAGAAGATCCACGCCCGCGCGACGGGCCCGTACTCGCTGATCACCCAGCAGCCCCTGGGCGGCAAGGCCCGCACGGGTGGCCAGCGGTTCGGCGAGATGGAGGTCTGGGGCCTGGAAGCCTACGGCGCGAGCTACACGCTGCAGGAACTGCTGACGGTCAAGAGCGACGACGTCGAAGGACGGACCAAGATCTACGAATCGATGGTCAAGGGCACCCACACCCTCGAAGCGGGCACCCCGGTGAGCTTCGACGTGCTGTGCAACGAGCTTCGCGGGCTGGGGCTGAACATCCAGCTGGAGAAGAAGAAGCTCATCTGACCTTGCCGGTCAGAGGACAGAGGAATTCAGAGACGAACCAAGCGGCCTGGAACCCCAACACGGGAGTGACCGAAGATGGCTGAAAGCGTATATGATCGGATCAACGATTACGGCTCGGTGAAGATTCTGCTGGCGTCTCCGAACGACATTCGAAGCTGGTCGTTCGGCGAGGTCAAGAAGCCCGAGACGATCAACTACCGGACGTATCGTCCGGAGAAGGACGGCCTGTTCTGCGAGCGGATCTTCGGGCCCGAGCGGGACTGGGAATGCTCGTGCGGCAAGTACAAGGGCACGAAGCACAAGGGCATCATCTGTGACCGTTGCGGCGTGAAGGTCACGCACTCGCGCGTGCGGCGCAAGCGGATGGGGCACATCAACCTGGCGGCCCCGATCGTGCACATCTGGTATTTCAAGGCCCTTCCTTCCCGCCTTGCGACGCTGCTGGCGCTGAAGACCGCCGACCTGGAGAAGGTGATTCTTTTTCAGGATTACGTTGTCGTCGATGAAGGCGAGACCCCGCTGAAGTTCCAGCAGGTGCTCAACGAGGACGAGTATCGCACCGCTTACGAGAAGTATCAGGGCGGATTCAAGGCGATGATGGGTGCCGAGGCCATCCGTGTGCTGCTGGAGAAGCTCGATCTCGACGAGCTGGCCAAGTCGCTGCGCGAGGACCTCAAGAACACCAACTCCAAACAGAAGATCAAGGACATCACCAAGCGGCTGAAGCTGGTGGAGAACCTGCGGATGTCGGGCAACCGTCCCGAGTGGATGGTGATGGAAGTGATCCCGGTGATTCCGCCGGACCTCCGGCCTCTGGTGCTGCTGGAGAGCGGCAACTTCGCCACCAGTGACCTCAACGACCTGTACCGGCGGATCATCAACCGAAACAACCGCCTCAAGAAGCTGATGGACCTCAACGCCCCCGAGGTCATCATCCGCAACGAGAAGCGCATGCTGCAGCAGGCGGTCGATGCGCTGTTCGACAACAACCGCTGCCGCCGACCGGTGCAGGGCACGGCCAATCGTCCTCTCAAATCGCTGACGGACATGATCAAGGGCAAGCAGGGACGATTCCGCGAGAACCTGCTGGGCAAGCGCGTGGACTACTCCGGCCGATCGGTCATCGTGATCGGTCCGGAGCTCAAGCTCCACCAGTGCGGCCTGCCGAAGAAGATCGCCCTGGAACTGTTCCAGCCGTTTATCATCCGCAAGCTCAAGGAGCGTGGCCTGGCCGATACGATCAAGTCGGCCAAGAAGATGCTCGAGCGGCGCGACCGCGAGATCTGGGACGTGCTCGAGGAGGTCATCTACCAGCACCCCGTTCTGCTGAACCGTGCACCCACGCTTCACCGGATGGGCATCCAGGCCTTCGAGCCGGTGCTGGTGGAGGGCAACGCGATCCGCGTGCACCCGCTGGTCTGCAAGGGCTTCAATGCGGACTTCGACGGCGACCAGATGGCTGTGCACCTGCCCCTGTCGCTGGAAGCCCAGGCTGAGTCGCACGTGCTGATGCTCGCGACGAACAATATTTTCTCGCCGGCCGACGGCTCGCCGATCATGCGTCCGACTCAGGACATCGTGCTGGGCGTCTACTACCTGACGTGTGACCATGGCGACGAGTACACCGACGAGAGTCTGCACCTGGCCACGGCCCCCGACGGCGAATCCTACCCGATCTTCAAGGATGCCCACGCGGTGCTGCAGGCGTATGAGTTCGGCAAGATCGGCCTGCATCGCAAGGTACTGCTCCGCGTGCCGAAAGACATGCGGGTCATCGAGTCCGACGGCGAATACGTCGCCGAGACCGGCCGGATCATTACCACTCCGGGCCGGTGCATCTTCAACGACATCCTGCCCGAGGGCCTGGCGTTCTACAACTACCCCCTCAGCCAGAAGGGCTCGGGACGGGTCATCAGCGACTGCTACGCCCAGCTTGGCCGGGCCGACACGCTGGAACTGCTGGACAACATGAAGGGGCTCGGCTTCCGCCATTCGACGCTGGCCGGCCTGTCGTTCGGCGTGACCGACCTGACGATTCCGGAGCTCAAGGCCAAGCTTCTGGCCGATGCCCAGAAACGGGTCGACCGCATCGAGAAGGACTTCCGCGACGACGCAATCACCGACGGCGAGCGTCACAACCAGGTCATCGACGTATGGATTCACGCCCGCGAGGCGATTACCGGCGCCCTGCGTCAGTCGCTGGAGACCGACCGGCGGGAGGAGATTCCGAATTACCTCAACCCGGTCTGGCTGATGATCGACTCCAACGCCCGGGGCAACATCGACCAGATCCGCCAGCTGGCGGGTATGCGTGGCCTGATGTCCAAGCCCTCCGGCGAGATCATCGAGACGCCCATCAAGTCGAATTTCCGCGAAGGCCTGAGCGTGCTGGAGTATTTCTCCTCGACGCACGGTGCCCGCAAGGGCTTGGCGGATACGGCTCTCAAGACCGCCGACTCGGGTTACCTCACGCGTAAGCTCGCCGACGTCGCTCAGAACGTGATCGTCACGGAACTGGATTGCGGTACGCTCAAGGGCGTGCAGAAGTCGGCCGTGTACAAGGGCGAACAGATCGACGTGCCTCTCCGGGAGGTCACGGTCGGCCGGGTTGCTCGCGACAAGATCATCGACCCCAAGACCGACGAGGTCATCGTCAACGAGTCGGACATCATCAGCCTCGAAGCAGCCAAGAAGATCGAGGAACTCAACATCGACAGCATCCGCGTCCGCAGCCCGCTGACGTGTGAAAGCCCGCTGGGTATCTGTGCCAAGTGCTACGGCACGGACCTCTCCACGGGTCGGCTGGTCGAGGAAGGCATGGCCGTGGGCATCATCGGTGCCCAGTCGATCGGCGAGCCGGGCACGCAGCTTACGATGCGTACGTTCCACACCGGCGGCGTCGCGACGCGTGCAGTGGTGGACAACGAGGTCCTCGCAGCGGCAGGCGGTACGATCGCGTTCCGCGACCTCAACGCCGTGGATGTCAAGTCGGGCGGGAAAACCACGATGATGGTCGCGCTGAAGCGTAACGGCGAGGTGGCGATCCTGGACGACAAGGACCGCGAGCTCGAGAAGTACAAGGTTCCCTACGGTGCGAGCATCCTGGTCAAGGAAGGCGACAAGGTCAAGCCCGGCCAGCGGTTGGTCATGTGGGATCCGCACCGCGTTCCGATCCTCGCCGAGGCAGACGGTATCGTCCGCTTCCAGGACATCGAGGAAGGCGAGACGGTTCGCGTGGAGGCCGAGCGTGCCGGCGCTGCCCGCTACGTGGTCATTGAGCACAAGGGCGAGATGCACCCGCGTATTGTCATCGAGGACAAGGACGGCAAGGTGTTGGACTTCCACTACCTGCCCGCCAAGGCACGCATCGAGGTGGAAGAAGGCCAGAGCGTATCGGCCGGTGAACTGCTGGCCCGCCAGCCCCGCGAGATGTCCGGAACGCAGGACATTACGGGTGGTCTGCCTCGTGTGACGGAGATTTTCGAAGCCCGCAAGCCGAAGGAGCCGGCCGCGATGGCGGAGATTTCCGG
>CAZXSK010000073.1:0-18155 GCA_964642855.1 uncultured Planctomycetaceae bacterium | reverse complement strand
GCCGGGCGCGGCGAGTGGGTGCTCAACCGCGAACGCATCGGCTATGAGGAGTACTCCTCCAAATACGTAGCTGCGTTCTCAGCCCAGCGGTATGACCCCTCCCGATGGTGTGCCCTCGCAAGAGACGCCGGCATGGGCTACATCGTGCTGACTACCCGCCACCACGACGGGTTCGCCCTCTGGGATACCGAAACCACGGAGTTCAACGCAGTACGAATGGGCCCGAAGCGCGACCTCGTGGCGCCCTATGTCCAAGCCGCCCGGGATGCAGGTCTGCGCGTCGGGTTGTATTTCTCCGCCGCTGATTGGCGGCATCCGGACTACCCCGCCGCCTACGCCCGAGACTGGCCGCAGAAAGACGACTGGCAGAGCGAAGACGCCCGCAAACGGTTCGTCGCCTACTATCGGGCCCAGCTCGAAGAGCTCATGACACGCTACGGGACCATCGATCTGCTCTGGTACGACGGGTGTATACCCCAGCCCCTGGACGGGGAGGAGACCAACCGCCGCGTCAAAGAACTCCAGCCCGGGATCCTGATCAACGAGCGCAACGGCCCGCCGTTTGATTTCCGCTGCTCCGAGCAGGCGATCAAGGAGAAAGAAGGTCCCTGGGAAGCCTGCATGACCCTCAACGACAACTGGGGGTATCATGCCGGAGACGACAACTGGAAGTCCGCCCGGGACGTGATTCACATGCTCCTGGAGACATCCGGCAAGGGAGGGAACCTGCTGCTGAACATCGGTCCCAGGGCCGATGGGACGATCCCCGAGCCTTCCGAGAACATTCTTCGCCAGGCCGGTGACTGGCTGAGGCGTAACGACGGATTCCTGTCCAGTTCAGGGCGGTCCCCGTTCACGTGGAATAACTGTCTCAAGGCCACCGTCAAGGGCTCGAAGGTCTATCTCCACTTGACCCACGATCCGGGCGGCAGCCTGACTTACGCGGAGATCCGGAACCCGATCCTGTCGGTTCGCTGGCTGGACGGAGGCGAGCCCGTCGAGTTCCGCCAACTCGACGACGGCAAGCTCGTGATCGACCGCCTGCCCAGCCCGCTGCCGGACCCGATCGCATCGACGCTGGTGGTGGAGGTCGAGGGCGAGCCCGAGCCCGTCACGCCGCAGGGCACGTTCTGGATTCCGGAATAGGCTTCCGCATTCAGCCGGGTCTGGACTCAACCCCGTGCCGACGGGTACCATGTCGGAGCAGAAAGAGATGACCATGGGCCTGACCGGCGCTATCTCACATCTTGGCGAGCGGACCGTCCGGCACGTCGGGGCGTTCGGTGACTTCTGTCGCTTCTCCGGCCGGACGTTCTCCTGGCTGGGGCTGGGGGCCATTCGACTGAGAAGACTCCGCTTCCTGCTTCCCCAGTTGTATGTCATCGGGGTTCGCAGCCTGCCGGTGGTGATGATCACGGGTGTGTTCGTGGGCATGGTTCTGGCGGTGCAGACGGTAATGCAGTTCAAGGCGGCCAATCTTGACGACCGCCTCGGCGTGGTGGTGAACATGTCCGTGCTGCGTGAGTTGGGCCCGGTGCTCTCGGGCGTGATGCTCGCCGGGCGCGTGGGAGGGGGGCTGACCGCCGAACTTGGAACCATGCGGGTGACCGAGCAGATCGACGCGCTGCGTGCGATGGGCGCCGACCCGATCCGCACACTGGTGGTCCCACGGTTTCTGGCGTGCGTGTTGCTGCTTCCGATTCTGGTGCTCTACGCCTGCTCGATGGGCATTCTGGGGGCGTACGGCATCAGCGTGTGGGTGTACGGTATCAGCGATGCAGACTTCTGGCGGCGATCGGTGGATGCGGTAAGCTACTTCGATATCTTCTACGGGCCGATCAAAGGTGTGTTCTTCGGGGCGGTGATCGCGCTGATCTGTTGCTACAAGGGCTTCCGCTGTCTGCCCGGAGCCGCCGGGGTGGGCAGGGCGTGCACCGAAAGCTTTGTCGCCTCGTGCATGGCGGTGCTGACGCTGGATTTCTTCATCGGCGTGATCCTCAACACCATTTACGTGCAGATTTACGGCTTCGAGCTGGTCATCTAGCACAAGCGGAGCATGTCATGGGCAACCCCCTGCAGAACTGGATGAACCGGCACCAGAACCCGACGAACTTCTGGATCCACATGGTGGCGATTCCAGCGACGTTCATCGCACCGATCGTGGCGATGATTCTGCAGATGTGGATCCTGGCGGGCATTCTTTTTGTCACCGGCTACGCCATGCAGTTTCTCGGCCATGCCGTGGAAGGAAACCGCAGCGGCGAGGAAATGCTTCTCCGCAGGCTCCTCGGGCGCAAGTAGTCTCACGCAACGGCGCTCTGCTGACCCGCTCGATCGGTTGGTTTTCACCTGCCACCCGAAGCCGATCCCATTCATGGTTCTTGGCTTACAGGAAGTTCGCTGAAGATTTCCGGCGAATCTTCCGATCCTCATTCACAGCGAAGTCAGCATTTGGGAATCAGGGGTTACGCCTGGCCTGCAGGGGCGCCGGGTCAAGGGAAGCGGGGTCGGGGAATGCCAACCTGTCCGCCAAACGCATCGATGACGGAACCCTCGCTCAGATCAAAATGGGAGATTTTCTCAACACCATGGAACCGTTCCGCAGCCGCTGCCCGTATGGGATGGCAAATGCCGGGAAGTGAAGTGGCTGCAGAAAGTAAGGGATTTGATGTTATTGGGATTTTAATTGTACGGATACAGCAGCCTAGTTGACGGCTAATGGCAAGGTCTTATTGCCGCAGAAAAGGAAGGATGGGGGCCGTGGAAGCACTGGCAGAATATTCAGAAACGACCGGACAGGAACAACCAGCGTTCCTCAAGCAACTCTCTCCTCGAGATCGAAGCGTCTACCGTCGTGTGCCGGATGAAGTCGACTACGTCCCGCACGAGGACTTCGAAGACCCCTCCGCAGAGGATCGGTTCTTCGGGGAAGACGCAATGGACATCGAGATCCCCCAGTGGACCCACTTTCCCGAAGGCGCCGAAGAAATCGCCGTAACGGGAAGGAAACGGGCGACGCTTCGGGCCAAGGAAGAGGCCGAGCTGTTCCTGAAGTACAACTACGCCCGCTACCGGCTCAGCACTTTGCTCGAAGCGCAGAGCCGCCGCAAGTCCGCCGGGCGCGCCAGGGACATCGTCACCTGGTACCGCCGGGCCCTGCGTTGCCGCAGCGACCTGGTTCGTGCGAACATGGCTTTGGTGCTCGCCATGGCCAAACGCACGCGTATTCCGAACGTCGAGTTCACCGAGCTGGTGTCGGAAGGGAACATGGCCCTGCTTCGAAGCGTCGAGAAGTTCGACGTCTCCCGGGGTTTCAAGTTCTCGACCTACGCTTGCCGGGCGATTCTCAAGTCCTTCAATCGCCTGGCGACCAAGACGGGCAAGTACCGCAGCCGATTCCCCACCGAGTACGACCCCGATCTGGAGCGCAGCGACTACGACGTCAAGAAGCACGAGATGCAACGGGAGGATTCCGTCGACGCCCTTCGCGAAATCCTGGCACAGAACCGCGCCCGCCTGACCGACGTCGAGCGGACCATCGTCATCGAGCGTTTCGCCCTCGCCACCCGAGGCAAGGGCAGGACACTTGCGGAAGTGGGCAAGATGGTCGGCCTGACCAATGAGCGGGTGCGACAGATCCAGAACCTGGCCCTGGGCAAGATCAAGGCAGCCCTGGACGAGGAATACCTGGTCGCCTGACCAGAAGCCGTTCCTTGAGGACCAATGAAACGGGCAGCGGGATCTCGACCCCGCTGCCCGGCTTCGTTCCCGATGGCGGCTTGTCTCAGCGCCCGGTTCTGTCCAGTGCGCCTCGCAGCCTGTCTCCGGTAGAGTCTCCGGCGAGCGATTCAAACTCCTCCGCCGTCAGGCTCTTGACGGTTCCGTCGGCAAACCCCACGACCCGCGCGTCGAACCAGTCGGTCGGCGGGGTAACCACGAGAATCGTATCGCTGTCCGGGGTGCCCTGGGGCGGAATGTAGATGAACCGGGTCGCCGGATCCTCCTCGTCCTCGAGATGGATGTCCCTTTCCTTGAGCGTCCCGTTCTCGATCAACTCATCAAGCGAGCGAGGATACCGGTTCATCTCATTCTCGAACATGTTGATCGCCCGGACCGTTGCTTGGACTCTGACAGCCGCGAGGGTTTCTATGGCCTTGCCCCGCGCGGCGCTGAGCGCAGGGATCAAGATCATGGACGCAACGAGGATACCCGCCAGGCCGCCGGCGATCGGCACGATCAGCGCGGCGATGGCCATCGGGGCCTTCTTGACCACGGCGATAATTCCCAGGATCAGGCCGATCAACGCCGTCAGCCAGCCGAGTACAGGGATGATTCCCAACGCGCCGAGGATGATCGCAGCGACCGACAGGCCTTTGCCCGGCCTGGGATGGGCAGCAGCCGTGGCGGCAGGTTGAGGTTGCTGATTCGGGGGCATCTGTGTCATCTGTTTCTCCTTGTTTTCAGGAATGGAAGCTCAGTTGTTCGAACACGTCCCGCCAGAGGGATTCGCTCTCATGCGTACCACAGTACCAGACCGAGGAAGGGCATCAGCACGATCAGGCTCAATGCCAGCCCCACGCCGCAGACCGCCAAAGCGGCTGAAGCCAGCGGAGCCTGCCTTCTGCCAGCTCGCAGGGCAAGGATCAGTCCCACCAACGACGTGACTGTACCCAGACCGGGCACCACGCCGGAGATGCCCAGGATCATCGCAACGATCGACAGTCCCTTGCCCCCGCGATGGTCCGGCGTAAGGTTCTCTGCCTGGCCTGGAGCGCCCGCAACGGGCGGTGAAGGTGGCTCCAACCTCGGTTGTTCGTCCATGGTGGTTCTCCGTCTTCACGGGTCGTCGTTGTCGCTCAGGCCTACGGATCGCCCGGCGGCTCATCGGGCGGGCGTTCCTCCTGCTGTCGTTGGTCATCACCATTGGCACGTAGCGTCGATACGTCCACCACGGCCGTGCGGGCGAGCATGTCACCCAGTCGCTGGCGATACGGCGTGATGATCGGCAGCAGCACCAGCAGGGGCATCAGGAACGTCATGATCTCGACGATCTTCATCAGGTTTCGCAGGAAGCATTCCCGCGGGCCGGGCTTGCCCGCCATTGTGCCCACCACCTTGAGGCCCATGAGCTTCTTGCCAAGGGTGGTCTGGAACTTCCATTCCATCAGCAGGCCGTAGATCACGTGCAGCCCGAGCATCAGCAGCGAGGCGAGTGTCATGTTCAGCGGGTAGTTCTCGGGATTCATGCTTGGCGGGAAATCGACCAGACCTGGATCGACCGGGAACACCGCCATGGCGATAGGCCCGAAGATCACCAGATCGATGAAGCCCGCAAGCAGGCGCTTCAGCAGGTTCCCGGGCTTGACGTTCTCGGGCAGGGCGAAGGGTTTCATCGGACCCTTCGGTCGGACGAGAATCAGCGGAACGAACAGGGCGATCATCACGCCGATCATCACGTACTGCACCACCTGTTCGCTGCGGTCCTCCTGGATGGGCTTCTCGAAGATGTCCACCGTCTGGGCTTCGAGAATTTCCCCGTTGGCGGCACAGGCCAGCAGGCGGTTCTCGCCTTCCTCCCGCCACGAGAGAACCACCCAGTCGCCCAGCACCGCCGTCCGCACCGACGTATCTGTCGGGACCGTCGCGGGCTGCTCGTTGTCGTTTCGAAGCCGTCGCTGCAGCAGCGATTTCCGCGCGGGCTCGTAGGCGATGAAGATCACGGCGGCTTGTCCCTCCTGTGAACCGCCCGACATCCCGCTGCCGTCGCCCGCTTCGTTGGGATCGCCGCGATCGCCCGCCCCAGCCCGGGCATTGGGGTCCGTCGGCACGTTGGCATCGGACGTGGCGTTGGGGTCGCCCGACCCGCCCGGAAGAGAATTGGCGTCGGCGGGCCGAGGGGGATTCCTCAGGCAGGGCGCTACCACGTGGTGCTGCAGTCCCACCAGCCCGATCGGGGAGAGTCCGTCAAACCGCCTGGGCCCGGCGACCGGTTCGACGTGCACGCTGACGTCAACGTTCGAAGGGGACCGATCGTTATCGTCACCCGCCCCGGCGGGCAGGTCGAACGAAAGCCTCAGCAGACGCCACCCGCTCCGCTCGCCGGTAAGCAGGTACAGCTCGTTGCCGTGGAACGCAGCGTGAACCTGCGGCGAGCGAGGCAGGTCCAGCCCCTTCAGCGAGGCCAGATACGACCAGCCCGTGCCATCGTTGCGGAAGATCGCCAACTCCTTGACCTGTCCGGGCTGGGCATCGTCCACGACATTCCGTAACGACTCCAGGCCGTCGGGCTTGGCGTTGGGGTCGCTCTCGGGCTTGAACAGCTTTCCGCCACGGGGCGACGGGGCGGTATTCGGGTCGTTGGGATCCCCTGGTGCGTCCGCGTTCGGGTCGACCGGAGCGTTGGAATCGGTCCGGGCATTCGAATCGGTCGGGGCGTTGGCATCTGCCCGGACGGGCACGATCGCCAGCACGCCCGAGCGGTTATTGACGATGGCGCCGCTCGCCCGGCAGGTCGCCAGCGGCGCGACGCCCAGCTTCCATCGTGGGTCCTTCCACCCGTGGCCGATCCGCGGCCCCTCGGTGGTCTCGTACGTGTCAAACAGCAGCGATCCACGGGGCTTGAGCAGCACGTGCAGCGTTCGGGGCGTGCTGACCGCCGACGCGGGCCAGCCTCGTACGTCCCGGGCGATCCGTTCCCAGGGCTTGCCCTGTGGCTGGTAGGCGACATCGAAGTTGCCCTCCCGCAGGCGCACCGCCCAGAGGCCTTCCGGGCCTCCGGCCAGCAGCAGCTCGTTGGCGTCCTGGCACCATGCCGCAGACGGAGCGCCCAGCAGGGCAGCAAGTACGGAAAGTTGCAGCAGTTTCCTCACCGCGATCCGCCTCTCTGAACTGCAGTCCTGTCGACATTCTGCAACTGCGAGCGACTCATCCCGCTCGGCAGGCGTATCCGACAGCCTTCCGAGTACAGCAGATCGGCAGTTTCCATCTGCGAGAGATGTATACGAATCTTCTCGATTCGCCACGTCCCCGGAGACGGGTCATTGGCCGGCGGGGGAAAAGCGATCTCGATGCTCGTGGGCATCACCGGCGGCTCATCGGGAGGGGTATCCAGCGACGAGACGTCGATGGGCTTGTAGTCGCCGAGTCTGGCCTGCATCACCACCAGGCCGCGGGAATCGAGCACCTTCACCAGGAACGGACGGAGCGTTTCGTTGGGGTCCTCGTTCCACGGGAAATACGTCTCCCGCTGCAACAGGATCTTTCGCGAAACATTCTGACGCTCGATGGTCGTCAGCACGTACGCGCAGTGCTCGTACCCGGCCGATCGTCCGCCCGTGCTGCGATACGCCTCGGCGTAGGCGTCGGGTTCGTAGCGGAAGCGCATCGCCGTGGCGGGGAGGCCCACGTGCGATTCCGGCAGGGCGACAATCCCCAATGCACCCAGCAGCTGGGTGGGGTCGAGCGTCATGCCTGCTGCAGCCGGAGCGCCGGCCCGGTCAAGCCGGCCGTACGCGCCACCCACCTGCTCGCCCCGGTTCATCCAGTAGTAGTACTCGTTGTCTTCCAGGCTCGTGCCCAGCCGGAAGATCTGTGTGCCGGCCTCCTTGCCGTTGAGGGCGAAATTGTGCGGGCCCGTCGGACGGTCGGGGTCCTTGCCCAGCAGCAGCACGCCGTTACTCGGCCAGAGCAGCGGGATGCCCGCAGGCGTCTTGAGACTCAGCAGCAGGTCCGCCTCGGCACGCAGATACGGAACCTTGTCGGCATTGCGGTTGTAGGGCAGGAGGACCTCCGGCAGGGGGGCGATGGTCGAGGGGGTAGGCCTGGGCGGCTCGACGCACCCCGTCAGCCCGAAGCCCGCCACTGCCAGACCGGCAAGAACGATTCTCGCGCGTGTCATAGTTCAGCCTCCAATATCTGTCCAAGCTGGTCGCTGACCTCGGCGATGCGCTGCTCATCGAGTTGCGGATCGATGACCTCGTAGGTTTCGTCCGTGCCACGCAGCCTCATGGTCCATCGGTCGCGCCCCTGGTCGTCGGTCTTCGATGACTCGTAGGCGAGCTTCTTCTTGCGCATCAGCACCAGAGCGATCACGAAGCGGAACGCTACGCGGGATTCCTCCTCGGCGTCCTCCAGACGCTGGAAGAAGCTCACGAGCACCTCGTCGTCGACGAAGAGTTTCTTCTTCTCGCGTGCCTGGGGCAGACGCGTCCGCCAGACACCCAGCAGCGGGTCCCTGGACGTGTCGGAGGAGTCCCAGCATTCCGGGCAGTAATCCAGGCGCTGGAGCTCCTGCTCGCCGTCGCGGACGGTGGCTACGAGATGGTCTCCGGGCTCGAACTTCCGCTGGCAGGCGTGGCAGGTGCCTTCGGTGCGAGCGATGTTGTATTGCTTGGCCATGGTCGGTCGGGTCCGCTTGCGGGTCAGGCGAGCTGTTTGCGGGCGGCGTGCTCGATGGCGTCCAGCAGCACGGTCGCTCGCTGAAGGTCCGCCTGGGACGCCGTCCGAAGCTCCCGGGCCTCCGACGTGTCGCCCAACTGCTGGCAGTTGACCGTCACGCAGTAGTCGCTCAGCCTCACGGTCGCCACGGCCAGGGCGGCGGCTCCCATCAGGTCGCTCAGCAGGTAGACGTTGCACTTGTCGGAGAGTTGCTCGAGATCTTCCAGCATCGCCAGGGCGATCTTGGCCATCTCGCGGGGGATGTTCGTCGCCACCGACAGCGCCAGCGACACGTCTCCCTTGCCCGAGGCCTGGTCCTGGTAGAAGCCGAACGCCTGCATGTCGTCGGCGGTCAGCTGGGCGTAGAGTTGTCCAGCCCGCGCAAAACGCCTGCCAAGCCGGGCGTAAAGTTCCTCATGCTCGGCGAACTGCGCCTTGCCGGCCGTGTAGTTAATGGCCATCTGCCCCAGCGCCGCGCCCAGCGCGCCGACCACGCCGGCCACGCTCCCGCCGCCCGGGGTGGGCGCCTTGGCCGCCACGGCCTGGATGAACTTGTCCACCGGTTGCTGCAGGATGTCCTGCGGATTCTCGCCTGTCACCTCTTGCCTCCCTGCATGGCGCCGGGCGTTACTCGCTGTCGTCCCCGGCTGTGGAATCGTTTTCCAGTACCTCCGGTTGGGGTGTCGTGGCCACCACCACGTACCCGCCGGAGAGAATCTTCTTCGCGACCCGGGCGACGTCCTCGGGCGTCACCGCCTGGTAGAGTTTCGCCTGCTTGCGGTGGTGGTCGTAGCCCAGCCCGTACAGCTCGTCCAGCGCCGTACCGATCGCCAGGCTCGACAGCGACTGGTTGCCCAGCACGTCAGCCGTGAGGATCGTATTGACCGCCCGGTCGATTTCCGTCTGTGTCGGCGTGTACGTCGACGCCTCCCGGAGGTTCCGCTTGATGATGTCCACGACTTCACGGGCCTTCTCGGGCTGGCAGGCGGCGTAGGTGATGAACGCGCCCGGCCTGAGGCCCGACTGGTTGTGGGCGTGCACCACGTAGACCAGCTTCTTGCCCCGCAGTTCCTCGTGCAGCCAGCCCGACGGCAGCCGGTAGCCGGAGATGATCGTGTCCAGCACCGTAAGCGGGATGCGGTCCTTCAGGTCGGTGACTTCCATCGAGGGCCTGGCGACCATCACGCCACAGACTTTCTTGTCGGTCTTGAGTACGCGCAGCTCGCCGTCGGAATCCACCGTGCGGGCGTCGACTTTCGGCAGGGGGTCGCGGCGGAAGTCGCCGAACTTCACCTTGCCGAAAAGCTTCTTGAGCTTGGCGGCCATATCGTCCGCGTCGAAGTCGCCATACACGGCCAGCACGCCACCGGTCTCGATGACCCACTTGTCATGAAATCGCCTCAACTGCTTCGGCGTGGCTTCGGACACGACGTCCGTGTCGCCGACGGCCAGGCGGCTGTAGGGCGAGTCACCGAAGAACTCCTTGCGGAAGGTGCGGCTGAGTTGGGAGAACCAGTGCTCGTCGACGCGTTCGATGGCGGCAAGCTGCTGCTTGCGGACGACCTGCAGGTCTTCCTCGTTGAAGGCCGGGCGGGCGATCACATCGGCGAAGATCTCCACAGCCTTGTTGGCACTGTCGGCCAGAACCGTCGCCTGCCAGTAGAAGCTGTTGTTGCCGCACTGGCCGGAAATGCTCCCGCCGGCCTGGTCGAAGAATTCGGCGATCTCGTCTTTGCTGAAGCCAGCCGTCCCGCGGGTGGACATGCTCGCCATCAGCTGCCCCAGGCCGTTGGTCTCCTCGGTTTCGGCCAGCACGCCGCCCTTGGAGACGAAAGCCATCGACACCAGCCCGGCGCCCTTGCTGGGCTGGAGGATCACGCGAAGCCCGCTGGGCAGGGTCATCGCCTGCAACTTGCCGCTGGTCCGGGTTTCCTGCGAGTCCTGTCGGTCGACCTGGATTTCGGGCACCAGGCGTGTGATGGCCATCCGGTCGAAATCGAAGTACTTCTTCGCTGCGCGATGGACTTCCTCCGCCGTGACCGCCTGGATGCGGTCGGTGTAGTTCTGCGAGAAATCCACGTCGCCGGTGGAGAGGTAATCGCCGCCCAGCGTGCCCGCGACGCTCTGGACCGTCTGCTGGGAGTAGACCCAGTCGGCTACTTTCTGACGCTTGGCCCGCTTGAGCTCGTCGGCATCGACGCCCTCGTCGGCGATCTTCTTCAACTCGGCCAGCAGGGCCTTTTCCGCCTGGTCTTCCTTGCCCGGCTCGCAGCGGAAGCTGACGTTGAAAATGCCCTTGCCCCACGCCGGCGTCCAGGAGCTGGTCGAAACGCTGGTGACCAGTTGGGCATCTTCCACGAGCTTGCGGTACAGCCGGCTGGAACGCCCGCTGCCGAGGATGTAGTCCAGCACATCCAGGGCGTAGAGGTCCTTGTGCTGCAGGGGGATGGTCTGGAAGTTGAGGTCTTCCATGACGTCGCTGAGTCCTGCAAATTCCCGCTGCACCCGCCGAATGCCCGTGAAGGCGGGCACGTCCGGAAGCGACAGGGGGGGGACCCGACCCTTCTCGAAGCCGGCGAACGCATTGCAGGTTCGCTTCAGCACGCGGTCGGGGTCCACGTCGCCGACGACCACGAAGATCATGTTCTGGGGCACGTACATCCGCTTGTGATAGGCGCGGATGTCCTGCCAGGTGACCTCACTGAGAGGCCTGGCGTACCCGATCACCGGCACCGAGGCCGGATGCTCACCGAACACGTTGCGGGCGTTGGCGTACCACATCTGCCGATTCGGTTCGTCCTTGCCCTTTTCCAGTTCCCGTTGAACCACGCCGTGCTCGCGGTGGAAGTCTTCCTCCGAGAACTGAGGCCGGGCCATCCAGTCGGCGATCAGGTCGATGCATTCGTCGGTCTTGTCCGACGAAGCGGCGATGTAATACGCCGTGCGGTTCATCGAGGTGTAGGCATTGGACTGTCCGCCGATGCGGGTGATGCGGCTCTTGTCGTCGCGGGAGGCTTCCATCACGCCGCCGGACTGGCTGGCGTGGTCGGCCCCGTCGGCGACGAGGTGCTCCAGGAGGTGGCTCAGGCCGCAACCCAACCACTCGCGCTCGTACATGCCCCCCGCGTGGACGAACGACTGCACCACCACCACCGGCGCGGTGTCCTTGGTCTTGACGATCACGGTCAGGCCATTGCTCAGCCTCGCGACCACCGCGCCGCTTTCGCTTTCGGTCCGGGCGACGACGGTCTGGGCCTGCGGGCGCTTCTCAGCCGGGGAGTCCGGACCCTGTTGGCCGGCGTCGGCAGGTTCGACCATCGCCAGGGCGCCGTCGGAGCCCGACGCACCGGTCGATTGGGGATTGGTGTGCAGAGACGATCCGTCGCCGTCGTTGCAGGCGAGGGGAACCAGGCCCACCAGCAGGGCCAGCAGCAGGTGATAACACTTCATCGATACAACTCCCTTACAGCCCCGGCCGGGGGGTCATGACCCCTCTGGGTCCTTCCGGCCGAGGTCCATGTCGTTGAGGTAGGCCAGCGTACGGTCGAGCTCGCTCTTGAGGGTCCGTACCCTCAAAAGGCTCTTGACGCGGGTGAGCAACTCCAGCCGGTTGACCGGCTTGGTGATGAAATCGTCGGTGCCGCACTCGACGCCGCGTTCGATATCGCCCATCTCGTTGAGGGCAGTGACCATCACGATGGGAATATCACGCGTTGCGGGGTCGGTCTTGAGTTTCCGACAGACCTCAAAGCCGCTCATCCTGGGCATCATGACATCCAGCAGGATCAGGTCCGGCTGGGTGTTCTCGACCTGCTCGAGCGCTTCAACACCGTCGGCGGCGGTGTCGACCTCGCACCCGAGAGTCTTCATGTATTCTACGAGCAGCTCAAGGTTCTGTTCGTTGTCGTCGACGACCAGGATCCGTCCCGGGTCGGCGGTTTCTTCCTGCGTCGCAGCCGGTCTGTAATCGGGCTTGCTGTCCATGGTGCCTCTCTCCTGACGCCTGCGATGGCGGCCTTTGCAATCCGTTCGTATACGGTACCGGTGGGCAGGGGCAATAGCAACCCCAACGCCCATACCGCGGTGGGGTTTCCGGCAGTCGCTGCAGGCCAATCGCTCGGACCCCGCCGGGCCCGACCGGGGCACCAGACACTGGAACCCCGCCCGGCAGGAGTCTACCATCTGCTGACCATGGCAAAGCTCTTCGAGGAACCCGGCGGGACTCCAGGCCCGGCTGCCGACGTCGTCGCCGTGGCCGTCAACGCCAACGTCTGGGGAACGTTCGACTACGCCTGGCCGGCGGGGCTCGGCGAGCCCGCTGTCGGCGTGCGCGTGAAGGTGCCCTTTGGCCGGGGAGACCGGCAGACGCTGGGGTTCGTCGTGGAAACCCGCCGACCCCGGGGCGAGCGCAGGCTCAAGAGCGTCCGCGAGGTGCTGGACACCGAGCCCCGTCTTACCGACGACCTCCACCAGCTTGCCCGGTGGATCTCGCGATACTACCTCGCGCCGCGAGGGATGGTCCTGGCGGGAATGATCCCCTCCAGCGTCGGTCAGCACGCCCCACGAACCGAAACCATCGTTCACCTCAGCGCCGACCGCGCCGACTGGCCGGCCCGGCTTGGCGCGAGACAGAAACGCGTGCTCGACGAACTCCTCGAAGCCCGCAAGCAGGGCATCGAACCCCTGCCCCTGGACCTGCTGGTCCGTCACAGCGGCTGCTCGCGCGACACCATCCGAAGACTCAGGCAACGGGAGCTGATCCGCACCGACACCCGCCCGGTCCTGCTGGACACGCTGCAGGGGACCCCCGCCGACGACCCGTTCGACGTCAACGCCGATCAGCAGGCTGCCCTGGAGACGCTTCTCCCGGCCATCGACGAGCAGCAGTTCGGCGTTACGCTGCTGCACGGCGTGACCGGCAGCGGCAAGACCGAGGTCTACATCCGCGCCATCCGGCGGGCGGTGGACGCCGGGCGCCAGGCGATCCTGCTCGTTCCCGAAATCGCCCTTGCCTCCCAGACGCTCGAACGCCTCATCCGTCGCCTGCCCCGCGTGGCCGTGCTCCACAGCGGCATGACGCCCGCCCAGCGCGCGTTCTACTGGCAGCAGGTCGCAGACGGACACGCGTCGGTCGTGGTCGGACCCCGTTCGGCGGTGTTTGCCCCAACGGCCCGCCTCGGGCTGATCATCGTCGACGAAGAACACGAGGGCGGCTACAAGCAGGACACCGCTCCCCGCTACCACGGACGCGATGTCGCAATCAAACGCGCCCAGGTCGCCGGTGTGCCGGTGGTGCTGGGCTCGGCCACGCCGTCGATGGAAAGCTACCTCAACGCGCTGCAGGGCAAGTACCGCCTGCTGAACCTGCCCAGCCGTGTCCGCGGCCTGGCGATGCCCAAGCTGCACGTGGTGCCCATGCGACAGGAACTCGAACCCGGACGCATCGAACTGATCGGGCGAACGCTCACCGAGAAGATGGCCGCAGCGCTCGACACAGGCCGGCAGATCATCCTGCTGATGAACCGCCGGGGGTACGCCAGCTACGTCTTCTGCCCTTCGTGCAAGTGGATCTTCTGCTGCGACGAGTGCACGCGGGCGATGGTCTTCCACCAAGCGACGCAACTGGCGATGTGCCACTACTGCCAGCAGACCTCGTCGCTGCCGGAGGCGTGTCCGGCGTGCGGGGGCAAACTGCTGCTGTTCGGGCTGGGCATTCAGCGCGTGGAGGGCGAATTGGCGAGGAAATTCCCCGAGGCCGTCGTCGCCCGCATGGACTCCGACACCATGACCTCGCCCCTGCAGTTCCGCAAGGTGCTCGAAGACTTCGGCTCCGGCCGCGTCGACATCCTCCTGGGCACGCAGATGGTCGCCAAAGGCCTGGATTTTCCCAACGTCGGGCTGGTGGGGGTGGTCTCGGCCGATACGTCGCTGGCGATTCCGGACTTCCGGGCTTCCGAGCGGACGTTCCAACTGGTGGTGCAGGTAGCCGGCCGGGCCGGGCGCGCCGACCGCCAGGGGCAGGTCGTCGTCCAGACGCTCCACGGCGAGGAGCCCGCGGTCGTGCACGCCATCGAGCACGACTACGAAGGCTTCGCCCGCATGGAGCTCAACTCCCGGTACGCGATGGACCTGCCGCCCTATTCGCGCCTGGTCCGGCTGATCGTGCGCCACGCCCGCAGCGAGACCGCCGAGCAAGGCGCACAAAGGGTCGCGCGCGAAGTCGCAGCGGCCATGCCCCGCGGCTGGGCGAAGCTCATCGGCCCCCAGCCGGCGGGGGTACAGAAGATCCGCGGCCTGTTCCGCCAGCAGATTCTCATGATCTCCCCGCACGCCGGACGGGTTCAGCAGGTGCTCGCCGACCGGATGGATCACCTCGCGAGGCTGACCCCGGCCGAGCTGGTCGTCGACGTCGATCCGCTGACACTCGTGTGATCGGGCCCGGCCGGTGCCCATTGTCCCGCCAGGGTCTCTCCATGCCCACGCGCCCCGTTTCGACGTCCGCAGGCCGGGCGCCTGGTTGGGCGTTGACACCGACCCGCGCGAAGCCTAGCTTCCGGGTTCCGCGGATGTCCCGGCCACGCAGCCGGGCGCGATCCACAGGCTCCCGCATGGACGGAGGCGAGCGATGATCGACGGCGACAGGCAGGGCGGCCTGGTCCCCAGGGACAAGGCGGTGCTCGGTGGCGTGCTTGTGTTGCTGCTGGCCGTGCACGTCGGCGTGCCGCTGGCCAGGGGTCGGCTCGGCCGGTCGCTGTCCGGTGTCGATGAGCAGCACTACTACGCCCACCTGCGATCGGTGGTCCTCGATGGCGACCTGGACTACGACAACGAGCTCGACGAACTCACGCCGTATCCCGGCCAGCTCCCTTCCCACTGGCGGACCTCCGACGGCGAGAGAGACAACATGTATCCCGTCGGCTGGGCGATCGTCTCCCTCGTTCCCTACGCCCTGGTTCACCTGGCCGCCGTGGCGATGCAGTCACTGGGAGGCTTCGGGCCCACTACCGGATATGAGCCTGCCTATCAACTTGCGGCCTCGCTGCCCCAGCTTCTGGCTGGCTGGCTGGGCATCGTGTTGACGTATGTACTCGTGCGACGCAGGGTACCCGGCCGCCCGGCGTTGGCTGCGTGCCTCTGCATCCTGCTGGGCAGTCCGCTGCTGGTTTACACCGCCCATGCGCTGTTCACTGCGCACGCGTCGAGCTTCCTGGGTGTCGCTGCGTTCGTGTATGCCTGCGATTCGCTCCATTGTCGATGGCGGGAGGGCGATCCGGGCCGGCGTGGCCACTGGTTGCTGCTCGGGCTCTCGGCTTCTCTGATGGTCCTGGTCCGTTACAGCAACGTAGTCTTCCTGCCGATCCCGCTGGTGCTGCTGGGGGCTTCCCTGGTCGCCCGGACTGGCAAATCGGCGAGCCCGGGTCGGTGGGCGAGGGGGGTGGTGCTGGCCGCCGCCGGCGCGCTGCCCCTGGCCGCCTTGCAGGTGACGGTCTGGAAGCTCCGGTACGGAACGTGGTATCGCTACACGTACCGTGAGTACGGCTTCGAATGGTCCGATCCGCATCTCGTGGAGTATCTTTTCAGCCACCGCCATGGGGTGTTCTTCTTCGCCCCGGTCTTGCTGCTTGCAGTGGCCGGGCTGGTGATGCGATCGCTGGCGCCCCGCCCGCGACGCGATCTGCTCGCCCTGGCGGGTCTGCTCTCGGTGGCTGGTCTGGCGTACATGAACGCCTCGTGGTGGTGCTGGTGGTTCGGCGACGCGTTCGGTGCCCGGAGTTTCGTGGCGGCGACGCCGCTGCTGGCGATCGGACTGGCCGGACTGCTGGCCTCGCTTGCCGGTCGAGTCAGGAAAGCAGCCTGCGTCGTCGCGGGCGTGCTGGTCGCGTGGACCTGTCTGCTGCTGGTGCTCCAGCTTACCGACCGGATTGCCGACGACGGCTCGACCACGTTCGCGGAGATCATGAGGAGCGTATTCTGAAGTCCGAGTGCTGCAAGGCCGATTCCAGGTAGGATAGCCCGCTTCAGGCGGGCGACAGGAGAAGCTACCAGGAGGGCGAGTTTTCTCTCCGGCTGATCTGGCTGTATCGCATCTCGCTTCTTACAAGGCCCACCACGATCCGGTGACCGGTCTCAGCTCGTGGTTGCAGTCTCTTCCGGCGTAAGCCATCGCAACGCGATCGATGCGGTCAGCAGCTGCCACGGGTGGTAGAACAGGATGGGCATCATGGTCATGGCCAGCAGGTCCGGACGGTCCGCGAACAGGGTACTCAGCAGCGGTGCTCCCAGAGCGAGCGTCTTCTGTGGCCCGATGAACACCGCCGCGGCCCGATCGGCCATGGTCAGTCCGAGCGTCCGAGCTGCCGTCCAGGCCGCCATCATCAGCAGCACGTTCGACGCGGCAAGGTATGCGAACACCCATGGCAGGGAATGCGCGCACGAGGCCAGCTTGTCGCTCCGGGCGGCTTTGGCGAACGCAAGGAACACGATCAGCACGATCAGGCCGCTACTGATCTTCGACGGCGCTTTACCCCACGCTACGATGCGCTGACCGAGCCAGAATCGTCGCAGCGTCTGCCCCAAAGCGAACGGCACGATGACCTTCGCTGCCAGCGACGCCAGGCGCGAAAGCAGCGCCTCGGTACCCAAGCCTGCCTCTGCGCCCGCAAGAATCGAGAGCAGCAGCGGTGAGAGCATCACCCCCACCAGATTGGCTGCGACCGCATTGAAAATCGCCCCCGCCGTGTTCCCCCGGGCCGCGCTGGTCAGAACGACGCAGCTGGATATCGTCGTCGGCAGCACGCCCAGAGCAACAACACCCAGGAGAAGTCTATCATCTGTCGCCGCCGCAACGGCCCGGCCGGTGAGGGCGAACCAGGCCGGGCAGATCAGGAAGACAAAGCCCCAGCACACCGCGTGCAGCCGCCACGCTCGCAGCCCGGTGGAAAGCTTCTCCGTCGGAAGCGACAACCCACTGAGCAAGAAGATGGCCACCACCGCACCCGCAGACAGAGCTCCCGCTGGGTTCAGGATTTCGCCCACCCGGGGCACTGCGGCCCCCAGGGCGATCGCTGCCAGCAAGGAAATCACAAACCAGTTCTTCCGCAGTAGCGAAGCCATGGGAAGACTATACCCTCGGCGCCAGCGGTTTGGCAGAGGGTTTGGCATGCCCATTGACCGGCCTCGTGCAGAAGGGGGGGAGGCTTGGGCCTCGCTCCGCCTGCTGCCTTCGTTGGCCGCGGCGTATCTGGCGATGTCCGTCCCTGGCCGAGCGAGATTTTGCTGCTGTCGGCCCAGCCGTCTTCCGTGTCAGATCGGCTTGAAGAACAGGCGCAAGGGCGTCGGAAGCCGAGAAAGCTGTCGAAGCCGGGCTGAGGCATGGTCAGATCGGGCATTCGTGCTGGTTGGCGTGAGCGATGTTTTCTGGCCTTGACGGGCGGTGTGGGGGTCAGTATAAGAAATGTGCTGGATCGAATTGCCTCGCTCGCACGACTTCAGGCGGGCAGGCGATGAAAGTAGTATTCGGGGCGTGGCGCAGCTTGGCTAGCGCGTTGCACTGGGGGTGCAAAGGTCGCAGGTTCAAATCCTGTCGCCCCGACATGTGAAACGGGCCGGTCCGTCAGGACTGGCCCGTTTTGCATGGCGGAGATCGCAACGCGATCAGGATGCGAGCGAAGCAAAGCAGCCTGCGAAGGGATTCCTCCAAGCCGCGAAGTCCTGCCAAG
>CAZXSK010000072.1:1755-18487 GCA_964642855.1 uncultured Planctomycetaceae bacterium | reverse complement strand
ACAAAAATACTACGATTTACTCGGGGGCGCCCGAATCCCTCCCTATCATTCCCTGATGGCAGGCGGGATGAACATCGCGGAGACTCGAGAGCGCCGCCGCAGGCAGATTGCAGGCCTGCCGGTGCGGTGGCTGACGGTGGGCGCACTTCTCCTTGCCGGCGCCGCGGCTGCAATTGCCCCGGCCGCCGGGGAAGATTCACTCGGGTTGGGCATGGAAACCAGCCCGCCGGCCGTGCGCGCGAAATTCGTCCTGTCTCGCCCCTCCGCCCTGCCCGGCGAGACCGTGGACGTGGGCGTCCTGCTGACGCTCGACGAGCGGTGGCACGTGTACTGGCGCAACCCGGGCGATGCCGGACTCGCCACGAGCTTGGATATCAGTTCGGAGACCCCCGTGAAGGTCGGTCCAATCCAGTGGCCGACGCCGATCTCCTTCGTCCAGCCCGGGAATATCGCCGGTTACGGCTACGAGGGCGAGGTGTTGCTCTGGCGAAGCGTGACGATCCCGGAGAGTGTCGACGCCAACGAGGTGCATGAACTGACACTTCGGGTCTCTGCCAGCTGGCTGGGGTGCAGGGAAGCCTGCGTTCCCGGCGAGGCGGACGACAAGCTGAAACTCACCGTGGCGAAGAAAGGCGACCGACAGGAGCCCGAGTCCGACCCGGTCCGGCAGGAAGCCGAGCTCTTCGGAAAGTGGCAAGATTGTCTGCCGATCTCTCCCGACGACCCCAACGCGCCGGACGTTCGCGTTCAGGCCGATTTCGATCCGAACTCGGGCGGCAAGTTCCGGGTTACGGTCGCCTGGTCGGGTCGCAGGCCCGCCAAGCTCCAGTGGTTTCCTGACACCATCCCTTCGCTGACCTTCGGCGACGTCGACATTTCCTCCGGCGGCAGGAAGACCGTCCTGGCGATTCCCGCCAAGGTTCTTGAGGGACAGTCCGTTCGTCGGCGACGCGCGGTGGGGCTGCTTGCCTGGAGCGACCGGGAAGGGCGGAGAAGGTCCTTGCGGATCGTGCTGCCGCTGAGCTCCCCCGGGCCGAATCAACCACGCGCAAAGGCTGACCGGGATCGGCCTGCGAATACCGACACAACCAACGAACGCACCAGAGATACCCAAGGAGATTGACCATGAAACACAGGAAACTGTTTGCTCTCACCATCACGATGGCAGCTGCCGGGCTGCTGGTATCGCTGCCGCTTCAGGCCGGCGAGAAACACGCAGAGAAAGGCCACGACAAACACTCACACGCCAAGGCAGAGGACGGCTGCTGTGGCGGCTGCGGCGGCCAGGCTGCCAGTGAGAAACTGGAGGCCGACGCCAACGCCAAGGAGCCAATGCCCGTGGTTGTGCAGCGCGAGGGGGGACTGGCTCCGCTGTTCAATCTGAAAGACCAGCACGGAAAGACCGTCAGCCTGGCTGATTACGACGGCAAGATTGTCGTGCTGGAGTGGACGAACCCGGAGTGCCCCTTCGTGAAGGCGCACTACGCCGACGACGTGCGAACCATGCCCAGGATGGCTGAGAAGTACGGCAAGCAGGGTGTCGTCTGGCTGGCGATCAACTCCACCCACTGGTGGGACGTGAAGCAGAACGGCCAGTGGCACGAGAAGAAGGAACTGGGCTACCCGCTGCTGGCCGACCCGACCGGCGAGGCAGGCAAGGCCTACGGCGCGAAGACCACGCCGCACATGTTCGTGATCGACACCAAGGGGAAGATCGCCTACCAGGGCGCGATCGACGATAACCCCCTCGGCAAGAAGGACCGGACCCACAACCACGTGGGCAAGGCGCTGGACCGGCTGCTTGCCGACAAGGATGTCGAGGCTGCGAAGACCAAGCCCTATGGTTGCTCTGTGAAGTACGCCCCCGAGAGCCAGATCCCGGCCGTTACGCTCAAGGATCAGGCCGGCAGCGACGTGGACCTGCGCAAGTCGGAGGGCAAGATCACGGTGCTGGAGTTCGTGAACCCCGACTGCCCCTTCGTGAAGCGTCACTACCGCCAGGGCACCATGAAGAAGCTCGCCGGGAAGTACGAGGACAAGGACGTTCGATGGCTGGCGGTGAATACCACGCACTACTTCAACGTCGAGAAGAACAAGTCGTTCCACGACGCCCACGACCTGCCGTATCCGGTGCTTGACGACAGCGAAGGCAAGGTCGGGAAAGCGTTGGGCGCGAAGACGACGCCTCACATGTTCGTGTTCGACAAGAACGGCCAGCTCGTGTACCACGGCGCCATCGACAGCTCGCCGCGGGGCAGGGGCAAGGACGTGACCAACCATGTCGACGAGGCGCTTTCGTCGCTGGTCGAGGGGAAGGCGCCCGAAACGGCTGAGACCAAGCCGTACGGCTGCTCGGTGAAGTACAAGCCCGACAAGAGCAAGTGATCTCGGCTTCCACCGCCATCGGCGGCCGTTGATTCCCGCCATCGGCCCGGAGGATTGTCCGGCCTGTTCCGGATGACCTCCGGGCCGAGTTGTTTCCGGAGGGGACTCGCGTTGACCTGTTCAGGGTGTCTTCCGCGCAGGCTGGGGTTAGGGAACCTGTGCATTGTGCATTTGTCGTTCCGAAGATACACTGCAGCCGACTTGGTCGGCAGCGCCCCGTCGAAGCACCCAGCCCGGTGGCGGAATTGGCAGACGCTGGGGATTTAAAATCCCCTGTCCTTCGGGACGTGCGGGTTCGAGTCCCGCTCGGGCTATTCCCACTCGATCGTAGAGGGCGGCTTGGACGAAATGTCGTACACCACGCGATTGACGCCGCGAACCTCGTTGATGATGCGGCTGGAGATGGTCGCGAGCACGTCGTAGGGGATTTTCGACCAGTCGGCCGTCATGAAGTCGGCGGTGTCCACCGAGCGAATGGCGATGACGTTCTCGTAGGTCCTGCCGTCTCCCATCACGCCCACCGACTGCACGGGCAGCAGCACGGCGAAGGTCTGCGACGCCTTGCGATAGAGGTTGGCGGCTGTGATCTCCTCCAGCAGGATGTTGTCAGCCTGTCGGAGTACGTCCAGCCGCTGGCGGGTGACTTCGCCGATGCACCGAACGGCCAGACCGGGCCCGGGGAACGGATGCCGCCAGACGATCTGCTCGGGCAGGCCCAGCAGCTCGCCCGCCTGACGGACCTCGTCCTTGAACAGATCCCGGAGCGGTTCGATGAGTTCGAAGCCCAGTTGCTCGGGCAGGCCGCCGACGTTGTGGTGGAGCTTGATGTTCGCAGCCTGACCGGCCAGCGAATGGCCGGATTCGATCACGTCCGGATACAGCGTTCCCTGCGCGAGGAACCGTGCGTTGGGAATGCTCGCAGCGGCCGACTTGAAGGCATCGATGAACGTGTGGCCGATGATGCGGCGCTTTTCCTGCGGCTCGGCGACGCCTCGGAGTTTGTCGAGGAAGTCGTCCGCGGCGGGAACGGTGGTCAGGTCGATGCGGAAGTGATCGGCGAAGGTCGTCTCGACCAACTGCACCTCGTTCATCCGCAGCAGGCCGTTGTCGACGAAAATGCACGCCAGGCGGTCGCCGATCGCCTTGTGCAGCAGGGCGGCAACCACCGACGAGTCGACCCCGCCGGAGAGCCCGCAGATGACCTTCTCGCTGTCCCCGACGCGCTGGCGGACGTCGTCAACGACCGACTCGATAAACGAGCCCATCTTCCAGAGCCCACGACAGCCGCAGATTTCGTACAGGAAGTTTGAGAAGATCTCCCCGCCGTGTGGGGTGTGGGTGACCTCCGGGTGGAACTGCACGCCGAAGAAAGGCCTCGTCTTGTGTCGAACCGCGGCGAAGGGGCAGGTGGTGGTGTGCGCGAGAGGTTCGAAATCGTCGCCCGGCGTTTTGATCTGGTCGCCGTGGCTCATCCAGACGCTGGTGGGGCTGGGCACCGATCGCAGCAGCCGGCCTGGCTGGTCGATGGTCAGCGACGCCCGGCCGAATTCGCGGGAGGCGGCCGGTGTGATCTCCGCTCCGAGGATCTGGCAGGCGATCTGCATGCCGTAGCAGATGCCCAGGATGGGCACGCCAAGATCGAAGATGTCATCGACGCAGCGGGGGGCCCCGTCCTCGTACACGCTGGACGGGCCTCCGGTGAAGATCAAGCCCTTGGGCTGGAGCTCACGGAGTTCAGCGAGGCTGATATCGGGCCGGGCCAGCACACTGTAGACGCCGTTCTCGCGGATGCGGCGGGCGATCAACTGGGCGTACTGGCTGCCGAAGTCCAGGATGACGATCGATTCGGACTGTCCAGCAGGAGCACTCATCGGGGGCCTCATGCGCTTCGGTCTCTCGTGAAAGAAACCACGCATGATACGCATGGGCCCGGACGATGGCAATAGCCTGGTCGATCAGAAAGCAGGCCTTGCCAGCCGATGGACAGGCCCTGTGTCAGCGGGAGCCGGTCAGTCCATTCTTGGCGAGATCGTCGATCTGATCGACCATCCAGCGGTCGGAGCGGTCCATGACATCGGTGACGATCTTCTTCGGCTCTTTGGCAGCGTCGTACACCTGCCGGACCTGGTCCTTGGGCACTTCCTGGGTCAGGAATCCATGCACCAGAAGGACGGGGCAGTGCAGCTTCTTGACCGCCTCGATGCTGCTGACCTCGTTGGGATCGAAGTCACCCATTCTGGCCGCCGAGGCGATGACCTCGCTGAAGTCTTCCTTGCCCATTGTCGGTGCGGAGAACGTGATGGTCCGCAGGGCCTGGCTGCGGAAGCTGGGGTAGGGGGCGTCGGCGACCACGCCGCGGACGCGGTCGTCGATCGCGGCGTACTGCAGTGCCACGGTCGCCCCGAGCGTTTCGCCGAATGCGTAGAACGGTTTATGGGCCATTCCCTGCTCGACGAGGCGATCCATCACCCGCTTGACGTCGTGCTTCTCCTTCGCGCCGTAGGTGGTAAACTCACCCCCGCTGCGACCGTGCGCGCGAAGATCGATCAACACCGCGTCGAACCCCCTCTCGGTGAGCATCTGGCCGAGGCGGAGGTGGTAGGCTTTGTGCTTGTGCAGGCCGTGCAGGATGATGACCGTCCCGCGGGAGTCTCCGCCTTCCTCGGCCTTGTTGCGGATCACCCAGACATCCAGCGGGATTCCGTCCGTGGTGGAGATGCGCTGGTGGCTGTCAATGAACCCGCGCTCGACGAGCTGGGCGCCGCTGCCGGTCATGGCCATCCACACATCGGGACTTCGCGGCTGGATGATCTGTCGCGCGTAATGGTTGCTGCCGCACCCGGCGGACAGGGCCAGCAGGCCGGCCGTCATCAGGTATGCAAATCGCTTCATGTGGGTCTCCACGGGCTGTTCGGTTTCGGTGCTTGGACCACCCCACCCATCCTATCGGCCGGAGAGTGCCGAGAGGTTTACCGCTCCTGCGAGGGGCGATCCAGTTCACCTCTCGCCATCCTGTCGAAATGCTCGGCGAACCACCGGTCGCGGCCGACGAGGATCCCCAGATGCCCGGCCCATCCGACGGTGATCAGTTCTTTCGGGCCCAAAGCGGCCCGGTGCAGCGCCCGGCCGTGCGAATACGGTACGATCGCGTCAAGCCGCCCATGCACGATCAGCACGGGCCCGTCGAATGTCGCCGCACACTGCTCGGGCGTTGGGACGTTCGGGTCGAACCGGGCGATCTCGCCCGCCCTGGCCAGGGCTGCTTCGAACGCCTGATCGCCAAGCCAGGGCATGTAACGCCGGATCGCCGGACGCATGTCCGAGAAGCCGGCTACGAGCATCGCCCCGCGGCACCGGGGGTCGCTTGCAGCGTATTGCATGGCCGTGGCGGCTCCCATCGAGATTCCGAAGACGTAGACCGGTGCGTCGGTGACCACGCCCCGCTCGATGAGCCGATCCATCACGAGCTTCGCGTCGCGATGCTCCAACGCCCCGAAGGTCACGTATCGGCCTCCACTGTCGCCGTGGGCGCGGTGGTCGTAGAGCACCACGTCGTAGCCGCGGTCGGCGAGCTGCTGAGAAAGCCCGAACACGCGCCCCTTGCTGTCGAGCAGTCCGTGCAGCAGCAGGGCGGTTCCGCGTGGCCGGCGGGTCGGGCTGCTTTCGCCGACGCCGCGGGCGCGCACGAACCAGACGTCCAGCTCCACGTCGTCGGGCATGGTCAGCCGCAGGTGGCGGTCGATCTTGCCGCGCTCCAGCAGCTTCTCCGTCGAGGGCAGCGTCGCGAGGCGGACCTTGCCGGTCACGGGCACGTGCTCGATCATCGATCGCGCCCAGAAGTCGGTCGAGCAGCCACCAGCCAGGGCGGCCACCACGTTCAGGGGGATCAGCGCCGGCCTCAGGAGCTTTCGGAAGGTGTCCATGTCACGTCCGCCGGAACTGTTTCTCGAGGTCGCCGAGGGTGAGCGTGAGGGTGGTAGGCCGGCCGTGTGGGCACGACGACGCCTTGTCCAGGTCTTCGACCTGCGCGAGCAGGCCCTCGATTTCGTCAGGGGTGAGGGGGTCGCCGGCCTTGACGGCTGCCTTGCACGCCAGCACCGACAGGATCCCCTGCAGGGCGCGTTCGGGGTCGAACGTCTCGTCCTCCGAAAGTGAGTCCAGCAGCTCGCGAAGGAAGTCGTCGGCCTGGACGCCGCGCTCGGCCAGCAGTGTGGGGAACTGTTGCATCGCCACGGTGCCCGGCCCGAAGGGCTGGACCTCGATGCCCAGCGAGGAGAGCAGTTCGCTCGAGCGGTCCAGCAAATCGGCCTCGGCCTGGGTAACCTGCAGCGGCTGGGGGATCAGCAGTCGCTGGCTCGAGAGCCTGCCTTCCGTGAGCCGGCGCTTGAACTGGTTGTAGAGGATCCGTTCGTGCAGGGCGTGCTGATCGATGATCGACACGCCGTCGGGCGTCTGCAGGACCAGGTAGCTGTCATGGATCTGCATTACGTTCAGGCCGCGGGGCGCAGGAGGGGTCATCCGGGCGGGCACCTTCCCGGAATGCGGTTCGGGGGCCTGCGTTGCTGCCACTTCGCGGGGTTGTTCCCGGGTCTCTCGATGCTCCTGGGGCGGGTGTTCCAGCGACGGGAACCCGCCCGGCCAGGGATCGCTTCCCGGAGTGGTCGGCTGGGCCCTGTGCGGCGAAGGGGGCTGCTGCGACGTGGAGGAAGGCTCTCTGGCAGTGGGATTGTCACGGTGATACCGGCCGAACTCTTCGCGGGAAACGGTCCTGCCCTCCGGCGACTCTGGCGGGCTCGGCCTGGGGGCGTTGCGGAAGAAGTCCGCCAATGCCTGCTTGAGCGATTCGCGGTGTTCGCCGGTCCGATTGGCCGGACCTTCGTCGTCGGCGTCGCTGCGGGCGCGGTCGAGCGAGGCCCTGGGGGCGAGCTGGGCGCGGTTGAGGGTTTCCTTCAGCGAGGCCATCAGGGCTCCGTGAACGGCCTGCCCGTCGCGGAAGCGGACCTCGACCTTCGTCGGGTGCACGTTGACGTCGACGTCGCCCGGGTCGACCTCGATGAAGATCATCGCCACCGGCCAGCGCTGCCCGTCGAGCAGGCCTCGGTAGGCCTCTCGCAGGGCGTGTGACATCAATCGGTCGCGGACGTATCGACCGTTCAGGAAGAAGTACTGCCATTTCGCCGACGACCGCGCAGCCGAAGGCGGTGCGATGAGTCCCTGCACCTGCACGGGCCCGGTCCGAGGGGCAAGAGGGATCAGCACATCCCCCAGTTCGCTGCCGAGAACGTCTGCCGCCCTGCGTCGGGTGGAGTCGGTGGCGGGGAGGTTCATCGTCTGCCGGCCGTTGTGGGTCAGCTGAAACGCAACACCCGGATGCGGCAGGGCGACGCGGGTGATCTGTTCGCCGATGTGTCCGATCTCGGTATTGGCCGTCCGCATGAACTTCCGCCGCGCCGGGGTATTGAAGAACAGGTCGCGGATGGTCACCGTCGTGCCCGGCGGGGCGGAGGTCGGCCTCGGCTGGCCGATCGACTCGCCCGATGCTTCGATCTCCCAGCCGGTGGGGGTTTCGTCGGCCTGGTCATCGGCTCGCCTGCAGGTGCGAATGGACGCGTGCGCCACGCTGGCGACGCTCGCCAGCGCCTCGCCGCGGAAGCCCATCGTCTGGATGGCGAACAGGTCGTCTTCCCCCGTGATCTTGCTGGTGGCGTGTGGGATGAACGCCAGCTTGAGGTCCTCCAGGTCCATGCCCGACCCGTTGTCCGCGACCCGGATCAGCCGCTTGCCGCCGTCTTCGATGTCAACGTCGATGCGCGTCGCGCCCGCATCGAGGGCGTTCTCCACGAGCTCCTTGACCACGCTGGCGGGGCGCTCGATCACCTCGCCGGCGGCGATCTTGTTGACCAGGTGGGTTGACAGGACCTTGATGCTCATGGACGGCTAGGCCTCTCCTCGCTCGGGCGCGTGCGCCCGATGATTGTAGACGCTACGGGCGGCCAGGAAAAGCCTCCGTGTCTGCAGCAGCGGGAAGGACGGCAGGACGCCCGGGCCTGCGGTCGGGCGTCGACAGGCAAACACGGCGCTCTCAGTCCTTGATGGTCGGGTCGAACGCAAGGTCTGCTTCGTGTGCGATGGCCCGGCCGATCCGACGGACAACGTCTTTCTGTCGATGCATCTCGCCGAACTCGTGGAGTTTGATCCGCTCGCCGTTGTCGAGCACCAGCAGAAGCGACAGACAGCATTGCGTGGACCTCTGGCCCCTGCTCCTCCACTTTCGCTCGTGGGTTTCCCTTTCGATCGTCACAGCCCGAATGCGGCCGACGTCGACCTCTCTCGGCACGCCGAGGGTCTCGGTGCGAACGGTCCGTTCGCGGGCGTCGAGGACGATCTTTTCCGGACGCTGGCCGGGGCCGCGCCGCCACATGACGGCCAGCAGTCCCACGGCCACCGCTCCGGCAAGCACCAGCCCGATCGAGGCGATGGAGATATTTTCGAACCCGACGAGGAATCCCCAGATAGCCACGGCGAACGTCGCGAAGAAACAGGTCGCCCCGTATCCGATGGCGAACGTGGTCGCAAGCTGCGTGGCGCTTCGCCGGCTGTGGATCTCGGTGCCCTCGTATGCATGCTCGACCCGCCCCCAGCCGATGATCCGCTCAAGCCGGCTGAGGGGTCTGGCGAACAGCTCCCGCCGCAGTTTGTTTTCCGCGCGGACGACGAGTCCGGCCCAGATGAACCCCGCGCCGATCACCATGAACGGCTGGAGGAAGAGCACCAGGAAGATCGAGAGGGTCGAGACGTCGGTCGTAAGCACCGACTGCGCCGGATCGCCCGGGTTGTAGTAGGCCGTCCGGACCGAGCCGACAGGGAAGTTGTTGAGGGTCTCCTGGGCGTCGGACCGGTCACCCGATCCGCCCCCGCCCATGTCGTAGGCAATCCTCTCAGAGACGTGTCGCCTGCCGTCGACGTTGTAGGCGTAGCGGATCCGCGGCTGGTAGGACGTGCCGTCCGAGTCGCTGTGGGTTTCGATCTTGCTCGCGAGGATTCTCGCCCGGACGGGCTCGAAGCGGATCTGGGCGTAGACCTGCATCGCAAGCGAGCCGATGACGACGATCACGAACACGGAGGTCAGGCCGCACCAGAACACGCCCGCGCCGACCAGGCCCTTCTCCAGCTTGCGAAGCGGCGGGTCCTCGGGGGCCAGCCCCACCGTTCGCTCGAAGTCACTGTGAGGCAGGTCGTCGGTGACGGGAGTCTGCTCCTGGTCGTCGTCGGCCAGGGGAGTCCGGGCGTAGCCGGCTGCTTCAAGGTCCTCCGGGCGATCGTAGTCCTCCCGGCTGGGTGGTGTCTCGGGCTTGTGGTCGCCTTTTCGACGGTCACGGCGGGACATGATGATCCCGACCAGGACGGCCGTTGCGGGAAGCCCCGCAAACGCCCATACCAGGCCGATCGTCCACATCAGCCGCCACGGGATGACGATGCTCGCCCCGGCTACGATGAACGCCGACACGGCGGCCAGTCCCGCAAAAGCGCCGAACCCTCTCCCGGTGATACTGACCAGCGACTTCGACCGCTCCTTCTGCCAGAATTCCTTTCTGCGGAACCGCCTGGGAACGCCCACCACGGCGACCGCCAGCATCCCCACGCCCACCAGTACGAAGGGCATCGTGAAGATGACAAACGCCAGCATGAACGGCTGGGACATCGGCAGCAGCGTGCTGCGGGAGGGGGTCTTCGGATCGTACCAGACCGGGATCCGCTGACCCTCTTCCAGCGTGCCGGTCAGCCGGCGGACGACGTCGGCCTGGTCGCCCTCGAAGTGTCGCAGGTCGCTGGAGTCCGGCTGGCGTTCGGTGTCCTCATAGCCGCGGGCGCCGACCTGATAGCGATAGGTGACCGTCCCGCCGCTGCTGGTCTCGTCGCCGAATTCGTCGGTCTCGACCTTCCGCGGCTCGTATTCCACGACTTCCCCGACGCCCCGGACATAGCAGAAGCCTTTGCGGTAGCCTTGCCAGGTATCGCCGATGAGCGGAAGAACCATCCCGCTGAGCATGCCCAGCCAGATCAGTCCGAACACCCCGGCTACGACCCGCCCGATGAGCAGCGCCTTGGCTGGGATCATCCGCTGGTTGTCCTCGCCGAGACGGGTCGGGTCGTCCGGTGGTGTGGAATGGCTCATCGGAATTCCTGCCAGGGGCCGGGGGGTTCTTCCGGGTTCATGCAGTCATACAGACGTCGGGCGGCGGCTAGTCTTTCAGGCCATATTCCTTGATTTTCCGGTACAGCGTTCGCTCGCCGATGCCCAGGATATTGGCAGCCTGCTCGCGGTTGCCCTCCACCATCTTCAGCGTGTTGCGGATGAGTTCCTTCTCTGCCTCTTCGATGCTGATGCCCGCCAGCCGGCCCAGGCCTTCGCTGGAGAGGTCCTCCGGCGGGGCGTGGATCTCGCCCGGCAGGTCGTCCACCGTCAGGCGGTCGCCCAGCGCCAGGACCACCATGTTCTCGACCACGTTGCGGAGTTGCCTCACGTTCCCCGGCCAGGGATACGCAACCAGGATCCGTCGGACCTCGGGCGTTACGCCCTTGATCTTCCGGCCGTGGGTTTCGTTGGCCTGGGCGATGAACCGCTCGACCAGCGGGGGGATGTCTTCGCGGCGGTCGCGAAGCGGGGGAATGTGGATCGTCGCACCCTTGATGCGGAAGTACAGGTCCTCGCGGAACTCCTTGCTGCGGACCTTCTCGGACAGGTCGGTGTTGGTGGCACTGATAATCCGTACGTTCACGCGGAGTGGCTCGTTGGCGCCCACGCGGATGATCTCGCCGTTCTCCAACACGCGCAGCAGCTTGGCCTGCATCGCCAGCGGCATGTCGCCGACCTCGTCGAGGAACATGGTCCCGCCGTCGGCGTGCTCGAACCGGCCTTCACGTTCGCCGGCTGCTCCGGTGAACGCCCCCTTGACGTGTCCGAACAGCTCGTCTTCCAGCAGCGTCTCGCTGAGCCCCGCACAGTTGACCGGCACGAAGCGGTTCTCCGTCCGTCGTGAGTTCTGGTGGATGGCGTTGGCCAGCAGATCCTTGCCCGTGCCCGACTCGCCAAGGATCAGCACGGGCAGGTCCGATTGGGCGATCCGCCGGATCTGGTCGAGAATCCGCAGCATGGCCGGGCTCTGTGCGACGATGTGCTCGAACGAGAACCGCTCATCCAGCCGCTCCTTGAGTTCGCGGATGGTCCGCTTCTGGGCGGTATCCTCGGCTGCCCGAGACACGACGGTCCGCAACTCATCGAGATCGAGGGGCTTTTCGATGTAATCGAACGCGCCTTGCTGCAAGGCCGATCGACACGTATCCACCGACGAGTGGGCCGTCACCAGGATGACCTTCGCAGCCGGGGCATGCTCCCTGGCGGCCCGCAGGACATCCAGACCGTCAGGCCCGTCGCCAAGCATCAGGTCGGTCACGATGATATCCAGCGCCTGGCTCTTGATCCGGGCGATCGCGTCCTGGCCGTCGGGTGCGACGGTGCAGCGATGCCCCAGCCGGGAGAGGCCCTCGTTCATCGCTTCGGCGTGGGCAGGCTCGTCCTCGACGATCAGAATGTCAGCTTCCGGCGGTTTGGAGAGGCGTTCCATCATGTCGGTGGTAGGCTACTGCCACGGCTGGTTGGTGTCAATCGCCGCCGACGAGTCGTCAGAGATTGGCCCGGCTACGACGGCGACGTTTCCTGCGTCGCGAACGCGGTACACGCCGGGCGCGTCGATGTTGATCCCTGCCGCACGAAGGGCGGCGTCAGCGGAATCAGCCTTGGTCATTCCCAGCAGCCTGGCATCCCCGGCCGAGATCCCCTTGCTGACGAGAAACACGCGGACGTTCCGCTCGCGGGGGTCGGTCAGGCGTCGAAGGCGGACGGCTTTGTGATCGCCCAGCCGATAGCCCCGCCCGGTGACGACGTCCCGCGCCTTGCGGTAGCTGTCCGCCTGCCGGAGCAGCGAGACGAAATGGTCCTGTCCGACGCCCTCGGGGCAGGGGGCGCAGAGGACGATCACCCCGCCGTCGCGAACGGCGTGCTCGCTGTTCTTGATGCCCTTGTCCGCCTGGTAAAAAGACCTGCCCAGCGCGCCGGTTACCTCCAGGATCAGCGCCGCAGCCGGCGTTTCGATCTCGCAGGCGAACGTGGCAGCGGCCAGTTCGATGGCGTCTGCCAGGGCGCTCATGGCCCCGCCGCCAAACGCGCCGACGATGCGCGAACCTGCCTGCACCAGGTTGACCGCAGCGACCGGCCCGGATGCGTGCAGGCTTCGCAGCATGCCGGAGATGCCCTGAAAGACGGGATTACTCATCAGCGACCCCGGCTGGGCAAGGGGCGAGAGAGCGTGGGCGTGGTTGTCTTCGATCTCCCGATATGACGCCAGGCCAATGGTCAGCGTCTTATGCGCGCCGGTGTACCCGGCGAAGTAGTGGGGCTCGACACTGCCGATGCCCAGCTTGCCCCCCGGCCCGGACAGCCAGGGATGGCCGGTCCAGGTGTTGCCCCCCGAGGTGGGTTTCAGTTCGGGCGATCGGGCATCGTGGACGTCGACGGCCGCCAGCTTCGTCCCGCGCAGCAGGTCGGCGAGAAAGGGCCCGGTGACGGATTCGTCGAACCGGTGCGTTCCGGTCGCGAGCACCAGGCGACAGCGCTTCGGGTCGACGCGCTGGAACAATTCGCCCAGCACGTCGGCCGACCGGGTGTCCCGCTGCGGATCGTTGACCGCCACGGTCAGGCCGTGCTCTCCGATGTCGCCCAGCACGGCCAGTGCATTGTCGACGGCCCTGGCCAGGCCGACATCGACCCGGGCAGGCGGGCGGGGCTCGAGCACGGGGATGTCGCCGATGCGGTCGGGCACGGTACTCTCTCGCTCTGCTTCATCCGGCGTCGGCCGGTGGGGTTCAGCCGTGGCGGAACTCTGGCTCGTAGGTTGTCACAATGCCGGCTGCCTCGCGGACGCGCTGCAGCGAGGCCTCGGCGACCTTGCGGGCCTTCCTGCCGCCTTCGCGGAGGATGTCCCGCACGGTGTCCGGGTTGGCGATCAGTTCGTCGTACTTCTCCCGGGCGTCGGCGAACGTCTCGTTGATCAACTCGGCCAGCCTGCCCTTGGCGTGCCCGTAGCCGTACCCGCCGGCGCGATACTTCCGAGCGATTTCGGCCAGCTCGTCTTCGCTCGCGAAGAGCTTCAGCAGGGCGAAGACGTTGCACGTCTCGGGGTCCTTGGGGTCCTCCAGCGGCGTGGGATCGGTGACGATCTTGGCGCAGTTCTTCTTGGTCTTCTTGGGCGTCTGGAAGATCTCGATCGTGTTGTTGTAGCTCTTGGACATCTTCTGGCCGTCGATGCCGGGCACGACCGCTACGGACTCGACGATGTGCGGCTCGGGCACGACCAGCACGTTCCCGCCGCCGTAGGCTGCGTTGAACTTGACCGCCAGGTCGCGGGTCATCTCGATATGCTGCTTCTGGTCTTGTCCGACGGGCACGAGGTTGGAATCGTAGATGACGATATCGGCCGCCTGCAGCACCGGGTAGTCGAACAGGCCCATATTGGCAGCCATGCCGCGGGCGACCTTGTCCTTGTACGAGTGGGCTTTCTCCATCAGGCTCACCGGGCAGACGGTGTTGAGAAACCAGCACAGCTCGGTGGTCTGGGGCACGTCGGACTGCAGGAAGAACACGCTGCGGTCGGGGTCGATCCCAAGCGCGAGATACCCGGCTGCCAGATGGATCGACAGTTCCTCCAGTACGTCGCGGTCCTGGATGGTCGTCAGCGCGTGGTAGTTCGCGAGAAAGTAGAAGCACTCGTTGCCCTGTTCCTGGAACTGCAGGAACTGGCGGATGGCGCCGAAGTAGTTGCCGACGTGAAGCCGGCCCGAAGGTTGTATGCCCGAAAGCACTCTCATCGCAGGAATCCTTGCATGTGAAACGGGTGGGGGAACAGCCAGAACAGGCCAACCGCCGCGCAGGCGGATGGAATCGGGGCGGGCCGGCTCGTCACCGACCCCGTCGCCAGATCCAGCGGATGCGCCGTCCGTCCGGATGGACTCGAAGGTTGACCATGCCCCGAAGGATACCCGCAAGCCCCGGTGCTGACAACCCCCGCTCCGGGCGTTTTCCGGATCCGGGCGGGTTCGGCGATTTGGGCAGGAACCTTGCGTTTGCCCGGGCGTCTGAGCAAGATACACGCTCCCGGCTGCGCGTTGGGGAGCGGCTGGTTTTCTCTAGGATCGGACCCGCAACGGAGATGCAGATGACACGGACGAAACAAGCGTTGATCGTACTCGGCATGGTATCCGCGACTTTCCTGGCCTCGTGCGGGCCGGGCGGCGGGGCGGGTCGCATCTCCGAGGCCCGGCTGCAGAGCGGCATCGACAAGGCGATCAACGATATCTACCCCGCGCTGGTTCGCATCCACGTGGTGGTCACCGCGCCCTCCGGCGGCAGGATTCTCAAGTTCCAGGCTTCCGGAAGCGGTGCGATCATCACAAAGGAAGGCCACGTGATCACCAATCATCACGTCGCCGGAAACGCCACACGCATCATCTGCCGTACGTCCGATCGCGAAGAGATCGAAGCCGACCTCGTCGGCACCGACCCGATGACCGATATCGCCGTGCTCAAGCTCCGCCTCGACGAACGCAAGGACCCCGCCAAGCCCATCGTCGTCGCTGAGTTCGGAGACTCCGACAAGGTGCGCGTGGGCGACACCGTTCTGGCGATGGGAAGCCCGGCCGGGCTTTCCCAGTCCGTCACAGCCGGGGTGGTCAGCAACACCGAGATGATCCTTCCCGGCGGCCTGGAGCTCGACGGCGAAAACGTCGGCGTGCTCGTGCGATGGATCGGGCACGACGCGCACATCTATCACGGCAACTCCGGCGGGCCGCTGGCGAACCTCGACGGCCAGATCATCGGCATCAACGAGGTGGGCATCGCGGGCATCGGCGGGGCAATACCGGCCAACCTGGCCCGCGATGTCGCCAACCAGCTGATCGAGACCGGCACGGTCAAGCGAGGCTGGGCGGGCCTGACGGTTCAGCCGCTGCTGCCCGGCTCGGACAACGAGAAGGGCGCCCTGGTCAGTGGCGTGATCGGAGACTCCCCGGCCGACGATGCGGGCATCCGGGCGGGAGACATCGTGCTGACCTTCGATGGCGAGCCGATTACGGTTCGCACCCCCGAGGAACTGCCCCTCTTCTATCAGCGGATGCTCTCGACCCCGCCGGAAAAGCCCGTGGAGATCGTGGTGCTCCGCGATGGCGAGAAGGTCACCTGCACCGTCACGGCCAGCATCCGTCAACCCGCCAAGGGCGAAGACGTCGAGCTGCGCGACTGGGGCATGACCGCCCGCGATTTCACGCTGATGTCCGCGATCAATGCCGAGCGCGACTCGCTCGACGGCGTGATCGTGCACTCCCTCAGGCCGGGCAGCCCGTGCTCCGACGCCAAGCCGAAGATCCGCCCGGGCGACATCATCACCGAGGTCGGCGGAAAGCCCGTCGCCAACGTCGGGGAGCTTCAGGAAATGACAGCCGACATCGTCGAAGGCCAGGACGAACCCGTGCCCACGATCGTCGGCTTCGATCGCGGCAGCGAGAAGCTGCTGACCGTCGTCCGCGTCGGCAGGGAGCCCGAGCGAGACAAGCCCACCCGGGCACGCAAGGCCTGGCTGGCGGTCGGAACGCAGGTGCTCACACGCGACCTGGCAGAAGCGCTGGGGCTCGAGGGTACCAAGGGCTTCCGCGTGACGCAGGTGTACGAAGGCTACGGCCCGGACAAGGCCGGCCTGAAGGTCGGCGACCTGCTCGTCAAGCTCGACGGCATGGTGATCAACGCATCCCAGCCGGAGGACGCCGACGTGCTGACCCACCTCATCCGCCAGTATCGCGTGGGCTCGGAGGTGGAGCTGGGCATCATCCGCGGCAAGAAGCGCGACAAGGTGACCGTCACGCTCGACCGCAGGCCGCCGTCGGCGTCGGAGTTCCGCCGGTACAAGGACGAAGACTTCGAGTTCGCAGCGAGGAATCTGTCGCACGAGGACATCGTCAGCAAGAAGATGGAGAAGGACGCCGTCGGCGTGCTGGTGGAATCGGTCGCCCGCGCCGGCTGGGCCGACCTCGCCGGCGTTCGCGCCGGAGACGTCATCCTCACGGTCGACAACAAACCCGTTACCGACGTAGGCGACCTCGAGAAGGTGCTCGACGCGGCCCGCAAGGCCCAGTCACGCCGCGTGGTCTTCTTCGTGAAGCGTGGCATCCGCACCGGCTTTCTGGTGCTCGAGCCCGACTGGACCCCCGAGACCGCCGCGCCGGACAGCCAGTAGCAGGA
>CAZXSK010000072.1:0-1655 GCA_964642855.1 uncultured Planctomycetaceae bacterium | reverse complement strand
ATGACCGCATCGGCCGATACCCCCGCCCAGAAGACCGCACGCAAGGTCTTCAAGTCCAGCCAGGATGCCGTCCTCTGGGTGCAGGTGATCCTCAAAATCAAGGCCTCCGCCGGAGGCGTGCCCCTCAACGTGCCCTCCGAGCAGAAGGTCGAGGTCCTCGGTACCGTCCTCGACGCCGACAACGGCTTGATGGTCGTGTCCAATTCGCGGATCGACCCGGTCAGCCGGTTCGACGGCCGGACCGTGCGAATCGGAGGCCAGCCCCAGAAGGTCGTCGCCTCCAGCGAGTTCTCCGAGGTCAAGGTCCGCATGACCGACGGCACCGAAGTGCCCGCCAAGGTCCTCCACACCGACGCCGTCCTCGACCTGGCCTACGTGCAGATCGACACCGGCAGCGAGGAGTTCAAAGGCCACAAGCTCACCGCTGTGGACATGTCCGACGACGCCAAGGCCGAGGAACTCGACGACGTGATCATGCTCGCCCGCCTGGGCAAGGTGCTCAACTACGCCGCGATGGTCGACGTCAACCGCGTGGTGGCGATGACCACCCGCCCGCGGACGTTCTACGTAGCCGAGGGCATGCGGATCGGCTGCCCGGTCTTCACCGGCGACGGCAAGGTGCTGGGCGTTTCGCTGGTCCGCCGCTCTCCGGGCAAGGAAGAAAGCGAGGCAATCCCCGTGATCCTGCCCGCCCGCGACGTGCTCGACGGCGCCAAGGACGCCCTCGCCGCCCACAAAGACAACGACGGCGACGCAACCGTGGACGACGAAGACGATGGGGACGATGAATCGGCCGACGAGGCCGACGATGCGTCCGGCGAAGCAGACGAATCGTCCGACGAGGTCGAGGAGACCTCGGACGCAATGGAGTAAGCCAATCGCCGAATGGCTCTGACTGTCCCGAGCGGGGATCTGCTTCTCGGGTCGCCCGGCCGGGCCTGGTGTCCGGCGAAGCGTATTACTCGCAAGGGCTTTGAGTGCACTACGTTGCGCCCTCTGGCGGGAACCCCGGCAGGGGGCGGGGCGTTTTTGTGGAAACCTTGCCCCAAGGGCTTGACATTTCTGGCCGATACGGTACGTTGTAAGGCTCTCCGGGCGACGCCCGGGGCCAGTCTGTCATTCCCGGATAGCTCAATGGTAGAGCGAGCGGCTGTTAACCGCTAGGTTCAAGGTTCGAGTCCTTGTCCGGGAGGTAATGCCGTAAGTCGTTGCAAATAAGCGGCTTGCGGCGTTTTTGTTTGACTGGCCGAGTCGAACGAGTTCGTTAACCGCAACACCCGACACGGCCAAACGTTGTGTCTCGGTGGTGTTCACGGGGCGGCCGACACTTCGACCACTTCTGCCAACCCACGGGGCCACAGAAACCAACCGCCGCGAGCGCGAGTCGCTGAAAACTCTCAGACTCTCACCGCTCTCGGCATGAGGACGGGTTAACAGGTAAGCTGCGTTGGCATGCGAGATCCAAAGAATCGTTTGAAGGTCGGGACAGTCTTCGTTCTTGGGGCCGGAGCTTCATACGCCGCTTCGCTATCGCGTCGTGCCACAACCTCCGTAGCACCTCTTGACATGCACTTCACCAAGCGGATTACGGACCTCGACTACCAGCGACCAGCATGGGTCAGGAAAGCCGTAAATCAAGTCTCCCGCGCGTGGGC
>CAZXSK010000071.1:0-19386 GCA_964642855.1 uncultured Planctomycetaceae bacterium | reverse complement strand
ACCGAACTGTAGTATGTCGCTGAACACACTTCGCAAGCAATCAGCGGCTGACGAAATCGGTTTCGAGCGAGACTGCGCAAAGACTTCGCCCGGAGCCCCAAATCGAGGAACTGCCATGATCCTGTCCGCTATGCACGTCGCCCGAAAAGCCGGGGCGAAACACGAAGGGCCAGCCCGCGGAACCCATGCCGGATTCACCCTCATCGAACTGCTCGTGGTGATCGCCATCATCGCGCTGCTGGTTTCGATTCTCCTGCCATCGCTGCAATCGGCCAAGGAGATGGCCAAGACGGCCGTCTGCATCAGCACGATGAAGGGGGTGGGCAACGCTTTCGCCCAGTACAACACGAACAACAAGGACGCCTTCCCCTTCAGCTACGCCAAGCTCAAGGACGGGGGCAGAATGTTCTGGACGCACTGCCTTGTCGAAGACGGTGTGCTCAGCAGCGGTCTGAAGAAGGATACGGAAGACCTTTACAATGAGGCTTCTCCCCTGCGTTGTGCCTCGGAGATTCCCGAGGTCCAGGTCGACGTCTGGGGGCAGGACCGCTCCCCGATGGCCCGGAAAGACAAGGAACGCATGAAGGTGGCTGCCCACTATCGTGAAACTCCGACGGGAGAAGTGGACCACTACATCCATTCGTCCTTCGGTGCCAACGGGTGCAATACCGAATCGAACGCCACGTACTGGAACTGGGCGATGCCCCTGAAGTGGAGCACGCGTAGCGGCGGCTACGATGCGTTCAAGCTGCCGCAGTTCAAGATCGCTCCCTCCGAGGTGATCTCCATTTACGATGGACTGTTCTGTCACGTCAGCGGCGCGGACTATCACAGCCAGCGTCACAACATGGCCAAGAACATCAACATCCTCGCCTGCGACGGCCACGCCGAGAGCCTGGAAACCGACCGTGTATCCGCACCGGATGACAACTCCTACAGTTCGGAAGGGCTGTACTTCGAGCGGCACATCAAGCCGGGCAACTGGTTCCTCTCGCGTGAGGATATGCCTCATCACGCTTACAATGGCGGCGGCCTGTGATCGACAGCATCCGACGTTCTACCTGACCACACAGAAGCCCGCGAGCTCTCCGCCCGCGGGCTTTACTGTTGCGCTGGTGAGGACCGAGACGGCCGGCTGCCGCAAGGCTACCTATCGGTAGTCCGACAGAGCAACGGTCTGTCCGGGCTGGGTGATCGCCCTCTCCGCTGCGAATGCCATCCGCATCGTCTCCAGCGCGCCCGAAGCCGGGTCGATCGCCCCGCCGCCGGATGCTACCGAGCGGATGTACCGCAGCAGCAGCCCGATCATGTCGTGGTGGCTCTTGTCGGGCACGTTCGGGGTGAATACCTCCGTCCGATCGAAGACCGTGTCCTTGTTGTCCAGGTCGAATCGGAACAGGTGCAGCTTCTCGCCGTAGATTTCCATCTTGCACGAAGCCTTGGTCCCCACCAGAGACACGCCGAACTCGTGGCCGGGTACTTTTCGCCAGTCCGGATGGAAGGGGACCGCCTCGCGGTAGTACGTCGGCGCCCGGTCGTGGAAGATCTGAAAGTTCGCCACCGCGCCGCTCTCAGCCTGCATCATGAGCGTCACGTTGGCGGGCACGTCCTGCGGGTAGAACGGTAGCGGGTTGGTCGGAGGAGCAAACGCCGTGATCGACTCGATCGTGCCAAGGTAGCTGCGGATCATGTCCAGCTGGTGGATCCCGCAGTGAAATACGATCCCCCCGCCACGCGACCGGTCGAGCTTCCAGAGCTTCTTCTTCGCGTCGGGGTCGTGAGGGTCGATCGACCACCAATGTCCCCGGCTGTCGAGTACCGTCGCCCAGAGAAGGTCTCCGAAATACCCGTCATCGGCGAGTTGCTTCAGCCTCGAGGTCATCGTGCCGTGCATGTACTCGAAGCCCACCTGCACACTCTTGCCCGTGCGGGATTCTGCCTTGACGATCCCCGCGCATTCCTCCAGCGTCGGGGCCATGGGTTTCTCGAGATACACGTGGGCGCCCCCCTCCAGGGCGGCTATCGTGTCGTCGTAGTGCTTCTCGTTGGCATTGACTACGCAAACGACCAGGGGCTTGTCCTCCGAGGTCATCATCTCTGCCGTCGTGGAGTAGCCCGGCACGCCATAACGGTCCCGGAACTCCTGCTGCCTTTCGACGGTGGAGGTCACCATTCCGACGACGCGCATATCGGCCTGTCCCTGAAGCTGTCGCGTGAATCCTTCGCCAACCCGGCCCCCGCCGACGATGCCTACAGGAATCTTCTGCGAACCCATGATCCATTCTCCATAGAGTTTGTCGGGGAAAGACGCAAGTGTATGGGCCCGTCGTCAGCGGGTCAAGTTGTCCGGCCCGGGGGTGCCCCCTCGGGGTTGAAGCTGCAGACAGCGCCGGTATGCACCGGCCCGAGATCGTACAGGCCAGCCTTGGAGAATCCGTATGACTGTCGACCGCAGGAAGATGCTTCGTCTCGTCGCTTTTGCAGTGGCTGGGCTTCTCGCCGTGCCTGCCTCCGCTCAGGCCGGTGAAGAACCCAACGCATCCCCTCTCCGACTGGTGGCGTCGGGTTTTGTCGGAACCGGCGGAACGGATCGTATCGACAGCGTTGTGTTCGACTCGGATGGCGGGATCTGGGTCGCGGGCAACCTGGGCGAGCCGCTGAAATCCCTCCCGGGCAGCGACGTGAAACTCAACACCCTCGGTGAGACTCCCAAGGGCTGGACGTATGGCTGCGGGTTCGTGGCAAGGTTCTCTGCGGATGGCTCGAAGGTGCTGGCATTCCGGCAGTTTGCTCCCGGCGTCCTGAAGCTTACTTCGGTAGCTGTCACGAAGGACGCCGTGTACGCGGCAGGCTATGGCAGCCCGGCGATGGCGAAGCTGCTCGGGGAGAAGGGGCTGATGACCTCCCCCGAGGGCCGGTTCAAGCAGCGCTCCTGGAGGCTGTTCTCTCCGCGCGAGCACTGGACCGACCCGCGCTACGACAAGCGTAACGACCAGCGCGGCGTGCCCGTGGTGATCCGCTTCCGTCGCGATCTGTCTCGAATCACGGCTGGCACATACCTCGAAGGCTGGCAGACGGTCTGGCACGTTCCCCGTCCCCTGGGGGAAGACTGGTGGCAGCCGGTCGGGCTGGCGGTGCTCTCGGACGGTGATGTCGTGGTTTCGCATGACGGGGGGTACAACACAGCCCCGCTGGACGACGAGAAACTGGGCTACGAGCGGTTCTATCACGTGCCGGATTACGTTTCGCGGCTGTCGGGCGATCTGACCGCTCGCCGTTGGAAGAAGATCCTGTACATGCCCCAGATCGACCTCAAGCGGGCCCGGAGGTTCCTGCATGCAGGCAGGACGCGTCACTGCAACACGCCACCGCGCAAGTGGCCTTACGATTCGATCGGGCAGACACGCATTCTCCGGCTTCGCAGCGACGCCAACGACAACCTGTACCTGTGCGGCTATTCGCCCAGCAGGACTTCCCAGGAGCCCTGGTGGTGTCCGTTTCTGCTGAAATGGGATCCCAACGGCAAGCGTCTCGCCAGTCCCTACACCCCCGACCCGATGACCGGCCCGAAGGGCAGGCTGTACGGGGACGTCAGCGATTCATGTATCTACAGCGTGGCTCCGGACGGAGAGGGCAACATTTTAGCCTGCACCATCGCCGATGGCGGCAACAGCATTCTTCGCAAGGACCCCCGCGACATGACGAGAGATCCCAAGACTCCCGATGGGAGGAAGATCGGCCTGGGAGTAGGAGGCTTCCGTGGAAGGACGCTCTTCTGGGGCCCGGTCGTGAAGATCAGCGGCAAGACACAGGGCCTGCTGGGCGGTCACCGTGTGTATGGCAACGGTCGAAGGGGCGTGAAACCCGCATGGGGCGTGGATATCTGTCCGTTGCCGGGCGGCAGGACACTCGTGGCCGGGCGATACTCGAGCGGCTTCGGCGTCACCGATGAAGACTGGCCGGTAGATCAGGAAGACCGGTCGGGTTCAGACAACCGGAGGCGGCGCGCTCGACTGGGGCCGGTTGGCAACGGATTCATCAGGCTGTACGACGGTTCCTTCGACATGGAATTCAGTGGTGGCGTTGAGGGCTTCGTTCCGGTTACCGTAGCGTCGCAGGGCCGACGAATCGTGATCGTCGGTAGGGCCAGCAGCAGCCCGCCGGTCAAGGAGTTTGCTTTCCCCGAAGCAGCCGGCAGGCAGGACGGATACATCATGATTCTGGAAGTGAGGGAGTAGCCCCATGAAACGACACTTTCTCGGCGCACTTCTCGTAGCGGCCACAATCATGGCATGGGAGACCCAGGCGATGGCGGAGGATTGGCAGAAGGAAGCGGACCGGCGCATCGAGAAGCTCCGCAAGGGCGATTTCACAATTACGCTGGTTGACCAGGATGGCCATGCTCTGGGCCGGGTGAAGGCGGACCTGAATCAGACACGCAGCAAGTTCCTGTTCGGAACGTGTGTGACGGGCAATCCGGAATCGGAAAGCCCGACCGAGAAGAAGTACTTCGATTTCATTCGCAAGCACTTCAACTCGCTGGTCTCCGAGAACGACATGAAGTGGTATTCCACGGAGAAGAAACGCGACGAGATGACCTTCGCCCGTGCAGACCGGCTGATCCGGTGGGCGAAGAAGCACAATCTCGCCCTTCGCGGCCACTGTCTGTTCTGGTCGAAGAAGAAGTTCGTGCAGGACTGGGTTCAGGAGCTTTCCGACAAGGAACTCCGCGCCGAAATCGACGAGTATCTCGGCAAGGTCGTCCCCCACTTCTCCGGCGACGTGATCTGCTGGGACGTCAACAACGAAATGCTCGATGGCTCGTACTACAAGGACCGCCTGGGCGAGGATATTCGCACTCATATCTTCAAGAAAGCCCACGAGCTCGACCCGAACGTGCCCCTGTTCGTCAACGAGTACGGCGTGCTGGACAACGACGCCAAGATGAAGCGGTACATCGACCTGGTCAAGAAGCTACGCAAGGCCGGGGCTCCGATTCACGGAATCGGCATTCAGGAACATGCTTCCGAACGCTTCGCCGACAACGCCGAAGAGGCCGAGGAAGAGAAGGACCGTCCCGAGCGGAAGGGAAGGGGGCCGTTGATTCCGCGGGACGTCTGGAAGCGGCTGGACATGATCGGTGAGTTGGGGCTTCCGATCCACCTGACGGAGATCAGTTCCCGGACTGCAAGCGACGAGCGACGGGCGGACACGCTCGAGGCTCTATTCCGCGTGGGGTACGCTCACCCGAAGGTCGAGGCGATTCTGCTCTGGGGTTTCTGGGAGCGTCGACACTGGCTGGGACGCGACGCCGGACTTGTCGAGAGCGACTTCAGCCTCAACGAAGCAGGCCGGCGCATCAGCGACCTGCTGCTGAAGGAATGGCGAACGCGGACAACTGAGACCGCGGGGGAGGACGGACGGGTCGAGTTCCGCGGCTTCGAGGGCGAATACTGCGTTACCGTCGAGACCGCCGATGGGAAACTCTCCGGGACCGTGAAGCTGGACAAGCAACGGGGCGAGGCGAAGGTGATGTTGAGGCCCGAGAAGTGAAACCGGAGCGCTGCGGTGTCTGAGGCAGGCAGGATTCCCGAGCCGGAGTATATGGACGACTCCGAAGAGGCGCTCGCCTACGCCGAGGCAGACTTCGCCGAGGTCAACCAGGCGTTTGTCGACCGACTGGTGGAACTGGCCGGATCGGTCCAGCGGGCCCGGGCGCTGGATCTGGGGACAGGCCCCGGGGAAATCCCCATTCGCCTTGCTGCGGCCAGACCCGGATGGAAGATCGTAGCCGTCGATGCATCTGAAGCGATGTTGGACCATGCGAGACGTCTGGCGAAGCGCGCCGGCGTGGCCGACGCGATCGAATTTCGCCAAGCCGACGCCAAGAACCTGCCCCCTGGCGATGACGAGTTCGACGTGGTTTTCTCCAACAGCATCCTGCATCACATCACCGACACAGGGAGCCTGTGGGCGGAGGTCGCCCGGGTTGCATCGTCCGGAGCGTTGGTCTTCTTCCGGGATCTCGCGCGCCCGGACACGCCAGCCGACGCCCGACGACTTGTGGAAACCCACGCGGGCGATGAATCGGAGCTGCTCAAGGAGGAGTTCTACCGTTCCCTGTTAAGTGCCTACACGCCCGGCGAAGTCAGGGAGCACCTCGCAGCGGCTGGTCTGGACAGCCTGAACGTGTCGATGGTGACCGACAGACACTTCGACATCTGGGGCAGAACCGAAAGCTGAGCCCGGGCACGCCCCTCCGACCTTGTGGAGAGGCGGCCCGGACTGCATCAATCCATCATCGACCCGAACTGATCTGCACGGCGATCCGGTCCAAGGGGAACGCCGGCCTGGCCAGGGGGCGTGCCGCCAGCGACATCAGAACCAGTTCGCTGTCGTCGCCTGCGATGCGGTTGACCCGCAACGTCTTGCACTGTCTGCAGCGGTGAACGATCGACCATTCGTCGTTGGGCTGAACCCAAACGGCGATCGGTTCCATCTCGCCGCGGCAGCCGCTGCGACGGTCGCCCACGCCATGGTCCACGTGAAGCGACCAGAGACAGTGGGGACAGTGGTTGCGGTTCCGCGTGCCCGGAGACACGCCGGCTACGGCCTGGCCGCAGTGTTGGCAGATGAACGGACTGTCATGGCCGGTGTCGTCCGGCCTTCGGTTGTGTTTTCCTTTCAAGCGATACTCCTTGTATCGCGCCGCGTCCGCCGTGGCGGGCAGCGCGGAAGTGTTTGTGCCTATTCTTCATTGGATCGCGTTGAAAGTGCTGAACAGTCATCCATATCTCCTCATGTCCTGGTTCTGTTGTTGTTCGTTGGTGCATCTGCTTGCACGCATCAGCAGCAAGCCTCGAATGCGAACGGGTAGCTGGGCTTGCGGGCCACCAGCACCTGCAGGGACTCGTCGCCTGAATCCCGCATCGAAGGCGGGAACAGCGTTACGTCGACCAAGCCCGCCTCGCGAAGAATCGCCAGGTACTGCGCGTCCGAGTAGGCCTGCACCCGCTGAACCTCCCGCCGGGCCCGTCCGGTCCAGGTGTCCAGTAGCGTCTGCTCCAGCCGGACAGACCACGTGCCGCAGTCCCATCGGGCTTCCTGGAGACGAACGCAGCCACGGGCTGCCTGGGACTGGGCAGCCAACGGCGTCCATGTTCTCTCGCGCCGGGCGAGGTCTCGCACTGACCGGAACGTCCGCACCTCCAGCAGCAGCAGGCCTCCTGCGAGGAGGGCATCCCGGGCCTTGCTGATCAAGCCGCGCAGGGCGGCCGGCGTCAGCGTATTGGCCCGGCCTTCCAGCATCGCAGCCAGGTTGTATCGCCCGGCGGGAAGGCAGCACGTCTCAGCCGGTTCGGACAGGCATTGCTGCGCGTCAGACTCGGGGCAGGGGGTCTCGTGCTCTGCGCAGCAGCCGACGCATCGGTGCCCGAGCGGCTCGAGCTCGGCCCGCAGACTGGCGTTATGGCAAGCGAGGTCCAGCACGGTGCTCGGCTCCCCGCGGAGCACCATGCGGTGGATCCATGCCGCCCGCCGCGTGGCGGGGGTGGAACCACCCCGGTTCGATTGCCGACGCTGCCCCCTGCGGGCATTGGAAACGGCGGCGAGGGTCGGCTTCTGGATGTCCTGGACGTTCATGGTCCCGCTCCTGCTTCTGCGCGAGCGATCTCGCGCGGTCTGGCTTTGGGGTGGCGGTCAGTCGCCCGGAGCAGGAAGGGAGGGTAGGCCTCGTGCTGCGGGCGATTGCCGTAACGCCCGAGGCCGGTTCATAGAAAAAACCGGCCAGTCCCGCAGGACCGGCCGGTCGATTTTCAGTCTTCAGGAAGAGTGAGAACCTTCAGGCGCAGCCCCGTCGGGAGGGCGACGTATCGGCGTGCGAATTTCGCATCAGGTGCCTGAACATCGAGATCTCCTCGGTTCGGGGCCTTGCGAGTGCGTCCCTGCCGACGTCGGCAGCGACGAACTGCGCCTCAAGTGAAGCTCATTATAGATCGGTATCGGCCGGTGTCAACGGAGGATTCACCAGAATTCGCGCAAAGCCTGCAATTGCAGGTGCTGAGCGTCAGGAGGGGGCAGTTGCCTTCTGAGCTCCACGCCCGCAAAGATCCTTTGACTTGCCTTGGGGCCCACCTATAATCGCCTCGACCTTCTGAATCGGACATCAGCCCAGCGAGACGGACATGAGAAACCATCACGGAGGCGGTTTGCTTCGGTCTTGCCTTGCCATCGGCCTTCTCGCCGCAGCGACGGTTCCCGTCGCCGGCCAGCAGCACATCCCCGAGGACGTCCACCTCTCCGGCAAGGAGATCCACACGTTCGATGCCAACGGCCAGGCCGTGTCCGTCGTTCTCGGCGACTTTCGGCTGAAGGTGGGCGGACGGGTCGTCACAGGCCGGGACGCCGTGCTCTGGATCAACGAAACCCGCGTCGGCGGTACCTCACGACGCGAAATTCAGGCTTACGTCGAGGGCAACGCCAAGGTTACCGAGCCCGGCAAGGCGACCACCACCGACCAGGTCGTGATGGTCTCGCTCCGCCAGCAGGGCAGGCTGTTCGCCGACGGGGTCTTCTCCGACAGGCCGCTGCGCGACTTTCCGTTGTTCCGCAGGGCGGTCGCTGCCCGGTCCAAACTTGGCAGCCGGATCCGAGAGATCAAACGGCACGAGCCACCCGAGCTGATTATCGTGCCTGCGAGCGGACGAATGCCCGGCGAAGACGACGAGCAGGCCCTGCCCGAGGAAGACCCCAACGAGTCCCCGACCACCCCGCAGGATGATCAACTGCGGGAGATCAGGATCCAGGCGCCCGTGTACTTTCGTGCGGACAGCTTGACCATGAGACCCCGCGAGGAAGGCAAAGCGGGCAGGATTATCGTCGCGAAGGGCAATGTGTATCTCTCCCAGGGCGACCCGGACAGCGAACTGTTCCTGGAGCTGCGGGGCAAGTCGGCGGTGGTGTTCACCGGTCCGATGCGGAAGAAGGACGTGACCTCGCCCTTCGCGCCTCAACTCGAGGGGTTCGGTGAGGGAGATGGTGATCCCAACAGCCCGCGCGAGACGGTGACCGGGGTCTACCTGCAGGATGACGTGATCATCGCCCGCGGAGAGCGGAAGTTCAGCGGGCCCGTGGCGTATTACGATTTCACGGCTGATCGGGCCCTGATCCGCGAGCCGGTCTTCCGCACGGTGCAGGAGCAGCGGAACATCCCGGTCTACATCCGTGCCAAAGAGGCGAGGATGCTCTCGGTCCGCGAAGTGCTGTTCAAGGATGCCCGTATTTCCACGAGCGATTTCCATACGCCCACGTACCACATCGGAGCCAAGCGGGCCTACCTGATGGATCGCACGATCTATGCCCAGGACGGCGAGCAACTCAGCGAACGCAGGTGGCATGGCACGTTCGAGCACGCCACGTTCAACGTGCGGTCCCTGCCAGTGCTCTACTGGCCTTTTGCCAGCAGCAGCTTCGAGGAAGACCATACCGCCCTTCGCACGGTTCAGTTGGGCAACGACTCCCGCCTGGGGTTCGGAGTCCGGAGCGAATGGCATCTGTTTCGGCTGCTGGGGCTGATCCGGCCTGAGGGGTTCCGTTCGCGGCTGAACCAGGATTACTTCGAGCGGGGCGCATTTACCGGCGTGGAGACCGAATACGCCCGGGATCGCTACAGTGGGTACAGCTACATCGACGGCCTGTACGACCGCGAGCAGGAAGATACCTTCGGTGACCGGCGGAAGGACATCCCTGCCAGCCGCTGGCGAGGGCGATTCCTGTGGCGCCACAAGCAGTACCTCGCCGACGACTGGGAGCTGCAGGCCGAATTGAGCTACCTCTGCGACCGGAACTACCTCGAGCAGTTCCACCGCGACGAGTTCTACGCCGGCAAGGAGCAGGAGACGCTGCTGTATGCCAAGAAGCAGGTCGACAACTGGGCCGTGACCGGGCTGCTCAAGACCAAGCTCAACCGGTTCGATGCCCAGGACGAAGCCGCCCCCGACCTGGGGTTCTACCTGATCGGCCAGCCGCTGCTGGACAATCAGCTGGCCTACTTCAACGAGTCGCACCTCGGACTGGTGCGTTACCGGTACGACAACGAAACCTACGGCCAGGACAGCCGATGGTTTGGCCGGGTGGATACGCGCAACGAGATCAACTTCCCGTTCAAGGTCGGCCCGGTGAATCTGCTGGCCTACGCGACGGGCAGGCTGACGCACTGGGGCGATTCCACCGACGGAGGCCAGACGTTCAGGCCCTACGGACAGGTGGGCATCAAGGCCAACACACACCTCTGGAAGATCTACGACGGGGTCGACAGCAGGCTGTGGGACGTCCATAAGCTGCGACATATCATCACGCCTTGGGCGACCGCCTTTGCGGGCGAGGCGGGCAACGTGAACCCCGGCGAGCTGTTCCCCATCGATCCAGGCATCGAAGAGCACCTGCGCAGCCAGAGCGGCGTGGCCTTCGGCGTCCGTCAGCGTTTGCAGACCAAGCGAGGTCCGGAGGACGACCGGCGCACCGTCGACTGGATGCGGCTGGACGTTACGGCCGGCTTCTACGACAACGGCCGGGACCTCCAGCCGGCCGACGGAAGGTTCTTCATCTCCCGGCCGGAGTACAGCCTGGGGCGCAACCACGTCAACGCCGAGTACGCCTGGTATCTTTCCGACGCGACGACCTTCCTGGGCGACGTGAACTACGATGTCGACAGCGGGAGAATCGGACGGGCGAACCTGGGCCTGGCCGTCTCGCGCGACCCGAGGCTGAGATACTACTTCGGGTGGCGGTACATCCAGCCGCTCGATTCCTCGGTCGGCACGGCTGGCGTTCGGTACCGGATCGATGAGAAATACACTGCAAGCCTCTTCCAGCAGTACGATTTCGACTTCCGAGGTCGACGGAACCTCCGCACCGACGTCACCATCACGCGCAAGTGGCCGCGATGGTACTCGGCTTTCAGTGTCTACTTCGGTCAGGATAACGAAGGCGAGAGCGTGGGTATCATGCTGTCGTTCTGGCCGGAGGGCATCGACGAGGTCCGCCTGCGATCCAGCCGGTTGGACGTGGTCGATTCCAGCGACGACAACTGACCTGCCGGACCCTCACTCGGAGGCAGGCTGACGTGCTTCCTCCGGCACACTGAATCTCAGCTGAGGGGTCGGCTTGCCTTGGTCCTGGGCGCGGACGATATCGCGTGCGAGGCCACGATCCAGTCTGAACACGTTCACGTAGCGCCCGGTTGGCCCGACCTGCAGTTGCTCCAGGAAGAAGAAAGGCGGGCGGTCCTGGGGGAACACCAGCATGCCCACACGTCCGACTCGCCAGTTGCGGTACATCCGGTTTCCCCTAAGCAGCCCAATGCGAGAGTCGAGCCCGATGTAGCTGACATTCTTTTCAAGACAGGCTCGAAGGTACTCGACATCGGTCTCACCCGGTATGCTCCTGATGTGGATGTACTGTTGGGCGTTCTCCGGATCGACCGCCCGCAGGATGGAGGGAACGGTCGAGGCAAGCACCTCTCCGTCCCTGGCATGAGATCGGTACCAGTCGGTCAACAGTTTGAACTCGCGATTGATCTCCGCGTTGCCCACCACCGACGCCAACGCAAGTTGATTGGACAGTACCATGCCCGCCACGCCGAGGGCCACCGCACCTGTCAGAACTACCGGCCTGTTGCCGGCAAGCAGCATCCACGCCAAGCTGCCGATGGCCAGAAACAGGATGGCCACGCTGGCCATGTTAGCTGAATTCCGGCTGACCTGCCCGAGGGCGCGGATCAGCGGGGCGTTCCAGGCCACCCACATGAGGGACAGAACGATCAGGGCAACAAGCAATCCGCCTCGCATGATCGGCGCCCACGGCCTGTTCACCGAGGCGAGCAGCGACCACGACCGCTGCAGTCCGTAAGCGCACGTCAGCAGGATGATCCACAGGTAGGGCAGGGCGAAGCGCGGGTACACGAACGAGTGCAGCACGTGAACGGTGACGTACGGCACGGCGAACACAAGCAGCAGCCCGATGCGCCACTCTCTCTTGACCGCCGCCCAGACAAGCCCAACCAGTGCGAGCAGGCCGCCGAGGATCTGGCTGAACACCAGCAGGCCGTCTGGCGTGTGCGGATAGCTTCCTTCCGAGTAGGGCTTGGAGGCTTCCAGGGCGATGTACCACTCGTAAATCCTGCCCGTGAAGGTCGTATACGGGGCGATGGCGGTCTCCCACGTCAGATGGAGATACACCAGCCACATGTTCCGGTCGCCGGACATCGTGCCCATCTCCTTGAGATAGTACATGGAGTTCTGGCGGTCCCAGTTCAGCCAGGTCATCAGAAGCCAGAACCCCAGCGGCGCCGACGCAAGTGCCGCCATTCCAACCGATTTGAGCTTCGCTCGCCCGCCTTTGCGCAGGAGCAGGTCCACCAGCAGGGCCCCGAGGATCAGGGCAGCTCCCTCGTAGCGCGTCATCGAAGCGATCGCAGCTGCCATGTACGCCCATCGGCTCCGGCGATAGATCAGCCAGACCGACAGCAGGATGAAGAACACCAGCGTGGTCTCGGCGATGGGCTGGGTGAGCATCTCGATGGTGAACGGATTGACCGAATACAGCACCGCCACGGCGAAACTCCAGTTGCCGATCAGGTGCCTGCCCACCAGAAACACCAGAACGATATTCAGCGGGTGCAGCAGCGAGTTGATCAGCCATCCCGCGCGAAGCTCCGGCGCCTGACCGCCCACCACGTGACTGAGCGAGGCCTGCAGCAACCCAACGACGGGGACGCGCTTGTAGTTAGAGGGAAGCTCGCCGCCCAGCAGTGTGTGGCCGACAGGGTAAAACGCCGGGAAATCGAAATGGGGCACGGGGGAATGGCCCCAGTACGCCGCCGACTGGCAGGCCCCCAACAGAAGCAGCACGGCGACCAATGCTACAAACACCCGCTCGTGGCGGATCTTCTGCCACAAGCCCGGGGAGTCGGTGACGGATCGGCCTTGGCCGGCCCGGGTTGGTTTGGCCCTGCTCTTGCTCTTGGGTGATGATTTGGCCTTGGCCATGTTCCTCTCCGCACACAATGTCACGACGCGTCGATCACCTCATCGGCGATGGCACGCACGCGATCTACCAGAGATCGGGCAGCGTCTTCGGTGGGCGCTTCGGCAAAGATGCGCATGATCGGCTCGGTGTTGGACGCCCGAACGCACAGCCAGCTGTCGGCCAGGTCCACTCGCAGGCCGTCGGCGTCGTTGAACGTCGCGCCCGGCTCGTCCGCAAACGCCTGGCGGGTTCGGTCCGCCACGGCCGGTGCGACGCCGGCGGGGCAGGGGAACTTGGTCTTCACGAGCACGTACGACGGGATCTGCCCGGCCAGCTCGCTGAGGGGCTTGCCCGTTTCGGCGATGTACTGCAACAGGTACGCCATACCCACCAGACTGTCGCGGACGGGGACCACTTTCGGCTCAATGACCCCGCCGTTGCCCTCCCCGCCGAAGATGCACCCCTGCTGCTGCATGGCCTCGACCACGTTTGCCTCGCCGGTCGGGGCTCGCACGACGTCCACGCCCGCGCCAGCGGCGATGTCGTCGATCATCCTCGAAGTCGCCAGATTGGTTGCGAGGTCCCCCCGCCGTTTGCCCAGCACGAACGCCCCGGCCAGGGCGAGGGTGTACTCCTCGCCGATGAAGGTCCCTTTCTCGTCGACGACCACCAGCCGGTCGGCGTCGGGGTCCTGGGCGAAGCCGGCCGACGCACCATGCTGGCGCACCGCTTCGCACAGACCGGTCAGGTTGGGCTCGATCGGTTCGGGCTCGTGGTCAAACCGGCCGGTGGGCTGGTTGTTGAGGTGCACGAGCTCCACGCCGAGGGCTTCCATCAGCCGCGGGGTGACCTCGCAGCCGGCTCCGTTGATCGAGTCGACCACGACCTTGAAGTTCGCCCTTCCGATGGCGTCGATGTCCACCACCTCGCAGACAGCCCCGACATGTCGGTCATGGGTGGAGGAGTCCTCCTGTACATCACCCAGCGCGTCGACGTCGACGAAGGCGAACTCGCCCGACTGCCAGATCTCCTTGAGTCGCCCTGCCTCCGCAGCGGTCAGGCCCACCCCGGACGGCTGGAGAAACTTGATGCCGTTGTACTGCTTGGGATTGTGCGACGCGGTGATGATAACCCCGCCCTGGGCATCCCTCAGGCGCGTCATCAGGGCGGTTCCCGGGGTTGTCACCACGCCGAGATCGACTACACTGACCCCGCACGAGCAAAGCCCGGCTGCCACGGCGCGGCGGATCATCGGCCCGGAGGGCCTGGTGTCGCTGCCCATTACGACTGTAGCGCCCTTCCCGAGCATGGTCCCGAATGCGCAGCCGAACTCGCACGCTACGCGCGGCGTCAGCGTGCCGCCGATTGTACCTCGCACCCCCGAAACACTTACCATCAGGCGATCTTCAGCCATGTGCACGTCTCCTTTCGCGGGCTCATTATGCAGGATTCTTCGTCGCGGGCCAACCGGTGCGCGGAGCGAATTTCGACGGATCTCGCCAGGCCTTGGACGCACCTTGCGGAGAAGCCGGGGTGTGGTACAATCCATGCTTTCCCGTATCCGGGCAGTCAGACAGTCAGCAGGAGACTCTCAACGATGGCAATCAAGGCAATCGACCTCCGCCGCGGGCAGGCGGTCAATCACAAAGACGGTATCTGGGTCTGCATCGACAACCAGAAGGTCGCCAAGGGCAACTGGCGAAGCTACCAGGTCATCCAGCTTCGCAACATTGCCACCGGCCAGCTCATCAAGGACCGCTTCCGTACCGACGAGCAGTTCGAACAGGCCATCGTTGACCGCAAGAACATGGAGTATCTCTACTCGGACTCGACCGGGCACGTGTTCATGGACCCCGAGACCTTCGAGCAGATCCAGATTTCCGAGGATCTCATCGGCGACGACAAGGTATACCTCCAGCCCAACTGCATCTGCCAGATCACGTACGTGGAAGGTCAACCCGTTACAGCTGAGATGCCCAACACCGTCGAACTGGTCGTGGTCGATACCCCGCCAAACATCAAGGGCGCCACGGCAACCAATCAGTTGAAAGAAGCGGAGTGCGAGGGTGGCGCGAAGGTCAAGGTCCCTCCCTTCGTCGAGAACGGGGAGAAGATCAAGGTCGATACGCGTACGGGAGAGTACGTCAGTCGCGTCTGACCCGCCGGGCAACGCCATAGACTCGCCAGGGGGACGGCTTCAGCCGTCCCCTTTTTCGTGCGCCGTGTCCTATCAAGCAGGTCTACAATGGTTTGTGTGCTCGGGGCTGAGGCCCTCAGCCCGGGATCCAATCGACCTGATCAAGGAGAACGTGATGACAGGGAAAACGTTGCTGACCGTTGTCGTGTTGGGGTCGCTGTCGCTGTTTCTGGCTGCGGGGTGCAGCGGAGCCAAGGGCGTAAGCCAGAGCAATTTCGAGAAGATCGAGAACGGGATGACCCTCTCGCAAGTCGAGGCGATCCTCGGCGAGGGCAAGGAAGGTGCATCCGTAGCCGGGGCCATTGGCGAAATGGCGGGACAGGGCGCCGCCTACGTCTGGGAGGACGGAGACAAGAAGATCACCGTCATGTTCAAGGACGATAAGGTTGTCAGCAAGACGAAGGTAGGATTCTGACGCCCTCCCTCTGACAGCCTCCGAGCGTGCCGGGCCAGCACTCCCAGGAAGCCTGGTCCGGCACGTTCCTTGAATGGGGCACTCCGGTCTTTCGGCCTGCTCCGGTCAACACGACCCCTGCCGGTCTGCGTTGTACTCGTCCACGAGCTCTCCGACCCGCCGGACCCTCTCGATATCTCCCGTTGAAGAGATCTCGTCGCTGATCCCGAGAACCACGTGCGGGGCGAAGCGGTCCAGCACCTCCCGGGCGCAGTCGAGCAGAGCTTCCTCGGAAAATGCCAAGTCGAAGTAGACTGCCGGGATCCCGTCCAGAAGCCACATGTCGCCCAGGGCATCCTGCACCTGCTGGAGTGTCACGTCCCCTTGGGGCTGGGGTGTGATCGCTTCGATGCCGTCCAAGCCTGTCTCGCGGGCATAGGGAAGCAGGGGGGCGCAATCTCCGTCCCAGTGCGCGTGGATGAACTTCCCCGCCTCGTGGAGTCTCTCGCACCTTCGCTGATAGACTCCCAGCACGTGTTGCTCGAAGAGATCGGGCGACAGCGTTCCGGAGTGTATATTGTCGCCAAAATTGATGACTTCGATGGGTGAAGCATTGATCACGTCGATCAGGCGATCGCAGCTCAGCTCCAGGGCTTCGAAGTACGCCCTGCAGAGGTCCGGGTAGTCCAGCAGTGCGAAAACACCCGCCTCCACGCCCATCGTGTCGATGTAGAGATCCTGAACGGTGGTCCGGGGCATGTACATGGTCGGGGCTCCCAGCAATCCCCAGGTCTCGCGGACCTGTTCGTAGGCGTGTTCGTCCCAACTCCAGGACCGTCGCTCCGCCCGCCAGAGAGCAACGCGCATTTCCTGTTCACACGTGATTGGCCACTTGACGTGCCCGGCATACGCGGCGCTCGGGCTCCGCCGCTCAATGCTTCGCTGGGTTCCGACCGGTGTCTCCACGACCGTCTCGGTGTCCGTTCCGCTCAAGGGTGTCTCGACGATGCGGACAGCTGGGTCCTCGTGTGCCACGAAGCAGCGGTTGTAGGCATAGACCCGCGCCGAGCAGCCCAGCCTGCGATAGATGCCAGGCAGGTCCAGCCCTTGGAATTCATCGGGCAGGGGCACGCCGGCGAATTGCTTGTCGTGGTACCAGCATCCAATGCGTGGCTGCCAAAGCACTCGCCCCGACGCCCTGTCGCGCAGCACATCGAGATGGAACTGTTCCAGATCCAGGTTGACGTGATCGGTCGGCCGGGCCATGGACGATGCCTCCGGGTTTTGACGTTGCATTCACCAGCGATCACTTTACACTCCCCTGTCAGTGAAGGCCATCGCACTCATCCCGGCACGGTACGCCTCGACCCGCCTGCCCGGCAAGCCCCTGCTGAAGGAGACGGGCAAGTTTTTGGTCCAGCACGTCGTCGAAGCGGTTGCCCAGGCAAGCAGCGTCGAGGACGTCATCGTCGCGACCGACGATCAGCGCATCGTGGAGGCTGTCGAAAGCTTCGGCGGCAAGGCGGTGATGACCTCCCCCGATTGTCGAACCGGAACCGATCGCCTGGCCGAGGCCGCCCGGACCCTGTCGCTTGCCGACGAGCAGATCGTGGTCAACGTCCAGGGCGATGAGCCCGACATTCCTCCCACCTGCGTCGACCGGCTCGCGGAGATGCTCGACTCGTCGGACCTTCCCATGGCCACGCTGGCGACGCCGCTTCCGGCCGATCAGGCGGACAACCCCAATCGCGTGAAGGTGGTCTGCGACCAGGCAGGCCGGGCGATGTACTTCTCGCGGTCGAAGATCCCCTATGACCGCGATGCAACAGGCCCGTCGCGGTACCTGCTTCACCTCGGCGCGTATGCCTACCGCGCCGGTTTCCTGGCGACCTACGCCGCGCTGCCCTCCACCCCGGCCGAAGCTTCCGAGAAACTCGAACAGCTTCGGGCACTGGAGCACGGATACCGAATCGGTGTGGGCGTTGTCGACTACGACGGAGCCGGCATCGATACCCCCGAAGACTACCAGCAGTTCGTCCGCCGTGTCGGCGGGCGTAGCCATCCGGAAAGATAAGGAACCCCATGAAGCCCCTAGGCATTCAGCTCTACAGTGTCCGCGAGCAGGCGAAGGACGATTTCCCCGGAACCCTCAAGGAGATCGCGGACATCGGGTATGCAGGCGTCGAACTGGCCGGTCTGCACGGCTACGACGCCGGCGAGGTCCGCAAGATTCTTGACGATCTGGGCCTGCGGGCGTCGTCGGCCCATGCTCCGCTGCCGACGCGCGAAACGCTGGGGCAGGTCGTGGACCAGGCCAGGACCCTGGGCTACTCGACGCTGGTGCTGCCCTTCCTCCCGCCCGAAAGCTTCGCCGACGTCGACGAGATCAACAAGACCGCCGACCGCCTCCAGCAGGCGGCAGCGATGCTCGAAGAGCAAGACCTGTCGCTTGCGTATCACAACCATGCCCACGAAATGAAGGAGGTCGACGGGGAGTACATCTTCTCGCGGTTGCTGTCTTCGGCTCCGAAGCTCTGGGCACAGATCGACGTGTACTGGGCGTCCCGCCATGGCGAGGTGGACCCGGCCGGGTTCGTCAAGACTTGGCGCGAGCGGGCCTGGGCGCTGCACCTCAAGGACGGACCGTTAGCCGCCGGCGAGCCGATGGTGGCGGCAGGAAAGGGCAAGATGGACCTCGCGGCCTGCGTTCAGGCGGCCGATGATGCCACGCTGCAATGGCTGATCGTCGAGCTTGATACCTGCGCGACCGACATGATGCAGGCCGTCCGGGAGAGCTACCAGTACCTCACGGACGAGCGACTGGCATCGGGCACTCGGTAGCGCCCGCGCAACGTCATCCCCGGGCATTGCTGCAAGGTACGGAAGGGGAGCCTGCTGGCAGTCCTGGCTGAAGGTTCGTACGATACGTTTCCGATAGGTACATGGGCACGGGTGGCCTGGGCGATGGCCCACCGCCCGGAGGCAGGGGTTTTGGGGATGCCATGGCGTTGGCAGCTGACAACCCGGCGGCCGGGGTTGAGCCCGCCGCACGCACCAGCCAGTTCCTGGCCACGTTCGTGCGGGACGGCCGTGCGCGCTCGCTGCTGGTGGCGGTGGTCTGCGGCGGACTGGGCTTCCTGGTCGCTTCCCTGGATGTCGAGATCCCTCATACCCCCATTGTCCTCGATCTGAGGATGCTCCTGGGGTTTGTCGGTGTGGGGCTGGCAGCGCGATGGTGGGCAGCTCCGATCCTTGCACTGTTCCTGGCGACGGGGGGAGATCACCGTGACGTCGGCTTCCTGACCGCTTCGTTGTGCAATTTCCTTTACATGGTTGTTCAGCTGCAACTGGGATACCATGTCTTCCATCGCATCGGGCCTCGGATGCGGAATCTCCTGGCGTACGGTCTCCTGGTGCTTCTGGTCGTTGTTGCGAGCTACGTCCTGATCTCCCAGCCGGTGCTGGGGCTCGAGATCGGCGTGATCTTCAGCACGCTTTCGTGGCAACAGTGGTGGGGGTTCGTCGCATCCATGCCGTTGGCGTTCGAGGCGGTGGTCGTCGGGCTGCTGTCGGCGATGGTCCTGGCGATGGTCCGCCAAGGCGTTCAGCTCAGCCAGAGCGAGCGCAGGTACCGGGCGCTGGTGGAGTCCGCAGCCGACGCGATCGTTGCGGTCGATCCGGACACGGGTCTGATTGTCGACTGCAATCGTCAGGCCGTGGCCCTGTCCGGCCGGCGGCGGGACGAACTCATCGGATGTCATCATTCGCT
>CAZXSK010000070.1:0-19808 GCA_964642855.1 uncultured Planctomycetaceae bacterium | reverse complement strand
TCCATGCCGGGCATGGTCAGGTCCATCAGGACCAGGTCCACCCGCGGGCGGGAGCTTGCCACCATCTGCACCGCCTGGACGCCGTCGCGGGCCTGCAGCACGTCGTAGCCGAGGTGCTCCAGGGCTCGCGAAGCGAAGGCGAGCACGGACTCGTCGTCGTCCACGACGAGCACGGTGGCGCGTTTCGGGGCGGAGCCGAACTCGCGCACGGGCCTCTCCATAGCCTCTGTCCGGGTCTTGCCCTCCGGGGCATACGATCGGTTGCTCATCAGAATCGGTTGTTTCCTTTCCCACCCCGGCAGATACATTACGTGGATTGACTCCGAGCCGGTGAAACGGACTGTAGCCCCGAACCCTCCAGTCTCATTGAATCTTTTCCCGGCAGCCAGGTCTCGTTGAGAGACGCTGGATGATACCCCCCCAGATGCTCTTCCGACCGCTCCTGTGGGCCCTGCCGCTGCAGGAGCACACAATCCACCGCCCGCGAAAGCTTCTCCGGGCTGAGCGGGGGGCTGACCAACAGGTCCACGCGTCCGGGCTGGCAAGCCTGGCGCGTCAACCGCTGGTCATGTCGGTCGACGGCGCCGATCACCGGCACGTCGGGCAGCCGGCGATGGAGTGCAGTGACGATGCCCAGTTCCCGCAGGCCTTCCTGACGGAGATCTACGAGCACCACCAACAGCTTCTCTTTGCTGACGCGGTCGACGATATCGTCCAGGCTGGTCACGCGGAGCATCCCCAGATCCTCCTCGGACGATGTGGGAAGTGTCTCGGCGATCAGTTCGGGCATGCGGTCGTCCTCGGCGGCAAGCAGAACCGCAGGACCCGAGTCGGCGGTGCGAGAGGGGCACGATTCGATGAGATACCAAGCCTTGGGCCACGGCACCGGTCGGGTGCGCTTTCCCTTGCCTCGATCGTGGCTTGTCATGCCCATGGTCCGACCTCCGTGACGATGCGCGGTCCGTGCGCCTGGCCATGTGAGATTCCACCTATCCTATCGGAGAAGGCCCCCGTGGCTTGGAAGGAAAACAATGTTTTTCCCAAAAAACCAGAATAGTCCCTCAAGTCGCACGGCTAGCGGCCGGTCTATTCCTCGACCGTCTCGAAGCAACTCTCCACGACTTCATCGAGGCTGGAAGTAGCCACGCAGATGGAGGTATCTGCTGCCCCATAATAGAGTTTCAGCTCGCCGTCTGGCTCGACGATCGCTCCGCACGCGAACACGACGTTGCCCACGTCGCCAATCCGCTCGTAATCGGCGCGGGGGCTCAGCAGCGGCGAGAGGCATCGTGCGAGGACAATCGAAGGATCTTCGATGTCGAGCATCGCCGTGCCCACGCGGTAGATCGGCCCGGCGGAGGTCATCTTCACGCCGTGATAGATCTCCAGCCAACCGCGGTCGGTCCGAATGGGCGGGACGGAAGCCCCAATGCGGAAGGAATCCCAGAATCTCGCCCGGGGCCCGAAGCAGCAGCGGCTGTTGCCCCAATGCAGCAGGTCCGGCGAGTAGCTCACCCAGATGCTTCCGATACCGTTGCCGATCGGGCGATCGAGACGGGCGTACAGGCCGTTGATCTTCTCCGGGAACAACACGCCGTCCTTGTTGCCAGGCCGGGAAATGATCCCCATCCGCTCGTACGTCTCGAAATCCTCGGTCTGCGCGAGGGCGATCCGGTGCCCGTAGCGCCCGCAGGCGGTGTAGACGATGTAATGCACGCCGTCGATGGTCGTGATCCTCGGGTCCTCGATGCCGTGCTCTTCCCACACGGCGTAAGGGCCTGACTCGGCGTGGGTAATGAACGGTTCGCGATCGACCTCCCAGTGCAGACCGTCGTGGCTGCGGGCAACCGCGAAGTGCGAATACCCCTGCTGGCCCTCGATGCGGACGAGCATGATGTACAGCCCGTTGAGCTTCACGGGTGAGCCGTTGAACACCGTGTTGCTGCGATAGGGTACATCGATCTGGGTCAGGATCGGGTTGCGCTCCCAGCGGTGCATATGATCTCGGCCTGCGAATCGGCTGCTCATTTGTGGAACTCCTCGCGGTCGTAGCAGACCTGCAGAATGTCTTCGATCTTCGCCTCGGCGAGGCAGATGCAACTGTCCGACGCACCGTAGTAGATCTGGAGGCTGTCGTCCTTGCGGATCGCGCCGCACGAGAACACGATGTTGGGAATGTCGCCGATCCGTTCGTACCGCTCGCGGGGCGAGAGGATCGGTATGTTCGACCGCCCGATCACGCGCGACGGATCGTCGGGGTCGAGTACCAGCGCGCCCATTCGCACCAGCGGGCCCGCGCTGGTCTGTCGCTCGCCGTAGTAGATCACGATCCAGCCGTCATCCACGCGGATCGGCGGGCAGGAAGCTCCCACCAGGTGCGTATCCCAGAACCCGTCACGCGGGGTCACCAGACAGGCTGCGTCGCCCCAGAAGTCCAGATCGTCGGAGTAGATCACCCAGATGTTCCCGCCGGAGTTGGGGCGTTCCAGCAGCGCATAGCGGCCGCCAATCTTCTCGGGGAACAGCACGCCGTTTTTCACGTCGACCTGGGAGATCATCCCCTTGCGCTGGACGGTCTGGAAGTCCTCCGTCCACGCCATCGCCAAGCGGTGCCCGTGGTCGCCCGAGGCAACGTAGGTGATGTAGTACCCGCCGTCCATGGGAGTAATGCGCGGATCGCGAATGCCCAGACTCTCGTAGACGCGATACTCCTCATCGCGCGTGGAGCTCATCAGGGGCTCCTCGTCGACGGTGAAATGGTGGCCGTCGTCGCTGCGGGCCACGTGCAGGCGACATCGGCCCTGGAGGCCTTCGACGGTGAGCACAAGCAGCAGCTGGCCCTGGAATTCGACCACGCCGGCATTGAGGATATCGCTGCAGGGGAAGGGAATGTCCTCGATGGAAAGCAGCGGGTTGCCCTTCCATCGGTGGGCTACGTCACGTCCGGTTTGTTGGCGCATGTCGGATTTCCTGGGGTCGGAGCCTTCGCACAATCGGGAGCCGTCACGTTCTATATCGGACAAACGACCGCAATGTCTTAGCTTGCATCCGGGTCGCTGTGACCGGCTTGTGGAAGGAAGCCCGGCGGGATCCGCACCCAGGTGATCGCGCCCTGGGGCGGACGGAACGCAATGGGCTGATCAAAAGGCTGGGGATCGGCCAGAACCCATGCATAGGTCCGGCGATATTTGCCCCCTCCGACCCAGTATCTCTTGGGGGCACGGTGGAGATCGATCGTCTCGGCCAGTTCGGCCGGTTTCAGGGGGCCTATGCAGTCCACCAGCCGGCAGGTGCCTTGGATCGCCCGGGCGGGGGTCTCGATCAGCGCGATCCTGCCACGGACTCTGGCCCGGCGGCCTCGCAGTTCCCACGTTTTCAGGCCGGCGAGAATCCACTCCACCGCCGGCGGCTTGATGATCAGGCCTCGGTCCACGTCGCTGCCCAGGCTGAGAATTTCTGAAAATCGTAATACTCGGGCGACTCGAAACAAACGGAATCGTACCATGCAGCGGGGCACCTGCCAACCGGCTGTTCTTCTCCGAAAATCGATGCCGATTCGCGCGTAACGCCTTGCCTCCGCATGGGCTGGCGATCTTTTCGCATAATTCCGGTGCCGGATTTGCCTTAGGCACCGGAAGGATCGTAGCTTTCCCGTCGAGGCCGACAGGCCCGGGTGACAGGGCATCACCACCGGTCCCGCATGCCCACAGCAGCCATGGGCGCCGCAAGGCGAATGGCTCACGGGTCAGGGCACCGGAGAAGGGGACAAGGGCAGATTGCAGACCCGGAAGCGTGTCCGGGTGGGTGCAAAAGGAGAGCAGCGTGATTCGTTGGGCTGAGCAAACCTCGGCGTCCTCCAACCGCATGGAGACGCTCGAAGCACGGCAGCTGTTTTCGGTGAGCTGGGACGTCGTCTTGCTGGACAGTTCCCTGGCCGACCAGGAGCAGCTTGCCGCCGCGGTCGCGGAGGCAGATCACCTTCTCGTCTACGACAGCGCTACCCAGACCGCAGCCGACGTTCTGGAAGACGTCACCCAGTGGGCGCAGGCCGAAGACGTGGAAATCGACACGATCTCGATTTTCTCCCACGGCTCGGAGGGGGCGTTCTCGCTTGGCTCGGACACCGTCGACGCCGAATCCCTGAACGGGGACGACCAGGCGTGGCGAGACCTTGCCAATGTGCTGGACGACGACGCCGACCTGAACCTGTTTGCCTGCAACGTCGCCTCCGGGACCGACGGGCTGGAACTGCTCGATGCCCTCGCCGGGGCAACCGGCGCCGATGTCTTCGCCTCCGACGACGTGACCGGCGCGGGCGGAGACTGGGATCTCGAAGCCGCATCGACCGGCAGCGAAGCCGAACTGGCTGAGGAAGGCGTCGACGCCCCGCTCGATTACGCCGCCCTGGACGGGTATGCCCATTCGCTGGCCGACTATTCGGACGCCGCATTCACGGGCACGCAGACCTTCGTCGCCGACAGCCAGACCTTCACGCTGAGCGTCTCCGGCGCGGGCACGATCAACTTCGACTACGACGACACCACCGACACGCTGCAGATCCTGGGCACCAGCGGAACCGACGGCACGACGGCGATCAGCATCTCCGATGACGACGGGACAGCCGATCTGAACTTCAGCAACCTGTCCCTCGACGGAGATGCCGGTTCGATCACATCCAACGTCGCCATCGGGCAGTTGGACTTCAACGCCACGCTCAACAGCGACCTGGCGGTCGACGCCGACGTGGGTACGCTGCTGACCGCGACGGTCAACGGGAGCATCAGCATCACCGGCGACCTGGACTGGGCAACCGTCAGTTCCATGGGTGCAGGCGCGTCCCTGACCGCCGACCAGGTGACGGGTTCGTTCCACCTGGAAGAGATCATCCCGACGATCTACAGCGGGACGTTCGACAACCCCCACGCAATCAGCTACGTCGACGGCGAATTCACCGCCGCAGAGTCCATGGATTTCGAGGACTACTCCACCGGCGGGGTCGACGGCGTCGACGGGTGGACCCGCGAGTCTCAATGGAACTCCGGGGGCGGGTACACGGGCAGCGACTACCTGGGCGTTACCGACCTGGGGAGCGATCAGGTGCTGGAGCTGACCCACGATGATACCGCCGGCCTGCACCGCGACGTGGCTACAGGCATGGACTACTACGAGATCACCTGGAACTGGCAGGCGACCGACGCCAACGTCAACCAGGTTCTCGGGCTGATGAATCTCGACGCCAGTCCGGGCTGGGGTGACTTCGCGATGCGGATCATCCTCAACGACGACGGCAACGTCTGGCTGCGGGGCGATTCGTGGATCAACACCGGAATCGTATACGGCACGGGCGAGCACAGCTGCAAGCTCGTGCTCGACAACGCCGGCGCTGCCAGCACCTGGGACTTCTACTGGGACGGCGAGCTGGTGGAGGCGGACATCAACACGTCGATCGACCTGTCGGCGTATCCGGTGGACACCTTCGCGATGCGTGCCAACACCGCGGGCGGACAGTACGTCGACGACCTGAACATCACCGGATTCGTCGGCGGCACGCCGCCCAACAACGCCCCGACCGTACATGGTGATACCTTCGCCGTCGACGAAACAGCCGCCAACGGCACGAGCGTGGGCACCGTCTCGGGTGCAGACGGCGACCCGGGCGACAGTGTCACGTTTGCGATCACCGCCGGCAACGACGACGGCGTGTTCGACATCGACACAAGCACCGGCGAAATCACCATCGCAGACGATAGCAACCTGGACTACGAATCCACTACGCAGTACAGCCTCACGGTACGGGTCACCGACAACGATGGCCTGACCGACGACGCCACGGTGACCATCGACATCACCGACGCGATCGACACCCCAACCCTGGTCAACAACGAGACCGTTTACGTCGCCTTTGGCGGCAGCCAGTTCATCAGCGACACCCAGTTGCTCGCGCGGGACGACAACAGCTCCCTGACCTACCACGTCACTGCCGGCCCGTCGCACGGCACGCTCTGGGTGGGTGGAGTTGCCCTGGAGGTGGGGGATTCGTTCACCGGCGATCAGTTGAACGATGGCATGGTGTCATACGTCCACGCCGGCGGCGATCACACGGATGACTCGTACACGATCGAGGTGCGCGAGGACAACGGGAGCGAGACCCTGACCATCGTCCAGAACGTCAGCGTGGAAGACTCGCTGGCGGAGTTCGACTTCCAAGCGGACGGTTCGGCCACCGGCGGCCTGACCGAACTGACCGTAAGCGAGTTGGCCGGAACGTCCGTCAATGCAGATTTCAACGTTACCGAACCCGGCGCTCTGTACTGGGACTCGGGTGAAGCGACACTGAACGAGTCGTCCTACTTCGAGTTCACGGTATCGTCCGATGCAGGCCTGAACCTGGGCTATCAACAGATGAGCCTGTGGATTGAGAACGCAGCCGTGGGACGGGGTGGAACGATCCATCTCCGAACCAGTCAGGACGGATTCGCGGGGAATGTGGACTCGATCCTGGTAGATGAAGGGGGGAATCGCCTCTCGCTCTACACCTTTGACCTCTCATCCCTCGGCGCCGAGGCCGGTACGTCCTTCCGGCTGTATCTGACCAAGGAGGGGTCCAGCAATCCCGGCCTGGGTTCGAGGGTGAATATTCACGAGATGGGCCTGGTCGGCAACCTGTTCCCCCATGCTTTGAGCGACACGGCTTCTGTAACGGAAGGCCAGAGCGTAACGATCGACGTCGCGTCCAATGACAGCGACACCTCCGGTGAGACGTTGAGCATCCAGGGCTTCACGAACGCGTCGCACGGTTCGGTGTCTCTCAGCGGCGGACAGATCATCTACACCGCCTCCACGGGATGGAGTGGTACGGACACGTTCACGTATACGGTTACCGACGGCCGGGGCGGGTCCGATACGCAGACCGTCAGTGTGAGTGTTCAGGCCGCCCCGGAAGACCCGCCCCCGCTTGAGCCGGAACCGGATTCCCAGACCGATCCGATCGTCCCCGAACCCGACCCGGGGACCGGCTTCGACAGCGGCGACGATGGCGGCAGCGACTTTGGCGGAGAGATCGGCGGCGACCTGGGAGGCGAAGACTACACCCAGCCGTCCACGCCCTCGATGCCCGATCCGATCATCCCCGACTCCCCGTCGGATCCCGATCTCGGGGACCCGGGACAGCAATCGCCCGAGACCGGCGGCGATGAACTCGACGGCGACGGATCCGGAAGCGACGCCGGTGGGGAAGACCTGGCCGGCGGCGAAGACGACTTCGGCGACGACCTCGGCGATGAACTCAGCGAAGAGGACCTCGCCGATGCAGGCGAAGAAGCAGGCGAAGGCAACGCCGACGACCAGGGCGGACAGGAGTCCGAGGCTGAACAGGCCGTCGCCTCGCGCGATGACAGTGACAAGGGTCGCTCCCGGAACGAGTCCAACGACGATTCCGGCCAGCAGGCTGAGTTCGATCGTCATTCCGGCGATCTCGGCGAGGTGCACGACGCCAAGGCCGTAACGGCGTCGACAGGCGGAGCCGCCGCGGGTCAGGCCCAGCGTGTTCCGCAAGCCGCCCGGACGATGAACCCCGAAGCCGCAGTCGCCAGGTACGATCGGGCCTTCGAACTGGAGTCCGCACGCCAGTGGGAACAGCTCCAGGCCTCGAACATCCTCAAGAGCCTCGACCGGCTTCAGGACCAGGCCAACCAGCAGGGACAGGAATCGCACGTCGAGGCGAAGATCGCCGTGGGTACCACCGCGGGGGTCACGGTGATGGTCTCGGCCAGCTACCTGCTGTGGTGCACCAACGGCGGATCGCTGATGGCCAGCATGCTTACCTCGGTCCCCTTGTGGTGCAAGTATGACCCGGTACCCATCCTGGACCTCGCCGACAAGGCCAAGGCCATGAAGAAGCAGCGCAAGCGCTGGTTCTCCAAGGCGGGCAGATCGTCGGCTGAGACCGACTCCGAGGAAGAGCTCAACTTCCTCTGGAAGTAGCGCGTGTGATGAATCGTGGTTGACGGGCGCGGCGTGTAGCGCCCGGTCAGAAAGGGCAGAACCATGTTCCGTGTATCCGCTGCAATGAAGATCAGCCTCGGGCTGATGCTGGTGACCGTCAGCGTCCTGCTGGCGACCCAGTACCTCGGCCTGCTTCCCGACCGGGCAGCCATGGTGCGGGAGAACCGAAACCGCTTCTGCGAGCTGGTAGCCGTCCAGTGTTCGGTCGCCGCCCAGAAGAACGACATCGCCTCGCTGCGGACGATCCTGCGCGTCGCGGTCCAGCGCAACGACAACATCGTGTCCGCGGGTGTGCGGGGCGTCAATGGCACGCCCTTGGCCATGGCGGGCAACCACCCCGAAGACTGGTGGGCGATCTCCGAGCAGGACCGCGACACCCTCTTCGCCCGCGTCCCGCTGATGAAAGACGACCAGCCCTGGGCGAACTTCGAACTTCAGTACGTCCCCGCCCCGGAAGAGGGCATGTTCGGGCAGTTCACCGGGCCCTTCGTCAAACTGATCCTCGTGATCGGACTGGGCGGGTTCGTCGGCTACCTCCTGCTGATGAAGCGGACCCTCGAATACCTCAACCCATCCTCGGCCGTTCCCGAGCGGGTCCGCTCGGCGTTCGACATCCTCGCCGAAGGCCTGATCATCGTCGACCAGGAACAGCGTATCGTCCTGGCCAACGAGTCCTTCGCAGAACACGTCGGCAGGACGCCCGAATCGCTGATCGGCAAGAGACCCTCCGACATGGACTGGGACATCATCTCCGATGACGCCGCCGCCTCCGAGGCCATGCCCTGGTCGCTGGCCGCGTTGCGCGGACAGCCCCAGACCGGCGCCCAGCTGAGCATGGTCGACTCCGACGGCAAGCGGTGCGTGTTCTCGGTCAACGCAGCCCCGATCACCGGCGAAGATGGCCGGAACCGTGGCGTGCTGGCAACCTTCGACGATGTCACCGAAATCGAAGAGAAAAACCAGCAGCTGCGCAATATGCTCTCGATGCTCAAGAACTCGCGCGACGAGGTCGCCCAGCAGAACGAGCACCTGCAGTTCCTCGCCAAGCACGATCCCCTCACCGGCTGCATGAACCGCCGGTCGTTCTTCGAGCGATTCGAGGTCGAGTGGGACGCCGCCAAACGCTACGGCAAGAGCTTTGCCTGCGTGATGGTCGACGTCGACCACTTCAAGAAGATCAATGACACCTACGGACACGCCCTCGGCGACGTGGTGCTCCAGAAGGTCGCCGCCGTCCTGCAGAAGAACATCCGCCAGAGCGACCTGCTCTGCCGGTATGGCGGCGAGGAGTTCTGCCTCCTGCTGCCCTACTCCGACCCCGAATCGGCCACCGAAGCGGCCGAACGGTTCCGAAGGCACATCGCAAACCATGACTTCTCGGGCGTGCACGTGACAGCCAGCATGGGTGTCTCGTCGATGACCGAAGACGTCGAGAACCCCCAGGAAATGCTTAACCGCGCCGACAAGTGCCTCTACGTCGCCAAGCGCAACGGCCGCAACCAGGTCGTCCGCTGGGACCGCGTCTCGGCCGAAGATCTCGAGGGCGTCACAGTCACCCCCGAGCAGGAAGACGATGTCGCCTCGTCGGGCTCATCGGCCACGGGGATCCCCGTCCACGCCGTGGAAGCCCTGATGAGCGCCTTGGCGCACCGGGATATCACCACGGCCGAACACTCCAACCAGGTCGCCGAGTTCGCCGTCGCCTGCGCCCAAGGCATTATGAGCCCCAGCGACTGTTTCGTGCTGGAAACCGCAGGCCGGCTGCATGACATCGGCAAGCTCGGCGTGCCCGACGCGATCCTGCTGAAACCGGGCAAACTCACCGACGAGGAATGGGAGGTCATGCGAGGCCACGACCGCATGGGCGTGGAAATCATCGCCTCGGCCTTCGACAGCGACTCGCTCGCGCGGATCGTCCGAAGCCACCACGCCTGGTATGGCGGAAACCCCAACGAACCGGGCCTGCCTACCGGAGAGGATATCCCCGTTCCCGCACGCATCCTGTCGATCGCCGACGCGTTCAGCGCGATGGTCTCCGACCGACCCTACCGACGGGCCATGCCCTACGAGGAAGCCTACCAGGAGCTGCGACGCTGCGCCGGAACGCAGTTCGACCCCGATCTCGTCGAGCGCTTCATCGAGTGCATGGAAGGGCGCGACCACAGCCGGCGGACAAAGGCCGAAGGCGTCACCGGTGGCGTGCTGCTGGAAATCGGCCGGGAGATCGACCAGATCGCCGACGCGCTGGACGCCCAGGACCTGGCCGAAGTGTCAAGCACGGCCGGGCGATTGGCCGCGGTGGCGACCAAGCAGAACCTTCCCCGTATCGCCCAGCGTGCCGCCGAGCTCAACCGCGCCGCACAGAGTTCCGACGTGGAACTGCTGCGCGTCGTGCAACTGACGACCGACCTGCTGAACCTCTGCAGGCAGGCCCGGGAAGACGCAGGCAATGAAGAGCCGCAACCTGAGAAGCCCCAGAATTCGGCGGGCAACGGCCCTGCCCGCCAGCCCGAACACGCGCTGCAATGACGGTGTCGGCGCGGGTACCCCTGCCCTGGTGCCCGCGCCGACCGGTGGGTCGGCGACGGATGCTACCGGGCCAGCGGCGAGAGATCCAGCGGCTGAAAGAACCGGAACCCCGTCTCGAACGACTCTTCGTCCACCAGGCGGCTCCGCAGACAGCGGCCAAACACCTCCGAGAGATTCCTGCCCTCGCCGCCGAAACGCAGGCGATAGACTTCGCCGACCTGCGGGGGTACCGGGAACATCGCCTGGCATCCACCTTCCGACAGGTCTCCGGTTACCCCGATCAGCTCGAAGGTCATCGCCTCGACCGGGTTGGCCGGTCGAAGAGTGACCGTCATTTTGACGGCTTTGCGCTCGTGGGCACGCATCTTCACAAGGTCCATCGTCGCCTGCGCCTGCAGGCCCTGGAGGGCGTCGAAGGCTGCGTTGGGATTCTCCAGATGAAGGTGCTTCTTGGTCGGCTCGCTCATGGCGGCGTCCTTTCGTTCCCGGGTTCGACCTGGGGTGCCACACGAGGCAGGCCCCCCCGCCGGTGGCCCCTGTACCTGTACCATCGTCACCCGGAGGGGTATTCTTCGGACAAATTCCTGCCTCCACAGGATCTGCCCTTCCAAGCCGGCCAGTCGAAGGCGGACTGCCGGAAACCAATCGTTCGGAACATCCTGCGCGCGCCGCCGGCGCACGGGAACCCCAGGCCTCCTCAAGAAAATCGGATTTCTCTAACTCGTTCGGATTCCATCACGTTGTCGGGCATCCGGGGAGTTTTCCGGAGCCGTCTGCGCGCGCATTGCGGGGCGCGAGGGGAGAGGATGGAGGGCTCGCCTTGGTGGTTTGCACTGCGAGGCCCCCAAGCGCATTTCGGCGCCCCGCCCTGCCAAGCAGGGCGCCCGACGTAAGCGCCCTGGAGCGTCCACTCAGGAAGATCGACTCCCCAACGGACCTCTTCGCTCTTTGACAACCGAACAGGGAACACCGACCCGCAGCGCCCGACCTCGGAACGAAACAACGCCGCCCAGTCCGATGGCGGGAGAACGTCGCCGGACCTCCAGCCCGCTTCACGGGTCGTCGGACGTCGGACGGGTTTCGCGAGTCCTGTGCGGAACTGTACGAAACGGTACCGTTCTTGCCGGCGCTTGCCGGTTCTTGCCGGCTGTGTACCGCCACGGCCAGCCGTGGCCGACTGTGGCCGGCGCTTGCCGGCGCTTGCCGGCCCTGAACACATCGCGACGGACACATATGAACGCAAGCACTTGCGATGAACACGTTTATCGATTGATCGCGGTTTGAGGCTGTCGGAAATGGGAAACTGGGCCACGATGGCGACACGATGGAGCGATTGGCCGGGTGGAACGGGCTGGGGACAGAACGTATAATCGGGAGTTTCTGCCAGCGCCATCGGAGAGGCGAGCCACCATGCCAGAGCTGAAGGTCGTATCGGAATACCAGCCGGCGGGAGATCAGCCCGAGGCGATCGACCAGATCGTCGAGAATGTCCGGCGCGGACAGCAGCGGAATGTGCTGCTGGGCGTGACCGGTTCGGGCAAGACCTTCACGATGGCCCACGTCATCGAGAGGCTGCAGAAGCCCGCGCTGATCATCAGCCACAACAAGACGCTGGCCGCCCAGCTCTACGAGGAGTTCCGGGACCTCTTCCCGGACAATGCCGTCGAGTATTTCGTGAGCTATTACGACTACTACCAGCCCGAGGCGTACATTCCCCAGCGGGATATCTACATCGAGAAAGACGCCTCGCGCAACGACGATCTCGACCGGCTGAGGCTCGCGGCGACGATGGGCCTTTCCAGCCGGCGGGACGTGATCATCGTCGCCAGCGTTTCGTGCATCTTCGGGCTGGGCAGTCCGGAGGAGTACCAGCGGAGCGTCTGCCAGATTGCCGTCGGCGAGAGCCGGCCCCGCAATGAAATGCTCGAGCATCTCGTGGCGCTGCAGTACGACCGCAACGACGTGGACTTCAAACGCGGCACGTTCCGGGTTCGCGGAGACACGGTGGACATCTACCCCGCCTACGAGGAGTTCGCCTACCAGGTGGAGATGTTCGGCGACGACGTGGACGTCATCCGGCTGATCAACCCGCTGACCGGCGACACGCTGAGCACCACCGACCGGGTGTTTATCTATCCGGCGGTGCATTACGTGGTCGAGGAGAACACCATCGCCTCGGCGGTCGGGAGCATCCAGAAGGAGCTGGAGAACCAGGTCATCCGCCTGAAGAACGACGGCAAGCTGCTGGAGGCCCAGCGACTTTCCGCCCGAACGCGGTACGACCTCGAGATGCTCCAGGAGGTCGGCTACTGCAGCGGCATCGAGAACTACTCGCGCCACCTCGACGGCCGGGCGCCGGGCGAAAAACCCTACACGCTGGTCGACTATTTCGGCGACGACTTCCTGCTGATCATCGACGAGTCGCACGTGACGATCCCGCAGATCCGGGCGATGTACAACGGCGACCGCTCGCGGAAGGAAGTGCTCGTGGAGCACGGGTTCCGGCTGCCCAGCGCGCTGGACAACCGGCCGCTGAAATTCGACGAGTTCGAGAAGATGTGGCGCGACGTAGTGTTCGTCTCGGCCACTCCGGCAGATTACGAGCTCCAGCAGTCCGGCGGCGAGGTCGTCGAGCAGATCATCCGCCCGACGGGCCTGGTCGATCCGGCCGTGGAAGTCAGGCCGGCGCGGGGTCAGGTCGCCGACCTGCTCCAGCAGATCAAGCAGCGAGTCGCCGACGGCGAGCGGACGCTGATCACCACGCTCACCAAGCGGCTGGCCGAGGACCTCAGCGAGTACATCCGCCAGGAAGGCTACACCTGCAAGTACCTCCACAGCGAGGTCGACACGCTGGAGCGGGTGGAGATTCTCAAGGACCTGCGGCTGGGCAAGTTCGACGTGCTGGTCGGCGTGAACCTGCTGCGGGAAGGCCTGGACCTTCCGGAAGTGTCGCTGGTGGCGATCCTCGATGCCGACAAGGAAGGCTTCCTGCGATCGGCGACGAGCCTGATTCAGACGATCGGCCGATGCGCCCGGAACGTGCACGGACAGGTGGTGCTCTACGCCGACCGCATCACCAACGCCATGCAGAAAGCGCTCGACGAAACATCGCGCCGGCGGGAGATGCAGCTGGCATACAACCAGGAGCACGACATCACGCCGCGGACGATCCGAAAGGCGATTCGCGACGGGCTCGCCCAGCAGCTGCAGGCACGCAAGACCGCCCGCGAGGCGATTCGCGCCACCGAAGAGCAGTACGACCGGACCGAACTGATCGCCAAACTGGAAGACGAGATGTTCGAAGCCGCCGAAGCGCTGGAATTCGAAACCGCAGCCCGGCTGCGCGACCGGATCGCCAAACTCAAGCAGCAGGAAGAGGACGAGGCCAAGGACGGCGACATCCAGGCCGAGCGGGCCCAACAGGCCGGCCAGGCTACCGAAAGCGAGTGACGACGTGAGCGACATTCCCAACGAGGACATCGAGATCATCAAACCCCTGGCCGAGCGGGTCGCGGAGATCTCCGCCCTGCCCGAGCAGGCTGAGAAGATCCGCCTGTGGAAGGCCCACAACGCCTGCCGCTCCGAGCGACCGATGATCCTCGCCTTCCCCGAAGGCGGGTGGGACGAACTCCTGCCCGAAGACCCGATCCGCTGCACGCACAGCCGCGCCCGGCGATGGGAACGGGACCTGCGCATGCGGATCTTCCGCCACGAGCAGATCCGCGACGACTGGCCCGAAACGCCCGTGCTGCGCGTCTGGCCGGCGTTCACCGACAGCGGCATCGGCGCAGCGGCCGAGAAGTACCGCACCGAGACCAAGGGCGCAGCCAACTGGGAGCCGCCCATCAAGTCGCCCGAAGACATCAGCAAGCTGCACTTGCCCGAAGTGCAGTTCGAGACCGACGCCACCGAGGCCAAGCTCGCCGAGGCACGCGAGATCTTCGACGGGCGACTGGAGGTCCGGCAGCTCGGCGTCACCCGATGGTCGCTCGGGCTCACCCAGGACCTGATCTACCTCCGGGGGCTGATGCAGGTGATGATGGACCTCTACGACGACCCCGCCCTGCTGCACGACCTGATGGCCTTCCTCCGCGACGCCGCCGCTCTCCGGCTGGACGCACTGGAACGCCAGGGCGGGCTCGTGCTCAACAACGCCCCCGACAGCTACGCCGGGTCGGGAGGCAACGGCTGTACCGACGAACTCCCCGCCGACGACTTCGACGGACACGTACGCTGCACAGACCTGTGGGTCCTCGGCGAATCGCAGGAGTTCAGCGAGGTCGGCCCGGACCACTTCCACGAGTTCGTGCTCAGCTACCAGAAGCCCCTGCTCGAACGCTTCGGGCTGGTCTGCTACGGCTGCTGCGAACCGCTGGACAGCAGGTTCGACATGCTCATCGACGAGCTGCCCCGCCTGCGGAGGCTGTCCATCTCGCCATGGTGCGACCGAACCCTGGCCGCCGAGAAACTCGGCGACCGCTACATCTACAGCTGGAAGCCCAACCCCTCGCGAATCTGCAGCCCCCGGGCGGACTGGGACGCAGCCCAGCAGGACATCCGCCAGACGCTCGATATCGCCCGCGGCTGCAACGTGGAAATGGTGATGAAAGACACGCACACGTTCCACCACGACCCGACCCGGCCGGGCCGATGGTGCGACCTGGCCCGAAGAATCGCGGAGGAAATGGCATGACCGTCGCACTGTCCGATCGAGAGCGGGAGAACCTCCGGCGCCTGGTCGAGCAGGCCCGCACCGAAGACGTCGGGCCCGGTGACGTCACCAGCGAGTTGCTGCCCCCCGACGTAAGCGCCACCGCCCAGTTCACCGCCCGCGAGCCCCTGACCGCAGCGGGCCTGGCCATGCTCGCGGACATCGCAGCCGCCTACGATCCGGCCATCGAAACGACACTTCGCAAGACCGACGGCCAGCAGGCTGCCCCACGCGACGTGCTGGCCGGGTGGACGGGCCCGGCGCGGTCGATGCTCACCGCCGAGCGCGTGGCCCTGAATTTCCTGCAGAGGCTGTCGGGCATCGCGACGACCACCGCGCGGTATGTCGAGGCGGTTTCGGGAACGCAGGCGGGCATCTACGACACGCGCAAGACCACGCCCGGCTGGCGGGACTTGGAGAAATACGCCGTCCGCTGCGGCGGCGGGAGGAATCATCGGCGGGGGCTGTACGACGCGGTGCTCGTGAAGGACAACCACCTGGCCGTGCTTGCCCGGGCGGGACAGGCTGACCCCATCGCGGCGCTGGAGTCCCTGATCGCCGGCGCCCGGAAGAAGCGAGACGACCTGCAGTTCGTGCAGGTGGAGGTCGACACGCTCGATCAGCTTGCCGAAGCGCTCAAGCTGCCCGTCGACATCGTACTGCTGGACAACATGTCGATCCCGCAGCTCAACCGGGCAATCGACCTTCGCCGCCAGGCCGGTCGCGAGGAGGTCGAGCTGGAAGCCTCGGGGGGCATCACCCTGCGGACGATCCGCGACGTGGCCGAAACCGGCGTCGACCGCATCAGCGTCGGCGCGCTGACGCACTCCGCGGTGGCCGTGGATATCGGGCTGGATATCCGCATATGAACATGCGCGAAGCCCACGCGACAAGCGCGCGGGCTTCGATGCATCGTTTCGGGCCGGCCTTGGGCTGTCAGAATTTTGAGGCGATGTCGGCCGCGTCTTCCAGGGGAATCACCTGCTCGGGCGAAGTGCCGTCAGACGAGCCCTCACCGGACCCCTCCGGCCTCTTGAGCTTCGACCTGCCCGGTCCGCCGCTGCCTGTCTTCGCCCTGACTTTGGGCTTCCCGCCTGCGGGGCGCTGCGGGGCGGAGGCGCCCTGCCCCTGCCAGCGGGAATCCGTATGGAACCGCTGGACGTCGCGCTGGCGTACGCTGCCAACGAAGGCCTCGAGCTCGCGGACGTACCGGTTGAGGTCTTCCGCCTGGCTGTTGAGTTCCTCGGCCGAGGCTGCCAGCTCTTCGGCCCCGGAGGCGTTGGCCTGGGTGACGGTGTCGATCTGCTCGACGCCGTCGTTGATCATCCCGATCTTCTCAGCCTGTTCCTTGTTCGCCCCGGTCACTTCGCCCACAAGGGTGCTCTGCTCCTCGCTGGCCGTGGCGACCTCGCCCACGCGGTCGGCAATCGAGCGGATCTTCTCGGCAATCTGCTGGAAGACCTCCGTCACGCGCTGCGTGGCGCCCACGCCGCCCTCGGCGTTCTTGACCGACTCATCGATCATCAGCCCCGTTTCCTGGGCAGCCTTCGCGGAACGCTGGGCCAGGTTGCGGACCTCCTCGGCCACCACCGCGAACCCCTTGCCCGCCTCGCCCGCGCGGGCAGCCTCCACGGCTGCATTCAGCGCCAGCAGGTTCGTCTGGAAGGCGATCTCGTTGATCGTCGTGACGATCCGGCCGGTCTGCTCGGCCGACTCCTTGATCCGGTCGATGGTCCCGGCCATTTCGTTCATCGTCTCTTCCCCCTTGCGGGCGAAATCGGCGGTGTCACTGGCCAGCGAACGGGCCTCGCCCGTGGTGGCGGTGTTCTTCTCGGTCATCTCGAAAACACGCTGGGCCTTCTCGGCGTTGCTCTTGACCACGATCGAAAGCTGGTCGATGCTGGTGGACGTTTCCTCCAAAGCGGCTGCCTGGCGGCTCGCACCGTCGGCAAGGCCCTGGCTGGCCGACGAGACCTCCGCCGACGCAGCCGTGGTCTGCTCCGACCCGTTGGCCAGGCCGATGATCACGTCCTGCAGACGCCGCGATATGCTTCGCGTGATGACCCACGCCGAGACGATTCCCGCCAGCAACGCCACGCCTGCGATCACGGATACCAGCGTCACCGCAGTGGCGTTGGCCCGCTGCACCCGGGGACCCACCGTGTCCTGCCGCTGTTTGATCTCGTGGGTGATGTCGTCGATCTTCCCGGCGAAGATCGGCCCGAGACGGTCCAGTTCGTTTACGATCAGATCGTTTCGCCGGCCAGTGAGCTCGGCCAGCTGATCGAACCCTTCGGTGTAGGTCGCGACACGCCCGGCCAGGTCCCGGACCGTCCCTGCCGCTTCGGCTTGGGCCACCTGGGGGGCAAGGTCGCCCAGGAACTTCTCCGCTGCAGTAAGGTCGTCTCGGACCATCTCGGCCAGTTCCTCCTCGCCGGAGACGAATTTCACCACGTTGACGCGGGCCCTCAGGAAATGTTCCCGGGCCTCGCCGACCTGTTCGCGATGAGCGGCGTTGGCACGGGCCCACGGGCTTTCCATCAGCCCCGTCAGGTCGTCGGTCACCCTGGGCCCATGCATATTCAGCACGCCGGCGTAGGTCGCGTCGATCTCCTGACGCACCTTTACCAACTCCGCGAAGGCGTCGCTGTACTGCTCCATCAGCCGGTGCGATTCCTTCAGCGTTCTGGCCAGCTTCGGCTGGGCGATCATCTCGACTGCTTCGGCGTGGACATCTTCCAGTCTCGACCAGGCTTTATCGAACTGCTGGTGGTCCTCGTCCGACCCGGTGACGACGAATTCCTTGACCTGCATGCGTACGCTGAGCATATCGGCATTCAGCCGCCCGGCGACGTCGGTCTCCCTGGCGAGCGTCCGATACTCTCCAAAGCCCCCGCTGGCGGAAGTCAGTGCCCAGATGGAGATCCCACCGATCACCACCAGCAGCACCAGAACCAGCGAGAAACCCAAGACGATCCGCTTGCCGACAGTCCATTTCGATTTCATGATGCATCCCCTGTGAAGCGCGTGTATGCGGTGATCGGTCCCTGAGCGACAGCGAAAGCTCGCGCCCTGAGGACCGCCTCTTGAATGTGAAAGGAATCCATACGGTGAACCCCGTCTATCCCCGGTCGCCGTCGAGGGGAACCCGTCGCGGCAGACCCCGTGCTGCAGGCCTCCGCCACGGAAGGCGGGTGGCCTGTCTCCTCTCGTATCGTCAGGCGGGGAGGCCGGATTAATCGATTTTCCGCAGGAACCGGATTTCGTTCCCCTGGCGGCGGGGCTTCCGAAATTCCTCGCATGCATTGCTCAAGTGTTCTCCGAAGCCGGACGATATCTTGGCTGCATAACGGGGGACGGATCACGCCAGGGGCGTGGTCCCAGCAGAGAGTCGTCACGGTACAGGGGTATGCCTCGCACGGTCCATCCGACACGGGGGGGTTGCTCCTGGAAGTCAACAGAGGGAGCCCGGTGAAAACCCACGTGGGTCTGCGCATAGCAGCAGGTCACGTCGCCCGGGCACTGACATCACAGGGGAACAGCCATGAAGCAGAATGTGCTGGTAGTCGATGATGATCCGTCGGTCCGCTATGCGGTCCAGGCGGTTCTGCAGCGGTACGAGATCCAGGTGACCACGGCAGACAGTGGAACCCGGTGCCTCGACCATCTTCACGAGGGGTTCCGCGGGCTGGTGCTCATGGACGTGATGATGCCCGAACTCGACGGGTTCGAGACGATCTCCCGCGCCCTTCAGAACGGCCTGGCGGAAGGTAACGTGTTCTGCATGCTCACGGCTGTCCAGGACCCGTGGACGGAGATGGAGCCGGTCAAGGAGGTCATCCTCGATTACGTCCGCAAGCCGTTCGATACCCACGCGCTGGTAGCGGTCGTGCAGGATTACCTGAGCTATTGCTGACCGGATCCCGGGAGGAAAGGACGTGATCGATCTGTTATGGGTTCTTTCCGGCGTGGCAGCCGGGGGAGTACTGGTAGCCGGGGCATGGCGGATCGCCGCCGTGCGGCGATCGAAGGCGGGGGATTCCCCGCAAGCCGCCGGTGACACCTCGGACACCCGCCCCCGGTGTCACGCGGTGATGGACTGCCTCGCCGAGGCGGTTCTCGTGATCGACGCCGATTCCATGAAGGTATCGATGGCCAACATGTCAGCCGTCGAGACCTTCCGCGTGGAACCGAACCAGTTGCTGGACCGCGACTTCGTGGAACTGCTCACGCCACGGTACCGCCAGCGGGCACTGAAGGCCTGCAAGCGACTACGCGAGGGTCACAGCGAGCAGGAAGTCCTGAGCGCCGGGTTCCTTTCACCGGCCGGTCGTGGTTTTGGCGGCGAAGTGCGGCTTCGCCCCGCGCGATGCACCGGCCTGCCGACGCTCGTTGCGGCCATTCGCGACCTGACCAGTTACTACCGCGCCAAGGAAGAGCTCCGCCGCGCGAAGGACGCAGCCGAAATGGCCAACGTCGCCAAGAGTCGGTTCCTGGCGAACATGTCTCACGAGATCCGCACGCCGATCAACGGCGTGGTGGGTATGTCGGAACTGCTGGGCGA
>CAZXSK010000069.1:0-20116 GCA_964642855.1 uncultured Planctomycetaceae bacterium | reverse complement strand
AAAAAGAGGCCGAGGTCGACCAGGACGCCATCGATGCGATGATGGCCCAGCGAGCCCAAGCGAAGAAGGCCGGTCCCAAGGCATCTGCCAAACCCAAGGAGGAGCCCCAGGCCAAGGCAGCCGATTCCGAAGAGGACGGTATTCCGGTCGGCTTCATGGCCAAGCTCAAGGTCGCCCAGGGAAGCCATGCTTTGCGGAAGCTCTCGCTTGCCCATCTGCTTTTCCTCAGCAACGGGTTGCTTGTGGTGGTCATCCTGGTCGGTCTGCTGTTCTTTCTAAGCCGCAAGAGCAACCAGCCCCGGACGGTTATCGCCGAGGTCGCGGTACCTGCCGACAGCAACCATTCCGGGCCTGCTACCGTTGAGCCGAGAAAGCTGGTGATCCCCGAAGTCGGGCCCACGACATGGACCGAGGCCGAACGCGCCTTTGCCGCCCGCAAATGGGATCTGGCCTTCGCCCGCTACCAGAAGCTCATGGAAGACGCCCAGTCGACCTGGGAAAACCAGATGGTCATCGATCTCCTGCGGATGCGTTCGGGTCAGTGCCTCATCCGTCTCTCGCAGATCGACCTCGGGCGCGAAATGTTGGTACGGTCTACCCGCAGCGCCTCGCCGATCGTGCGGGCCTACTCCAACTACCGTCTGGGTAAGCTCCGTTCCACCCAGGGGCTGCACATGCAGGCCCGCACGCGGTCGTTCATGGCTGTTGCTGCCCTGGGCATGCTGGACATGCCCTCTCCACTGGAGGTCGACTGCGACTACCTGATCGCCCGATGCATGACCGAGAAGGTGCTGTCCTACCACAATCCCGACCGCGACATTCCCACGCCCAGACACGAGGAATACGATCCATTCGTAGGCCTGAGCGAAGGCGACCTGGTTCGGTTTCTCAGCGAGGGTGCTCAGCGGCTGAACCGATCGGTGCTGGGCCCGGTGGTCAAGCTTGTCCCCCCCGGAGACAACCTCAATGCTTCCTGCTGGCGGGCGCCGCTGAAAGAATACCTCCACCGCTTCGAAGCCGAGACCGGCATCGATGTCCGTTGGGTGAATGTCTCGCCCGATGCCCGCCGCAGGCCGGTCACGGTCTACCTGGACAAAGTCTCCTTCGAGCGGGCAGCCGAGGTCGGTACCGGCGTGGTCGGCCTGGTCTCACGTCTGTCCGGCGCGACCGTCGAGGTCCACGACGTACAGGCAGAAGAATCGATGGGGCAGACCCGTTCGCTGATTCGCGAAGAAGCCATCAGTGCCTGGAGGCAGTTCTTCCTTCGTCAGCCCGAGGACGTTCGCGTTCCCTCAGGCAGGTTGTCGCTTGCGAGGATCTACGAAGCCGGTGACGACGCACTGGCTGCGATTCGCGAATACCAGTTGATCGCGTCGCGGTTCCCGCGTCACCTGGCTGCTCCGGAGGCGATCATGCGAAGCGCCCAGCTGCGGATCCGCATGCTCGACTATCCCGGGGCGCGCAAAGACCTCATCAAGCTGCTGGATACCTATCCCGACTACGAAGCCACCGACGATCTGTACCTGAGTCTCGGAAGGGCTTCGCTCAATGCGGGCATGTTCGAGGAAGCTGTCGGCGTGTTCCGCAAGCTGTATTACCTGAACCTATCACCCGAAAGCCAGGCCGGGGCATGCCTGGGCCTGGGCAAGTGCTATTTCGGCCAGAAGAACTACGTCGAAGCGGCACGATGGCTGAAACGGTACCTCAAGCAGACCTACAAGACCTCCGGCGACGAGCTTTGCGAGGCGATGGAACTGATGGGCAAGTGTCACATGGCCCAGGGCGATCCCAAACGGGCGGTGCAGTACCTCCTGCCTGCTGTTTCGATGGACAGCTCCCTGCGGCGCGACATTTCGGCCACGCTTACCCTCGCCGAGGCTGCCATGGCCGACGAGAACTACGTTCGCGCGGTCGGTGCGGTGGACCGCATCGACACCCAGCGAGTTCCCGACGAGCAGATGTACGACTTCCTGCGGATCAAGGCGGATGTCTACTCCGGCATGGGGCTTTACCGAAGGGCGCTGTGGACGCTGCGACAGGGGATCGACAACACCCAGAACTCCCGCATGCGCGCCCGGCTGGGCTACCAGATGGCCCGGAACTACATCCGGGCGTCGGAGTATCCCATGGCCCACGCGGTACTCACCGAGGTACTTGGCTCGGGCAAGCTCGCCCCGGGCGCCGAGTCGCAGAACGCAGCGGTCGATCTCGGCGAGGTCTGCATGCTGATGGACCGTCCCGACCAGGCGATTTCCGCGGTGCGCAGCGTGGCGGCGGCTTCGGAAGACAAGAAGCTTCGCCGGCGCGCATCGAAGGTCCTGGGAGCAGCCTACGTGATGAAACAGGAATACGACAAAGCGGCCATGGCCTACGCCGGCCAGCTTCCCCAGCAGAAGGGAGTCTCCCAGCCATGACGTTCCGCACGACTGACAAGATGAAGATGCTGCTGGCCCTGGCGGCGACCCTGCTGGCCGCTACGCTCGTCTTCGCCCAGAACCCCGCCTCCAGCGCCGACGCCAACGCACCGGCCGACGCCAACAGCCCGACGGATTCCAGCGGAACGATCGACGACGCGATGCCCACCTTCAAGCCGATCTTCTCCAAGGGGGCCGAGGAGGAGTCCTCCGGACGGTCCGAGCTGATGGAGATGATCAATCGGCTCGACGCAATGACCGGCCCGAGCGGCGACGAACTCGAAAGCGACGACAATCCCAAGGAGTACAAGTCAATCTTCAGTAAGCCGGATTCCGGGCCCCAGCCTGCTCCCGATGCAAACGACACCTCGGAAAACGAAAGGGATAACGGCACTGCTGTTGAGTCGGTTGAGGACCCCAACGACGAGGCCTCCGGGGATGGGGAAGAGTCCAAGTCGGACAGAGACCCGGTCGGCGATCCGGTGCCCGAATCCACGCCCCAGCCCGAAGATGACGACAAGCCCGAGTCGCCGGTGGAGAAGCTCAAGGATCTCCCCGCCGACCAGGTAGCCGATCCGATCCGCCTGGCCGACGCGCTCTACAACGGCGGGTACTACCAAGCCGCTGCGGTCTTCTACCAGTCGGTGCTGCTTCACGAGGACGAGTCCTCCGGCCATCCGCGAGACTGGGTGCTGTTCCAGTTCGCCAATTGCCTGCGGGACAGCGACCCGGCACGGGCGCGAGGCCTGTACAAGCGTCTGGCGACCGAGCATCCCGATTCGCGATGGAAGGCAGCTGCCAGCGCCCAGGAGAAGCTGCTGACCTGGAAGATGATGGACCGTCCGCGGGAGATCCTGGACGAGGTAGCGGCCAGAGCTTCGGCCCGGGCCAAATCGACGGAAACGAAGGAATCGAGCGGACGGTGAATGGCATGACGCGAGAGATTCATCCCAACCTGCTGATCGCTGACTCCGACCCCACGACCACGCGGGAGGTGCTGGAGGTCGTCGCTGCACGGGGCATCCGGGGAACCGTAGCCGAGGACCCGCGGGCTGCCCATGAGCATCTTTCGGAGATGGAGTGGGACCTGGTGCTGCTGGACGTCGACACCGTAGGCGAAGCGGTCTTCAAGCTGCTCGACGAGGTCAAGACGTCCAACCCGGAAGTGCCCGTGATCGTGCTTACGCCCGATGAATCGGTCGCACGGGCGGTGCGGGCGATGAAGCACGGCGCCGACGAGTTGCTGGTCAAGCCCTTCCAGGGCGACCAGCTCCAGGCCGTGCTGGACGAACTGCTTCCCAATCACGACGTCTCGACCGTGGCTGCGGCAGAGGACGGCTCGCAGTGCCTCTACCAGATCGTGGGCACCAGCCGATCGCTGGAGCGGACGATCGAGATGGCCCGCCGGGTGGCGCCTACGTCGGCGCCGGTGCTGATCTGCGGCGAGAGTGGGACGGGCAAGGAGTTGCTGTCGTACGTGATCCACCGCCACAGCCGGCGGTCGCGCGGGCCTTACATCCGCGTCAACTGTGCAGCCATCAGCGAGTCGCTGCTGGAGAGCGAACTGTTCGGCCACGAGCGGGGCGCGTTCACCGGTGCGTGCAATCAGCGCAAGGGGCGGTTCGAGTTGGCCCATGGCGGGACGTTGCTGCTGGACGAAATCTCCGAGACCGGTCCGCGCCTGCAGGCGGAGCTTCTGCGCGTGCTTGAGCAGCAGGACTTCCTCCGCGTGGGCGGCACGCAGGACATCAGCGTGAACGTTCGCGTGATCGCCACGACCAATCGCGACCTGCTGGCGGAGGTCGAAGAGGGCAACTTCCGCAGCGACCTGTACTATCGGCTGTCGGGGGTCCGGCTTGTCGTGCCGCCGCTTCGCGAGCGGATCGACGACATCCCCGAGTTGGTATGGCATTTCGTGAACCAGTACGCACGTGAGGTCCGCAGGCGGATCCGACGGCTGGACGATGAGATGCTCGAAATCTTCGAGCGATGTGGCTGGCCGGGCAATGTCCGCCAGCTTCGCAACGCGGTGCGAACGGCGTTGATCCTGGGCGAGGGCGACGTGCTTTCCCTGGCCGGGGCGCCGCAGCTTCGCGAGGAGCTCACCGGCCGTCGCGACAGCGAGGAAGGATCGATCCAGACGCTCAAGGAGATGGAGCGCCGCGCGATCATCGAGGCGCTGTGCAAGACCAAGAGTCATCAGGCCAAGGCTGCCCGGCTGCTCGGGATCACCGACCGGACGCTCCGTGAGAAGCTCCGGCGGTATCGCGAAGACGGCAAGCCGCTTCCGGCGGAGGTGGCGTAATGAGTAAGCCCACGATGGTGGACTACCTGGAGCTGGGTCTGCGTGCGGGGAACATGCGTGCCCGGAGCATCGCGAACAACATCGCGAACCTGCGCACGCAGAACTACCGCCGCGTGGACGTGCAGTTCGAGAACCTTCTTCGCGACCGCCTGAAAGACGACGAGCCGCTGGAGATCGACGACGTGGACCTGGAGTTCTCCCAGCCTCGCAGCACGCCGGTGGCGCCGAACGGCAACGACGTATCGTTCGACCAGGAAATCGCCGCGATGATCCGGAACACCGGGCGGCTGAAGACGTACCTGCGGATTCTCAAGAAGAACTACGAGTGGATGGAAAAGGCCATGAGGACGGAAGGATAAGCAACGATGGGCATGCACATTACCCAAGCCAACTCGCCGGTCGACATCGCGACTTCCAGCCTGCAGGCGAACAACATGCGGCTGAAGGTCATCGCCAACAACATCGCCAACGCGAACGTCACGTCCCCGGACCACAAGCCATACGTCCGGAAGGACGTGACCGTCAGTACACGGATCGATCAGCTTGCGGGCGTGAGGCTTTCGGACGTCGTCGAGGACCATTCGACGGAATCCAGGCCGGTCTACGACCCCCAGCATCCACACGCCGACGAGAACGGATTCGTACATTACCCCAACGTGGACGTTCCCAAAGAACTGATGAACCTGATGCTGGCGTCGCGCCACTACCAGGCGTCAGTTGCGATCATCAAACGCCAGTCCGAGGTCTCTGAGGCTTCGCTGGAGCTGCTGAGATAGGAGATTCCACCATGGCAGGAATCAACCCCGTATCGGGAAGCAACAACGTTATCCAGTCCAACTGGTCGCAGGCATCCGGCCAGATCGGCAAGAAGGACACCCAGCCCAAGGCGACTTTCGCCGAGGTCATCCGCGGCGCGATCGACACGGTCGACCAGGACCAGGCCAATTCGTCGTCGGCGCTGCAGGAACTGCTTGCCGGGCGGCGACAGGACACCATGGCCGTTGCGACGCAGGTTGCCAAGGCAGACATGAGCTTCAAGCTGCTGATGGGCGTCCGCAACAAGGTGATCGAAGCTTACAAGCAGACCATGAACATGCAGGTGTAACCTCACGATCCCCAAGGTCCCCAGAAGTGAGAGGGTAGAGTCCCGTGGCTGAGATGGCAGAGAAATTCAACCAGTTGTGGCAGCGGACTTCGCTGATCCAGCGGATCATTCTGGTCGGAGTGGTGCTCGGAGCGGTCGGCACCGTCGCGGTGCTCGTCGGCTGGGCGCGCAAACCCGAGTTGACTGTTCTCTACAGTCGGCTGGATTCCCAGGAAGCCGGCCTGATCGTCGAGAAGATCGAGGAAGAGGGCGTGACCTACGAGGTCGCCACTCGCCAGGACGGCGCGACGATCAAGGTGCCCCGCGACCAGGTTCACGGCCTGCGTCTGACGATGGCCGCCCAGGGCCTGCCCGCCGGCGGCAACGCCGGCTACGGCGTGCTGGACGATGCCAAGATCGCCCAGAGCCCGTTCATGCAGCGCAAGAACTACAACCGCGCCATCGAGGGCGAACTCGCCCGCACCATCGAGAACATCGAAGCGGTCGGCTCGGCCAGGGTGCACGTCGTCAAGCCCGATTCGACCCTGTTCGGCGGCGACGACAAGCAGTCCTCGGCTTCGGTTCTGGTGCGGACCACTCGGAACAAGAAGATCACCGAGGGCAACGTTTCGGCGATCATCCACTTCATCGCCGGAGCGGTCGAAGGGCTTGCTCCCTCCAACGTCGCGGTGATCGATCAGAACGGCAAGCTGCTCTCCGGTGAGACCGAGGACGGCATCACAGGCCGGGCCAGCAGCGTCCTGGCGCTCAAGTCCGACTGGGAAAGCCTGTTCGTCGAGAAGGTCGAAGCCGTACTGAAGCCCGTCCTCGGGCCCGACCGCATCGCCGTCCGCGTCGACGTGCAGCTGGACATGACCTCCACCGAGATGATGGAGGAAACCGCCGACGACAAGGGCGTGGTGATCGAGGAGACCATCGAGGAGCGCTCGTCGTCGATGCCCCAGGTCGGTCAGCAGGGCGTGGGTGCCAACCAGGCGGGGGGCGAGACGCGCGAAAGCAGCAGCAAGAGCAAGATCCGCCCGGTGATTTCCGTCAAGAAAGGCAGCATTCCTCCCGGACGAGTCGTTTCCAAGCGCGTAGCCGTGGTGGTCGATCTGTCCCCCCCTGCCTCCGAGGAAGGCCAGGAGGAGCAGCAGCCTGTCCCGGCCGGGGAGCTCATGGAGATCGACGAAGTCAAAAAGCTCGTAGCCGGGGCGGTCGGCCTGGGCAAGGATGACACCATCGAGGTGGTCAACCGCAAGTTCCAGGGCATGAACCTTTCCGTCGCAGGCGCCCTGGAAGAACCCCCGGGCGACCCGATGGATTTCTACCTCGAGATCGCCCGTCGCTCGTCGCTGGGCGTGCTGGTGGTGGGAGCACTGATCGCGCTGCGGATCTTCCGAGGCCCGAAGCGCAAGCGAAGCGCCGCCCACGACGTACAGGTATCCGAAGAGGGCAACCTGCTGCCCGAAGAGACACAGAAGAGCGACATGGAAGCGATGCGCGAGAAGATCTCTTCCGCCCTGCAGCAGGACCCCGAGCAACTCAAGCAGCTGTTCCTGAGCTGGGCTCAGGTCAGCGAGGAGGAGTAATCCGTGCCCAGTGGACCCAGAAAAGCCGCTCTCCTTCTGAGCTGTCTCGACGCCAACACCGCCGGGGAGTTGCTCAAGTCTGCCCCGCCCTCGGTGGTCAAGCGGATCGTCAAGGAGATGTCCGCTCTCCAGAAGGAAGGCGACAAGGCGCTGAAGGAATGCGAGGACATGGCCAGGGAGTTCACCGAACTGGTCGACCACGGGCCCAGCGGCGGGGCGGGGTTCCTCAAGCAGGTGCTCCAGAATGCCCTTGGCGAACAGAAATACCTCGAGGTCCTCGACGAGGTCAAGCAGGACACGTTCGAGAAAGACCCGTTCCAGAAGATCCGCGACGCCGACCCGGGCAAGCTGAGCATGGCGCTGCAGGGAGAGTCGCCCCAGGTGGTGGGCATCGTGCTGGCTGAACTGGACGGCGACACGAGCATGACGCTCCTTGGTCAGCTCGATGCCGATACCCGCGACGACGTCGTCAAGAGCATGACTTTCGGCCAGAACGTAGCTGCCGAAACGCGCACGCGAATCGCCGGGGTGATCGATCAACGTCTGAAAGAGCTCGAGGACGAAGGCGTCGAAGCGGGAGCTGCCAACCCGCAGCTTCAGAAGTATCGTCGCGTGGCTGTGATGATCCGTGGTTTGGGCAACGAGCTTCGCATGAAGATGCTCGACGACCTGGCCAAGACCAACAAGGAAGCCGCCGAGGGCGTCTCGAAGATGATGGTGATCTGGGAAGACATGGCTACGGTTCCGGATCGCGCCATGGCTGAGGTCCTCCGTGGGATCAACTCCAAGAAGCTCGCCCTGGCGCTGGTCGAGGCCGACGACGACACGACCAAGAAGATGCGGGAAAACATCTCCGAGCGTGCCAGTGCCATGCTCGATGAAGAAGCCGATCTGCTCACCAACCCCAAGCCCACCGAGGTGGACGCGGCGCGGGAAGAGATTCTCGAAGCCCTTCGCGAGCTGAACTCGCAGGGATTCGTGTACTAGGGCACCTGGCGGAAGCATGACAAAGGTCAAGCTCAACACGACAGGCAGAATCAAAGCGGTGCGGGTGGTCACCCCCGGCGGCCCTGGCGAGCAAAGCAAGTCAGAGAACGCACCCCGGCAGGCAGACTCCGCCCAAGCCCAGGCCCGCCAGGCCGTCGAGCAGGCACGCAATCAGACCGAGCAGGTCCGCAGCGAGCTCGATCAGGCCCGCGCCCAGGCCGATCTCATCCGCCAGCAGGCGACCGAGGAAATGCAGGCTCTGAGAGACGAACTCGCCCAGACCCGCTCGGCCCTGGAAAGCGGCCTGGAGCAACTCGGAGAGCTCCGCGAGCAGATTCTCGTCGAAGCGGAATCTCAGCTTCTGGATCTTGCGCTGGACATCGCCCGCAAGGTTCTCTGCCAGGAGATCAAGGCCGGCCGGTACGACATCCAGCCGATCGTCGAGGAGGCACTGGCGAAGATGCCCTCCCGCCGGGACGTCGTGGTGCATCTGAGCCCCGAGGACTGGGCCCACCTGGAGATGGCCCATGAGGGCAACGCCATTCCGGGCGGGAACGTGCGTTTCAAGGCCGACCCGTCGGTCAAACGGGCTGAATGCATTCTCGAAACCGGCGAGGGGGTCGTCGATGCCTCCATCGACGAGCAGCTCGACGAAATCAGCGACGCCCTGAAGGAGCAGGAGTAATCATGGCTGCGGTCGACATGACCAAATATCGCAGGCGAATCGGGGAGCTTTCCCTCGCTCCCTGCCGCGGGTCTGTCGTACGAGTAGCCGGACTCACCGTCGAATCACAGGGTCCGCCGGTGGGCATCGGCCAGATCTGCGACATCCGCCTCTCCGACGGCCGGCGGGTACCGTCGGAAGTGGTCGGCTTCCAGAGCGAGCTGCGCATTCTCGTACCCCTGGAGGGCATCGAGGGAATCAGTCCGGGCGATGCGGTCATCGCACGGCATTCCCCTCGATTCATTCGCCTGGGCGACAGGATCCTCGGACGCGTCATCGACGCTCTCGGAAGGCCCATCGACGGATTGGGGCCGCTGTCCGGCAGCGATCGACGCTCACTGGAGAACCCGCCCCCCGCCCCATTGAGCAGGCCCATGATCACCGAGCCTCTACCCTTCGGGCTGCGCGTGTTCGACGGCCCACTGGTGTGTGGCCGGGGCCAGCGCATCGGTATCTTCGCCGGAGCGGGCGTGGGCAAGAGCACACTGCTGGGTGAGATCGCACGAACTTCCGACGCGGACGTCAACGTGTTGGCGCTTGTTGGCGAGCGAGGCAGGGAAGTCCGGGCGTTTCTGGAAGAATCTCTCGGCGAGGAGGGGCTTGCCCGGAGCGTAGTGGTGGTGGCCACGTCGGACGCTTCGGCGATCCAGCGCGTCAAGAGCGCGTTCCTGGCTACGACCATCGCCGAGTATTTCCGCGACCAGGGCAAGGACGTATTGCTGATGATGGACTCGCTGACCCGTTTCGCCCAGGCGCAGCGTGAGATCGGCCTGGCTGCCGGCGAGCCCCCGACTACCAAGGGTTACTGCCCAAGCGTTTTCAGCCTGCTGCCGAAGCTCACCGAACGCCTTGGCCAGTCGCAGCGCGGTTCGATTACGGGCATCTACACGATTCTGGTGGAAGGCGACGACATGGGCGACCCGGTTGCCGACTGCGTGCGGTCGCTGTTGGACGGGCACATCGTCCTGTCCCGCAAGCTGGCCGAGCTCGGCCATTACCCGGCCGTGGACATTCTCCAGAGCGTCAGCCGGTGCATGCCTGCCGTGGCCAGTCGGGAGCATCTCGAAGCCGCCCGGAGGCTACGGGCGGTCTACGCGACGTACCAGGCCGCGGAGGACCTGATCAACATCGGGGCGTTTGTGCCCGGCAGCAACCCACGGATCGACAAGGCGATCGAGTTGATCGAGCCCGTGCGTGATTTCCTCTGCCAGGGGCTCGACGACTCGACGAGCTTTGAGGACACCATCAGTCGGATGGTGGAGATCACTCGCACCTGGGAGTTTGGCGAGGCGGAGGCCCAGCCTTCCGAGAAGTCCGGTTTCGGGCAGGACCTCCAGGCGACCCATGACATCAGCGGGGAGGTCGGGCGATGAAGCGCTTCCAGTGGTCTCTCCAGCGCGTTTTGGACGTCACGATCCAGCGGGAAGATACCGTTCGGTCTGAACTTGCGGATCTTGCGGACCAGATCGAACGCACCGAGGAGAGAATCTGCGAGCGGAAGAACCTGCTGCGATCGTTGCTGGAGGACATGGGCAGGCAGGACCTGCCCGAGCGGATTCCGAACCAGCACGTGTTCATGGAGTTTTCCGTCGCATGCGAGCGACAGATCCGCCGACTGCAAGAGCAGAAGCAGAAGCTGGAGACTCTCCGCGCCGAGCGGATGCAGGCGTTCATGGAGCTTCGGGCGAAGCGCCAGACGCTCGAGAAGCTCCGCGAGGAGGCATGGGACCGCTACCGCAGGGAGTTTCAGCGGCAGGAGCAGAAGAGTCTCGACGATGCGGTCAACACGACCTATTCACGCAAAATCATTACCGGCAGGAACTAAGGAACCAGGATCATGAATCTTCCTCCGAAACTTCGATTGATCGTAATTGGCGGGTTGGCTTTGGTGAGCTTCGCCGGGGCGTTCGTGGTGGCTTTGACGACCGGTGGCCCGGAGCCCGAAGAAGTGCGTCTGGGCCCAAACGGGGAGAAGCCCGGCGAGATCCTCGCGGCTACCGGGATCAGCCAGCTGGAGCGTCTGAGTCCGAAGGAGCACCAGCTCGACCGGCTGATCAAGGAGATGCGACAGGAGATCAAGTCGTACGAAACGCGTAAGCGGGAGCTTGTGCTGCTGGAGAAGCGTACGCAACTGGCCGAGGAGAACCTTAGGCGTCAGGCCCAGGAGTTGGAGAACCTGCGCGTGGAGATTGCCTCTGCGCTGGCGCCGCTGAAGGAGGAGCGTGCCAAGCTGGTCCGCGAGAGAGTTCGTATCTCCCGCGAGGAGCGGCAGAACCTTCAGCGGGTGGCTTCGGTGTACTCGAAGATGTCCTCCGACGCGGCGGCGGCGACGCTGACCCAGATGATGTCGGATGGACAGGAGAAGGACGCCGTGCGGATTCTGCACTTCATGGACGAGCGATCGGCTGGGAAGATCCTCGCCGAGTTCGAGGACAAGACCACCGCTGCGAAGATCAGCGAGATGATGAAGCGAATCCGGGAGGAGTAGCTGCGTGGATATTGCAACCGTCATCGGCATTGTTGCCGGTTTTCTGCTGATCACCGTCTCGCTGATTACAGGCGGTGACGCAGCGGTGTTCCTCAACGTGCCATCACTGATGATCGTGGTGGGCGGGAGCACTGCGTCGGTGCTGATCCACTTTTCGCTCGCACAGTTCCTCCGGCTGATTCCCATCCTCAAGAAGACGGTGCTGTTCAAGCTGCCCTCCGAGACCGATCTGATCCAGAAGATGGTCAACTACTCGGCGATCAACCGCAAGAACGGTGCTCTCGCGCTGGAGCAGCACCTCAAGAGCGCCGGCGACGAGTTCCTCGTCAAGGGCTTGCAGATGATCATCGACGGCCAGAGCGAGGAGGACATCGAACGCCAGATGGGCATGGAGATCTCGTATCTCCAGGAACGCCACGCCGAGGGCAAGAAGATGATCGAGTTCATGGGCGCCGCCGCCCCGGCGTTCGGCATGATCGGGACGCTGATCGGACTGGTGCAGATGCTCGGGAACCTCTCCTCGCCCGACGACATCGGCAGCGGCATGGCCACTGCGCTGATTACCACCTTCTACGGTGCGGTTCTGGCGAACCTGGTGTACATCCCGATGGCCGGCAAGCTGGGGCTTCGTTCCAAGCGGGAGATCTTCCTGCGGGAGATGGTTGTCGAGGGCGTGTTGGGCATCGTTCGCGGCGAGAGTCCCACCGCCGTCCGCGAGAAGATGCAGACCTTCGTTTCCGAGAAGAACCGCCAGGACGTCAAACCCACGGTGTGACGGATGGCCTTCGAGAAGAAAAAACGCAAGGAAGACCCCCCGCCTTCGCAGGACTGGCTGGTTACGTTCAGCGACTGCATGACGTTGCTGTTGTGCTTCTTCGTAATGTTGTTGAGCTTCTCTTCGTTCGACGAGTTCTCCCTGACCCGGCTGGAAGGCGTGATGGACGTCCGGCAGTACGAGGACATTCACGACCTGCGAAAGCGGATTCCCGACAGCGAGCAGATCACGCCCGAGCGCAAGTGGGACCACACCAAGCACGGCAGCGACAGCGACGTCGACGCCGACCTGGAACCCACGCACTTCCCGCGAAGCATGCCCTCCATCATGGACGCCGACGCGTACAAGTCGATGAAGGTCCTGCGGATCGACTCGGGCAAGCTCTTTCGCGAGGGGACCTGGCAGTGGAACCAGGGCGCCCAGCAGCAATACCTCGACAAGATCGCAAAGTTCCTGCACCTCCTGCCATGTCAGGTCGTGGTCTCCGAGAGCCAGGGAGCCGGTGGCGAAAGTGTCGGCAGCGACCTGGCGCTGATGCGATCCATGGAGGTCATGAAGTACCTGGTGGGCAAGTCCGGCCTGGAGTCCGGGCGGTTCAGCATTTCCGCCAGTGAAACCGGGGCCGCTGTCCAGCGCAATGGTGGAGATCCGCTCATCGAGATCACCCTGATCAGCGGGGAGGTCTTCCGATGAGCCGCAAACGAAAGCCACAGGAAGAGGAAGATCACGGGATACCCGGCTGGCTGGTGTCCTTCACGGACATGATCACGCTGTTGCTCTCGTTCTTCGTGCTGCTGCAGTCGATCGCCCACATCAAGGACCCCGACCTGTTCTTCATCGGCCAGGGGTCGTTCAACCGGGCGATTCAGGCTTACGGCATGCCCAAGCTGCTGTACGGCGATCCCCGGCGGATCGAGCGGTCGTGGTTCCGCAGGAAGAACCCGATGGAAGAGAACCCCGACGATTACCGTCTCGAGCGGATCCTCGATGCCGAGGACGCCGCGATCCGTGAAGTTTTTGACCAGATCCGTCAAGAAATCGATACGACCTCCCGGAATGTTGAGGCCAGTGCGACCGAGATCCGGCCGACCAATGTGCGTTTCTCCGGGTTCCGCGTGGAGCTCAGCGACGCGGCAAGGGCGGAAGTCAGGATGATCTGTTCGGAGGTCCGCAAGGCCATAGGTGGCAGTCATGTAAGGGTTTACGTTCTCGGGCTCGCGCCCGATCGTCCCAATGACAGCCAGCGGATGATCATCTCCGCCCGCAGGGCGCGGGCGACGGAGAAGTACATGCGAGAGGTTTTGGCCTCGGAATTGCAGTCAGGCCTGTGGGAGATGAAGTCGCTCGGGGCGGGTACGTCCCGGCGGTGGCAGTCTCTCTTTGACGGTATCGACCGGAAGACCCACGTGGTCCTGGCGATCGTGAGAGCGAGTGAGTGACATGGCGCAGGTGGACTTTGGAAATGTAGGCGGAAAGGAACAACCCAAGGCGGCCAAGAAGTGGGCCGTCCGAGGCGGAGTCCTTCTCGGCGTGATTCTTCTGTTCGGGGCGGTGGGTTTCGGCCTGGGCAAGCTGATCAAGCCCGGCCCGCAGACTGCCGCCGCCCAGCAGCCGGTGGCCGAGGATCCCGAGGACCCGCCTCCGCCTCCCCCCAGCAAGGAAGAGTACTACTACCACGAGTTCGACCCCGTCACCGTCAACCTCAACGAACCCAGACCCCGGTACCTGCGGGCTGGCATCCGCCTGAAGATCCGCCGGTCCCACCAGTCTGCCGTCCAGTCACTGCTGGAACACAAACAGGCGGAGGTCCGAGACTGGCTGATCCGCTACCTCTCGAGCCTGACGATGAGCGACGTGCTCGGCCAGCGAAACCTCAACACCGTTCGCCGGCGGATCATGGACGAACTGAACCAGATGCTCTGGCCGAATTCCCAGCCGTGCATCGAAGACGTCCTGCTGCACGAATTCACCGTATCCTGACCGGCCCGCGAGGGTCCCAGTGTAGGATGATGACCATGACAGCGAATGCCTTCACGCCGGACGACCAGGTCGTCCAGATGATGATGAATGCCATCAGCGCCACCCCCCTGGAACCCCAGGAGGACAACGCGGTGGAATACAACTGGGATTCGCCCAACCGCTTCTCGCTGTCTGCCAGGGAAGACCTGCAGAAGTTCATCCGTAAGGCCCAGTTGATCGTCTCGGAAAAGCTCGACGAATTGCTGCGGACCGAATCGAAACTTGGCTCCCCCTCGATTACCGAATACTACGGCCGGCAGCTCAACAAGCAGTTGGACGGTTGCGGGCAGTACGGCATGGCGCTGACCGAAGGCGGCGACGACGTCGGGCTGGTACTGGTCGACAAGACCCAGTCGGTTCGATGGACGGAGATGCTCCTGGGCGGCCCGGGAGACGATCCCGACGGCAGCCGGAAACTCTCCTCGCTCGAAACCGCCGTCCTGCTCGACGCGTTCAAGACGATTGCGACGGCAATGATGTCTTCCCTGGAAACCGCCGGCGCCAAGCCCCTGGGAATCACCGAGAAGGTCATCCCCGAGGAGTTGCTCCCCGAGATGACCGCCGCCGACGAATTCTGCCGCATCGACATGCAACTGGAAGACGCTCCACTGGCTTCGATCATCCTGCCCAGCAAACGCCTCGATGCCATCGTCAAAAGCGACAACGCCGTCGACAGCAAGCTCTCGGCGGAGGAAGCGCGCAGCCGCATGCTCGGGCACATCGGCAGCGCTCACGTACAGGGGCGGATCGATCTGGGCGTGGCCCGCATTACCATGCGGGACGTGGTCGCCCTGGAAGCCGGCGACGTGCTGCTGCTGAATCGGAAGGTAGATGAGCCCTCCGCGCTGTCGGTGGCGGGCAAGGACGTGGCGCTGGGGTTCCCCTCCCAGTGCCAAGGCCAATATGCCCTGCAAATTGCCCAGGTTACCGGATTGGTTCCAGGAACGTAATCGAGACTACAGTCGCCCCCCTCTCGCGCCGATAGGGATAGGGAACGCGAGGATACATCACCATGGCAGAGCAGACCGCAACGCAGGAAGAAACGCAGCAGCAGACCCCGCCGGAGGCCCAGGCCGCCGCGGAGCAACCCGCCCAGCCCCAAGCCGAGCAGGTCGAGGTCCACGACGCCCAGTTCCCCGAAGCTGACGGCGCCGGAGCCGCACCGGGCAACGGGCAGATCGACATGCTGCTCGATGCAGCCATGCCCGTCACCGTCCGCCTCGGCGAAGTGGAGATGCTCGTCCGCGAACTTCTGCAGCTCAACCAGGGACAGGTGATTACCCTCACCAAGCGCGTGGGAGAACCGGTGGACCTGTACCTCCGCGATCGGCAGTTCGCCACCGGCGACCTGGTCGTGGTGGGCGACCGCATCGGCGTGCGGATCCGCGAGATCCTCTCCAACCCAGCTACCGGAGCCCCGCCACCGCAGATGTAAAAAATTCAAACACGCTCCGGGTGAGAGCGCCCAATATTCACCCAGCCGAGTGAGCCTCAACCCCGCAATCCGCCCGGATTCGCGGGGTTCTGTTTTTGGCACGCCGTGTGCATCCACCCCCGGTATGAATCGCGCGGGCATACTCGACCGACAACTCCGGGCCCTGGCAATGGCCGCTGTGCTTGTCACCCTCGCCTCGCTCTGTCTGGCAGAGCAACCGGGCGACAAGGCCCCGATCGACCCCAACACCCCTGCGGCCGGAGATCCCAACACCCCCGGTGACGCCAACGCCCCTCTCGATGCCAACGCCCAGGCCGACCCGAACAAGCCCACCGGCAGCGATTCCAACAGCGACGATGCCAACGACAATGGACTCGGACTCTGGGCCCGCAAGGACGACCCCAACAGCCCCTTCGCCGGCCCGAAAAACGACGTCGACCTCATCAGCCGAACGCTCGTGTCGGTCGTCATCGTCCTGGTCCTCGGCGTGGCCGCCTGGATCGTTACCCGGAAAGTCCTGCCCCGGACCTTCCAGCAGGGCAGGCGGATGAACGTCGCCGAAACCGTGCACCTGGGACCCAAGAAGACCGTGCACCTGCTGAAGGTCGGCAAGCAGGAGTTTCTCGTCGGAGCAGCCGGAGACAACGTCACCATGCTTACCGAACTGATGCCCCAGAGCTCCGAGAACCCGGCCACGTTCCAACTGCCCGACGACGTCGACGAAGACACCACCGACAGCAAGCGGGGAGACGACTCCGAATGACCCACTCGAACCTGCGCATCTGGATATTGCTTGCTCTGCTGGCGGTTCCCGCTGCTTCGGCTACCGCCCAGCAGGACAGTTCCCTGCCCGAGGTCGTCGAGGACATCCAGATCGAAGAGGGTCAGGATCCCGAAGCCGCCGCGGTCGACGGCAACAGCTCCCTGCCCAGCCTGGCCGACGTCTTCACCCTGATCAACAAGCGCAACAACGATCCCAATGCTGCCGGCTCGGAAGACGACTGGTCGTCGCCGGTGAAGCTCGCGGTGGTCTTCGCGGGGCTGGCGATTCTGCCCAGCCTGCTGGTGATGGTGACTTCCTTCACGCGGATCGTGATCGTGCTGTCTTTTGTCCGTCGGGCGCTGAGCACCCAGACGATTCCGCCCACCATCGCGGTAATCGGCCTGGCGCTGTTCCTGACGCTGTTCACGATGGCGCCGACGTTGACGCGACTCAACGACGACGCCCTCCAGCCATATCTGAACGATGAGATCCCCTTCGCCCGGGCGGCAGAGATCGGCAACGATCGGATCAAGGAATTCATGATCCGCCAGACGCGCGAGAAAGACCTCGAGCTGTTCGTGAACATGGCGAAAGTCAAGGTCAAGCACCCCCGCGACATTCCGATGCACGTGGTGATTCCGTCCTTCGCCATCAGCGAGTTCCGAACGGCTTTCGAGATGGGATGTCTGCTGTTCATCCCGTTCCTGCTGATCGACCTGGTCATCGCGGGGATCCTGCTGTCTGCAGGCATGATGATGCTCCCGCCGATGATGGTCTCCCTGCCGTTCAAGATCATCCTGTTTGTGCTGGTCGACGGCTGGCAGCTGGTGGTGGTCTCGCTGGTCAAAAGCTTCTACTGACGTCGCGACCGGCGCGGTGCAGCCCGTTGGATCGAGGCAGGTGCATGGACCTTTGAGGTGAACGATGACCGGTGAACTGGTGCTCTATCTGGGAAGACGAACGCTGGAGACGGCGCTGCTGATTGCGGCTCCGCCGTTGATCGTCGTGTTGGCGACCGGTCTGCTGACCGCGATCTTTCAGGCGGTGACCTCGGTGCGCGACATGACCCTGGGCATGGTGATGAAGATCGCCAGCGTGGGCGTAACACTGCTTCTGTTTGGCGGGTGGATGCTGGAGACAGCTGTCGGGTTTGCTGCGGAAGTGTTCAATCACATGCAGGCGATGGGACGCTGACACGGAGTGGATGCGCGTGAAGGAGCTGGTTTACATCCTGCTGCCGTTCATGCTGCTGCTGGGGCGGATCACGGCGATGGTCGCCGTGCTCCCGATGTTCAGCTGGCGGTCGTTGCCGATGCGCGTCCGCGCGGCGATTGCGCTGGTGCTGACATTCTTCTTCGCGTCGATCATGCCTGCCCCCGATCCGGCTGTCCGCAACGTCCACTGGATGACCGGCGCGGTGCTGATGGGCGGGGAAGTGCTCTGCGGACTGGCGCTGGGTCTGGCGATCGCCCTGATCTTCAGCGCGGTTCAGCAGGGGGGAATCATCGCCTCCCGCCAGATGGGCTTTGCCATGGCCAGGGTGATCGACCCGGTCAGCGGTCAGGAGGGACAGGTCATCGGCACGCTGTTCCAGATATGCTTCTGGCTGCTGCTGCTGGTCACCGGCGGTCATCACCTGATGATCCGCATCATGCACGTGAGCTTCGAGGCGTTCCCGATCGGGCAGTTGCCCGACCTGGCCGGACTCACGACCGGACTCGTCAAAGCCAGCTCGGTCATGCTCATGTACGCCCTGAAAATCGCCGGGCCGCTGCTTGCCTCGACGATGCTGATCTCGGTGGTCCTGGGCGTGATGGCGAGGATCGCCCCCGAGATGAACATCCTGATGCTTGGCTTCCCGCTTCGGGTGGGGATGGGGCTTCTGATGGCTGCGGCGACGATTCCTTACTTCGAGACGTTTACCCAGGAACTGACCGAGTGGATCACCTATTTCCTGATCTCCTGACATGCTGCAGGCAAGTGTGAACCGACATGGCTGAATCTTCCGGCGAGAAAACAGAACAACCAACACCCTTCAAGCTCAAGAAGGCCCGCCAGGAAGGCGACATTCCCACCTCCAAGGAAGTGCCTTCCGCCGCGGCCTTGATTGCATTGATCCTGGCGCTGGCGTTCCTGGGCCCGGGGCTGCTGGATTGGTGCTCCAGCCAAATGACCAACTCCCTCTCGACGGTCCATCACAGCGAGATGAATCTCGACGGTGTGCTGGCGATGCTGCACGATCGGGGCGTGGACCTGGTGATGACGCTGATTCCGTTCGTCATCGTCGGTGTGTGCGTGTCGGCAGCCAGCAGCCTGGTCACCAGTGGCTGGGCGTTCGCCCCGAGCAAGATGAAGTTCAACCTCGGCGCGATCAACCCGGTCAAGGGGGTCAAGAACCTCTTCTCGTCGCAGTCGCTGGTGAACCTTGCGATGTCGGTTGCCAAGATCATCGTCGTGGGCCTGCTGACGTGGGATTACCTCTCGCGGAACATCGAGGCGCTGGTCGAGTTGACCCACGTGACGGCGGGGGGATGGATCGTCGAGGTCGCTCGTCTTGTCCTGGGCTTCATGGTGCGGGTGCTGATCGCCTTGGGCGTGATTGCTGCTGCGGACATGATCTACCAGAAATGGCAGTACAAGCGCAAGCACCGGATGACCAAGCAGGAAGTCAAGGAGGAGAACCGCTCGCACGAGGGATCGCCCGAGGTCAAGGGTAAGCGTCGCGGCTTGCAGATGGAGATGGCCCGCAAGCGCATGCTTGCCGACGTCGCCGAGGCCGACGTGGTGGTCACCAACCCGACCCACTACGCCGTGGCGCTGAAGTACGACCCGCAGGACATGGATGCTCCGACGGTCGTCGGCAAGGGGGCCGACGAGGTCTGCTACCAGATCAAGCAGACCGCCCGGCGGTTCGACGTGCCCATCATCGAGCGTCCCGCCCTGGCGCGATCGCTCTACGCGGTTACCGAGATCGGCAAGCCGATTCCCGAGAGCATGTTCGTCGCCGTGGCGGAAGTACTCGCGATGATCTACCGCCTGCGAAAGCAGCGAGAGAATACAAGCCGTTGACCCTGACGTGAGAGAACCGGCAGAACGATGAAGCCAGAGATATCACAGACACTCGATTCGGGCGAGGTCCAAGGGGCCTGGAGCCTCAAGGGCCTGCTGCGCAACAACGACATCGTCTTTGCGGTGGGCGTGGCGATGGTGCTGGCGACGATGATCCTGCCCATGCCCACCTTCCTGCTGGACACGCTCCTGTCGTGTTCGATTGCGATCTCGATCGCCACGCTGGTGATGGTGCTCTCGACGCGGGAGTCGATCGAGTTCTCGACCTTCCCGTCGTTGCTGCTGTGCCTGACGCTGTTCCGCCTGTCGCTGAACGTTGCCTCCACGCGCCTGATCCTGCTCAATGGCGATGCGGGCAAGATCATCCAGACATTCGGGCAGTTCGTCGTCGGCGGACACCTGGTGATCGGGCTGGTGGTGTTCCTGATCCTGGTGATCATCCAGTTCGTGGTCATCACCAA
>CAZXSK010000068.1:9943-20375 GCA_964642855.1 uncultured Planctomycetaceae bacterium | reverse complement strand
CCGGCAGACAGACGGAAGCGGGTCGCTCGCAAGTGCGGGCGGCCCCCGTCTGTCCTACTGTTGGGTCCGATCCTTGAGGAGGATTGCTGCGAATGCAGTCTTCGAGAGACAGACGACGGTCCGTTCATTACCGCGCGAACGGCTGGGTCTGTCTCTTTTTTTGCGCCGATCAACAGGACCGGGCCAAGGCCGGTTCACTCAGGCCCGGGCCCAGATCCAGGTACCGGCCGGCGTTGTCGCGCCCCGGATCAGCCTTTGACCGCCCCTACCGCGATCGATTTGACCACGTGCTTCTGGACCAACAGGAACATCAGGATCACCGGGACGATCATGATCGCCGCAGCGGCGTTGATCTGATGCCATTTGCCCGGGTGGCCTTGCTGGAAGTTGTAGACCGCCACCGCCAGTGGCTGCATGCTGGGTCGGGAGATCGTGCAGAGCATCGGGATCAGAAAGTTGTTCCACGCCGTCAGGAATGCGAACAGGCCCACGGTCATCACGATCGGTCTGGCCATGGGCAGTGCGATGTCGAAGAATTTCCGGAAGATCCCCGCCCCGTCGACTTCGGCTGCTTCGTCGACCTCGCGAGGCAGCGTGAGGAAGAACCCCGCCATCAGCAGCGCGTTGCCCACCCCGAAGGTGGTCAGCCAGAGTACCATGCCCCACAGGTTCTGCAGCGCATGGGCTGAGAGAAGCATCTTGAAGACCGGAATCACGCGGGCTTCGCGCGGCAGGACCGAAGCGGCAATCATGATGCCCAGAACCAGGAACTTCCCCGGGAACCGGATCCTCGCCAGGGCGTAGCCCAGCATCGAGGAGATCAGCACCGTCAGGATCACCACCGAAGCGGTGATGATGACGCTGGTGGCGAAGTTCAGCAGCAGGTTCTCCTCCTTGAGCACCACCCAGTAGTTGATCCACTGGAACGTTCCGTCGGTGAGCAGTCCGGCTTGCGACATATCGGAAAGCTCACGATAGGCCAAGTCCACGTTCGACTCGCCGAGGTACTTTTTCGCGTAATCGTCAGCCGCCCAGCGATCGGTGGCGTAGGTGGTACGGCTTTCGCTGCGTCGCTCGTTCTCCTTGGCCATGTAGTACAGCGTGGCGATCTGTCGCGGCAGAAGATCCTTGTAGATTGCTCCGCGGGCGGTCTGGCCGAGTGTGTAGACAGGCTCGTTGCCGTCCGAAACCGGCTGCACCAGGGTCATTACGTTGCCCGCCCTGTTCAGTTCCATCAGGTGTCCCCGGGCCGTCGGAAGATCCACGCTGGCTGCCTTGGCGTACTCCCTGGGTGTCACCGTGTAGTAGTCCTGCACCTCCGCGGCGATGCGTTTCTGCTTGTCCGTGAATGACGCCGGCCAGTTTCTCGAAAGAAGACCGTCGGTCGGCCAGTATCTCGTCGGGTCGTCCTGCCGGACGAGCAGATCCGCTTCGATCAAGGTCGTCAGCACCTTCCGCGTGTGCTTCCACGGATCGTCCTGGGCGCCACTGGCCTGGGGATCCCGGAACAGGGCCTTGTGATCAGCGACCTGCTGTTCAAGACTGTCCAGCCTCTGCCGGTAGTTCTCTGCCTCCCTCTGGGCCTGCTGCTGAAGCCGTCCCAGCAGTGTGCGTTCCATGTTGAGGAGTTCCAGCGAGGCGAGTGTCAACGCGTTGGGATCCCCCACCTGCTCGATCTGCTCGATGCGGGCATCGACTTTCCCCCGCTCGCGTGCCAGCCAGGTGGCTTCGGATTCCCACCCGTTGCGGAGCTCCTTGACAATCGCCTCCCTCCGGCGGAGCTCGATTACGTTCGGATCTTCCGAGACGTTGAGAACAGCCAGCCGGCTGAGCAGTTCGCTCTCCATCGCTCTGCGCTGCTGGATCTGAAGCGCCTGGAGCTTCTTCTCGACCAGAGTAGACAGGTTCTGACGATAGAACGTCTCGGCGGCCTCGAAATTCTCCCGGGCAGCTTCCCGCCGGTCCTCGGACTCGTTGCGGGCGTCTTGGAACCGGTCGGAAGCGGCAAGGAAGTCGCGATAGGCTTCCTGCAGGCCGGGTTCGAGGGCGAAGGGGAAGTAGGTGTTGGGATCGGTTCCCTCAGCCAAGGCGTACTTTTTTACGGGCACGGGGCGCAGGCGGTCGTCGGAGGCCTCCGCCTCGGCCTTGACGCTCGTGCCGAGCATCCAGAAGAACGGGTAGAGGTTGATCAGGCCCAGGACGATCAGCAAGCCGTGAATGAGTACGACCCACCAATGGTACCGAAGCCACGTCCACTTGCTTCGCCGGTGAGGGGCGTAGCTCTGCAGGTTCTGCGGGCGCTGCTCAGCCATGGACGCCACCTCCCTTGACGGGCTGGACTGCTTTCTGCTGTCCTGCTTTGAGCCTGCGTTTCCACCGACGTGCGATGATCATCACGTTCGTGAACGTCAGCGCTGCAAGCATCACCGAGTAGACGATTCCCAGCGCCGAGGCGTAGCCGAGGTCGGCTTCCTGTCCTTCGGGCTTCATGAAACCCTTCTTGAATACATAGGTCGCGACCAGCTCGCTGGAGTGGTCGGCGCCGCCCTCGGTGAGCACGAACACCACGCTGAAGGCCCGGGCGGCCCCGATGAACGCGTTGAACGCGATGATGATCAGGATCGGCAGCATCTCCGGGATGGTTACGTGAACGAATCGCCGCCAGGCGTTGGCGCCGTCGACCTTGGCTGCCTCGTAGAGTTGCGGCGAGATCGACTGCAGCCCGGCCAGCAGGAGGATGATGTTGTAGGGCAAGCCATGCCAGATGCCCACCAGCATCACGGTCCACAGTCCGGTCTTCGGCCCGAGCCAATCTATCGATTGGTCCGGCTTGTCGACCAGCCCCAGCCAATAGGGCAGCTTCTCCAGCCCGACCCATTCGAGGAACTGGTTCACGCCCGACTGCTCTCCGCGCAGCAGGCCGATGAGAATCACGCTCACCACGGCCAGCGAGGTCACCAGCGGGATGAAGTACAGCACGCGATAGGCGCGGTTGGCTCGAAGGGGCAGGTTCAACAGGCTTGCGATCAGCAGGCCGATACAGATCTGCCCGACCGTGACCACAAGCATGTACAGCATGGTGTTGGGCACGACCTTCACCCAGAAGACCTTGTCGAACTGCTGGTGGGACGGGTTCAGGATCCGCTGGAAGTTCTCCATGCCCACATAGGCCATGGGCTCCAGGCCGTCTCCGGAATGGGCCGACAGGTAGAACTGGTAGATCGACGGATACACCGCGAACGCCAGAATCGCCAGGATGCCCGGCAGCACGAACACGTAGCCGAACCAGTTCCGTCGGGCGCCGCGGAGGGTGTCCTCCAGCACGTTTCGGCCGGCGAGGAAATCCCGGGTGGCGGTCGTGACCAGCCAGGCAATGATGATCGCAACCAGCAGCGCCGGGATCCAGAGCACCTGCAGCGACGACGTCATCGGCTTGTACTGCCAGATGTCTCTTCGCACATGCGTATCCTGCTCGTTGAGCACGCCCCAGCCGGGGTTCTCTTGCGCGAGCTTCAGGAACTTCCTGCGGACCTGCTCGATCTTCGCCTTGACCTCCGGCGACTTGGAGAGCCTGCGCTGGAGCTCGTAGAACTTCTCGGCTTGGGTGGGATCCCACGATGCGAAGCTCCACTCCTCCGGCCTGACGATGCCGTCTTCGATCCGCGTGGCGAGGTCCCGGTTAAGCTGTTCGGAGTAGGTCTCCAGCCCCTGGCGGGTATTCCGCAGAATCGCTGAGAGGTCCTTCTCTTCGGTCTGGAAGAACCACTTGTGGAAGACCTCCTCGTAGGTCTGCGTCTGCACGGGGCGTCGGAGCGGCCGATCCGGCCACATCGCGCAGTCTTCCTCGATGATCCTGTAGACCTGGGGCTGGTAGGAGTACGGGAACCATTCCGGATCGCCAAGATGCTCGTAGGCGATGACCTGCTGGGGGCAGGTGCCGCGACGACACTCCTTCTTGAGCACTTCCGGATTCAGCGCCCCGTAATGGATCCACTCCCACGTGGCTTCGGGACTTCGACAGAGCGAGGTGAAGAACTGGATCTGGTCCTTGGCCGCCCGGGGCATCTTGTTGCCCGTCGGCAGGTCGATACCGACCTCATGGAGCGCGAGCAGCTCGTAAAGCTCCTGCCTCTCTTCCTGCACCCGCTGGCGTGTCCAGCCGGTGTTGGGGTCCACCTCGTGATAGGGCGTGGGCACCGGCGCGCTGCCAAGATCCTGCGCCGCCCAGGGCACGCGCTCGGCCCCGATCAGGGCGGCATGCCACCCATCCAGGACCATCGCCGCCTCCCCGGAGGCCAGGGCGGTGCGGACGTCCTCGTAATGACGCGCCGCCGTGCCGGGCAGGATCAGCCCCTCGGTCTTGAGCTTCCACAACAGCGCAAAGGCTGCCAGCCAGGCGTCGTTCTCGTAGTTGAAGAAGCCCACCGGCTGGTCGCCGTACTTCTCCAGCGCCGCCTTGCCTTCCGGCGTGTTGGGGTCGAAGTACTTCTGTACCGCCTCGGTGCTGCCGGAGTACTCGAACGCCATCGAGCCGGCCCGGTAGGCAAGCGGCTTGATGCCGCGCACGATGTCGTGGGGCCTCTGGCCTTGCAGGACCGCCCCGTAACAGATCGGCTCGTTGAGCCCGCGCTGCTCGGCCGCCCGCCTGCCATATGCGGTAATGACCTTTGCCTTCTGGTAAAACTCCAGCCACGTGGTCGGCGGGATCGGCTCGCCATGGTCGTCGACAAGGCCGGCGTCGGGAAACATCTTCGCCGCCTCACGGAACAGGCGCTTGTTGTACGTAATCGTCGGCGGCATCGAGACGCCGCGCAGGCCGATGATCTTCCCGTCCATCGCCAACAACCTTGCCGCCTCGGCCGGGTACTTCTCCATCTCGCGCAGGAAGCGGTCGTCCGGGTTCAGGCTGAACCGGTGCAGCCTCGAGTCGCCCAGCAGGAACTGGTCGGTGTACGAAATTCCCTGAGGCTTAAGTCGCTCGTTCTCGCGGGCTACAAGGTCGTCCAGCGGATAGATCCCGCCGATGAGAACGTACTTGCGGAGTTCGCTCTTCTCGGCGTCCATGTAGTCCGGCGGATTGCCGCTGAGAAAGCTCAGGAAGAGAATGTCCTGCAGACCGCCCGTTTCGCGGAAGTTCGGGCTGATGTTGATGTCCGGGTGGGACTCTTCGAATTGGCGCGCCCGTTTGAGATCCACCTCCGGCGAGCCGGAGCTTGTCCAGTATACCACCTGCTTCGGACGAACCTGCTCGCCCTTGACCTGCGCCTCAATCCACTCCGAAGCGCTGCCCCACTGCGTGAGCATCGCCCCAAGGCCGAACGCTGCAAGAATCAACGACAGTCGTTTTCCCGACATGCACTGTCCTTCCCGTCTCGACGACCCGTCACCGTCTGGAGAGTCCCGATCCGCATAGCCAATCGCTCAGTGGATTATCGAGGGATCTTCGCAGGAACGGGAAAAAAATGAAAGACCTTCCGCAAGCCGTGCGCAAAGAGGAGGGTGGCGATACGCACCCGGAGGCTACTTCCTCTTCTCCAGGAGTTCCAGGGCTTCGTCCTTGTCGATCGCACGCTGCTTCACCAGCCAGTCGGGGATCGGCCCGAAATCGTAGCCGCAATCCGGTACGAACAGACCCACCTCGCCCTGCGATCGATTGAGATCCACGTCCTCGGTGGTCAGATTCCCGATGCTCTTTCCGTCTCGCTCGACGATCACCAGCGGCGTGGGCTTCTCAGCCTTCGAATCCTCGCCCTCGTCGCCGAAAACGATCCTGTCGACCCGCCCGTTGCCGAACTTCACGACCGCACCGTTGGCGATGGATTCCACCTTCGGGCCGTTGCCCGACGGGTAGAGCACCGTGATGAACTGGGTACTGTCTCCGCTCCTGCTGACGCGCACCCCGCGGGTCTTCTCGCCATAGCCGTCCTTGCCCTTCCGGAACGACCAGTCGAACCGCTCGACGTCGATCTCCTCCGGGTCGGCGAAGTGCAGCGTCATCGAACCGAAGTTCACCATCGAGTCCTTCACGTCGGCCTTGCCGCTCTCGACGTGCAGCCCGTACGTAGCCGTGACCTTCGGGCCCCAGTGCTGGTCGCGGATCACGAAGTAGTCCTTTGTCTTCCCCTCGGGGTCCTTGACCATCACGATCGTCCGTCGATAGACCAGCGGGGTATCGAAGCGGTGATACGGACCGATCGGATTCCACGTTACCTGCTGGGGCGTCCTGGGCTGCTTGCGAAGCCGCTCCGACTCCACCTGACCGACGGCGATGTCGACACGCGCGTCGGCCTTGAATGCAATCAGCCTTTCGTAGCCATCCATGTTGGCGTACTTGAACCCGCCGGCAGAGAACGCGACACGGTTGTGCATGTGCTCCTGGTCCGCCCGGGGCGAATAGCTGCACATGTGGTCGATCGCCAGCCGCTTGCCATCTCCGCAATAGTGGAACGAGAGCTGATCGCCATGATTGTGGCCGCGGTTCGGGCCCGCTTTGAACGCAAGGAAGTTCTCCCTGTCGGTGCCCGGGTAGCTTCGGAACACCACGCCAAAGCCGGGCAGTTCCTCGGTCCTGAATTTCCTGACGTCCTCGTAGGCCCCGAATTCCTTGGCCAGGGCGATCACGTCCGGGCCCGTCGGGTGCGTGTCGCCAAGGGGCAGGATGCGGCGCTTGCCCCCTCCCAGGGGCTGGGATGTATGCAGCAGGAAGGAAGCCGCCGCCTTGTAGCGAGGCCAGGTTGTCGGGTCGAAACCCAAATGCTTTTTGGCGATCGGCGCGAGCTGCTTCCAACTCTTCATCGCGTGGGCGGTGTAGCCGGGGCATTCCTGCCCCGCCCCGCCGGGCAGCGTCACCGAGTGGAACAGGTCGGCGTACATCGCCTCCATCGCCTGCCGGCTGAGCTGCTTGAACTTCGGGTGTCCCTTCAACTGACAGGTCAGTGCGACGGGATACTTGACAAAGTCGGTGTAGAAGTTCGGGTTGATCGGCGACCAGCGGTTCCAGTACGTCCCGTAGATGTCCGGGTCCAGGAAGACCTGTGCCCTCGACAGCGTCGAACGCTTCGGCTTGAATCCGCCCTTCTCTGCCGCCCGGACCGCACTCCTTCCCATGCCGCGCATCGGGCCGGTCGGATTGATGCCGTTGGTGTAGTAGAACTGTCCGCTGAAGCCGCCCGGCTCAAGGCCCGGCCACTCCAGAATGTACTCGTGCGTGAGCTTATCCAGCGGCCACATGCCGACGGTTCCAGCCAGCCCGTTCAGCGCGCCACCGGCTTCCTTGCCGCTACGCGAGTCCTTGTCGACGTCGAACCGCTTCTCACTGCCGGCCAGCAGCAGCCAGTAACGTTTGCCGCGGCGCGTCGGGCATCGCAGCCCGGCATACTTGCCCGATTCATCAACCCGCACGTGGATGAGATTTTCGTGAGGCCAATGCCACCTGCCCGCACGCAGGACCATCGCGCCGACAGCAGCCTTGTCGTTGCCGGCGAAGAACGTCCAGCCCTCGTCGTAGCTCTGCGTCCACCGGGGCTGCAGGCGGATCACCGTCTCGCCCAATCGATCGTTGGGCTTCAGTCCGACGACGTCAAGCCGCGGGGCCGGGCTGAACGCGCCCTTGAACCATCGCTTCATGTAGCCTCGGGCGGGTTTGAGTCCGGGCGAGAGGTCCAGCGTCCAGGCATCGCCGACGAGCATCCGGTGGGACTCCTCGACAACCACGTACGGCTTGCCCCGCCAGGCGGTGAACGTCATCTCCGCGTAGTAACCGTCGTTCGAAGCGTCGGTCTGCTCGCTGTCGCGGAACTCGTACCGCACCCGAACCTTGCCGAACAGCGGGCCATCGCCGAGAACCTCTGCGGAAATGTCCGTCAGCTCCAGCGACGTGTCCCAGTGCGAGGCGCCCGCCGCCTTGAGGACCTCCCCGGCGGAGATCGCACCCACCGGTCCCGGCGCTGCCTTCGCCTTGCCCCGCATGCCGGTCGTCACCACCACCGACATCTCGCCGGTGCGAAGCTCCATCGTGGTGTCGCCTGTTTCCATCACGCCGGCGACGGGCTTGAACGTCTCCGGCTTGCCGCCGGTGGTTACGGTGTACTTGTGGCTGGCCTTGGACTTGATGTCCGTCATCACCCAGATGTCAGCCTTGCGCACTTCCTTCAGCGTGCCCTCCAGCACCTCCAGCTGGTAGGGAACTTCCCTACCGTTCTCTTTGACGACCAGCCTCGTGCCGTCATAGGGCGTTTCAAGCTCCACGCCAAGGCGAACCGGTTCGTCGGCGTAATCGCTTGCGTGGTTGGTCAGCGTCCAGGTCTTCGTCTCGCCGGTCAGGTGGGCGACCAGCCCGACCAGAACCAGCGTGGCCAATGTGATCCTGCAGAGATTCATGCAAAGTCTCCATTGCGGAAGGTCGTCAACGGAAAGGGAACTCGTGTATCCTACAGATTGAAAACCACCGCGCGTCGCAGGTTCCGCGGGCTCATGTCACGAGATCGCTATCGACCGGGCGAATCGCCCTGCAACGCGGGGGGAACCTCGTCCCTCCAGATCATCATGGGCATGTGCTGCTCGACGCCCAGCAGGCTGCAGACCAACGAGCATTTCGCCTTGAACACCAGCAGCAGCGGCGTGTCGCTGGGGGTGTCCGTAAGCGACTCGAAGTTGCCCTGCCCCTTGGCGATGATCACGTCGGCCGAGTTGAACTCGTGGCGGAAGTCCTCGCTGCAGTCCGGAAGGACGGTACCCGGCGCATCGTTGCCGTTGTCGATGACTCGCGCGATCTCCGTCAGCCCGGCCGCCTCGGCGTCCTGCAGCGTCACGTCGTTGAGAATCGGACTCCTGCGGACCGCAACCGTCACCTTGCCTGGCGGCAGTTGCTCGACCACCAACCGGTCGAGGATGATCTCTCCCGCGTTGTCCGCGAGGTAGAGAATGCGATCGGCGCTATCGAGCTTGTCGCGCAGGCGATCCACCGCAGCCGGGTTGACAGGCCGGTCGATCGCCTCTTCGATGGTCGTGCGGACCGTCTCCGGCGAGACATCGTGCCCCACGCCGTAGTCGATGATATTTCCTGCGATCGCCAGCCGAAGCGATGCCGCCAACGGGTCGTCTGCCTGTCGGACATCCTCGCGTAGTGCGTCGATCATCGACAGGGCGAGTTCGTTGCTTTCGATCTTGACGGCTGCGTAGGGGTCCTCGCAGCCGAGCCCTTGGCGGATCGTGCGATGGATGCGCTGTGCCAGGGCGGGCGGGGACTGATGGAATGTCGCATCGGCCATTTCGCGAAGGACATTTCGCATGATCTTCCGCCGGGTGGATTCGTCGGCATCGACGAGGGTCAGCACGTCCAGCGTCTGCCTGAGGAAGCAGGGAATGCACTCCATGCAGGTATTCAAACGGTCTCCTCCGGGACAACAGGCCTTCACGAGAACGCTCATGCTACGGGAAATCCCCGCGCGAGGAAACCGAAACCCTCACCGGGGACTTTGATGCTCGAGTCAGGCGAAAACCGGACTTTGAGCTTGACGGATCGCGCCCGCTGCTTTATCGTTAAATCACGTTCGGTGTAACGATACACCTCCTGCGAGGCCAACCGCATGGCAGACCTGACTCTCGAAGACGTCGCCAGGAAATCCGGCGTGTCGAAGATGACCGTCTCCGCCGTGCTGCGCAATACCGGCAGGATCTCCGACGACACCCGCAAGCGCGTGCTCTCCGTAGCCGACGAAATGGGCTATCGAGTCAACGCCGCCGCCCGCGCAACCCGTACCGGACGCTTCGGGAATGTCGCCCTGCTGATGAGCACCAACGACAACAAGAGTTACCTCTCCTCGCCGATGCTCAACGCCATCCACGATGCCCTCTCCGAACAGGGCGTGAACCTGCTGATGGCCAAGCTGCCCGATGAAACCCTCCGCGGCGAGCAGGCCGTCCCGCTGATCCTCCAGCAGTATGCCGTCGACGGGTTGCTTATCGACTACACCTGGAATATCCCCCCTGCCCTGGCTGGTCGAATTGCCGACGGCAACGTACCGGCCATCTACATGAACACCCCCCTCCAGGCCGACGCGGTCTACGTCGACGAGCGCCGCGGCGGACGGGAGCTGACGCAGCACCTGCTGGAACTCGGGCATCGACGGATCGCCTACGTGGATACGTGGTGGGGGCGGAATGTCGAACATGCTCACCACAGCGTCACCGATCGGCGGGAAGGCTATCGCGCCGCCCTCGCCCACGCGGGCCTCTCCCCACAGTGGTTCCTGATGGACCAGGCCAAGCCCGACGAGCAGCGACAGGCGCTGCAGGAATTCCTGGCCGGCGAGGACCGCCCCACCGCCGTGGTCACCTACTGGAGTTCAGACGCCTGGCCGGTTCTGCAATCGTGTGCCGCCCTGGGCCTGCGGGTCGCCAGCGACCTGTCGGTTGCCTCGTTCTGCCAGCC
>CAZXSK010000068.1:0-9843 GCA_964642855.1 uncultured Planctomycetaceae bacterium | reverse complement strand
AGGAATCTGCAGCGTGCTGTTGTTGTGCGCTGCCATGGCAGGAGCGGCGACGTTCGAAAACGACCAGTTGCTGGGTCTCGAACTGCAAAGCTGGAGCGGAACCGGAGCCGCCGTAAGCGAGATCACCGATCAGGGCACGCTCGGGGTGGACTACGACGTAACCCTGGCCACCTCCGACTACGGCAAGCTGGCGATGAACAAGGATGCCGGCCTCGACTGGACGGGTGAGACGAACTTTTACCTGAAGGTGGAACTCCTCTCAGCCAGCGGGGCCTCGGAGTCCATCGAACTCAACCCCTTCGTGAAGACCGGCAGCGGCTGGACCTTCTACGAGGACAAAGACGGCGTGTCCCTGGGCGTCGGAGATTCCTACGTGATTGACTGGGATCTGACCACCGTCCCCGATCTGGACGATGTCCGGGGGTATGGCTTCCAGCTCTTCACCGCCGGCGGAGTCGCCGAACCCGCTGCCATGGATGCCGTTGTCCGCGTGACGCCCATCCCCGAGCCGGTTACACTCAGCCTGCTGGCTGCGGGTGGCGCGGGCGTAGTCCTGCGTCGACGCAGGGCGTAAGCTGGCCCCTGACGTTACAACCAGTGTCTCTTCTCTGACATCCGGCGAGCCCCGGCCTGTCGATCCCGGCGGGCCGGGCGCTTCGCCTGCGGAGTAAACCATGCGTGGTACCCTTGCGGCTGTCCTGTGTATATCCTTTCTCGCGCCGCTGGCCGTTCTGGCCGACGGGCAGAGCTACGAGGCCTCCGATCCCGGGCTGGGATTCAACATGATCTCCTGGTGGAACGATCCCCAGGGCGAGGCGCTCTGGGAGTCTTCCGTCCAGCAGGTGTACGATTACGGCTTCCGTCACGTGTCGATTTGCCCGGTGCGATATTTCGACCCCTCGACTGGTGCCATCGCGGCCAGCTCGCCCAAGGGTCCGGAGCTTTCGCACATCGCAGCCGGGGTCGCCAAGGCCAAATCGCTTGGCATGACCGTTACGGTCAATCCGTTCGTCGAGCCGGAGAACTTCACGTTCTGGCGAGGCCAGTGGGACCCGTCCGGCGGCGTGGCTACGCAGTTCTGGAGCGACTACCAGCAGTACCTCGCCGACGTCGCAACCGTCGCGCAAACCCACGGCGCCGACCGCATGACCGTCGGCAGCGAACTGCGGGCCATCGTGCGGGACTCGTCGCACAACGCCTCGCTGACCGGCGTGATCAGCGCCGTCGACGGAATCTTCACGGGCAGTCTCGGCTACGCGGCCAACCACGACAACTACCGAAACAGCAACCTGACGTCGACCGTCTGGGAGAACGCCGCCATCGATTTCATCGGCGTCGACGCGTACTTCCAGCTGGCGACCAACACCCAGGCCGACGCGTCAGGCGACCACCCCGATAGCAGCTTCATCGACGTGGTGGAAGGCAACTGGAACGCCCAACTGGACAACAACGTCCTGCCCTTCGCCTCCGCCCGCAAAAACGGAACCGGCATGCCCGTGGTGCTCACCGAGCATGGCCTGATCCCCTACAACCGTACGACCGTCAAGCCCTACTCGGAAGATCCCCTCTGGCAAGGCCAGCCCGTGGACCCCAACGAGCAGATCAACGGTCTCGCCGGCATGCTCGACGCCACCGACGGCCGGGCCGCTGCCGACGATCTCGCAGAGATCTACCTCTGGCAGTGGGGAATGCCCGGCGCGCATGACAGCCTCTGGTTCCTCAACCCCCAGGCCGAGGACAACGACCCCGGCGGGAAGTTCGACGAAGCCCTCGGAATTCCCGCAGCGGAGTTCCTCTCCGCATGGGCATTCACCGCGCAGACCCAAGGCGATCTCGACACCGACGGGACCGTGAGCTTCCTGGAAGCCGCGACGACCGTCGCGAACATCGGCAAGGGCGCTGCCCTCTGGAAAGACGGCGACTTCGACCATGATCGGATCGTCTCGGTCGCTGACGCAGACGCAGCCGTGGGAGCTTACCTCACCGCCGTCCCACCGTCGATCGTTCCCGAACCCGCCAGCCTGTCGATGCTGCTGGCCATGCTGCCTGCCTGTGCGCTGCGGGCACGCAGACGCGCTGGCCGCGCGGACTGACCGGCGAGCCTACTGCTCCCGCTGACAGCGAGCCCTGCCGCGGAGGAAGCGTTCCTGCCAGCCTTCGGGCAACCACGCCCTGCCCGCAAGGTTCAGAAAGTACTCCCCCAGGTCCGCCTGGCGATGCGAAGTGATCTGCATGTCGCAGCGGATCATGGCGTCGCAGATCGCTGCGAAATATACCGCCGTCGCCGCCGCCCGGTGGCAATCGCTTTCTGCGGACGCGGCGAGTGATTTGGCGTAGTCCTTGATCTGCCGGAGCAACTCGGCTGAGCTCCCGCCACCGAACAGCAGGCTGCCCACCGGTCGACCGGCCGGATCGTCCACGCCTGGCTGGACGAACAGAGGCTGCTGGTCGGTGTCCTCCGCGGTGGGCGGCAACGGCGAGTCTAGAATCTCATCGAGCGCTCGGGCGATGGCGATGCACGTCTCGTCGCGCACCGGCCTGACGTCGTCGTCTGCCGCCATGCCCAGCAGTTCCGCAAGTTGCTCGTCTCGCGCGCCGTGCAGCGTGTCTCCCGTGTCGCTCACCTTCGTTCCCCCTGGCCACTGGACAGCACGGCCATCAGTTCCCGCAGTTCGTCGTCCACCTCCGCCTCGCTGCCGGCGACCTCCCGCAGGCGTTTGCGGATCGCAGCTGCGAAGCGTCGCTTGACCGTCAGGGCCATGTTCGACACCTGCTTGTTGCTCGATACACCCAGTCGCTCGCGAAGGTGGTCAGGCGACTCGGGCTCAACGCCCTCCAGGATCGGCCGGATGCAACGGGCCTGGAAGATCTTCCAGTGCGCCTCCAGGCCGTCTTCGATACACCCGGCGTGGACCTCGCCCAGCGCCTCGTCCAGAAGCGCCATCGCCCACGTACGATGGAAGGCCTGTTCGGGACTGGCTTGACCGGAAGGTTCCGGCAGCGGGTCGACCTCCAAGCCTTCCAGACTCAGCACTCCGCCCTCCGGGCTCCGCTTGGCAGCCGACGCCTTGCGGTGTTCATCGATGACGTAGCGATCCAGCGCAGACAGCAGCAGCGTGCGAAACTTGCCCTTGCCCGGATCGGCACTCTGCACGAGATCCCGCCGCAGCACGCGCCAGCAGAAGAACCCTTGCGTGAGGTCCTTGGCCTGCTCGTTGGTAAACCCGCGGTGTCGCAGGTAGCAATACACCGGCTTCCAGTAACGCCCGAGGACCTTGCCCATCATCTCCGCCCTGCGGTCGACGTCCAGTGTGCGGGCCTCGATGATCTCCTGCCACAGCGTGTTCTCGAACGAGCCGCCCGGCCCGCCCATGATCGTGGGGCCGTCACCGGCCATCGGTACCCCCTTCCTGTTCGGCGGCTGGGGGCTTGGAGAATGTCGCGGCCTGCAGTTCGCGCCGGCGCCGCTCGATATCCTCGCGACCGTTCGTATCGTCCTGCTGGCCCGATGCAGCCTGGAGTTCGGCCAGCGCTTCGTCCAGCCGCTGGGCGGTGGCTCGCGTGTCGGGGTGGTCCGGGCCCAGAGCGTTCCTTCGCACCGTCAGCAGATCTTCCAACACCTCCACGTGCCTGCGAGCCCAGTCCACACGCGTCTGCGTGAGCTGCGACTCCACCCGCTGCAGTCGCCGGGCTGCCTGGTGGCGGTCCTGCTCGGCCTGGCTTCGTGCGCGCTGGGCCTGCACCAGCAACACGATACTCGCGACCGACCCGGCTAGCAGTTCCAGTACGATCACCGCCGAGACGGCAACTTTGGTACGGTTCCGCTTCATCCACTTGCCCGCGCGGTAGCCTGGCCTGGGCGGGCCGGCTGCCACGGGTTCGTTGTTGCGAAACCCCTCGACATCCTCAGCCAATGCGGTGGCCGTCGCGTACCGCCGGGCGGGATCCTTCTCCAGGGCCTTCATGACGATCCAGTCGAGTTCGCCGAACAGCCGGCGTCGATGCGTGCGCGGATCGGTTCTGCGTTGCTCCGCGAGAGTCACCGCGTGGTCACGGAGCTGTTCCAGCCGCTGGGAAGGCGTGGGCGGCTCCTGCTCGCCGATCACCCGCTGGATCTCGGCGAACCCCTTGGATCGCAGCTCCTTGCCCTCGAACGGCAGCGCGCCGGTGAGCAACTCGTACAGCAGCACGCCGAGAGAGTAGATATCCGTCCGCGTGTCGACCCGCTCGACCTCCATCTGTGCCTGCTCGGGACTCATGTACTCCGGCGTGCCGATCAGCTGGCCGGTCTCGGTAAACAGCGTCCGCTCGGTCAGCGGCTGGGAGATCGCCTTGGCCACTCCGAAATCGATGATCTTCACGGACTCCCGGCCGTCGTGATCGGTGATCATCACGTTCGACGGCTTGAGATCGCGATGGATGATGCCCTTCTGGTGGGCGTGCTGGACGGCATCGCAGACCGAGAGAAACAGCCCCAGCCTGCGGTCGATCGAAAGCCTCCGGCGGTCGCAGTGGTTGGTGATCGGCAGCCCGCGCACGAGTTCCATCACGAAGTACGGCCTGCCTTTTTCGGTGACGCCGGCGTCCAGGACGGCTGCGATGTTCGGATGGCTCATCATCGCCAGTGCCTGGCGTTCGATCTCGAACCGCGTGAGCACGCGGCGGGTATCCATGCCCGCCTTGATGATCTTCAGGGCGACCTCCCGACGGACGCCTTCGACCTGCTCGGCGAGATAGACCACTCCGAACCCGCCTTCCCCGAGCACGCTTTTGAGTTCGTACGGGCCGATCCGGCTTCCGATGGCGGCGAGGTAGTCCGGCTGGGGTGCGGGCCCTCCGGCCGGCCCGGGCCCGGAGAGCGGCGGAAGGTCCGCGATGTGTTCGGTCTTCGCAAGGTGAGGCTGCTGGTTCTGGCTCACGCACGACTCCACTCTACAGGCTCGTCGCCCATCGATTGTAACCCGCAGCCGGGACTGGCGTAGTGCGAAATTCGGGGGACATGACGATGTCCCGGTCCGAGGTTTTCCCGATTCCCGCGCAGCCAGTCGCCCGGGGATGCGTATCCCTGTTTGCGAGGACAGCGCAGCGGGAGTTCGGTGCGTCGTATGTTTGCTGTGTGCATGAAGGTTCCGGAGGGCACCGAACGGATCGCATCCAGCGGGCATCCGCCGGGGGATGCCCGCTTTGCGTTTTCACTCTGCAGACGCCCGCAGGCAAGGCTGCCTTCACTCCACTGGCGTGTCAGGACTCCCGCAGGACCGATCGCAGGAGTGATTTCATCCGGTCGTACTGGTCGTCGGCGGGAACGTCCAGGCCGGTCGTGTAGTCGCGATACTCCGGCTTCTGAAGCGTTTCCCTCGCTTGGTCGATGCGATTCTGCGTCAGCGGGTGGGTGCGGAACATTTCATCCAGCTTCCCGCCATCGTCGTTCGAGAGCTTCTGGAGGACCGTCAGCAGGCCCACCATGCCCCACGGGTTGTAGCCGGCGCGGTGAGCGTACTCGATGCCGATGGCGTCGGCTTCGTATTCGTCGTCGCGCGTGTAGCTGAGGTTGGCCATCGAACTGACCACCTTCGTGATGCTCGACGCCGCCTGGCCGTGCTCCCCGGCTACCTGCCCGGCAATGCCCGCCAGCACCTGGAAACCGATCTGCCGCTGGATCTGGTGCACGTTGTGGCGATAGGCCACGTGCCCGACCTCGTGGGCGAGTACGGCTGCAAGCTGACGCTCGTTCTGCATTCGCTCGAAAAGCCCTGCGGTGATAAAGATCTTCCCGCCGGGCAGTGCAAAAGCGTTGGGCACGTCCGAGGACACGAGCGTGAATTCGTAGGGCATCTCGCGGTCGGACGCCTTCGCAACGCGCATCCCCACCGACGTGATGTACTCCTGCAGGCGCCTGCTGGGTACCGCACCGCCGAACTGCTCCTCGAACTGCGGCGACGCCTCTTCCCCGATCTGGATCTCCTGTCGCCTGGAGATGAAGATCGGCTCGCTTTCCTGCGTTACCGGGTTCGTGCTGCAGCCGGGCAGCAGTCCCGCCAGCATCACGCCCACCATCAGCAGCGTCCGCAGCCAGTCTCTATGAGTCATCGTCGTGATCATCCTTTCCTTCTTCCTGGTCACCTGCGCGAACCGCTTCGGCGAGGGTCATGCCCTTCACACCGCCGGCCGCCCGCGATCGTATCATGTCCACGCCCTCGGTCACATGCCGGGAACCCCCAGCCCAATCCATCGTATCACTCGAGGTCAGCCCGGTACTCAGTACGTCGTCGACGGCGATCTCCTCCGGGCTGCGCGAGAGCACATACCGCGGAGAGCCGTCGCTCTCGGTACGGCAGATCAGTTCCTGTTCCTCCAGCGTTTCCAGCAGTCGATCCACCATGCCGGGCGGCAGGTGCAGCGCCCGAACGATCCGGTCGCGGTCGGCAGGTCCGCCCCGTCGACGCTGGACCTGGCCGACGGCTACCAGCGCCGAGACCAGCTGCCAGATACCCAGCACCGATCCACCCGCCCGGTCGGCCCAGACCATCCGCGACAGGTGCGTTGCGGTATGCGCCAGCTCCGCCCCGAACAGGAAAATCCACCACGAGAGGTTCAGCCACAGCAGGAACAGCGGGATCAGGATCAGCGCGCCGTAAACGCTCTGGCCGGCGACGTTGCCGACATACAGCTCAAACGCCCACCGCGCCAGGAGCCAAAGGGGCACGGCTACGATCGCCCCCTTCAGCGCCGAGTCGAAACGAACATGCGTGTTGGGCATCAGCGAGTAAAGTGACGACAGGAGCAGTACGCCCACCAGCACCGGTCCCAGCCAGCCCAGGACCTCGATGATCTCCCGCACCACGGCGATCGTTTCGATGCTCGCGAGAATGCTCCCGCTGAAATACCCTGCCGCAGCCAACGCAACCGGGCCCAGCGTCAGTACCGACCAGTAGAGCAGGACACGCCTGGCCCATGACCGCCGGTGTCGGGCCTCGAAGATCCGGTTCAGGGACCGTTCGATCGTCGTCATCAATGTCAGCGCAGTCCAGATCAGCAACACGATGCCCAGGGGCCCGAGCTTGCCGACGGTCAACTGCGCCTCGACCTTGTCAACGAGTTCCATGACCTTCGCGGCTACCGAATCCGACCGGCGCACCGCCATGGGGCGGTCTCCGCTCCCTCCGCTCGCCTCAGGCAGGGCGTTCGGGTCTCCCACATCGTTGGCATCCGGTGGAACCCTACTTGTGCCTGCGCCGGCCGGGGCGTTGGCGTCGCCTGGGATGTTCGCGTCGGCGCCCTCTGCTGAAGGGCTGTTTGCGTCGACGGGCTCGACACTGTAGCGGATCTGCGTCAGGCCGCTCCTGTCCATCACCTCCCAGAGGAGGTTCTTCGTGTCGGCGACCACGCCAAACGTCTTGAGGCCCAGGAATGTCAGGATGAGGATCGGCACGAGCGCGAAGATCGTGCGGAACGACAGCGCTGCTCCCATCGCCGCTGCATTGTTCTCGTGAAGCCTTCTGCCACAGTGCCGCCAAAGCTGGATCTGATAGCGCAGCAACCGGGCCCACCGACCCAGTTCGTCTCCCGGCGCGGTCAGCAGATTCCGTAGCCCTTCCCGGATTCGCCTCAGTCCCGCCGGAGACATCAGTCCCTCTCCTCGATCCGCTTGAAGATCGCATCCAGCAGGTCGTCGACGACCGAGTTCGCGTCGTCAGGCAGCCTCGGAAGCCGGCGCGGCGGTTCTTCCTTCTTCTCGCCGCCGTCGTCCTGCGTGGCCTCGTCTGCTCCGTTCCCCTGCGGCTGGCCGTCATCGGCGCTGCCTTCGACGGCGTTGGGGTCCTCGGATTTCCGACTGTCGGGCAGTTGGTCTCGTCGCTCGTCGTCATCGTCTTTGTCGCCGCCCAGAAGGTCCCCGAGCAGATCGGCAGCCTTCTTCTCCACCAGCTTCTTCGCCGCCTCCCGAAGCATGCCGGAGATGTCCACCTCCATCAACTGCAACTTGGGATTGTCCACCGTGCCGCGAAGGGGCACCGACACCCGCGCGGCCGACAGGATCTCCGCGTAATCGACAGCGTTTTTCCCCGAGACGCCCAACTTCCTCAGCAGCGACGGCGTGACGGGCAGGTCCAGCGACAGGCGGAGCTGATCGTTGAGGCCCACCGAGCCGTTGAACTCCAGGTCCACATCGCCGGCGGTGATTTTCAGATTCCGGTAGCTCACCCACCCGTCGCGAAGCTGGAAATCCAGGCCGCTGACTTTCAGCGGGACCCAGTCATTGTCTGTTCTTCCGGCAAGTTTGAGCACGTCGGCCAGGAATCCCTGGGGTCTGGCACGCATGTTCTCCAGCCCCACGCGGCCGGAGAGGGTACCCTCGCGGCGGACTTTCTCGCCGAGGGGAACGTTGGCGTCGTGGAGTTCCAGCGTGATCACCCCGCTGACATCGGCGATCTTGGCGAAAATCGGGTTCATCTGCCCGAGCACGTTGCGGGTCAATTCCGGCGTGAGCGCAACGGACTCGAAGAACGCGGTCTTCCGGGTGAGGCGGAACCGCTTATCGGGCCCGAGCAGGTCGATCGACCCGGCCACGCCCACCGAGCCCTCACCGGCCGGGATGGTCTCGCGACCCAGTTCGATCACCCCGCTGGCCAGCCTCGGCGTAATCGACGCCTTTCCGAGATCGAGGTCCCACAATCGGATGCTTTCCCACGTAACAGCCGTATTGGCGTCGACACCGCGAATTGTCGGGGTAATCTGTGGATCCCCCAGCGGCCCGGTGATCGAGATCGGCCCTTCGGTGCGACCCGCAATCGTCACGCCTTCTGCGGCCCCGGGGGACAGGGAGCGAGCCAGGGCAAGGATGTCTTCCCACGACCCCTCATACCGGCCTGAAAGGTCGAGCACCCGTCGGGCCTGCAGACCTCGCACGTTTCCCGAGAGGGTCATCTGGAACAGATCCCCTGCGTCCACCGATGCTCTGGTCAGCGTCAGGTCGTGGCTGCCGCGGTCGAGCCGGCCGTCGATGCTCCATTCCGTTCGCCTGTGAGAGAATCGTGTCTGCCCGCGACGGATGAACAGGTCGGTGACGTCGCCGTTTCCGCTCAGGGTAACGAGATTGCCCTCCGTGGTTGCGGTGATGTCCAGCTTGGCCCGGCCTTCCGCGTCCGGCCAGTTGCTGCCTCCCAGGATCGGCCGCAGGACCGCCAGGGCGTCGCCGATGTCGGCTGAGCCGTTGATCTTGCCCGAGGCGACAAGCCCCCGGTCCCATGAGGCGTTGACGTCTCGAGCAGCCATCCGGGCAAACGCCGAGTCCAGTTCGGCCAGCACCGCCGATACGCTCCCGCTGCGGTAGGTCACGCGCTGCCATCTCAGCTTTACGTCTTCTACGCGCTCGCCGCCTGTACGAATGCCGCTGACCGTTGCGTTGCCGTCCGCCACAACGCTTCGCCCCGTCGCCGGGCCCTGCACCGACACATTGGACCGGCCTGCGATGGTCATCTCCACGCGCCGGGGAGCGGGTGCGGCTTCACTGGCCCGGGGCCCCACGCCGACCCCTTCGCCCTGCCAGCTGATGTCAATCAGCGATCCGTCCGCCCTTACAGACATCGCCAGGCCCACCTGGCCGGTCAGCGTTGCACCAGGGCGAGCGAACTCCGCCAGCGGCTGAATGTTCCATCGGCCCTGCGTGTGGACGCGGGCGTCTCCGTGGAGGTCCAACTGCCCCTCGCCGGTCAGCGACTGCAGCCCCACGATGTTCGCGGTGATTCTCACAGGCCCTGCATCCACGACCTGCGCCCCCGCTTCGAGCGTAAGCCGATCCCCGCCGACCAGCACGGTTCGAACGTCGATATCGCGAAGCACCAG
>CAZXSK010000067.1:11298-20840 GCA_964642855.1 uncultured Planctomycetaceae bacterium | reverse complement strand
GGACGTCGATCTGCCGGCCCCCTACCTGCATCTTGATCCGCCCGTCCTGGGGCAGACGCTTCTCGGCGATGTTCAGGTTCGACATGATTTTGATACGGCTGATGATGGCAGCCTGGAACTTGGAGATCTGCGGAGGCACGGAGGCGTCCTGCAGCACGCCGTCAATCCGGTAGCGGATGGAGAGACCGCGCTCGTAGGGTTCGATGTGAATGTCGCTCGCACGTTCGTTGACGGCTTCCAGAAAGATTTCGTTGACCAGCTTGATGACGCTGGCTTCCTGGGCCATCTCCACGAGATCCTGATCGTCACTGTCGCCTTCGTCGATGACCTCGAGATCGTCGGTGCTCATCATCTCGTCGATGGTTTCGCCGCCGACGCCATAGTGCCTCTTGATGACCTTGTCGATCTCGTCTTCCGAAGCCAGCGCAGGCTGGATCTCCAGGCCGGTCAGAAGCCTCAACTCATCGAAGGCATACAGGTCAAAGGGGTCGCTGGTAGCGACGGTCAACGAGCCGTTGTTGCGGGAGACTGGCACCAGGTGCTTGCGATAGACCAGCCGGGCAGGCAGGGCTTTCAACGTGTCGACGTCGATATCAACGTCGCGGAGATCGACCAGGGGAATGGCCAGTTGCTCGGACAGTACCCCGAGGAGGGTGTCCTCGTCGACGTGACCCAGTTTGACCAGCGCGCGGTCGATGCGCCAGCCCTGGCGTTTGCGCAGATCCATCGCCTCGGCCAATTGGTCCGGCGAAATAAGGCCCTTCTCAAGAAGGACTTCAGCAATACTCATGGTTCGGGCTCCGCAGGCCTTTTCGGCTGCTCCTTGCCCCGGCGCGACCTGATTGTTTGGAACACCAACGACCCTCTCAGGTTCCCGTAAAAGCCTGCCCAAGTCCAACGGGCTTGCTTGAATTCTATTGCCAGAAACCTTCACCAGTAGTTCCCGCGCATGTGGGTTTGTCGTTTTGGCAGTTCACGATTTCGGGTTTTCTGCATAAAATGATCCTCAGCAACGTTAGCCCGATGGATTGGTCCTGGCATTCGCGCCAGGACGACGTCGATGACCCGACGCACTTTACAATCCGGAAAGAAGGACCAAGACCATGAGGATATCTCCAATAATTCTTGCATTGCTGGTTAGTTGCGCATTGGCGATGGCTGACGACCCCAATACCACGACGGCAGACAAGGCCAAAGCAACCCAGATCGAAGAACTAGCCGACGGGGTCGTGGATCCGTACAACCCACCGGCAGAACGAGCGCGCTTTTTCAAATCAGCCGGCCCGGACAACGAACTGGATGCCAACGAATTTGCACGGACCCATGGCAAACAGGGCCATTTCGCGCGTCGTTTCGACAACTGGCGGGCCATGCAGGCCTTTGACAAGAACCGCAGCAATACGATCGACTGGTTCGAAGCCGACGCCTACCGCAAGGCCATCCGCGAAGGCTTCCTCAAGAATCTCGACGCCGACGAAGACGGGAAGTTCTCCAAGCAGGAACGGGCGAAGCTCAACCAAGCCCTGGCCAAGGGCAGGCTCCCACTGGGACGGACCGTCGTCAATGGTCGGCGGAGTCGCAGGGCTCGCGAGCTGACACCCGAGCAGATCAAGGAGTATGACCAGGACGGGGACGGCGAACTCTCACGACAGGAGCGCCGAAAGGCATGGCAGGCCATTGCAGAGAAGCGTCGCGCGGAGATTCAGAAGAGGATGCTGGAGGAATACGACGCGGACGGCGACGGCGAGCTTTCGGAGGAGGAGCGGGAGAACCAACGCGCAGACCTTCGCAAGCAAATGCAGGATCGGGTGGAACAGGCGCTGACCAAGCGATTCGATGAGAATGGCGACGGCGTGCTGTCGGAAGACGAAGCCGCCCGCATGGAAGAGGCCAAGCAGGAGATGGAGAAACGGGCGAAGCAATGGCGGGAGCGCATGGACCAGCGGCGGAAGGAGTTCCTGAAGAAATACGACGCCGATGGGGACGGTGAGCTTTCGCGAGAGGAGCGGCGTGCCGGCGTTCGGGCTGAGCGAGAAGCGTGGCGTAAACGTATGGTGGAAGCGTACGACAAAGACGGCGACGGCGAGTTGTCCGACGAAGAGCGTCGGGCAGGCTGGCGGGCAGAACGCGAGAAGCGCTGGGTCCGCATGTTCGATAAGGACAAGGATGGGGAACTGAGCGAGGAAGAAAAAGCCGAGATGGACAAGGCCCGGGAGCGCATGCGGGAACGGATGCGTAGGTGGCGGGAGCGTCGCAACAGCCGCCGGGACCGTCAGGACGATCAGCGCGAACCCTCCGAAGACGACGACAGCGAGGAGAACGCTGTGATCCTCTCCCCTGACGGTAAGTCGATGGTGGTCATCCAGCCGGGCTAGAACCTACTGCTACTTTCGTGAACCAAACACCTCCGGCTGCTGGCCGGGGGTGTCTTTTTGCGCCCATCTTCGTACAATCGCAACTGCATGGAAGCACGAATACTTGTCAATGATCGCTGCCTCTATCGGGGCAGAACCGGTGTGGGCACGTACCTGCGGAACATCCTCCACCACTGGCCCGAAAACGCAGGCGTCGTGCCTACTGGATTCTGCTCTGGACACCTTCGACGGACGTCATGGCTGGCGTCTCCGGCGGTTGGTTCGGGGCCTCTGGCTGCTTCCCTGAAGCCGCTGTCCCGTCTTGGACGGCCTGCACAGCTCGCGCGGCGCATGCCCTACCAACTGCGTCAGACGCTGCTGAAGCTCTACCGGGCTGCGTTCCGAAGATGTGCCCGGAAACAGCAATACCGCGCTTCCTTCGAGCCCAATCACCTGGCCATCCGAATCGATGAACTGCCCGTGATCACGACGGTCCATGATCTCTCGGCAGTCGAACACCCTCACTGGCATCCGATCGACCGCGTGAAGTGGTACGAGCACTTTGTCGCAGACACGATTGACACCACCCACGCCTGGATCACGCCATCGGACTTCACCAGGAGACGACTTTGTGAGCTCTGGGGAGCGCGACCGGACCGCGTCCACGTGATACCTGAGGCTCCCCGGAGTCTTCCCTTTCCGACTCCCGATCGGGCAGTTCAATTGGCTGCTGCAGCCGGATTGCCGAGGGAGTTCTTTCTGTGCCTGGGCACTCTTGAGCCGCGAAAGAACAACCGCATGCTGCTGGATGCGTTGTCGGCGATGAATCCCAGCGACCGCAGGCGCTGCCCCTTGGTTTTCGCAGGCTTGCCCGGCTGGGGAAGCGAAGACTTCTGGCGATCGCTTGTTGAGCATCCACAGGCCGATCGAACACTGGCGGCTGGTTATGTGTCTGATCGACTGGCCGGGCTGATGCTGGCGTCGGCAACTGCGGTTCTTGTGCCCTCGACCTACGAAGGCTTTGGGCTTCCTGTGCTCGAGGCAATGACTGCCGGCTCGCCGGTGATCTGCTCGGACATCCCGGTCTTCCACGAAGTTGCGGGGAAGGCGGCCGCGTTCGTCAGACCCGATGACGCGGCGGGATGGGCCCAGGCGATGACGCGCGCTGTACACGACGAGACCTGGCGTCAACTGACATCACAGAGCGGTTTGCAGCGAGTTGGAACGTTCAGCTGGAACCGCGCGGCACGCCGCCATGCCGAGTTGTTCTCCCGCATCTGCCGGGAATAGGGGTCAGAGCTCTAGCTGCCCCGCCAGTTTCGCAGCTAGATCTTCCCACGACTCCACTCCCGAAGGATCGATTGTCGAGCGATCCATCTGCAAAGCCTCGCCAAGAGCCTGACGGATCGATGCATCGTCGCCGGGATGATAGAAGACGAAGTTCTGACGCTCACAACGGAGAAATTCCGGAGCCACGATGGGCAGCTTGCAGTAGGTGTACTGGAGCACTTTCAGACTGTCAGTGAACGATTCACACGCCGGTCCGGGCGCGATGCAGTGCAGACCGATGTCCGCGTGCTGGATAAACGGTACTGTTTCTGCGAAGGGCAGACTGCCGTGCTTGACCAAGTTCGCCTCGTCGGGCAAGTCGGGCAATCGGCCGATCACGTGGAAAGCGATGTCTCGTCTCTGGCGGCAGGCACGGGCGAGCAGGTCGAGGTCCACGTGTACGTTCCCGACGAAGACAGCGACAGGCCGATCCCTATCGTCGTAAGGATCAGGATGGCTGCGGTCGAAGTGCGACTTGCTCAGCCCATGATGGTCAACCCGTGCGTTGCCCAGAGAATCGAACTGCCTGAAGACGGCTTCGCTCGGGCAGGAGATTCTGTCAAACTGGGGGGCGATCTGTCGTTGGAACCTTACCACTGCCGGGTGGACGCCCATGGCATGTAGATGATCCGATGCCCGATAGACCATTCGGGCATTCGCTGCTAGGGAACGGATCCTCTCGACCAACAGAATCCCCACATGCGAATCGAAAATTACCAGATCCGTATCAGGCAGAAGAGACCGGACCTCGCCAAGGGGAAGCAAAGGCCACATTCGGATCAAGGGAGCGGATAGAAGGTTCTTCAGCCGGCCTCCTCCACCTGGGGGATGCCACGGAGTCTGCCACAGGTAGCCGTAGTAGTTCTCCTTGATCCGTGCCAGGCGGTTCGCCTTCTCAGGGGCCACTACGCAGAGCCTTCGGTCGCGACCCAGAAAACGTTTGATCGGGCTGGCGCAAACGGTCATGAAGACCACTTCCCACCCCTTGCGGTGAAAAGTATCGGCAAGCCAATGCATACCCAGACGATAATGCGACCACCAATGGTGCAGCGTCACAAACAGAACGCGATTGGCCATGTCGTGGCTATCTCCCAGTCCGGCGAGAGCAAAACGTTAAGCGTAGCTGTACCAGGACAGAGCCGCAAGCAAGTGTCTTGCCCAGAGTTTGCATCGGGTTAGAATGATCATGGACCAAGTCCATCTATGGAGAATCCCACCATGACAATCCGCAGATATTCACTTCGCTTCCCGCAGGCTGTCTTGATCTCGGTCGCTCTGTTCCCCTTGGCCTGCAGCGGAGATGGCTATGAGCAGGCCTTTGGTCAACGCGCGGCATTCACGCTCAAACAGGTCGCAAAGGACAACCCCAAGGAGATTATGGAGTGGTCCAACAGGATCAACCTCGGGGATCCGCACAAGTACGCGCTGGGGCCGATCATGGCCAGACTTGCGCTGAACCCTGGCACTCTCGACCCGAACGTAGCCCGCGCCCTGGCGATGCTCAATGACGTCAACACAAACAAGGGCGATCGAGGATTGTACCATTTCGCGGCATACCAACGGGCGAGGCTGTACATCCAGTTCCGGAACCGTCTCCCTCAAAGCCGTGTCAAGGCGACCGAATATGACGTGAAGAACCACTTCGGCCAGATGACCCATGGCGGCACGGAAAATCACGGCTTCATGCATCGAACCAGCGGGTACATCTTCAGCGAGTACATCGAGGGCCCTTACAAGTCCAGGCGCGGGCCGGACTGGCTGGAACAATGGCTGAAAGGTCAGGTCAACAAGTTCTACACCGCCGGCCAAGGCGAGTACGACAGTTCAACGTACGTTGCGTTCACGGCTGCTGGCTGGTCGAATATCTACGACTTCAGCAAACGGGAGAACATGCGCAAACTCTCAAAGGCCGCGTTGCACTGGCTCGCCGCAGCGCAGGCTCTGAAGTACTTCCATGGCTGCAACATGGGTCCGGAATCACGAGGCTTCGCCAAGTCCGCCGTCACCACCATCACCGACCGGGTGAACTGGCTGTGGTTCGGCAATTCAGCCAGGCCGGTCCTGGAGCAGGGCTGGGATAAGCCAGGCCGCGCACTGCACGCCGTCACGAACCTTGCCCTTTCCGATTACCGGCCGCATCCTGTGATTCGGGATCTGGCTGCCAAGAAAGTGAAACTGCCCTTTGAGGCACGCAACTCCAAGCCCCAGTACTATCCTGCCGAGGCGAACAAGGACCAGGAATATCTTTACGTAGCCGAGAACTACGCCATGGGCACGCTCTACTCTCCGGAGAAGGGCGTGCGCACGAAGGGAACCATCCTGCCGCAGACGACCCTGTTCAAAGCCTCCCTGCGTGACGCCAATGATGTGCGAACATTCGGAGCGTCCAATGGCTATCACGGGCACTTCCCTCTGGAAGGTCGGACGCCCTATGACCAGTACCACCAGAAACGGGCAGCGGCTCTGAACGTATGCTACGTGTACTCCGATGAGGATCAGCGGACGAGGCATCGGAGCATTCTGGGCTTCCCTGTCCAGGCTGGAGACCCGTTAAAGGAGCACGGCTGGTTCTTCTGGAAGATAGGCAAGGCGTATCTCGCAGCCCGGCCTCTCAATGGCAAGGCTTCGGTCGAAAGGGTTACCGCGGTGGGCAAGAGCGGCAAGGCGGAAACGGTCGACAGCAAGACGCACCGCTGGCTGGTCTCACCTGGCAGGCTGGGAGGCTGGGCGATCCAACTGGGCCAGGCCGGCGAGTACGGCACGTTCAAGAGCTTCCGCAAGGCAGTCGGCGACAAGTGCAGGCTGGATCTTTCGGAATTCCAGGACAGCCACGCCGTCACGTTCACCAGCCTGCAGGGCGACGTGCTGACCCTCAAGAGCACCGTCTCAGCCGATAGACCCGGCGGAAGACCCGTCGCTACCACCAATGGAACCAAGCTGGATTACACCACCTGGCCGGTGTTTGACAGCCCCTATCTCAGGGAGAAGAGGGGCAGCGGGATCCTCACGGTTTCCAACGGTCAGAAGTCTCTGATCATCGACGTCACCGGCGAATGGCCCGTGTTCAGCGAGGGCGAGATCTCAGACTGACGCCCGACCAGCGAAAACGCTTGGGTCGGTCTTGACAGGCCAGCGGGCGGGATATACACTTTGACGCTCGCAATACGCGAGGCTTGCGCGCGTAGCTCAATGGATAGAGCATCGGTCTACGGAACCGAAGGTTGCAGGTTCGAGTCCTGCCGCGCGTGTTCTCCCCCTTCCGCCTTCGCTTGGGGTCCGCTCCCATTCCGTGGTCCTCGCAGCAGACATGTGGGCAGCTCCGAAGGCGGGTCAAGAACCAGCGGGCTGATTGCGCAATAGTACGGCCGGTCCGACTGGGGTAGCCGGACCGGCCGAGGCACCAGGCACCAGGAGGATCGGCTGGGGAAGCCGTCCGTCCTGACGGGAAGAAGTTTTCAGGTCACCCGCCTTGGCCGACCGCACCTGACTGGCGCCACAACGCCGGGCACGATCAGGAAGGCGGGACGCATTATCCGATGGCTTCGCTTCCCTCTTCCCCGGTGCGGATACGCACGCACCTTTCGAGAGGAATCACGAAGATCTTTCCGTCGCCGATGTTGCCCGACCGGGCCCCTTCGACGACCGCATCGATGGTCTTCTGGACGTAGTCGTCGTTGACGGCGATCTCGACTTTCACTTTCTTCAGCAGATTCACTTCGACATCCACACCGCGATATGTCTCGTGGTATCCCTTCTGCTGTCCGCACCCGAGTGCGTTGCTCACGGACATCTTGTAGACCTCCGCCGAGTAGAGCGACTGCTTCACGTCGTTGAGCTTCTCGGGCTGGATGTAGGCAATGATCAGTTTCATCTCTATGCTCCTTGTAGTCTTGTTAGTCAGGCCTTGTCGGTCTTCCGGACGTTGTCATAGATCCCGGATTCGGTGGTGGGCGGCTGGCTGCCAGGGAGGAGGAGGCCAACAGCCCGCCACCCACACACGCGTTTTCCAGACAAGGTCAGGTCGTGGTGAACACCTGGAATCCCGAGTAGGCTTCCATCCCGTGTTCGCCAACATCCAGGCCACGCAGTTCCTCTTCCGCACTGACCCGCAGACCGATCGTCAGGCGGATGGCGAAGAACAGCACGAGTCCGACGATGAAGGCGTAGGCGAAGACCGACGCCACCCCGACCAACTGCACCAGCAACTGGTGGATGGACCCGCCGACAAGAACGCCGCCGATCATCGGGCCGCCTTCCCACGCGGCTTCGGGAGTATTGAACAGGCCGCATGAAAGCGTGCCCCACGCACCGCAGACGCCGTGAACCGCAACGGCGCCGACCGGGTCGTCGACCTTCAGCACGCGGTCGATGAAGATGACTGCCAGGACCACGATAATTCCGCCAATCGCCCCGATAACGGTTGCCCAGAAGGGAGTGACCGTCGCACAGGGAGCGGTGATCGATACCAAGCCGGCCAGCACGCCGTTGAGCGTCATCGAAGCGTCAGGCTTTCTCTCAATCAGCCAGGCCGTCAGCATGGCAAGCAATCCGCCAGCAGCGGCTGCAAGACCGGTTGTCACTGCGATGCCGCCCAGCGAGCTGTCGAACGTCGTGGTGGACCCGGGGTTGAAGCCGAACCAGCCGAAGAACAGGATGAACACACCCAGTGCAGCCAGGGGGATGTTGTGACCCATGATCGCGCGGGGCTTGCCGTTAACGTATTTGCCGATTCGCGGACCCAGCACGATGGCACCGGCCAGGGCCAGCCAGCCACCGACGCTATGAACCACGGTCGAACCCGCAAAGTCGCTGAAGAACACCGCGTGGGAATCGCCTCCGGGCATCTTGAGCTGATAGAAGGTCTCCAGCCAGCCTTCGCCGTCAAGCAGCGATCCCCAGGCCCAACTGCCGCTGATCGGGTAGATGATCGCGCTGATGGCAGCAGAGTACACCAGGTAGGAGGTGAATTTCGTCCGCTCAGCCATGGCACCGGAAACGATGGTTGCTGCGGTCGCGGCGAAGACGGCCTGGAAAATGAAGAAGGTCATGCCCCAGTCGGCCATTTCGGTCGAGCCCAGGAAAAACAGCGGCTCGTCGCCGGAGAACATAAGATGGAAGCCAATCACGAAGAACGCGATGATGCCGATGGAGAAGTCCATGACGTTCTTCATGATGATGTTCACGGCGTTCTTGGCCCGTGTGAAACCGGCTTCGACCATGGCAAAGCCAGCCTGCATGAAGAACACCAGGAACGCGGCGACCGCCGTCCACAGCACATTGCCGTAGAACTGATGCTTCTCCACATCGGTCTGTTCCCGGTAGACGGTAACTTTCTCAGTCTTCCCGCCTACCTCCACCTCGACGGTTTCCTCAACCGGCGTGGCGTCACTGGCATAGGCAGCCGACTTACCGTCCGCCTCGGCCTGTACGGCCATCTCTATCTGGCTGTTGGCGTCGGTCCCAGCCTTCTCGTAGGCAGCCTTCACCGCGGCTTCGCTGGGTGCCGCTGGTGCCTCTTCGTCCGCAGCCAACGCCAGTCGCGGAACACCCACAATGGCCGTCAGCAGTAAGATTGTCAGTAATGATTTCTTCATTTCCGTTGCTCCTGAACCTGGAATACCTTTGGACCAAGTACCTCTGCGGGTACGTTTCCTTCGCCTTGAGGAAGTCTCAGATACTGTGGGGTCTCTGCCTCCGAGCCGGCCCGACGCTGCTCCTCCGCCTCTCGCCGCCCCACGCGACGGCAGGCACCTGTCGAGGAGGGAACATGCGTGTCTCGTTGTCCGGCTTGGTGTTGTCACGGGATACACTCCTTGTCCGCTGTACAGCACAGCACACCCCGTGCCAAACAAGCCAAAC
>CAZXSK010000067.1:0-11198 GCA_964642855.1 uncultured Planctomycetaceae bacterium | reverse complement strand
ATACACTCCTTGTCCGCTGTACAGCACAGCACACCCCGTGCCAAACAAGCCAAACGGGCCTAAGTCATTTTTTTATATGATCTTGGGTCTTACCTTAGACTCCGCGGCGGATGAGCAGAAACTACAAAATAGTTATCTAGTGATACGTTTATAACATTTTTGTCGTATTCATGACGATTAGTCACATACGCGTAGGATATTCGTCGCCAAGCAACAAGGCCGTTACCTACTCGGCACTTTCTCTGTGTCTGAAGGTGGTTATGACGTGGGGGGTGAGAGATGAACCGGCAACCTTCGGGGGCAGGCTTGCAGGTTAGGCGATGAGTAGATCACCATTGTCTGGCAGAAATCGATGACCTTTCCGCCAATCGCTTCCACAGCAAAGCACGCTGCGCCATTTATGTCGGGCCCGAATTCATCGCTGGAGAAGACTGTAGAGTGGCCAGAGCAACGGCAGGCGATCTACATGGTTTCAGGGCCCGCCTCGGAACCTTCGGCATCGGCCTGGGGAGAAGCAGGAAAGATCATGGCTTCGGCAAACGCATCCTGGAAGGCTGGGTCCTGAGAGAGATTCACGTGGCGCGTTGCCCCAGCCAGGACCTCCGCCTGTTTGCGGGCCGAAGTCGACAACATCGCCCACTTGGCTCCGTCCAGCGAAGCATTGCCCACAAAGTGTATCCGCCGGTGCGGAATGCCCGGCGTGATCAGCCCGATCCGCTGGGCATGGTCGCGGCGGATGAAGCTGCCGAAACCCCCCGCGATGCAGACGCGCACCAGGTCGGTCGGCTCGATGCCAACCTGCCTGAGCAGCAGATTGATGCCCGCTCGTATCGCCCCCGTCGCAAGCTGCATCTCCCGGATGTCCCTCTGCGTGACCACGACCCGCCGACCGCCACCGTCGCCTTCGCAGGCCACAAGGAACTCATGCTGACCGTTCTCGTCGGGAAGCACTCTTTCCGCAATCCTGGCCGGGAGATCCGCAGGGAGTTCCTTCCGGGCAAGCATCCTGCCTTCGGGTGTGAGGATCCCACAGTCCAGCAACTGGGCAACCAGGTCCACCAGAGCGCTTCCGCAGATTCCCCTTGCAGGATCGTCCCCGATGGTGCTCAGGCGGATATCGTCATCGAAGACGACCTTCTCAACGGCTCCGGGGACCGCTCTCATGCCGCAGGATATCCGCGCCCCTTCGAATGCGGGACCGGCGGAAGTGCTGGCCGCCCACAACTCGCCCTCGCAGGCCAGCACGATCTCTCCGTTGGTCCCGATATCCACCAGCATTTCCGGCCCGTCCATGCCACCGATGCGAGTAGCTACCAGCCCCGCGACGGTGTCACCACCCACGAAACCACCGACGACGGGCAGGATCTGAGCCCGGGCTCCACGATGCACCGATAGCCTCAGTTCCGAAGCCGACAGCGAAAGACCCCGAGCGAATGCAGGCACGAAGGGTATCTGACCCAATGGAGACGGATCCAACCCACAAAGGAGGTGCTGCATCGTAGTGTTTCCCGCAAAGACGACTTCATAGATCTCCGTGGTGGGCAGCTCGGCTTGTCCGCAGAGATCCTCGACCATCGTGTTCACCGCTTCGATGATCGTGTCTCGCAGAGCGTCGAGCCCCTGCGGAGATTCGCCAGCATGCCGGATCCGGGTCAGAACGTCGTCACCGAAGCGGCTCTGGGGGTTTGCAAGTGCTGACAGCGCGAGTTCTTTACCGCTGACCAGATCCAGCAGCGAACCGGCGAGAGTTGTGGTGCCAATGTCGATGGCGACTCCGAGGCAACGGTCTGTGGTATCTCCCGGGTGAAAGTCGATCAGTTCACTTTCGGCCAGCACGGCGGTTCCGCAGAAAGCGCCTTCACGCAGCGTCGGCGCCAGCCGGCGAAGCATATCCAGGCTTACTTTGACCGGGCCCGTCTGCTGCTGGAGCCTGAGGAGGTCTGCTCTGGAATCTTCCAGCGAGGGAGGATTCATCTCTACCCTCTGCTTGCGCACAGCCGGAAGGAGTTCTCCCATGCTGCCCCCGGACCGCGAGGTAATAATCCTCAGCTGCGCGGAGAACAGAGAGTCTTCGGGAACGTGAATCGAGCAGGACTTCTCGATGTAGGTGTGGCACGCCAAACGCCAGCCTTCGTCGAGTTTCTCCGGGGTGAAGCGTTCCCCGTCCTGGTCGCCGGGCACGGGCGCACCCTCCGAAAAGCGCACCCGGCACCTGCCACAGATTCCGCCCCCTCCACAAGGGGTATCGATCGTGAGACCTGCCCTTGCTGCTGCTTCCAGCACGCTCGTCCCGGCAAGGACGAAGACTTTCCGACCGATCGGCTGAAATGTGACTTCCAACTGCTTCTGCAACATCCCGTCCTCTTTCCCTGCGCCAACTTCCCTGTTGAAGCCAGAAGTATGCCCTCTGAGAGGATGATTTTCAATCCGATTCGCGTGAGGGCATGACCACAGACCAGAGCAATCACTGGTCGGCGAAACCGGCCTTGCCTATACTCTCGTGCATGAGGATTGCGACCTGGAACGTAAATTCCATCCGTGTTCGGCTGGAACGTGTCGTCAGCTGGCTGGAGCGCCACCAGCCAGACGTCCTCTGCCTGCAGGAGTTGAAGACACCCGATGAACAGTTCCCAAGGGAGGAATTCAGGCGGGCAAAGTATCACGCGGCCGTGGCTGGGCAGAGAACCTACAACGGCGTGGCAATTTTGTCGAAAGAACCACCGAACAGGATATCGCGCGGCCTGGAAGGTGATTCAGATGACCGCCAGGCCCGGCTGATATCGGCCGATGTTGCGGGCATACGTGTTTTCAGCGCATACGTACCCAATGGAGCCGAGGTCGGTTCCGACAAGTGGGTGTACAAACTCCGTTGGCTTGGAAGGCTGCGGACATCACTCAAAGCCTTGGACCCCGACCAACCGCTCGCCTTGTGCGGCGACCTGAACGTAGCCTTGCGCGACGCCGACGTCGCCCGGCCTGAAGCGTGGTCGGATAGTGTCCTGTTCCACCCGGAGGCGAGATCTGCGCTGCGGAAAGTATGTGAATGGGGCTTGGTTGACCCGTTCGCAAAGATCCATCCCGATGGCGGAGTCTATTCATGGTGGGACTACAGGCGAGGAGCATTCCACCGCAATGATGGCCTGCGGATCGATCACATCCTTACAACAGCGTCGCTCGGCAGACGCGCCAGATCGGCATGGGTTGACCGAGACCAACGCAAGGGCACAAAGGAGGACAAACCCTCCGACCACGCCCCGGTGGTTGTGGAGTTCGATTGGTCTGACTGAGGCCTCGTCACGGTTGCGCTCCAATGGACGTCGCTCGCTGCCTGCTGCCGATCAACTGCCTTAGCTGCCCGAACCACCAGAAGAGCTCTTCCCGCCACCGCCGCCTCGCTGAGCGCTGGGTTGTTTCTTCTTCCTGCGTCTTCTTCGACGCTTCTTCTTGGACTGGTTGTTCCCCTTGGAGCTTTCTTTCGCGGCCTTGCCCCTGTCGGCGGACTTGCCATGACTGGCCTGTCCTTTGTCGGATCGCTTGCTTTGAGAAGAGGGTTTCTTCCTGCGTCTCCTACGCCGTTTCTTCTTGCCCGGCTTGTCTGACTTCTGATCGACCTTCTGATTCTCGGACGGTTCTTCACCGGAATCCGAAATGGGGGGCTCCGCCTGACGCTTCTGGGCGGCTTGACGCTGGGCCTCGCGACGTGTGGCCTCCTGGACCTCCTCGGAAGGGGGCTCCTTCATGCCACGCTCGATGATTTCCTCATTCGGAATCGCCTCGTACGTCCCGTCGGCAAGCTGGATGCGAACAAGTTGCGTCAGCACCTGCGTACCTACGACCCTGCCGATGACGGTCTCGGTGCGAACCCAGCTCTTCTTGTGGGGAAGGGCCTTCTTGAGCTCACGGTAGCTGTCATCTTCGTACCGCAGGCAGCACATCAGTCTCCCACACCGACCCGAAATCTTCGACGGATCCAGCGTTGCCTTCTGCAACTTCGCCATCCGCATCGAGACGGGCTTGAGATCCTTGATGAACTGCTGGCAGCAGCATCGCTGGCCGCAGCGTTCGTAGTCAGCCACAAGGCGGGCCTCGTCCCGTGCGCCTACTTGGCGCATCTCGATGCGGGTGCGGTACTGCGACGCTAACTGCTTGACCAACTCGCGGAAATCCACACGCGATTCAGCGGTGAAGTAGAACACGATCCGCTCTCCGCCCAGCAGGTGCTCGACGGTCACCAGCCGCATCTTCAGACCCATTTCACGGATCAGTTGACGGCAGTAGTTGCCCTCTTCCCTGGCTGAGCTGTCCAGGTGTCGCTGATCGATGATATCCTGCGTGTTGGCCAGGCGCAGCACCTTGCCATTCCGCCGGAGGGGGTAATCCTCACCGTTTCCCTCAATGAACTCTCTGAGGCGGCCAGGTGTTACGCAACGGCAAGAGGCCCCTTCGGCGACGGGTACGACGACCTCTCCCAGTTCGACGCCGCGATCCGTGCGAACCACCAGTTTGGTTCCCGCCTGGGGAACTTCGGGAAGGTCGCAGCGAAACTCCCCGACGCTACGCATCATGCCATATCGCACGATGACGCTGTTGCACATAGTCTCTTCAACGCCCGAGTCGCTTGGCTCGGTGTCCGTGGAAGGCTTCTGGCCGTCAACTGGAGGCGCAACCTCAGAAGGCTCTCCGCCATCGGGGCGGGGGCCTGGATTTGCATTACCCATCGAGCAGATGCTCTCATTTCCATCGTCCGCGGCGGCCCGCGGGCCTGCAAGGTTTCCGGTTCCCGGCCCGTCACCGGGACTCCTGACGCCATGAAGGCGGCCGACGAGTGATCCCGCCGAGGCTCACACACCCGCAGATTCATGCCCGCAGCAGCAAGAGCCAAGGGCTATTATAGCGGAATGGCGTCACGGGTTGAAGGGTTCTCTCGTCTCTTCCGGCCTGGCCTTGGGGCGTGCGACAAAATGATGGCGCCATGGGCCTGGATAGACTATCCCCTTATTGGGAGTTTGGGTTTGGTCAACGCGACCGGTAGGGAGATAGTCTACCCAGACCGCGAGCGCCACTGTTTTGTCGCGCACCCATGAAGCGCCGGGCCGTGGAATGTCCTTGCCTTGCCGGCCGGGCAGGCGTACCATCCCTGCCAGCAAACGGCAGGCATGTCACCGCGAGAACCCATGAAGAAGCTCCTCGACGAAAACAGCGTAGACGAAGCCCTCGACAGGCTCTACGAGCAGGTGACCGGCGGCATCCCCCCTGGCGACGATCGCGTGGCGGTGGTCGGCATCCGCACTCGCGGGGAGACGCTGGCCGGCAGGCTGGTGGATCGTCTCCGCCAGGAGACGCCCGACCTGCAGGTTGACCTGGGGGTCCTGGACATCACCTTCTATCGCGACGATCTCTCCCGCCGCCGGGGCCTGCCTCTGGTGCGGGCAACCGAGATCGATTTCGACATCAACGACGTCTGGCTGGTGCTCATCGACGACGTGCTCCAGACCGGGCGGAGCATCCGGGCCGCTCTCGACGCCCTGCACGATTTCGGCCGACCTAAGGTCATCCGCCTGGGCGTGCTGATCGACCGGGGCGGCAGAGAGGTCCCCATCGCGGCCGACTACATCGGGCATCGATTCCTCGCCGAACCGGGCGAGCGAATCCAGGTACGACTCAAGGACAACGATGGCAAAGAAGGCGTCTTCCTCGTCAAGCAAGCGTAAGGCAGGGACCGGAACCCGGGCGAAGTCGCCTCCTCCCGGGGACGATTCGTTTGTGTGGGATCGCAAGGACCTGCTCGGGCTCGACGAGCTCTCGGCTGAGGAGATCGTCCACCTTCTCGACACGGCGGAGAGTTTCCGCGAGGTATCGACCCGCTCGATCAAGAAGGTTCCCGCACTACGCGGGAAGGTGGTGGCGTTGCTGTTCTTCGAGGACTCCACGCGAACGCGGATGAGCTTCGAGCTCGCCGCCAGCCGGCTCTCGGCCGACACGCTGGTGCTTACCTCCAAGGGCTCGAGCGTCTCCAAGGGCGAAACCACGCTGGACACCGTGCGGAACATCGAGGCCATGGGCGTGGACATCTTCGTGATCCGTCACGGCCAGTCGGGGGCGCCGCACCTGCTGGGCCGCAACGTCGCCTCCTCCATCGTCAACGCCGGCGACGGCGCCCACGAACACCCCACCCAGGCGCTGCTGGACATCTTCACGATCCGCCAGAAGCTCGGAACGCTGGAGGGCAAGAAGGTCGCGATCGTTGGGGACATCGCCCATTCGCGCGTCGCCCGGAGCAACATCCTGGGCCTGCAGAAACTCGGCGCGCAGGTCACCGTGGTCGGCCCGCCGACGCTCGTGCCCTCGGCCATCACGGCCATGGGCTGCAGCGTCAGCCACAACCTCGACGAAGTGCTCGGAGAGATGGACGTCATCAACATGCTGCGGATCCAGTTCGAACGGTTCGGCGGGAGCCTGTTCCCCTCCAACCGCGAGTACAACCGCGTGTACGGCATGAACGCCGAGAGGCTCAGGAACTGCCACCCCGACGTGCTGATCATGCATCCCGGGCCCATCAACCGCGGCGTGGAGATCACTTCCGACGTCGCAGACGGCCCGAACAGCTGCATACTCCAGCAGGTGACCAATGGCCTGGCGATCCGCATGGCGGTCCTGTACCTGGTCAGCCAGGCCCGGGAGCAGTAAGCCGTTGCGGTCCCGGCCGGCGACGGAAACCTGCATATTGCGAACAAGAAAACGCGCTGCAGCCGTCTACAAAGCCGGAAAGGAGAAGATCATGACTCGACAACGATGGATTGCTGCCGTGATCGTACTCACGGCGGGGGCGTTTCTGCTGACGGCAGCGGGTTGCAGCGTGACGAACGAGCGTGATGGCAAGGGAGGTGCGCGTTACGAGGTCTACAGCGCCCCTGCCTCCGACGGCGGGCTGGTCTATGTGTACCTCGTGGATACCCGCACCGGGCGAACCTGGCAACGGGTCGAAAGCGGAACCAAAGCAGGGGTCGACGGCGATTCCGTCTGGGAGGAAATCACTCCCGCGGAGCTCAAGTAGCACGCGGCCGGAAGTCGCGGCCAAGGCCGGTCGCCAGACAGGCCCGAAACCAGTGAAAGGAAGCCGATGATAGCTGAAGCAGTTGAGATCCCGGCGTGGTTGTTGGCCTATCCGCTGCTCCGCCTGGGCGTCGACGTGCTGATTCTGATTCTGCTGGTGGTATTGCTGGCGCGACACCGCAACGCGGGATTCGCACTCATGCTCGTCTCGACGGTTCTCAGGTCCCTGCTGGCTGTGAGCGCATCTCTGGGCGTCACCCGCTTTGGCACCGATGCCGACTCAGCCATGATGTGGAGCATGATTCGGACGGCCGTCTCGCTGACCAGCCGTGGAATCTTCGCCATCGGCCTGATCCTGCTGTTGAGGCATCGCTGGCGGAGGCCTGCCGCCGCGGTCGCAACGGCCCCTGCCGCCCCCCCAATGCCGGAAGACGCATGAGCACCGCAAGCACGGGAAGCCAATCGTGAGTAAAATCGCAATCGACAACGGACGGGTGATCGATCCGGCAAGCGGCGTGGATGAGACCTGCGGCGTTCTACTGGACGAGGGCGTTGTGACGAAAGTCGGCGAACTGACCGATTCAGACCGCGCCGAAGCCGAGGTCATCGACGCGTCGGGCAGGATCGTCTGCCCCGGGCTGATCGATATCCACGTGCACTGTCGCGAGCCCGGGCACGAAGAGGAAGAGACCATCGCCACCGCATCGGCCGCTGCAGTGGCCGGGGGCTTCGCCACCATCTGCGCCATGCCCAACACGCATCCGCCGATGGATGACGAAACCGCGATCCAGTACGTGCTGCACCGCGGAACCCAGGCCGACCTCGCCCGGGTGCTGCCCGTCGGATGCATCACCAAGGGCCGTCAAGGTCAGGAGCTTGCCGAGATCGGCATGATGCTCGAAGCCGGCGCGGTCGCGTTCACCGACGACGGAGAGGGCGTGGCGTCGACCGATGTCATGCACCGCGCCTTGCAGTACGGGGGCATGCTGGGCGTGACGCTGATGCAGCACTGTCAGGACCCCGCCCTGTTCGGCGGGTCGATGAACTCCGGGGCCGTCGCGGTCCGCCTGGGCCTGGGGGGCATCCCGTCCTCGGGTGAGGAGATCATGCTCCGGCGTGACCTGGAACTCGTCCAGCGAACCGGCACGCGGTATCACGTTCAGCACATTTCCTCGGCCGGAAGCGTCGAGCTCATCCGCCGGGCGCGGGCCGACGGACTGCCCGTTACCGCCGAGGCCACGCCCCACCACCTGCTGCTGACCGATGCAGCTTGCATGTCCTACGACCCGAATTACAAGATGAACCCGCCCCTGCGATCGACAGACGACGTCCAGGCCGTGCGGGAAGGTGTAGCCGATGGCACGATCAGCTGCCTGGCGACGGACCACGCTCCCCACGCCCAGGAAGAAAAGGAGCTGGAGTTCGCACTCGCCCCGTTCGGGATCATCTCGCTGGAATGTGCCCTCGGATTGTACGCCAAGGCGTTGATCGATACCGGCCTGATGGACTGGCCGGACCTGATCGCGCGGCTGACGACGGGCCCGGCCGGCGTGCTGGACCGACCCGCCGGCTCGCTCACCCTGGGAGCCCCGGCCGACGTCACCGTCATCGATCCAGAGACCCCCTACACCGTGGACATCCACAGCTTCCGCTCGAAGGGCAGGAACTGTCCCTACCACGGCTGGGATCTTGGTGCCCGGGCGGTGGCTACGATCGTGGGCGGGGAGATCAAATACCGCTTCGACGGATCGGTCTGAGCCGATGCCCCTGCTGCTGGACGGCAACAACGTGCTGCACGCCCTGGCCGGCGAAGGTCTCGACGCCACGCGACTGGCCCTGTGCAACTACCTGCGGGAAACCGTCGCGCTGCGGGACAAGGTGCACGTGGTCTTCGACGGGCCGTCGCGGGGTGGTCCCCGGCCGGAGGATTTCCTGCCTCACGGGATACGCCTGACCTATTCCGGGTCCACGCCTGCCGATCGGTTCGTGATCCGGGCGATCGAGGCCGATTCCGCCCCGCGCAGGCTCACGGTCGTCAGCACCGACCGCCAGATTCGCGCCGCCGCCCGTCGCAGGCGATGTGCGTCGCTGACCAGCGAGGAGTTTTCCAGAAGACTTCGGACGGAAATCGAAAGGCCCTCCCCCGCCACTCCGCCCGAGCCGCCCGAGAAAATAGAAGGCCTAAGCCCTGACCAGACAAAGTCTTGGCTCGAAGAATTCGATATCGAACCGGAGGAATGACCGGATTCAGCCGTTCTGCACTACGCGAAATTGTTCCCAATTGTATGCGTAGGCGCACCAGGGATTTGCCGATATACTCATTGAAGACAGGGGGAGCCTGTCCGGAGCAAGTCTCGAAAGGATTTCTCCAATGGATTCATCGCAGGAGCGAAGACTCCACAAGAGGTATGATCTGCCGTGCCCGGTCGTGGTCATGCGTGACAAGTCCGATGTGCTCTCACGCAGCAAGACCCTGAACATCTCCGATGGGGGAGCGCTGATCCCCGTAGTCGGGGACACCATTCCCGAGCCCGGCTCAAAGCTGGAGGTGCGGTTCTCGGTCCCGAGATCGACCGCCAACAGCTACATGCTCGAAGGGTTCTCGTCCGACGCACGGGTGGTGCGCTACGAGCCCGGATCGGAAGACAAGCCTGCCTGCCTGGCCGTGCGATTCGAGCCCTCGATGCAACTGGCGATCGAGGCCTGACCGACAGGTGCAAGCCAGGCACCGATCCGCACCCCGAAGCCGTCCTGTCGACAGATCGGTGCGCAGCGACCTGTAACCTCTAGCGTATGGCTTTGTCTGCGATGTCTTTCCTGCAGTAGCAGCCTTCCCAGTGGATCTTCTCGACTGCCTGGTACGCCAGCTTCTGCGCCGCGGCGATGCTCTCCCCCAAGGCCGTCACGCCCAGCACCCTTCCGCCGTTGTTGACCAGTTTCCCGCCGGCCAGCTTCGTGCCCGCCTGGAACACCTTCACGTCGCCGAGCTTCTCCGCCTCGTCGATGCCGGTGATCTCCCTGCCCTTCTCGTAACTGCCCGGATAGCCCCCCGATGACATCACCACGCACACGCCCGGACGAGGATCCCACTGCATCTCGACCTCGTCGAGCTTGTGCTCAGCCGTCGCGACCATCAGCGGAACCATGTCGCTCTTGAGTCGCATCATCAGCGGCTGGCATTCCGGGTCGCCGAAACGACAATTGAACTCGATAACCTTGGGCCCGGCAGGGGTGAACATCAGCCCCGCGTAGAGCACGCCCTCGTACCGACCGAAGTCGCGGCGCATTGCATCGACGATCGGCACGAGGATCTCGCGTTCGATCCGTGCCATCTCATCGGGTCCAATGAAAGGCACGGGCGAATACGCACCCATACCCCCGGTGTTCGGGCCGGTGTCGCCGTCGCCGATGGGCTTGTGGTCCTGGGAGGCCTCCATGGCGTAGATGTTCTTGCCGTCGACCAGCGCGAGAATCGACGCCTCCTGGCCGGTGAGCATCTCCTCGATGAGCACCCGGTCGCCCGCCTGGCCGAAGGATTTCTGCAGCATCATCTCCTCGAGGGGTTTGACCGCCTGGAAGGGCTCGGGGCAGACCGTCACGCCCTTGCCCTTCGCCAGACCCGCCGCCTTGACCGCCACGCCGTGGTCCCGGGAGAGCACATAGTCCCTGGCCGCCTGGAAGTCGTCGAAGATTCTCGCCTCGGCCGTCGGGACCGACGCCGCCCGCATGAGGTCTTTTGCGTAGGCCTTGTCCGCCTCGATTCGCGCCGCTTCGGCCGTGGGGCCGAAACAGAGCATCCCCGCGCCCCGCACCGCGTCGCCCATGCCGTTTGCCAGCGGGTCCTCCGGACCCACCACGACCAGGTCGACGCTGTTGTCTTTCGCGAAGGCGATCAGCCCTTCGATGTCGCCATCGGCGAGGTCGACACATTCGGCGTGCTGGGCGATTCCTGGGTTGCCCGGTGCAGCCCACAGGCGATCACACTGCTTGGACCGGGAAATCTTCCACGCCAGGGCATGCTCTCTGCCGCCGCCACCTACCAGGAGAATCTTCATCGGTTGCCTCTCTGCATTGCGGTTCCTGTCGAATGAGAGGCGGAGTGTATCCCATCACCCGGCGGGTTTCCAGTTCGCCGACCCTCACTC
>CAZXSK010000066.1:0-20861 GCA_964642855.1 uncultured Planctomycetaceae bacterium | reverse complement strand
TGGGCCCTGCAGGATTCGAACCTGCGACCAAGGGATTATGAGTCCCCTGCTCTAACCGCTGAGCTAAGGGCCCGAGGGGCGTGTGCCCGATGCGAATCTACCCCTGCCTGAGAAACGGGTCAAGCAGGATCCGCCGGCTGAGACCGGGTAGGAACTAATCGTCGAACCGGCCGGCCCACCGGGCGGCCTGCACGACCAGGCGCTGGAATGCTGGGTGCGACCACGCCCTTCCGTCGTGGCCGAGGGCGATGTAGCAGACCCTGCCCTTCCCGTGATCGCGAACGTACACCATGGGCTTGCGCTCGCCGTCGACATCCAGACTGGCCAGGATATCCGCGTCGTCGACCGTGAGAGCTACCTCGTAGGGCTCGTCGTCGATGCAGAAATCATTCACCCCTTCCGTGACCGGGTGATTCGGTTGGTCCACGCGGACCGAGAGCGCGTCGAAAGGCCCGTGCCTCTCAAAGACGCTGCCGGCCACCGAAAGCCAGGTCGACATCGTCTGGGGGTCTACGACGACATTGCTCGCATGCAGGACTACCAGCCCCGTGCCATCGGCGACCCGGGCTGCGAGCGCCTCCTGGGCCTCGGGGCGCATGGCTGGTCTCATCGCGTAGACCACGTAGGCGGCAGCATCGCAGAAGCGGTCTTCGTCGAACCGTTCGAGCCCGATCTCCAGAGTCGCGAGAATTCCTTCGCTGACGAGTATTCGCTGGATTGCCTGTCCCCCGCCGAGGACGTCGTGCCATTTGTCGGTCCCTGCTACCACTACTGAGATCTTCTGACTGGCCATGTGCTTCCTTTCGCTGAGAATCCATCCCGCCGCTGCCAGCATACGTCGCCGGCGCCGGCGGCTCAACAACGCAGTCGGACGCAAAGCGAAGGCGGTATTGCTTCCTTTCCGCCTGCGGTTACCATGGCAGCGACAGATCGAGACCTTCGACATAGAGAGACACCATGGCGGATCGCGTGCAGAATCAATGGCTTTGGATCAGCCGAGAGGATCTGGAGATCGAATGGAAGCAACTCCAGGAGGAAGGCAGAGAAGTCCATGACGTTGGCGACGAGTTTCAGCGGCTGATGGAACGGGGCGATGAATGGCTGTGGACCCCCGACGGACAGCGCCAGGCCGAGGCCCTGCTCGACCGCTGCTGCGAGTTGCCCAGGCGTAACGATTACCGATACCAGGAGCCGTCGGACCTGCAGGGGATCCGTCAACTCCGGCCGGAGGGCGTCCGAAGGTATGCCGACCCGCTGCCCGAGCAAGCCATGCGCGATCGCATCGAAGGTGCGTGGTTGGGGCGGTGCATCGGCTGCCTGCTGGGCAAAGCTGCGGAGGGCGTGAAGTCCGAGCGGTTCTGGCCGTTCCTCAAGGCGACCAGTCAATGGCCGGTCCGAGACTACATTCGCTTCGGTGCCGACGGCGAGGTGGCCGAAACGTTCCCGGATGTCGTCCAACGAAGCGGGTACGATGATGTGGACTGTATGCCCGTCGACGACGACACGAACTACACGACCGCGGGCATGCTGATCGTCAAGACCTGCGGGGCGGACTTCACACCCGCCGACGTCGGTCAGTTCTGGCTGGAGAACCTCCCCCTGGTGAGTACCTGCACTGCCGAGCGCGTGGCCTACCGGAATCTCTCGCTGCACATCCAGCCCCCGGGGAGCGCGACGCACCGCAATCCGTATCGCGAGTGGATCGGCGCGCAGATCCGGGCCGACGGGCTGGCCTACACGGCGGCGGGCCAGCCGGAACGGGCTGCGGAGTTTGCCTGGCGGGATGCGTCGATCAGCCACGTCGGCAACGGGATTTACGGGGAGATGTTCGTGGCGGCGATGATCGCGGCGGCGGCTCACGAAGACGATCCGCGGGCGGTGATCGAGGTGGGGCTTTCGGAGATTCCCCACACCAGCCGGCTTCATGCGGACGTGACCGAAGCAATCGACTGGCGGGAGCAGGGACTGACGTACGACCAGGCCGTCGCACGGATTCACGAGCGGTGGAACGAGCACAGCGCCCACGACTGGTGCCACACCAACTCCAACGCCGTGATCTGCACCACCGCGATGCTCTACGGCGAGGGGGATTTCGGCCTGAGCATCTGCCGGGCGGTTCAGCCTTGCTTCGACACTGACTGCAACGGAGCGACGGTGGGGTCGATCCTCGGGATGATGCTCGGAACGGACGGGATCGCCAACCGCTGGTCGTCCCGGCTTGAGGACACCCTCCGCACATCGATCCGGGGCTATGACAGGGTGAGCATTTCCGGGATCGCCGCCGAGACGTTCGAGCTGTACCGACAGATCCGATAGCGGCCTCGGGGGCAGCTCGTGAGTGACTGCGGGATTCGCCCTATGGGCAACTGCACCAACAGCCCCATCTGCCTGCACTGATAGGGGAGAAACCTTCCGGAAACCGCTGGGTTTTCGTCATTCCTGCGAAAAACCGTACCTGCGCCATCCGACATGAACATGGGCGCGTCCTGGAAATTGCCTGGGGTCGTATCCGCAGACGGGGCAGCGCATAGAATGGACCAGCAGCCGACGGGGTGTCCGTTACCGACCTCGCGAGAAAGCAATGCACCTTGTGGGAGGTGCTTCCATGAAATCAGCCAGCGATCGCCTGCCCAGTATCCTCATCGTTGACGACGAGGAATCGATCCGCACACTTCTGGTTCATGCCCTGGAGATGTCCGAGGACTACCGTCTTCATCAGGCCGGTGACGGTCTGGAGGCCCAGGACATCCTGCGAAGCGAAGAGATCGATCTGGTCATAACGGATCTGTCGATGCCCCGGATGGGGGGTATGACGCTGATGCAGTGGGCCCAGGAGGAATGTCCTGGCGCGGTCTGGCTGATCCTGTCGGGCAAGGGAACCTTCCAGGACGCCGTCCGGGCGGTACATCTCGGGGCTTTCGACTACATCACCAAGCCGATGCGGTCGATCGACTCGTTTCTGGTAACCGTCCGCAACGCGCTGCGCCAGAAGCTTCTGGAGACCGAGCGTCTGGGGCTGCTCCGCGACATCGAGGAGCGCAACGTTCAGCTCGCCCAGCAGGTCACGCAACTTCAGCAGGCGTGTCGTCTGCTTCGCAAACAGGCGGACGTCATCCAGGAGGATCTGCGTCGAGCCGAGCTCATTCAGCGTGCCCTGCTGCCGCGGGTGGTGCCCGATGTCGAAAACCTGTCGGTCGATACGATCTACCGCCCCAGTCAGAACGTCGGCGGAGACCTGTACGACATCGTCCGCCTCGACGACCGGCACCTTGTGGCGTATGTCGCCGATGCAGCCGGTCACGGGGTCAGCGCTGCGATGCTGGCGGTGCTGTTCAAGCACCGCATCCCGCTGACGATCGGCCTGCCGCCCAAGCCGACGCGTCCGGCCGAGGTCTTCGAGTGCGTCAACCGTGCGCTGGTGGACGAATGCAAAGCCCCGGGTCTGTTTGTAACGGCAGCGTACTGCCTGCTGGACACGCAGACTCACGAATTGCAGTTCGCATCGGCGGGACATCCCGCCCCGCTGGTGCAGCGTGCGTCGGGCGAACTCCAGCGGCTGGACCCTACCGGGCCCGCCCTCGGGCTTTCGCGTGAAGCCAGCTTCTCCCAGTGCAGCCTGAAGCTGGAAGCGGGCGATCGGCTGCTGCTGTACACCGACGGCCTGCTGGAGACCGCCAGCCAGGAGAGCTCCATCGAGGAGACGGCCATGGGCGGAATCCTCGCCCAGCCCGATCGCAACGGATCCGACGCGCTGTATGACCTGCTGGATCTCGCCGCCCGTCGTCGCCACGGGGGTCAGGAAGACGACATCACGCTGCTGCTGCTGGGTACCGACGGCTCCCCGTCGGCGGTGGACAACGGCGCGCCGCAGTCAGGCCAGAAGCAGGCACCAGTCTCCGCCGGCCACGCCACGGTGTCGGTAGGGACTGACGAAGCCGGAACCATGGTCCGCCTGGAGGGCAGAGCCAACTGGATGAACTGCGCACCGTTCCACGATCGGTGCCTCTCAGAGTTGGACCAGCACCACGCGCTGACGCTGGATCTCTCCAGCTGCGGGTACCTTGACAGCACGTTCCTGGGGACCATCCAGGAACTGGTCGAAAAGGCAGAGCAACTCAATGTGCCCCTCAAGATCCAGGGAATCCACGAAGAGGTCAGCGACCTGTTCAGCGAACTGGGCATGAACCGGGTGATCGATCACTTCGCATCCGACGGCGGTCGCTCCATGCCGGCCGACATGTCACCGGTGAGCCGAGCTGCCCCGCAGGCCGGAGACGGCAGCGAGATGAGAATTCTCAGGGCACACGAAGCGCTGGCCTCGCTGAGCGACGAGAACCGCAAGGAATTCTCCGCCCTGATCGACCGACTTCGCGAAGAACTCGGGCAATGCCCCACCACGTAGACTGCCGCTGAGGGTTTCCTTCCCGCCGGGTCTACTTCTGCTATTCCAGTTCGTTCCAAAGCTGCTGTTCGAGCTTCATGTACCTGCGGAACGACTCCTCTACCTGCTTGCGGATCTTCTCGATGTCGGGATCGTCGGGGTCCACGCCGTCGGGATGCTGCTTGAGGATCGTCTTGAGCTTGCTGGTCGCCCGTTCGAATTCACTGGCCCCCTGAGAGAACGCCCTTGCGGCGTCGTAGATGTCCTGCGTGCGGATCTCCTTGTCGCTGGGCTTGTGGATCAGCCGCCACGGGTTGCGACGCACTTCCTTGCTGGTAGCCTTGAGATTTCCGGCTACCTGGGCCATGTCATCGATGATACCGTCAATATTCTCGCGGTTGAGCACCACGATCTGATTGGCCTCTTGGGAGACCCGCTCGAAATTCGCAGCGATCCGTAGGATCTTGGTGTTGGTCTCGCGCACCGTTGCGAGGATCTCTTTGACGTCCTCGTTGACGTATTTCTCCACCTTCTCGACAGTGCGAAGTGTCGATTGGGTGATCTTCTTCACCACCGGTTTCGCGTCGCTGACGATCTCGTTAGCGTCGGCCGTCATGTGGTTGACATCGTCGAGTGTCTTGTGGACCTTGGCGACCATTGTCCCGGGCTGGTTCGCGTCGGTCTCCCTTCGAAGGGCCCCGCTGATGTGCGTCGCATCGGCGACCACCGCATGGGCGCCGGACATCAGCGAGTCCGGCCGGTTGGGATCGGTTTCATTGCGCAGGCTGCCGGCAATCGCAGCCACGTCCTGCGACGTGCCCTGGAGACTCTCCACGACCGTGTGCACCTTCGCCAGGATCCCGGGATCGTAATTCGGGTCCAGTTCGCTCTTGATCCTCCGGGCGATGTCGTTAATCTCCTTGCTGATCTGCGCGAGATCGATCATCACCCGGTCCAGACCCCCGTGGATCAGCACGGGGTGGTCGGCGTTGGCGAGTTTCTCGCCCGAACCGAAATCGCGCACCACCAGCTTGGGCACGCCGATGGCCGGAGCGACGACCACGGCCGAGGCGTCGGACCGAATCCGGATGTTCTCGGATTCCAACTGAACCACGTACAGACAGCGCCGGGTTTCAGGTTCCAGACGGATATCGGCCACCCGGCCGATCCGCTCGTCTCCGGAGGTCACCAACGCCCCTTCCTGCAGACCGGTGCTGCCGAAGCTCTGGGGCACGAAGAAGTAGACCTCCTGGCCGGTCTTGCGGAACAGGTCAGCCGCCCCCATCCACAGGACGATCCCCAGCCCCATCACCAGTGAGAGGACCACCACGATCCCCGCAGCGACTTCGTTCTTCTTACTCTTGGCCATGATGCATGTCTCCAAACCGAGGCGTCACGATTCCGCCGCCTCGAAGATGTCGCGTTGGTATTCCTCGTTCATGCTAGCCTTGGCAAGAGGCCCGTCGGCGTCTCCGCGGAGGAACTGGCGGATCAGGTCCACGCGCTCCTCGCCGGTGGGTTCGCCCATGCAGATCTCCTCGAACCTCGACCGCTCCGCTACTTCCAGGATCTTGCCCTGGTGGAGCATCGCCATCCGGTCGGCAATCCGAAAGGCAGAGTCCATCTCATGGGTGACCACCACGCTGGTAACGCCCAGCTTGCTGGACAGGTCGATGATCAACTGGTCGATCTCCGCGGAGGTAACCGGGTCCAGCCCGGCAGAGGGTTCGTCGTAGAAAAGGATCTCCGGGTCCAGGGCAATCGCGCGCGCCAGGCCCGCGCGTTTCTTCATGCCACCGGAGATCTCCGCAGGCATCAGATCATTGGCATGACGCAGTCCGACGAGTTCGAGCTTGATACGTACCATGATCTCGATGGTGTCCTCGTCGAGATCCGTATGCTCGCAAAGCGGCAGCGCAACGTTCTCGCCCACGGTCATCGAATTCAGCAGCGCGCCGGACTGAAAGAGAATCCCGAAACGCTGGCGAAGCGCGTCCAACTCCGATTCGTCCGCCTCGAGAATGTTCCGCCCAAGCAACTCGACATGACCTTCCTCGGGCAGCAGCGAGCCGATGATCAGCCGCAGCAGCGTGCTCTTGCCACATCCCGAGCCGCCCATGATCACCATCGTCTCGGCCGGTCGAATCTCAAGATTCACGTGATCGAGAACGGTCTTCTCGCCGAAGCGTTTGACCAGGTCCACCACCCGGATGATCGGTCCGTCGTCGCCTTGCTCGTCGCGAGGTACATCCACCTTGGGGGCCTCGGGCTGCTTGTTGTCACGGATCTCGGTCACGAGGGACTTCCACCGTCAGATGTCGAATACGTAGAAGATCGAGGTAAACGCCCCGGCTGCCAGAACGATCGCCACGATCGAGTGAACTACCGTGTGGGTCGTCGCCTTGCCGACGCCTTCGGCCCCGCCTCGGACGTCCAGGCCCTGCCGGCAGGCGATCAGGCTGATCAGCACACCGAACACGGCTGCCTGGATCAGCCCGGTGATGAAATCCGTGTATCGCAGTTGGATGCGCATGTTATGCAGGAAGCCGATGTAGGCCTGCGGGCCAAGCACCAACCGCGCGGTAAGCCACCCCCCCAATCCGATCATGACGTCGGCGATGATTGTCAGCAGTACCATCATGATCAGCGTAGCCAGCACACGGGGCAACACCAGGAACCGCACCGGGTTCAGGGCCATCGCCTCGAGCGCTTCGATCTCCTCCGAGACGACCATCGTCCCCAGTTCCGCAGCGATCGACGCCCCGGCGAAACCGCTGAGCACCACCGCGGTGATGATCGGCCCGAGCATGCGGAAGCCCCCCGTGCCCAGCACGTTGGCGATCTTGTCGAGCTGACCGTAGTCGCGCAGCGTCGGGGCAAGCTGCAGCGCCAGGATCACCCCGATGAACACCTGCACCAGCACCACGATCCCCAGGCTCTTGACGCCAACGCGCACCATCTGCGCCACCAGCGCCCGGAAGCCGAACTTCGCGTGCGGAACGAACAGCCCCCGCAACGCGAAACGAACCGTCTGGGCGAGCAGGAATGTCATTCCCCCCGCGTAACGCAGGCTGCTGAGCGTCCGGGCGCCCAAGGCCTGGAGCAGGCTATCGGAAGACGAAGACGGCATCAGCCCAGCGCCTCCTCCTGGCTGTCGACGATCTCGAAGACGGTGTCCAGCCGGGTGATCTCGAAAATGCTCCGAACGCGATCGCTCAGCGACGTCAGCACCAGCCGCCCGTCGCTCTTGCGGACACGGGAAAGCACCTTCACAAGCGAAGCCACCCCGGAGGAGTCCATGTACGACACGTCCTTCAAGTCGACCACAATGGTGTCGGGGTCCTTACGCACCAGATTCAGCAAGTCCTTCTGAAAAGCGGTCGAACTGCGCAGGTCGATCTCACCGCCCGCACGAGCGATCACGTCCGACCCCTTCCACTGAACATCGCGAATCGGAGATTCCTTCGGTCCTTCACTCATCACCGGCTCCCTTTCCGGAAGCGATTTCCTTGATCATGGTCAGTTCCGTGCCTTCCCCTTCGGCCGGTCGATATTCCACGCGGTCCATGCAGCTTTGGATGATGTGCACACCTAACCCGCCGGGCCTGATGTCGTCGAGGTCGCGGGAACGGATCTGTTCCGGCGCAACCCGCCTGCCGTAGTCCCGCACGCGCACCCGTAGACGGTCGGGAGTATCCGGGACGCTTCGGCCGGTGCAGAACTCGATGTCGATCGGCCGATCCGCGAGACCCGCATACGCATGACGGATAATGTTCGACAGGGCTTCATCGAGGCTGAGTACCACGTTGTGCGCTTCCTTGTCCTCGAGTCCGATCTGGCAGCACAGTCGCTCTACCGCTGCCCGAACGACACACAGCTGCCATGGCTGGCTGCGAATCTGCATCCTCAACGGACTGTCCCATTGGACACTCACGAGCGTTCGCCTCCGCCGTTGGGGTCCGGCGCCTGGGCCCGGTAATGCGTCCGCACCCACTGCCGCCAGCGGTCGACAGCCTCTCGACGTTCGCTCTCGGGGTCGTAATGGCGGTAGCCCATGTCCTCGCCCGTGATCTTCCGCAGGGCGACCGCTGCGAACATGCGCACCTCGCGTTCGCTGTCGCTGAGGCGATCCACCAGGTACGGAACCGCCCGGCGCGAACGCCGGTTCTCGGCTTCAACCACGGCGTCCAGCCTCTCGGCCGGGTCTTCCGACTGGAGACGTTGGGGAAGGCTCTTCTGGCCGATCCACCCGCAACCTGAAAGCGTCACCACGCCTGTGAGCATCCCCACGACCGTCGCCATCCATCGCAATTTCATTCGTCGGTTCTCCGGCTCGAATGGCGCGCGGAAACAGCCACCCGCCAACTGGTAGACCTATCGGAATATCGACCGGCGAAGAATGACCCGTTTCCTCACCGAAGGTTGCGCTTCATTCTACCCACTCGGAGGTCCGCCTGACGGGTCGGCTCGGGAAGGCGGTATCCGCGCGTGCAGCGCAGCGTCCAGCGAACGGCCTGCTGGAGCGCAATCCGATGCCCGACGGAGATGTACAGCGGCCTGACACCGTCCCGTGTGCGGACCACTTTCCCCACCACCTCCCCGTCGTGTCGAAGCTGCGTCGCGCAACGACGACGCTGCCCGGGCCAGCGATGCTCGCCGCAGAGCCTGCTCTTGGCAACGCCGATGGTGGGCAGATCCATCCAGATCCCAACGTGCGACGCCAGCCCGAGACGCCGAGGATGCGCCATCCCCTGCCCGTCACACATCAACAGATCGGGCCGGCGGGAAAGCTTGCCCACCGCCGCAATCACAGCCGGCGCTTCCCGAAAGCTCAACAGCCCCGAGACGTACGGGAACGTGCACTCCCGTACCTCCGCGACCTCTTCGACCACGTCCATGGATCCGGCGTCGCAGAGAACCGCCACCACGAGGATGCGCTTCCCGTCGCGAGAGAACGCGCAGTCCACCCCGGCAACACCCTCCACCGAGCCTGTGATGGGTTCCTGTCGTACCGCCCCGGCAAGCTCCCGCTGCAACGCGACAGCGTGCTTCGGCGTGATGTCCCATCGGTGGCGCAACCCAGCCTCCCCTGCTCAACCGGCCAGTACGTCGTGAAATGCTGCAACCGCCTGTTCGATCTGCTCGCCGGTGACCATGAGGCTCGTCACCGCGCGGATCGCGTCGGGCGCGGTCGCCAGGACATGTACGTCCCGCTCGGCGAGCCTGCCTGCCAGTTCAGGCGCGGGCATCGACGAAACGCCGAACAGCACGATGTTGGTTTCCACTCCCTCAAGATCCAACTCCACCCCTGGCAGATGGGCGATGCCCTCGGCCAGTGTTCGGGCATGGGCGTGATCCTCCGCCAACCGATCGCGGTGATTCTCCAGGGCATACAGCGCGCCCGCAGCGATGATCCCGGCCTGTCGCATCCCCCCGCCGAACATCTTGCGGAACCTGCGGGCGCGTTGGATCAGCTCGGCCGAAGCCGCCAGCGCCGAGCCCACCGGCGCGCCGAGCCCCTTGGAAAAGCACACGCTGACGCTGTCGAAGTGCCTGGCGTATTCGCTCTCGGGGACTCCCGATGCCACCGCAGCGTTCCACAGCCTCGCGCCGTCGAGGTGCATTCTCAGCCCCGCGTCCCGGGCGGCAGCAGACACCTCCGCCACCCGATCGATCGGCCAGATGCTCCCGCCGCCGCGATTGGAGGTGTTCTCGACACACACGAGCTTCTGATGGGCGAAGTGAACGTTCCGGGGCCGAATTGCCGCTTCCACGGCCTGGGCTGTAAAAATCCCACGCTCCGACGGCAGCATGCGGGTCATCACGCCCGAGAGGCCTCCCGGCGCCCCGGCTTCGTACCAGAATACGTGAGCGTTGTCCGACAGCAGAATCTCATCGCCCGCTTCGGTGTGGCAGCGAATGCCGACCTGGTTGGTCATCGTTCCGGAAGGCATGTAGACAGCCGCCTCCATGCCCAGCATCTCGGCGGTGCGGGCCTCCAAGGCCGCAATCGTCGGGTCGTCGCCAAGGACGTCGTCGCCGACTTCCGCAGCCGCAATGGCCTTACGCATCGCGTCGGTCGGTTTGGTCACCGTGTCGCTTCTCAGATCGATCATGTTCGCTCTCCGGGTCTCAGGCGGGTTTTCTTCCGCCAAAGACCGCCAGCTCGAAACACTTGAAGTAACAGTCCACCTGCTCCAGGCCTGCCTCCCGAAGCCACTGGTTCTGCGTTTCCACGGCTACCAGCAGCCCACCGGTGCGGTCGCCCCGCTGGCCGACGGCGTCGAGATGCTCCTCCAGCGTCCTGCCCTCGGGAAAATCACCGTCGGGGTGGTAGTGCTCCGCGAGGAACCGGTCGCTGGCCCGCGCAAGCTCTGCCGTAGGCGAAGCCACCCACTCGATGTTCACGAACACCCCGCCCGGGGCGAGCAGTCCGGTCAGCTGACGGTAAAACTCCGCCTTCCGCTCGGTGGGCACGTGATGGATCGCGAACCCCGAGGCAATCACGTCGTATGGCCCGTCGCCGGCGAGGGTATCGCTCCAGCCGGGCTTGGTGAAGTCTACCTCCACGAACGCCGCGCGAGAGGCGACATCGCCAAGTCCGTCGCGCGCGGCATCGAGCATCTCGGGCCAGAGATCGGCCATAACCGGCGTCGCCTGGGGATACCCAGCCAGCAGCGCATGGGCGATGACGCCCTGCCCGCACCCGAGGTCCAGGAACCGCTCGACGGGCCTGCCGACTTCGGCGATTACGCGCAGCATGACTCCCTGCGCCTCAGCAGCCATCGGCCTGCCGTGGCCTCCGTCTCTGCTCAGGAACCGCTTGACCGTCTCGGGATTCCGCCAGTGTGCGCCCACGCGAGTGTCACTTTCGTATCAGAAGGTCATGTCCGCATTCGCGGAGGAATGTCTCGATCTCCTGCGGGGTGGAGACCACCACGCCGGAAATCACATCTGCACTTCCCGGAGCATCAGCAAAGCCCGGGCTGGACTCGACCAGGCCCAGGAGCTTGTTGCCCGCAAACACCGGCGAGCCGCTGTTGGCCTCGGTGATCCCGCCGTAAAGCAGGCCCTTGGTCTGCGTCCACGCCGAGCCGCCCTGCTCATCGGGCACGGCAGTCGACACATTCCGCCGGAAGCCCAGCAGCGGAAGATCAAGAACGAACGGCCTGTCCTCCGCGCCGAAGGCCGTATTCATGAGCGATACCCTGCGCTGGTTGTTCGGGTCGACAGGATCGGCCAGTGCGAATCGGCTGTAGGCGGGCAAAGACTCTCCCCCCAGCCTCGCCCGAACCAGGGCGAGGTCCTCCCGGTGCGGGTGAGACCGCCCGACCACCTCGCCGCGAAACTGCACGTACCGCCTGGCCTCGGGGTCCACCGCCCAGAGATCGACAGGCCGACCTTCTTCCACGAGATGCGCGCAGGTCAGCACGTAGAAGCAGCCCTTCGCGCCGTCCACCGCCAGGAGGATACCCGAGCCGTACTCGGTCACATGCACCGTCCGCAGCAGGCGGCTGTCTTCCACGCCGGACCAGTCCTGGCCGCCCCGAAAGCCGCTCGTGCCGCATCCGCAGATCGCCACGCAGGCGATCGCCCCAGCTACGATCCCCCGCCGCATCACACGTGCTCCCTTCCCCGAGGCCGGGCGATATCCGTCCGCGGAATCAGTCGCAGGTACTCGCTGGGCGGCTTGGCGACGAAGTTCTCCTCGATCTCTTTCAGCCGATCGACCTGCTGGGAGAAGGTGAACACCTCCCGAGCCTGACGGCACGTGATCCAGCGATACTCGTCGTGCTCGTGAGAAAGCGTGACGCTCTCGACCGACGGGTCGACAAACGCCAGGAACACGGGCATGATCATGATGCCGTCCCGGTCGGGCGCGTAGTACTGGTGAACCATGTTCGCCGAGTACAGCTCCCGCGGCGGCAGGCCGGTCTCCTCGCGCAGTTCGCGGACGGCTGCCTCGACGGCGGATTCGTCTTCGTGGATCGCCCCGGTTACCTGCTGCCACAACCCCGGGAACGACTCGTCCGAGGCCCGGCGGAGCACGAGGTACTCACCGGCCTGACCGGTGCAGACATCGGTCCGGCAGATGTACACGCTCACGCCGTCGGCGAAGACGGGCAGGTTCCGGGACGGGTGATTCATGTCGCCCTCGTCGGGTCAGAGGCCCAGCACGTCGCCGATGTCGTACATTCCCGCGTCCTGGCCGACGATCCATGCAGCCGCCCGCAGCGCCCCGCGGACGAAGGTGTCTCTTGTATGGGCGCTGTGAGAGAGGGTCACCGTCTCCCCGAGGTTGCCGAAGTGCACCTGGTGCTCGCCGACGGTGTCGCCGACGCGCAGGGCGTGCATGCCGATCTCACCGGACTGGCGGGGCTGGTGTCCGCCCCGGCCGAAGAGGACCGTCTCACCGTAGTCCTTGCCCGTGGCGCTGCAGATGCTCTTGGCGAGCATGATCGCCGTGCCCGATGGCGCGTCCTTCTTGAAGCGGTGATGCGTCTCGGAGACCTCGATGTCGTAGTCGGACCCGAGGATCTTCGCAGCCTCGGCGACCAGCTTGACCAGCAGGTTGATGCCCACCGAATAGTTCCCGGCGTGGATGATGGCGATCTCCTGGGCGGTGTCCGCGACTGCGGCCTCCTGACTTTCGGTCAGGCCCGTCGTGCCGATGACCATCGACACCTTCTTCTGCCGGCAGGTTTCCAGCCAGGCGATCGTACCTTCGGGTAGGGAAAAATCGATCATCACGTCGGGGGTGTTGTCGTCGTCGAGGTCGGTGCTCAACGCCAAGCCGAACTTGCCCACGCCGGCCAGGTCGCCAATGTCCTTGCCCAGCGCCTCGTGGCCCGGGTTTTCCAGTGCAGCGACGACGTCGAACTTCTCGGATTCAATGGCCAGGGCGGCGATGCGGCGTCCCATGCGTCCGGCGGCTCCGGTAATGGCGAGTTTGATCATCTCGAGCGATCTCCGTGGTTGAGGATGAGAACTTCGTCAGCCCCATGGGTACTCGAAACGCACAGAGAGATCAACGCTCCAGCCGGTCGCTGCGTGGACACATCCAGGTCGGACGACGAGTTGCGGCCCGCTCAGTCCAGTGTCCGGATGATATGCTCGCGCACGGCCTCGACGTCGTTGCCCAACTCGACGCAGCGGGTCTCGAGCTCCATCATCTCGCGGATGGTCGGATGGGTGGCGACATCCCGCCGGCCGATCGCCTTCTCGATGGCCTCGGGGAACTTCGCCGGATGGGCCGTCGCAAGACAAAGCGTGGTCTCGCGTAATGACAGCAACCTCGCGACGTGAACCCCCACCGCCGTGTGCGGATCCAGCAGGTAACCATGCTGGTTCCAGAAGATCTCGATTGCAGCAAGGATGTCTTCCTGGGTCGCCCGGGACGAGAGGAAGTCCGGGTCGACGCCGTCTTCGGAGTCCAACGGAACCTCCAGCGAGCCGGTTTCGGCAAAGCCGCGCATCGCCTCGGCCAGTTTCTCCGGATCCTGCCCCAGCCTGTAGTACAGGTACCGCTCGAAGTTACTCGCCACCTGGATGTCCATCGCGGGCGACCAGGTCTTGTGGACCTCGCCGAGGGCGTAAACGCCCGTGTTGAAGAACCGCGCGAGAATGTCGTTGAGGTTCGTCGCGAGAATCAGCTCGGAGATCCCCAGGCCCATCTGCCTGGCATACCAGCCGGCGAGAACATCGCCGAAGTTGCCCGTTGGCACGGCTACGCGAACGCTTCCCAGGCCGGTGTCCCTCTGCACCTCGAACACACCGTAGAAGTAGTAGACGATCTGCGCCAGCACCCGCGCCCAGTTGATGCTGTTGACCGCCCCCAGTGAGTACGCCCGCTTGAATTCCAGGTCGCCGGCGAGGGTCTTCATGATCCGCTGGCAGTCGTCAAAACTGCCGTCGATGGCCATGTTGTGAACGTTGGGGTCCAGCACCGTGGTCATCTGGCGCTGCTGGATCGGCGAAACCCCGTCGCGCGGATGCATCATGAAAATGTCGATGTGCTGACGCCCGCGTACCCCGGCGATCGCCGCAGAGCCCGTGTCTCCGCTGGTGGCCCCCAGGATGTTCAGCCTCCCGCCGCGACGAGTGAGGATGTATTCGAACAGGTTGCCCAGCAACTGAAGCGCCACGTCCTTGAACGCGAGGGTCGGCCCGTGGAACAGCTCCATGACGTGCAGCCCGCCGACAGGAACCACCGGCGCGACGTCCGGCTCGAACGTGCCCGTATACGACCGGTCGACGAGTGCTTTCAGATCGTCCTCGGGCAGATCGGTGGCGAACAGCTTGAGCACCTCCACGGCAAGCTGCGGATAGGGCAGGTCCCGCCAGGAGTCCAGACGGTCCGAGACGTCCGGGATGCTCTCGGGAATCAGCAACCCGCCGTCCTCGGCGAGTCCCATCAGGACCGCATCCTGGAAATCGATCGGCGCGACGCCGCCACGCGTGGAGATGTACTTCATGATTCGCTCGCTGCTGAAGGCTCAGGCCGGCACCGGACCGCTCCGGGCGCAGGATCGTATTGTACCGGAGAGGCGGAGATCGGCAAGAGCGCGGGGACCCGGATGCCGCTGCGTCTGAAAGCTTTCAGCGGTAGATGTCCCGGTCCTGTTGCTGCTGTCGCTTGGTGGCATCCTTGAGGAAGCGTTTCTCCGAGCGCGACAGGGAACCGATGCCCTTCTGGCGGATCTTGTCGAGGATGTCGTCGACGCGCTGCTGCTCGTGGCGGCGCTGCTCCATGCGCTTGTCCCACGCCCCCCTGCGAACCTTCTCGCCGGCATCGCTGACCGCCCTGCCCGCCTGCGGAATGCCCCACACCCAGATCGCTCCCATGATCGCCCCGCCCATGTGAGCCACCTGCGACCAGAAATCCGGCGACTGCTGCCACTGGCTGCCCACGCCGGTCAGCACCTTCAGAATCATCCCGCCGAAGATCACCAGCGCCGCCAGGCGGATGGGGACCGGAAAGAACAGGAAGATGATCCGGAAATGCGGAAACAGCACCGCCGCAGCCAGGAGAATGCCGAATACCCCGCCCGACGCGCCGATCAGCGGCACGTTCGGACCCAGGTTCAGCGCCGCGGCCATGATGACGTACACGACTCCCGCCGCAGCCCCGCAGGTCAGGTAGAACCACAGAAACCTCCGGGTCCCCCACCGCTGTTCCAGCGGCGTACCCAGCATGTACACACCCAGCATGTTCAGCGCGATATGCCAGATCCCCCCCGTGTCGTGGAGGAACTGGAACGTCACGTAACGCCAGATCTGCCAGAAGCCCGAAACGGTCGCCCCGAATGCATAGGACAGGTTCACCTGCCCCCGCGACATGACAGCCACCAGCACCTGCAGCAGGAAGACCACTCCGTTGGCGATGAGGATCCACTTGACCGCCTTGGAGGGTTTGGGCAGCCCGACGGCAAAACCGCCTGCCCCGCCGGAGAACCCGCCTCCGCCTCCGCTTCCGCCGCCCTGGTGAACGTATGGTCGATCGTCAAGCCCCATGGTACTCCTTCACCCGGGTCAGCTGACCCGGTCCTTCATCCAGTATAGCGCCAGGGCTGCGATGGTCTTGCCATCGTGAATCTCGCCGCCGGCGATCATCTCGCGGACCTCCTGCTCGGTCCGGAGCAGGACCTCGATCTCCTCGTGCTTCTCCAGCGCCTGCTCGCCCTCGACCAGGTCGGTTGCGAGATACGCGTGCATCTTCTCGTTCGTCGTGCCCGGAGCGGTGTAGAACTCCCCGAGCTTCTCGATGCGTCCGGCACGGTAGCCGGTCTCCTCGATCAACTCGCGACGGGCGCAGGCAGCCGGGTCCTCGTCCTCTTCCAACGTGCCGGCACAGAGCTCCCAAAGCTGCTCGTTCACGGCGAAGCGGTAATTGCGGATCAGCACTACCTTGTTGTCCGGCCGGATCGCCAGGACAGCCACGGCCCCGGGGTAGTCGAAGAAATCCCGATCCACCACGTCCCCGTCGCGTGTCCGCAGGCCCACGCGATGGACGTTGGCGATCTTGCCCCGGTAGATCATCTCGTCACGTGCGATTCGTTCGTGCATGGTGCGATTATAGGTCCCCCGGCGGACCCGTACAATCTATCGGCCGGTCGGGCGCACAGCTTGTCGCCGGTGCAAGATTTCCATTCGACGGGGCGCGACTGTCGACCGGGGCCGGACGGCGGGGGACGATTGCCCTTGCCCCTCGCTTCGGCAGGCGTAAGATGGCGCTTTGGGAAACGATCATCTGCACGACCACGGAGAACCAGAGCGCGTGAAACGCGTAGCAGTCATCGGATCGACCGGTAGCATAGGCCGGCAGACGCTCGACGTGATCGCCGAGCAGCCGGGACTCTGCGCGTGCGGACTGGCCGCCCGGTGCAGTTGGGAACTCCTGGCCGAGCAGGCGCGGCAGCACCGCCCGAAATGGGTCGCCATCGCCGACGACTCCAACGCGGAGCACCTTCGGAACGAACTGCCCCCCCATACGCAGATGCTCGCCGGAGAAGACGCGCTGACCGAACTGGTCATCCGCTGCCAGCCCGATGTGCTGCTCTCTGCCGTGGTCGGAACCGCAGGACTCGCTCCGACCATGGAGGGCATCTCGCAGGGCGCGTCCCTGGCGATCGCCAACAAGGAAACGCTCGTGATGGCCGGGCAGATCGTCATGCCCGCCGCGCGGGAAGCCGGCGTGCCCCTCCTGCCGGTCGACAGCGAGCACTCAGCCATCTTTCAGTGCCTCCAGGCGGGCAAGGCGGACGAAGTCCGGAAGGTTTCCATCACCGCCTCGGGCGGGGCGCTGCGAGACTGGTCCGACGACGAAGCCCACGAAGCTACCGTCCAGGACGCCCTGAACCACCCCACCTGGGACATGGGCAGAAAGATCACCATCGACTCGGCGACCATGGTCAACAAGGCGCTGGAAGTCATCGAAGCCCACTGGCTGTTCGACCTGACGCCCGAACAGATCGACGTGCTGATCCATCCCGAGTCGATCATCCACTCACTGGTGGAATTCCGCGATGGCAACGTCATCGCCCAGCTCGCCCGCCCGGACATGAAACTGCCCATCGCCTATGCCCTCGCCTGGCCGGACCGTCCCGACCGCTCGCCCCAGCCGCTGGATCTGCCTCAACTGGCCAGCCTGACGTTCCGGGCGCCGGCAGGCCGGTTCCAGCGGGCAATCGACCTGGCGTATGAGGTCATCCGTCGAGGCGGAGTCACGGGGGCGGCTTTCAACGCCGCCAACGAAGTTGCCGTCGAGGCCTTTCTCGCCGGGCGGATTTCCTTCGGGAAGATCCTCCGGGTCGTCGAAGATATATTGAACCGGTGTCCTTCGGGACGCGAAGTAAGCCTAACTGCCCTGGCCGAGACCGACGCCTGGGCAAGGGACCAGGCCGCCGAGATGCTGGGCCTGGATCCCTCAGAGCTGGCAAACGGCCGGCTCCGCGAAGTGTAAGGTTCGTCATTTGAGGTGGTAATGGAACTTCTGGCACAGCAGCAGGGCCTTTGGGTGCACTGGATCTGGCCGATCCTGCAGTTCATCATCGGCCTGGGAGTCGTAGTCTTTGTTCACGAACTTGGACACTTTCTCGTCGCGAAGTTCGTGAACATCAAGGTCGAGCGGTTTGCCATCGGCTTCGGCCCCCGACTGGTGGGGTTCAAGAAAGGCGAGACCGACTACTGCATCTGCGCGGTTCCGCTGGGCGGGTACATCAAGATGCTCGGGCAGGAGGATTTCGCGCCTCTCAAGGACGAGAAACCCGACCCCCGCTCCTACGCCGCCAAATCGGTCGGTCAGCGGTTCGCCGTTATCGCCGCGGGCGTGATTATGAACGCCATTTTCGCGGTGCTGGCCTTCAGCGTCGTGGGGATGGTCGGCAAGGAATTCCCCGCCCCCGTCGTCGGGGGCGTCATGCCCGAATCGCCCGCAGAGAAGGCCGAAATCAAGTGGCGGACCGGCCTGCCCGTCCGGGGCGACGGCAACGACGCGAACGCATCGGACCGCAAGACGACCATCGGCATGGAGCCCCTCGACCGGATCGCCTCGCTCAACGGCGAGCAGCTCCGCAGGCTGGACATCCTCAGCATGAAGGGCATGCTCTCGGGCGCCTCGGAGACCCATCTGCTGGAAATCGAGCGAACCGTCGACGGCCAGACCCACGTAGGCACGACCGAACTCGGCGTCAAGAAGCTGCCCGTTCCCAACTTCAACACCCGCGCCCACGGGTTCGGCATCTTCCCCGCCTCCGAGCCGAACGTGGTAGCCGCTCCAAAGGACAGCCCGATCAAGCCCGGCGACCGCATCCTGTCGGTGGCCGGTCGGCCCGTCGGCTCGGTGCATGAGATCAAACAGATCGTCGAGCCCATGCGGGCGGAAAGCGTAACGATCACCGTCCGGCGCGACGGCAAGGAACAGTCGTTCCAGGCCCCGCTGAAGCTGGCGACCGATCCGGAAGAGGTCCTCTTCCTGAAAGACGATACCCGCCTCGATGCCATGCCCGTGGAGGTCACCGGAAGCGGGGAGGATAAGGCGCTGCTGGTCCGGACACGAGCGGGCGAGCTGCAAACCGTCGATTTCGACAAGGTCCTTCAGTCGCCCGAACTGCTGGACGTTCTGGGGATGAGCCCCATGCTGGCGATCCAGGAAGTCATGCCCGACTCCCCGGCCAAGAAAGCCGGCCTCCAGAAAGGCGACGTGATCTACACCTACGGCGGCAAGGGCCACATCACCTTCGACAAGCTCCGCGAGACCAACACCGACAACGTCGGCGTCAAGACGAAGATCTCGGTGCTGCGGAACGGTGAGACATTCAAGACGGAGATCACGCCCACCGAGTCCGACGGTCAATCGATCATCGGTATCGTCCTTGGTATCGCCGACCGCCCCGTGGTGGCGGGCGTCCGCCCGGGCAGCCCGGCTGCGGCCAAAGGCATCGTCGCCGGCGACGAGATCCTCCGCATTGGCGACGCCAACGTTCCCGCCTGGCGGGATGTCCTCGCCCGTCTGGACGCAGCGTGGGAGGCCAACGAGCCCGTTGCGGTCACCTACGATCACGATGGCGACCTCGATCGTCTGGGCGAGCCGAACATGATCACGTTCGAGTCCATCCGCGGCGACTACGACCCAAACGACTACATCGCCCTGCTGGGCGTGCAGTTCGAGCCCATGCAGGTGATGATCCGCGAGTCCAACCCCATCAAGGCCATCGGCTGGGGGTTCGGCGAGACCTACCGCCAGATCATCGGCGGGTACTTCACAATCAAGGGCCTGATCACCCGCGACGTATCGCACAAAGCCGTCGCCGGACCGGTCGGCATCGGAGCGGTAGCCGTGCAGTTCGCACGAAAAGGGCCGGTGGATTTTCTCTACTTCATCGCGCTGATCTCGGCGATCCTGGCCGTGATGAACTTCCTGCCCCTGCCCGTGCTCGACGGAGGACACGCCGTGTTCCTGATCATCGAGGGCATCCGCGGCAAGCCTCTGCCCGTAAAGGTCATGAACTGGATCCAGGGCATCGGCCTGGCGGCACTGGCGCTGCTGTTCATCCTGCTGACATGGGTGGACATAGGCCGGTTGCTGAGTTAGCCTGACCCCACGCCCCCGACAAGCCGGACGCAGAATCCAGACCGACAGCGAGATTCCGACTTTTCGGAAATGACATGCAGGTGGGTGCCTGGCCGCCGGGCGCTCCCCGCGCGGCGGCTGAACTTCAGCCGTCTCGTCCCCAAGACCCCCGTGCGCGTACTACGAAGTCCTGTTATGCCTGCCCGTGCGCCTGTTTCAACCATCGCAGACTCGGCAACTCAGGCCGGTCAATCAGGTGGGCCACGTCCTCCGCGCCGCCTTCACAGGCTGGCGGCGGCTCTTCGTAGATCTCCGCCGACAGCCAGCCGTCGACGACGCTGTCGGAAAGACAAGGGACAGCCTGTAGATTCTCAATGCCCGATAGCATGGGGTCAGCTTCCTGTTGCTGGGTGCTCTCCTCTTGCACAACGGACCTCCGGTCAAGATATTGCTCCGATCCCCGCGATGCTGCCGCTTGGCAGGCTTTCGATCCGCTGCTGTGTACTTAGACGGTCGAGTACCTGCCGGGTTTCACCGGAAAATGGCGATCGTCCCCTCCGCTCCGAAACGGACGAACTGTCGAATGCCGCCAGCGTAAGCCGGCTTCCCACTGCCCCGGCCGACGTTGAATGGAGCGAGCTTCCCTGCCCCCGGAGGGTTCTGCGGGGGTATCGGAACCCCGGGCGGTAAGCCTAAGCGCAAATTCCCACGGGAGAGCCTTTTGAGTAAACCTCCGCGCCAGGCGAGGGAAACCATGGGGTCCGGCGTCCGGCATGCCCCCAGAAGCAAAAAGGGGAACAACCGGATTGACATCCCCGAATGCCTCCCGGGCGTCAAGGAGCGCAGGCCGGCAGACTATTCGGGAATTTGCCCCGAAGCCGGAGCCGATCGATACGCTCCTGATGCAAC
>CAZXSK010000065.1:9221-21162 GCA_964642855.1 uncultured Planctomycetaceae bacterium | reverse complement strand
CGCCCATGTTGCCGAAGACCATCGTCTGGACGTTGACGGCCGTGCCGAGCAGGCCACGGATTTCGTTGAGCTGGCGATAGCGGATTGCGCGGGGGTTGTTCCACGAGCCGAACACCGCGTCGATGGCCTGCTGGAGCTGCTCGCGGGCGTCCTGCGGGAAGCTCTTCTTGTCCTTCTTGTAGACCTTCTTGTATTCCTCGACGACGTCCTTCAGGCCGTCGATGTCCAGGTCGGTGTCGAGCTCGACGCCGTTCTTCTTCTTGACCTTCTCGAGAGCTTCTTCGAAGTGCTCATGCTCCATGCCCAGCACGACGTCGCCGAACATCTGCATGAAGCGGCGGTAGGCGTCCCAGACAAACCGCTCGTTGCCGGTCAGATCGATCATCGTCTGGAGCGTCTTGTCGTTGAGCCCGAGGTTCAGGACGGTGTCCATCATGCCGGGCATGGAGACAGCCGCTCCGGAACGCACGGACACCAGCAGCGGGTTCGAGCCGCTGCCGAAGGTCTTGCCCGTGACCTTCTCGAGCTTCTTGATGTTGTCGTCGATCTGCTTGTCGAGCCCGGTGGGGTACTTGCGTCCGCGCTTGTAGAACTCGTCGCAGGTTTCGGTGGTGATGGTGAAGCCGGGGGGGACGGGCAGGCCGAGTGAACTCATCTCAGCCAGATTGGCGCCCTTGCCGCCTAGGAGTTCTTTCATAGCGGCTTTGCCTTCGGCCTTGCCGCCACCAAAGAAATACACGTACTTGCTCTTCTTCTTGGCCATGGGAAGCATTCTCCGTTTCAGTGTCGCAGCGTCTTGTAGCCGGCAGCGCCGTTGTCCACGTTCAGGTGAGCCTCAGGTGGGAAGAACCATCCGCCAAGCCGGCAGCCGAAGCGCCCAAGCCAGTCGTCTCGGGTCGCACGGGCTAAACTCAGAGCGGAGTGTAGAGAGGGCGCGCGGACGTGTCAACGAGTTTTGGCGAATCGTCTCATCTCAGGAACGCCGCTCCGCTTTCGATCCGCCGACCGATCGGGGCCTCGATGCATCAGCCTGCGCTGAGGCATGGACGTGCGGACCTCCCGGCCGTTCGCTTGCGTGGCGCTCGCCGAAACGACGGCGCGCCTGGCAGCGTTGACGAACGCAAGCCCGAAAGAAGAGTTTCACCGGGCGCGGCGCTTGCGGGGTTCGATGCGGAAACCAGCCGAGAGATCGCCCGGGCGCCGGCAGGCGAGATCGGGATTGGCAACCCCCATGCAGGGCAGCGGGGCGTCGTAACACTCGAAGCCCTCGCGCGGAACCGCCACCTCCAGGCCGTGGCGGGTAGTGTAGGGCTCCATCGCGATCACCGGGGCTGGGTGCAGGCCAAGATCGGGCCCGGGCGGCTGGCGGAACTTCTTGACGTTTGCGATGGCAGCCAGGGCGATGACAACGGCCAGGACGCGGAAGGCCCGCCCGGTGGGTCGGGCCAGCGTAGCTGCGAAGTGTGCCGCGACGACACCCTCGAGAATCCAGAAGAGATAGAAGCCCATTCTTCGCTGGGGCGAGATGCTCAGCCACAGCGCGATCCCCGCCGTGGCTGCCAGCGCAACCAGCCACGTTGAGGGCGGCAGTGCGCGCCGTCGAGGTCGGCGGGCGATCCGAAGTCCAGCCAGCAGGACAAGTCCGGTGAGGGCAAGTCCGGCCGGTACGAGCACGTCGCGCTGAAGGCGATCGGCCAGGTCGACCCACGCGCGAGGCTGATCCAGATGCTGCGCCCAGGGCTCGTAGTTGCGGATGTAGTTCATGTGGGCTTGCCGGACGGAGTGCGGGATTCGCCAGTCGACGTCGAAGGCCCCGACGCCGGCGGGATAGAGCAGGTATCCGCTGAGCAGAACGGTGCGCCCCAGCCAGGGGCCAACGAGCACGGCCGCCGGGGCGAATGCTGCGGCCAGGCGGACGACACGCCGCCCCGGAGACCCGGGGAGGCGTGTGAGGACCAGCCAGGCTACGATGCCGATTCCGCAGAGGGCGAACATGGCGGCGGTGAGCTTGGCGCAGACCGCTGCGGCCAGAACGAGAACGACCAGGGGCATCTCGCGGTGCAGCTCGCATCGCGGGCGAGCGCCGGCGAGGTGGGCCAGCAAGATCCGCCCGGCGACGAAGGCCAGCCCGGCCGGCGCGACGTCGGTATTGAAGCTGCTGACCATGCTGTGATTGGCCATGTGCAGCGCGAAGATCAGCGCGCAGCTATCGTATGCAGCAAGCGCCCGGCGGGCGGGGTCGGCGCGGCGTAGTCGACAGACGCCAGCAACGCCCCAGGCGACCAGCAGCGCGATCAGCAGCGAGTTAAGCACGTGATTGGCCCGTCCCATCGCCGGCCCGTGATCGATCGCAGCAGCGAGCAGCAGCGAGGCATTATTGAACGCGTAGCGATCGTGGAGATTCCCCAGCCCGGGCACGATGGCATACGCCTGATTCCATCGGACGACCTGCAGATGATACAGGCCGTGGTCCCCGCCGGGCGGGCCGATGGCGCGGTGGGCAAGCCAGACGACCACCACCGCGACGATCAGCAGTGCGGCTTTGTGGGTTCGCCAGGTGCGCCGCAGCGCAGCGGTCAGTTCGCCGGCGCGGGAAGCGAGCACCCCCCAGCCGATCAGCACCAGCCCGACCCCGACCGGCCAGCCCATGGGCACCAACAGATGGAGCAGTTGCAGCCCGCCGATGGCGAGGGCGAGTCCGACCCACGGTGCCCAGAGCAGGGTGATGGCCGCTGGGCTGCGACGGCGTCGCGGGAAGGCAAGGGGAAGCCCCAGGCCCGTCAGCGCCCCGCCGAGAACGACCCACCCGACCAGCACGAACCCAACACCCGTCAGCAGACCCAGTACCGTTTCGACCATTCGCTACTCTCCACCGGTGGGCTTGGAAGGTTCGTCGCTGTCCTGCGCGTCCGACTCGCGCCAAGTGGCCTTCTCGGGTTGGTAGTGATCTTCCAGTTCGGCGGTGGGGCTTACCAGCCGACCGGTCTCGTGCTGCTTGCGGAGAAACCGCCGCCGCAGTGCGCGGTAGGGCTTGGTAAGCCTGCGATGCAGGGCGTGTACACCGGAGCGCTTCCGGGAGAGGATTTCTTCCTCGACCGTCAGTTCGTGGGGCGCGAGGCGGCGCTTGTGCTTGTAGAGGTGATAGATGTCCCGCCCGATCATGTAGTCCACGACACGGTCGATGAGGTTCCGCAGCGGGGGGGGCAGGTCGGGCCGGCGGGCGATGGAGATCTGGAAGTCAATCAACACCGGCGAGCCGTCCGGCCTGACGAGGATGTTCGAGCGTTTGTTGGAGTCCACGTACGCCACGCCGCGAGCATGGACGTTGTCGAAGACAGTTCGCAGGCGGTCGAAGAATCCCGCTGGCGGGACGTCGAGATGGTCCAGCGGCTTTGCGTCGACATACTCGATGGCGTATCCCATCTCGCCGACGCGTCCGAGGTAGTCCGGCACGCCGGGCAGGCCTTCGAGCCTGCGATAGATCGCCTCTTCGTGGTCGCGATTGGCCAGCCCCAGCCAGCGGAGGGGCAGGCCGGCGAAATCCTGCGAGCGCCCGAACTTGATCACCGCAGCCGGGTAACGGGCGTGGGGGTCATCGCTGCGGTAGAGGCAGGTCGCAGCCCAGAAGTCGTGCTTGAACACGCGAGCGAGGCGGTAGGTCTGTCCGCGCAGGGAAACCTCGCCCGGCGGGGCGGAACGCAGCGCGAACATGTGTGGGCTTCTGGCGGGGGGCATGGCGTCAGCGGTCGAGTGCTCCGGCGATGTCATCGGCGAAGTCCCGTGCGGCGTCCGCGACGGCCTGCTGCCAGGGACGCCCGGCGTATTCCTCGCGAGCGTGGGCGTAGATTACCGACCGCGACGCGTTGACGATTCCGCCCCGTCCGTCGCTGCGGAAACCAGCTGTGGCGTCGGCGGCAGTGGCGCCCTGGGCGCCGTAGCCGGGCACGAGGAACATCTGCTCGGGCATGAGTTCCCGCAGCCGGCGGGCTTCGTCGGGGTAGGTCGCACCGACGACGGCCCCTATGCAGCTCAGGCCGCACTGGCCGAGCAGTTCGGGCGCCGCCCCCCACTGGCTTACCAACCTGGCGACGTGCTCGTAGAGCTTGTTGCCATCGGGGTCGACGAAGTCCTGGATTTCTCCGCCGGAGGGGTTGGAGGTCCGCACGAGGGTGAACAGGCCCCTGCCCGTGGCCTGGGCGGCGTCGACGAAGGGCCCCACGCCGTCGTGCCCGAGGTAGGGGTTCACCGTCAGCGCGTCGGGGGCGTGGTCGCCTCGCAAGTGGGCGGTTGCATAGGCCTCCGCGGTCGAGCCGATGTCGTTGCGTTTGGCATCGAGGATGACGATCAGTTGCAGGTCGCGCGCCCGGCGGACGACCTTGTCGCACAGCTGGTAGCCCAGGGGCCCGAGCGCTTCGAAGTAGGCGACCTGGGGCTTGACGACCGGCACGATGGGTGCGACGGCTTCGAGCACGCCGAGGCAGAAGATCTCGACGGCTTGGAGCTGCGTTTCCGGGGTGGGTTCGTCCTCGATGAGTTCGGCTGGCAGGCGATCGGGCCTGGGGTCGACCCCTACGCACACAGGCGAGCCCTTGTCATCGATGGCGGCTTGCAGTCGGTCGGCGAAATGCTGGGTCAACGCGGGCTCCTTGTTCTGGGCGGCCGGGCCTGGCCCGTTGCGGGGCGAAAGCCCGAAAGTGTCGCATTTTCGGTTCCTTGCGGACGGGTTTTGGCTGTTCTGCGGGGGTTGTTCCTTCCCTCGTGCTCTGGTACTATATCCTCTGGAGTACCCACTATGATAGAAGCTGAATCGCTGAAGGAAAGCATTGACTCCCTCCGGGCCCGGATCTTATCCATCCGGGACTCTCTTTAACTTGCCCGCCCGCCAGGAGGAGATGAGCCAGCTCGAGCAGCGGATGAGCTCCCCGGACTTCTGGAACGACCAGGAGACAGCCCAGAAGGTCGTCGCGCGCCTCAAGCGCGTCAAGGCGGTCGTTGCGCCCACCGAAGACCTCATCCGCCGGATCGAAGACCTCGAAGTGCTCCACGAGCTCTCGGTGGAGGCTGACAGCAGCGATGACCTTGCCGACGCGGTCAGCGAAGCCAATTCGCTGGAGCGTGATCTGGATCGCCTGGAGCTGCGAACGCTCTTGTCCGGCCCGCACGACTCGGGCGGGTGCTATTTCAGCATTCACGCAGGCGCTGGCGGCACCGAGAGTTGCGACTGGGCGAGCATGCTGATGCGGATGTATCTGCGCTACTTCGAGATCACCGGCTACAAGGTCGAGGAAATCGACCGCACCGACGGTGAGGAAGCGGGCATCCGCTCGATCACGCTGCGGGTGACGGGCCCGTACGCCTACGGCTACCTGAGCTGCGAGCGCGGCGTGCACCGGCTGGTGCGGGTCAGCCCGTTCGACGCCCAGAACCGCAGGCACACGAGTTTCGCCTCGGTGGACGTGCTGCCGGAGCTGGAGGACGTGGACGTGGAAGTCGACTGGGACAAGGAGGTGCGGGAGGACACCTACCGCGCCAGCGGCGCCGGAGGCCAGCACGTCAACAAGGTTTCGTCGGCTGTCCGTCTCACGCACGAGCCAACGGGCATCGTCGTGCAGTGTCAAAACGACAGGAGCCAGCACAAGAACCGTGCCGAGGCCCGCAAGATGCTCACAGCCAAGCTGTACCAGCATGAGCAGGCCAAGCGAGACGCAGAACTGGCCAAGCTTTACGGCGACAAGGGCGAGATCGCATTCGGCAACCAGATCCGCTCGTATGTGCTGTACCCGTACCAATTGGTGCGGGACGAACGGACGGAACTGAAATCGCCACACACCGACCGTGTGCTGGACGGCGAACTGCAGGAATTCATCGAGGCATACCTCCGCCACAAGATGGCGGCAAAATCGAAGGCTTAGAGCGTCCAAGGCCGGGGGCCTGTGGCGGTCGACGCTGAAGCGTTCCAGTCTGCATGCGGGCGAGACTTCCCGCCGCAGGATGAGGAGTATGGCCATGAGATCATGCATTGCATTGTTGCTGGGCGCGGGGCTGGTACTGACGATGGTCCAGCCGGCGATGGCGAGGAAACCTTACTCCGACCAGGCCGTGGGCGAGGCGATCCGCAAGGGCGTGGAGTATCTCAAGAGCGAGCGTCGCAACGGCCGGTGGGAGAAGCACGGCAAGGGGCCCGACGACAAGAACTACCACCCGTGGGGTCCGACCGCGCTGGCGACGGTGGCGCTGCTGTCCTGCGGGGAGAACCCCCAGCAGAAGGACATGAAGGAGACGCTCGACCTGCTGGCCAAGGCAGCGGAGGACGAAACCGGCACGTACACACTGGGGCTGATGGGCAACGCGTTCATGCTGGCCAACCGGGATACGCAAGGTGCGTATCGCAAGCCGCTTCGGATCGTCTGGAAGCGCCTGGTGGACTCCACGAAGGACGGCTCGTTCGGGTACCGCTCGGAGGGCAAGCACGACAGCTCCGGCGACAACTCCAACAGCCAGTATGGCGTGCTGGGCGTCTGGGCGGCGGTGCTGGACGGCAAGGAGGAGGTCCCTCGGAAGTTCTGGCAGGTGGTGATGAATCACTGGCTGAGCGACCAGAATGCCGACGGCGGCTGGGGCTACAAGAGCAAGGACGGCAGGCACCAGGCAACCCGTCGCACGATGGCAGCTGCGGGAGTGGCGACCCTGTTCGTCTGCTTCGATAACCTTTTCCAGAACCTGTTTATCGACTGCTCCGGCACGCGCGAGATGCGTGCCGTGCAGAAGGGACTGGACTGGTTCGACAAGAACTTCTCGGAAGAACACGACAGCGACGCCATCGAGATGTCAGGCCGCAACGGCTACTACCTGTACGGGATCGAACGCGTGGGCCTGGCCAGTGGGTACAAGTACTTCGGCCAGAGCGACTGGTACAAGCTCGGGGCGGAGTACCTGCTGGACAAGCAGGACAGGGACGGCAGTTGGAAGGGTGTGGTCGAGACGTCCTTTGCGCTGCTGTTTCTCGCCCGAGGCCGCCAGCCGGTGCTGATCAATCGCCTGTCGTATGGCGAGGACCGCGACCGTGACGGCAAGCCCGACGACATGGACTGGAACAATCGTCCCCGGGCCGCAGCGTACTTTACGCGCTGGCTGTCGAAGAAGTTTGAAACGGACGTGGCGTGGCAGATCATCAACATGAAGGTGCCCGTCAGCGAGTGGCATGACGCGCCGATTCTGCTGATCACCGGCTCGAAGGACCCCGAGTTCGACGACGACGCGATTGCCAAGCTCCGGCGCTACGTGCTGGAGGGCGGGACCATCGTCAGCGTCACCGAATGCGAAGGCCAGGGCTTCCGGGAAGGCATCCGCAAGGCGTACCGCAAGATGTTCCCGAAGTACGAGCTCACGCCCCTGGGCCCCGACCACCTGATCTATCAGCGCGAGCTGCAGTATGACCTCGGCGGCAAGCCGAAGTTCCACATGATCCACAACACCGTCCGGCCGATGGTGATCCACACCGACGTGGACATCACCAAGTCGTGGCAGCTGCAGGACGCTGACACCACCGCCTACCGGGGATTCGTGAACCTCACCTGGTTGGTGACCGATCAGTTGCGCCTGCGACATCGCGGCGTGACGCACTGGCCGGTCGTCAAGGACTACCAGCCGGTGGGCACGATCAAGGTCGCGCGCGTCAAGCACGACGGCGTGGACGATCCCGAGCCCCTGGCCGGCGAGCGCCTCTCGGGGCTCATGGCCAACCGGCTGGCGGTCAAGGTTGAGGTCACCGAACCCCTGATGGCCGGCGAGCTGGCCGACTCGGGCGCGAAAATCGCCTGGATGACCGGCACGGGCAAGCTGAAGCTGACCGACAAGCAGGTGCAGGGCCTGCGTGCGTTCATCAAGGCCGGAGGAACGCTGATCGTCGATGCAGCCGGCGGGGACAAGGACTTTGCCGGCAGCGCCGAGCTGGCACTGATGGAAGCGTTCGAGGGACGGTTCAGCTACCTGCCCGCCACTTCGGAGTTTTACAAGGGCCCGAAGGGAACCCAAGACGAGAAGATTCTGTTCCGGGCGCGCATGCGGGCGCGGGTGAACAAGCCCCGCCTGAAGGAAATGCGCCTCGGAGGTCGGCCGGTCGTGCTGCTCAGCCGCGACGACATCACAGCCGGCCTGACCGGATACGAGTGTTACGGAGTCAGCGGCTACGACCCGGGCGACGGAGTGGACCCGGGCGGAGCCTATCGCCTGATGCGGAACCTGCTGCTGAAGCTCTCGCCGGAGGTGGCAGCCAAGGTTTCTCTGGGCGACGAACACGACGACGGGAAGAAGAGGTAGCGGTACCCACCCGCCCCGCAAGGGGTGACACCAGGGAGGCACGGACGCTGAACGCTGCCCACGGATTGCGCATGATGTGATTCGACGTACATGCATTTATACATTCATACATACGCATCATGGCATCCGGAGAACATGGCGAAGCAGGTGCAGCAATGCAGGAAGTTGAGGTAGTGAGATGAAACGGATTACGGCACTGGTGGCAGGTGTGTTGTGTGCGTTGATGGTGGCAGGACCGGCCGCTGCGGAGGACACCGAGGCGGATCTGTACGGAAGGCAGGTGGACGAGGCGATCGAGAAAGCCCAGAAGTGGCTGCTCGATCAACAGGAAAAGAGCGGCGCGTGGAGCGAGAACGAGAAGTTCTGGCACAAGTACGAAAGCGGCGTCACGGGGGTCGTGACCTACGCCTTGCTGAAAAGTGGCATCAGCGCGCAGAACGATCAGCTCGAACGGGCCCTCGCCTGGATGGCGGAACACCCCTCCGACTTGACCTACGAACTGGCGTTCCGCGTGGGCTGCTGGGCAGCGACCCACAAGCAGACCCAGGGCAAGTATCGCAAGCGAATGTACGAAGACGCCCGGAAACTGGTCCGAGGCTCGTACGGCGGAGCTTACACGTACGAGGTCAACAAGAACGCTACCCGATACGGCGAGAAAAAGAAAAAGTGGGACAACTCCAACAGCCAGTACGGGCTGCTCGGAGCCTGGTCCTACCACCGGATCACCAACGAAGTCCCCCTGGGATATTTTCGCCTGGTTGCAGGCCACTGGCATCAATGCCAGAAGAGAAACGGTAGCTGGTACTATGACGAAAAGAGGCAGAAAGATTCGGTAACCATGACGGCCGCGGGTCTGGCGAGCCTTTTCGTCTGCTACGACAACCTCTATGCGTCCCGTTTTGTCGACTGCAAGGGCAGCAACGTCTATCGCCGGGTCGAGGAGGGCCTCAAGTGGTTCTCCGAGAACTTCCAGGACGTTGGCAAGAGCAAGTTGTATTACCACATGTACGGCATCGAGCGCGTCGGCCTGGCGTGCGGATACAAGTACTTCGGCAAGGGCAAGGTCGACTGGTACAAGTGGGGCGTGAAGGAACTTCTCGAACGCCAGCGGAACGACGGCAGCTGGAAGAGCAGCGGCAACCATTCCGGCAACGATGAGGTCGCCACCTCGTATGCCCTGTTGTTTCTCATCCGGGGCAGAAGCCCCGTGCTGTTCAACAAGCTCGAGTGGAACGGCGACTGGAACAACCGCCCCCGCGACCTGGCGTCGGTGACGCGATGGATCGGCGACCAGTACGAGCGCGAATTCGCCTGGCAGATCATCCACGCCAACGCGCCCGTTCGCGAATGGCACGACGCGCAGATCCTCTACATCTCCGCCGAGAAGGATCCGGACTTCACCGACGAGGAGATCGCCAAGCTGCGCGAGTTCGTCGACCAGGGCGGAACGATCTTCAGCGTGACCGAATGCGGCGGACAGGGCTTTCGCAAGGGCATTCGCGACGCCTACAAGAAGATGTTCCCCAAGCTCGAGCTGACGCCCATGGGCCCCGACCACGTAATCTACAACGTCTACTCCGAGCTCAAAGGCCAGCCCAAGTTCTACCAGATGACCAACGGCCTGAGGCCACTGGTGATCCACACCGACGTCGACCTCGCCAAGAGCTGGCAGCTGCAGCTTTCCGGCAAGGGCAGCGAGCGTGATTTCGACGCCGCTGCGAACGTGTACATGTACGTGACCGATCTCGGCGAGGTGCGATACCGCGCGGTCAGTCACTGGCCGAAGGAGAAGAAGCGCAGCAACTACCGCGAGGTGCCGGTCGTGCGCATCAAACACGACGGCGACTGGAACCCCGAGCCGCTCTCGCTGAAACGACTGGCCAGGGTCATGAGCGTCCACGCCAACACCTCCCTGGAGATCCAGGAGCCGGTGACGATCGAGAAGCTCGCGTCCAGCAAGGCGAAGGTCGCCTTCCTGACCGGAATGGGCAAACTCTCCCTTACCGATGCCCAGAAGAGGGCGATCGTCCAGTACGTCAAGGGGGGAGGAACCCTGCTGGTCGATGCAGCAGGCGGGGATGAAGATTTCGCCAGGTCGGCAGCGCGTGAACTCGAGTCGGCCTTGCCGAACAGCTACTTCGTGCGACTGCTCGCCAACCACGACATGTACCAGCTGAAAGACAACAAGATCGAGAAGATCGCCTTCCGCCCGTATCGCGAGAACTTCCGCCCCAATCGCCGGCCGGGCCCACCCAGGATCAAGGCGATCAACGTCGATGGCAGACCCGGGATTCTGCTGTCCGATGAGGATCTCACCCTCGGGCTGCTGGGTGTCCCCAGCTACACCTGCGATGGCTACATGCCGGATTCCGCCTACCGGCTGGTTCGCAACATTGTGCTGCATGCCGACAAGAAGTCCGGCGACTGACCCACCGGAGTTCCCGTGCGAAAACAAGCGCCTCGTCGCGTCCGCGGCGGGGCGCTTTGCCGCGCCTCCCTACACGTCGGGCAGGTCGCGGGTGACTGCACTGTGGGAGAACTCGTCCGGCTGGCTATCCGGATCCGAGTGTTGGGCTTGATTCCCCTGCCCATGCCGAGCCCGAATGGCTGACGTCGCCAGTACCACCCCGGCCCCGCCGGCAGCAAGAAGGCCCGCAAGCTGCAGCAGTTTGCGAACCGTCGGCCCGGGAGCATAGGCCGATACACCGAAGACCACCAGGCCACCACCTGCAATCAGGGCAGCTAGCTTCGCGCGCCTTGCATTTCCAGCCCCGGCCACCGCACGACGCGCCGCGACGTGCACCACCACCACCATCGCTGCCAGCACCAGCGCCTGCAGTTCGAGACCCCCCGCGTGGAAGTAGTGCGTCCGCAGCCACCAGATGGCACTGACCAGCAGCGCCGGCGGCAGCCAGACGCACGCAAGCAGCGTCCTGCCCCGTCCCCCATAGAGCAAGCCTCCCGCCAGCACCGCAGCTGCAAAGGGCCGCATGTCCCCCACCAGCCCGCGCGGGATCGGAGCGCGCGAATGCTCGATCAGCCACGCCGCCCCCGCCAGCCCGGCCAGGGCGCCCGAGACCGTCAGCGCCGCGACAATGCGAATCCGCCTCCCGGCGGGCAGGGCTACGTGCCGACCGGCTGCGTTGAGAATGAACAGCACCAGTAGCACCGCGGCATACGCCCCGGCGACCAGCAGCATCCGCAGGATCAGCAGCAGGGGCATGCCATCCCCCTGCCCCGGCCCGCCGATGAGCTTGTCCAGTTCGTGCTTCCACGGGTGGAATGTTTCCGAAGGAACGGCCACCGCCCCGCCGATCTGCATGCCCGCCGGAACCAACGCGGGGACAACCAGCCAGACCACCACCGCCCCGACGACCAGGGTAACCAACGGGCTCGGCAGACCGGCGGAGACACCCATCCCGCAGACCAGCCCCACCGCCGCCCCGCCTGCAACTGCCGCCATGAAAGCCTCTCCCGGCGAGGCGCCCCGGGCGATCAACGTGGCTGCCAGCACGCCCCCCATGCCCGCAACCGCCCAGACGCCCAGGTCGATCGCTCCCACCCGAAGGGCCAGAAGCATCCCCAGCGACATCAGCAGGTAGACCGACGTCAGCTGTCCGGG
>CAZXSK010000065.1:0-9121 GCA_964642855.1 uncultured Planctomycetaceae bacterium | reverse complement strand
CCGTCAGTACAGTCAACTCGAAGTCGCCCGGCGTGAACGCGGCGATCGTCAGCGCGCAGTTGTTTTCGTCCTCCAGCCCCAACAGCGGCGGCGCGAGGCCGACTCTCTCGATGTGCGTGACGTAAAGCGTCATGTCGTCTTCGGGTGGGAAGTCGTCCAGCAGGTCGAGCGCTTCGTCGCGAGTCACGGCTCCAAGCCGCTCGACTTCGAAATTCGGATGCTGGTAGTACGCCTGTACGCTTCGCATGGATCGCTCCGCTCGGCACGCCTCGCAGGCCCGGCCGGCTGGGGCATGATACCGCATCGCTCGCGCGCACGAAAGAAGCCCGCCGGCATGTCGCCCGCGGGCTTCAGGGGTTCGGGGTCCGTGATCGGACTACTCGGTAACGGGTACCGGTCCGGCGAGGGCTTCGAACTGCTCGACGGCCAGCGTGTCGCCCGACTGGATCTGGTCGGCGAGCATGCCGATTTCCGGCATCCGCCATGCCAGCCAGTACTTCGCCAGCGGCGTGCGGTCCTCAGCGGTGGCGGCCTGGTCGCAGAAAAGCGCGCCGGTCAGCAGGTAGATTGCGATGTCCACCAGCTTGCGGGCGTAGAGGTCGCGATAGGCGTTGCCGCTCTGGCCCTTGACGAACGCGATGCACTCGTCGAGCGTGTCCAGGCCGTCGCGGATCTGGGCGATGAGCTCCTGGATGTCCGCAGGCCAGCTCTCGGCGCGGGTCGGACTTTCCAGAATCGTCTCGGTCACCGTCCGGGCCGTGCCACTGGTCACACCCGCCACGGCAGCGACGACCTGCAACTGGCTCGTGCCTTCGTAGATCGTGGTGATCCTGCTGTCCCGCAGATGCCGCTCGGAGGCGTAGTCCTTCATGTATCCGCTGCCGCCGAGCACAGCGATGGCGTCATTGGCCACGCGCATCGACATCTCGGAAGCATAGTACTTGGCCATGGGCGTCAGCAGCTTATTCCACCGGCCGAACCTGCGGGCCTCCTGCTTGAGGGCCTTGCGCTCGCCCTTGTCTTCGACATTGCCGAACTCGAGCTTCTTGGCCGGCCCCATCTCGAGGTCCACGCAGTAGCTGGAGAAGTACGTCAGCGTGCGGGCAGCATGGACGTCGACGCGTGACTTGACCAGCAACTCCCGCACAGCCGGGAAGTTGTCGATGCTCTGCTCGAACTGCTTGCGGGCGTGGGCGTAACTCCGGGCGATCCGATAGGCCGCCTCGCCGATGCCCAGCGACTGGGCAGCGATGCCGATCCGCGCGCCGTTCATGAGGCTCATGACGTAGGTGATCAGTCCGCGCTGGCGTTCGCCGATGAGCTTGGCCGGTGCGTCGTCGAAGAAGATCTCGCACGTCGGCGAGCCGTGAATTCCCAGCTTGTTCTCCAGCCGACGAATCTTCACGCGCGGGCCCCGCTCGCAGAGCAGCAGCGACAGTCCGCGGCCATCGGTGATATCAGGCTCGGTGCGGGCGAGCACCAGCAGCACTTCCCCGCAGCCGTTGGTGATGAACCGCTTGACGCCGCGGACGAACCAGTTGCCGTCGTCGTCCTGGTAAGCGATGGTGCGGACGCTCTGGAGGTCGCTGCCGGCATCGGGTTCGGTGAGGACCATCGCACCGGTCCACTCCCCCGAGGCCATGGGGGGCAGGTACTCGTTCTTGATCTCCTCGGAGGCGAATGCGTTGATCGTTTCGGCGATGCCCTGCAGGCCGTAAATGTTCATCAGCGCCGCATCCGCCCGCGAGAGGATGTCGTTGCTCATGGTGTAGACCAGGTTGGGACAGTTGATCCCGCCGAACCGGTATGGCAGGGTGAAGCCCATCAGGTCGGCCTGTCCGAGCCGCTGGATCGCTTCGTCGATGCCTCCCGGGCGGGTTACCGAGCCGTCTTCTTCCAGCACGTTGCCGAACTGGTCGGTGTCTTCGGCGGTGGGGGCGATGATCTCGGCGCAGATCTCGCCGACGGTGTTGAGGATTCGCCGGTAATTGTCGATCGCGTCGTCGGCGTCCTCGGGGGCGAAGTCGATCTCGTCGTGGAAGCGGAAATCCTCTTCCATCAGCCGGGCTGGCTCGCGCAGGTCCAGGTGCTCGAAGAGGAACTGAATGTCGCTGTTGTCGGTGAAGAAGTTTGCCATGTCTGGTGGTTCCTGTCTCTGGCGGGTGGGTTACGCCTCGACGGCCTCTGCCTTGTCGGCGCCCTGGCGGATGGCCTTGACCATCTTCGGGAGCACCTGCTGGAAATCGCCCACGATGCCGTAATGAGCGATCGAGAAGATATCCGCCTGGGGGTCGGTGTTGATCGCCAGGATCTTGGCCGACTCTTCCATGCCCGCGCGGTGCTGGACCGCGCCGGAGATGCCCACCGCGATGTACAGCGCGGGACGGACGGTCGTGCCGGTCTGCCCGATCTGGTGATCGTGGTCGATGTAGCCCAGGTCGACGGCAGCACGGCTTCCGCCGACGGCGCCGCCCAGCACGTGGGCCAGATCCCACAGCAGCTTGAAGTTTTCCTTGCTGCCGACGCCCGCGCCCCCGGCGACGATGATCCGGGCTCCCTTGAGGTTGACCTTCTTTTCGCGGCGAATGGTCTCGAGGATCTCCAGGGGCAGCTCGAACTCGTCCAGGTCAGCCTTGCTCTTGATGACCTCGCCTTGGCGGGACGGGTCGGGGTCGGTCATGGGCATCACGCCCTCGCGAACGGTGGCCATCTGCGGCCAGCGCTCGGGGTTTACGATCGTCGCGATGATGTTGCCCCCGAACGCCGGGCGGATCTGCAGCAGAAGGTTCTCGTAGCTCTCCTTGCTGCGGGGGTCGGTGTGATTGCCGATCTGAAGGTCGGTGCAGTCGGCCGTCAGGCCGCAACGCATCGTCGAGGCGACCGAGGGGGCCAGGTCGCGCCCCAGGGGGGTCGCGCCGAACATGCAGACCTGCGGCTTGTGCTCGGAGATCAGGTCGCAGATCGCCTTGGAGTAGCTGGCCGTCTGATACTGGGCGAGCTTGGGGTGCTCGACGTAGTACACCTTGTCGGCTCCATGGGCGATGAGCGTTCCGCCGAGGCCTTCCACGCCGTCGCCCAGAAGCATCGCAGCGACGGGCACGCCAAGGGTGTCAGCGACCTCTCGACCCTTGCCCAGAAGCTCCAGGGGCACGTCGGAGAGCTTACCTTCTTCCTGTTCGCCGAAGACCCAGACTTCGCCTTTTCGATTCGCTTCGATCATCGTGTCGTATCCTGTGGTTTCCGCCGGGCTGCCGGCGGGATGGTTCGTGGGTTCCTCGTGCGGTCCGTCAGCCGATGGTATGGTCGTTGATCAGCTCGCCGACCAGTTCGGCGACGCCTTCCTCGGTGCCGGGGAACTCGTGGTACTCCCCGCCGGCCAGCACGATCGACTGCACGCGGTTGACCTTGGTGGGGCTTCCGTCCATGCCGCACCACTGCAGGTCGGCTTCGATGTCGTCGAGGTCCCACTGGTCGATCATAAGCCCCTTGGCCTGGAGCTTTTCGAGGGCGGCGGAGTCGTCGCCGACCTCGGCCGGTGCCTTGGCCTTCTTGAACTTCATGATCCGCTTGGCTGCGGCAGGCCTGCACGTGCCCGCGCCCTCGTTGACGGTGATAACCGCCGGCAGCGAGCAACGGACCGTCTGCCAGCCGTTGCCGATGTTCCGAAGGACCGTGATCTTGCCCTCCTCGATGCCCTTGAGCTCTTCGAGGTAGGTCACGACGGGCATGCCGAGTTTTTCAGCCATCTGCGGGCCGGTCTGGGCGGTGTCGCCGTCAATCGCCTGCCGGCCACAGAAGACCAGGTCCGGGTCGAGCTTGGCCACCGCACAGGAGAGGATGTAGCTGGTGGCGAGGGTATCGGAGGCCGCTGCCCGGCGATCGGTGACGAGCACGCCACGGTCTGCGCCACGGAACATCGCCTCGCGCAGCACTTCGCAGGCGCGGGGCACGCCCATGGTGAGGACCGTCACGGTCCCGCCGTGCTCGTCGCGGACCTTCAAGGCCTGTTCCAGCGCGATGAGGTCCTCGGGGTTGAAGATGGCAGGCAGGGCGCCGCGGTTGACGGTGCCCTCCGGGGTCATCGCATCGCCGGTGATGTTCTTGGTGTCCGGCACCTGCTTGACGCATACGACGCAGTTGTAGCCCACGTGTTTCGCTCCTGAATCTCGTGGTAGTTTCCGTTTGCGGATCCCCCCGAAACAACGACGGTCCGCTTGTGCGGACCGCCCTTCAAGCGGGAATCGTACGGATCGCAGCCGGACGAGTCAAGCCGATTTGACCTGCCCGCCGGGCCAGACGATTGATGGTTTGCTCTCAGGCCTTCTCCGGGCCAGGCCGGCCCATGAGTTTCCAGCCGATCGGCAGCAACGCCCCGGCCAGAGCGATCTTGACGATCGCGCCGGGGACAAAGGGCACCAGGCCGAGCATCCAGACGGATCCGCCCGAACCTGCCATCGACAGCCAGAGACCCAGCCACGCCAGGCCGATCGCGAAAATCACACCCGTGCCGACGGTCATCGCCGCCAGGCAACGGGCGAAACTGCGGTCCCAGCCCTTCTCGGCGAGGGTTCCCGCCAGCCAGGCCGCGGCGATGAAGCCCAGCAGATATCCGCCGGTGGGGCCCAGCAGATGTGCGACCCCCGCGCCGCCGCCTGCAAAAACAGGCAACCCGGCCAGACCCTGGGCAATGTATGTTACCTGGCAGGCAACCGCCCGCCGCGAGCCCAGGAGCATCGCCGTCAGCAGCACGCCGAAGGTCTGCCCCGTGATCGGCACCGGCCAGAACGGAACCGCCACCCGGGCGCAGGCGGCCATCAGCAGCGAGCCGCCCAACACCATCAGCACGTCATAAGGAATCGCCCAACTCCGGGAAGAGGGGCGGAGAACGTCAGCATAGGTCGCGCAGTTCATTGCGAGTCTCCTTGAATCCCGTCCGTGGGGTCTGCCCGCGCAGCAGGCAGCCCTCGCAAAGCCACGTGAACATAGAAAGACCAGCCGGCAAGTGCAAGCAGAAATGATCGACCGCCAGAGACATCCCCGCCTTCCAGGAAGCCCGACAGCCCCCGCAAATGGCAGGCACCCGACGGTGCGGTCGGGTACAATGGTTCAGCCCGTCAGCCCCCGGAGAAGCCCATGCTCCTTTGCAGGAAAACCCGGACAACAGCCGTACTCGCGGTCGCTCTGCTTGCCGCAGTGGCCGCCGCTGAACAGAAGAACACCTCCCGGGCTGTCCGTGTGCCGGACGGCGCCCTGCCTGCACGCACCGAGGAGGCCATCGAGACGTCCCTCGACGCCTTCTTCGCCGACGAGGACCCTGCCAACCGGAAGAAACGCTACCAAGCCATGCTGGAAAAGCCTTGGGCCGACCATCTGGGACTGTCTCTGGAGGACCTGGAAACCATCGCCGACGCCAACGACCCGCCGGGCAGAAAGAAGGGGCCCGTCTGGCGGGTGAAGACCCCGTGGCTGAAGGACGGCGAGCGCGGTTGGTTCAACCTGGCCATTCCGAAGGACTACACCCCTGCCAGGAGTTGGCCGCTGGTGGTGGCGCTGCACGGAAGCCAGTCCGACGGCGACAACGTGGTGCCCTTCTACGCCAGACAGCTCGCGGCCAGCGGGCACTTCGTGCTCTTTCCCACGACCACCGACCAAAGCCACATGTGGTCGGCCGGGCCGGAGGTCATCAATGTCTACAGGCTCATGAGCTGGGTCGCCCGGCGGTATCGCATCGATCCCCGCCGGCTGATCGTGACGGGTGGCTCGATGGGGGGTATGGGCACGTGGGCGCACCTGCTGGCCAAGCCCGAGCTGTGGAGCGCCGGGGCGTCGGTGGCAGGCCATCCCGCCGCGATGGGCGGAGAGATCCTGGGCAACCTTCGCGGCATTCCGTTCTACGTCCTCCATGGCGAGAAGGACACCGACGGGGCGTCGCTGGCCCCGGTGGAAAATGTCCGCAAGGCGGTAGCCGAACTCAAGCGGCGGAAGATCGACTGCGTGTACGTGGAAGCTCCGGGCGAGGGACATACCCCGGCGATGAAGTACTGGCGAGCGATGAATGACTGGATCGCCGAGCAGAAGCCCAAGGCCTGCTCGCCGCGCCCCATGTTGCTTGGCGGCGAAGACGTAAGACCTCTCTGGCAGGTCCAGCTGGATCCGCTGGGCCTGTCCGACGCAGGCGATGAGGACCTCCAGCGGATACGCAGCGGCAAGCTGGAGGCCGCGCGCCGAAGCCTGCTCAAGCGGATCCGTTCCGAAGGCAGCACGGGCAAACTTCGGCTGCTGATGGCGCTGACGTACGTTCCCGGACTGATCGAGCCCTTCGAAGGCCTCGACGCCGATCTGTACGACGACTCCGACGGCTGGGCGACCAGGCCGGAGAACGCAGCACTTCGTCAGATGGGCATGGCGCTGCGGGCGAGAGAGGGCAAGGGCTCGCTGCCGGACCTCTTCGATGCAGCCCTGCACACGTACCGCGCGAGGATCTACGCCCGGCGGTTTGCCCGGGGGGTCGAGGCGGACAAGGACAGCCCGCTGAAATGGGCGGGAGACTTCAATGCCGCCAGCGGCGCGGTCCGCCAGGCGGTGCAGGCCCAGCCGGCGTACGGGCCGGCGCTGAAGGTGCTCCAAGCAGTGAACAGCAGGTTGCCCGCCCTGCCCCGCAAACCGCGCTGATCCGCTACTGCTGGTACACGACGGCCACGCGGGTGAGCTCCCTGCCCTGCCACAGGCCGTGATGACAGCAGGCGACGCTGATATCCATCTCCTCCAGGTCCGCATCGACCCAGGGGTCCTGTCCCTCGTACTTTCGGGAACGGTACTCGGCTACAAGCAGCTTACCTTCGGGGGTGAGGAACTGCTCCAGCAGCCTGCGGACGTATTCAACCCGATACCCGGGCGGTACGTAGACCAGCTCGGTGCGGACGACGTCGAACCGGCGGGGCGGGTTCCACCACAGTGCATTGCCCGCCACGAGGTGATCGCTCCAGTCGGGCAGGCGCTTTCGAGCGAGTTCGACCAGTTTCCCGGACAAATCCAGCCCCCAGGGCTCGACGCTCACGCCGCGCGGCGCTGTCCACTGAAGCACGCTTTCCAGCAGGTATCCGTTGGCGCAGCCAATGTCCAGGAACGTCCCGGACGCGTCGATGGCGTCGGCGATGGGGCGCCGGCAGGCGACCCAGCGCTCGCGGGGCCCGGAGAAGCCCGATTGCTTCCAGGGCTCATCAGCGGCAAGGTAGCTGGGCTCCAGTCTCGCCTGGAGCTCGGCGAAGTAGCGGTCAGGATCCCGTGTCGGGGTCATCGGTGTCAGCCTCGGCCGTTGCGCGTTTCCTCTCTGCCAATTCTACGGCAAGTCGGATCGCTGAGGCCATGGAACCTTCGTCCGCCTTGTTCCTTCCTGCGATGTCGAAGGCGGTTCCGTGCCCCGGGGACGTGCGGATGATCGGCAGACCGAGGGTGAGGTTGACGACATCCCTGGGGGCCAGGAGCTTCACGGGGATCAGCCCCTGGTCGTGGTACATCGCCACGACGCAGTCGTAGCGTCCCTGGACGGCCTTGAGAAAGAGCGTATCGGCGGGATATGGGCCCGAAACGCGGACACCCGCCTCGCCAGCCATCAGGATCGCCGGTCCGATCACGCGGGTTTCCTCGTCGCCGAACTGGCCTTCCTCGCCGGCGTGCGGGTTCAGGCCGCACACCGCGATCCGGGGCCTGCGGAGTCCGAACCACTCCCGTAGCGCCCGGTCGGCCAGATCGATGGGGTTGAACACGCACCCGATCGTGAAGACGTTCTGGATGTCCATCAGCGAACGATGGATCGTCGCGAGGACCACCTTCAGTTGCGGCGCGACAAACATCATCGCCACGCGCTTGACGCCGCACTTATCCGCCAGCAGCTCGGTGTGGCCGGGGTACTTGTGATACTTGGCCATTTTCCAGGAGGTCTTGGAGATCGGCGCGGTGACGATCGCGTCGATATCGCCTCGCTGGGCGGCATGGATCGCGTCCTGGCAGAAGGCCATCGACGCCTTGCCGCCGACCTTGCTGGGTCCGCGCGGCATGGAGGAGGGAAACGGGATTTCGTCGTAGTCCAGCACGACCAGGTCGCGGGGAAACCGTCGGATATCCTCGTGGTGCTCACGACGGAAACGCAGATCGATCTCCATCGCGTCGGCGGTATAGGACAGCTGCTCCGAGAAACCGAAAACGACGAACCTCGCCCGCCGGCGAAGCTGCGGGTCAGCCAGCGCCTTGACGATGATCTCTGCCCCGATGCCGCAGGGGTCTCCCATCGTGATGCCGATGATGGGGCGCTCGTCGCGGTTCATTCCTCTTCCCGGGTTGCGGTTGTCTTCTCGATCCGGCGGACATCTGCCGACCCTCCGCGGGTTGCAGCAGCATCGGCCGCAGCTTGGCTGCTCTCAGGCAAACCCCGCCTGGCGGAGCTTCTCCAGCGACAGGTTTCCCGACCCGCCGCCGACGAGTTGATGAAGATACTTCTGCACGTACTTGCCGATCACGTCGGTCTCGATGTTCACCTCGTCGCCGGGCGTAAGATCGCCCAGGGTCGTCTCGGCGAGGGTCGTCGGAATCAGCGCCACGCTGAACTCCTCGCCCGATACGCCTGCCAGCGTCAGCGACACGCCGTCGATGGCGACCGAGCCCTTGGGGACCATCTGTCCGGTCAGTTCGGGTCCGCCGGCCAGCTCGATGACCCACTGCCCGCCGTCACGACGAACGCGCCGCACCGTCGCCAGGCCATCGACGTGCCCCTGCACGAGGTGCCCGTCGAGAGCGTCAGCCAGCGTGAGCGAGCGTTCGAGATTCACGCGCGACCCCACGGCCAGGTTGCCCAGGCGGGTCCGGCTTAGGGTCTCAGCGATGACGTCGAAACTGGCCTCATTGCGATCAATGTCCGACGCTGTCAGGCAGGCTCCACAGACCGCCACGCTGTCGCCCGCCCGTAGACCCTCCACCAGCGGACCCAGCGAGATGCGCAGGCTCCTTCCCGCCGGCGTCGGCCGGACGGCGGTAACGGTTCCGACATGTCGGATAATCCCGGTGAACATGGACATGTCACTATACCCGATCTCCCGTTTGATTGGTACAGCACTCGGTTGCCAGC
>CAZXSK010000064.1:0-22335 GCA_964642855.1 uncultured Planctomycetaceae bacterium | reverse complement strand
GGAAGGGCCATCGCTTAACAGATAAAAGGTACTCCGGGGATAACAGGCTGATCGCTCCCGAGCGTCCATAGCGGCGGAGCGGTTTGGCACCTCGATGTCGGCTCATCACATCCTGGGGCTGAAGGCGGTCCCAAGGGTTCGGCTGTTCGCCGATTAAAGTGGTACGCGAGCTGGGTTCAGACCGGCGTGAGCCAGGTCGGTCCCTATCTGCCGTGGGCGCAGGAACATTGCGTGGATTCTTCTTCAGTACGAGAGGACCTAGAAGGACCAACCTCTGGTGTACCAGTTGTCCCGCCCGGGGCACTGCTGGGTAGCTACGTTGGGAACGGATAACCGCTGAAAGCATCTAAGCGGGAAGCCCGCCACAAGATTAGTGTTCCATGTCCCTTCGGGGACGTGAGCCCCCACCAAGACCAGGTGGTTGATAGGCCAGGTGTGTAAGGATCGAAATATCCTGAGCTAACTGGTACTAACGGGCAAACGCTTGGTCACATTTGTCGCAGGCCTTCAACAGGCCGCGACGCCTCATCCGGGACAACTTCCCGGTGAACCGGCAATACAACTTATCCCTGTGCATCAATATCACGCAGCCCAAGGCCTGACCGCCTGGGGCTGCCTTGGCGGTGTTGACACGCTGCGGGCCACACCTGTTCCCATTCCGAACACAGAAGTTAAGCCGTAGCGGCCGATGGTACTGCGATTGCGGGAGAGTAGGTGGATGCCGTCTTTTACGAAAAGCCTCCGGGTCATCCGATCCGGAGGCTTTTCTCATGCGCAGACATGTCGCAGTGCATCTCTTGACCAGCGCCAGCCTTCGCGGGTAGGCTTGGGGTAACCATAATCCCAACTGCATCGGAGCTCCCCATGAGATCGATCCCCGTCCACGCAGCTTCCCTGCTTGCCGCCGGGTTCGCCCTGGTCGCCGCGGGCTGCGCACCAGCCGGGCCGACGACGTTCGGCACCCGCAAGCCCGGCGAGCCCGCCACCCGCCTGATGGGCAGGCTGCAGATCGAACGCGACAATGATATCGCCCTGCACTGCTCCTTCTATCGCGACATGCAGGCCGCCGACAGCCATGTCGCGACCGCCCGCCGCAAGCTACGTGCCTTCACGATCAGCAACCTCGACGCTGGCGAGTGGAACGTCGAGCCGGGCATGGGCGGAACCTACCGCAGCGCCCCGCACGTCCAGGCCACGATCGATATCGATGGGGAGAAGCTGACGGTCGACAACCAGGGCCGTACGCCGGTATTGATCGTGCGCGTCGTTCCCGGCGAGAAGACCGGGCAGTTCCGAGTCAGGATGATAGCGTGGATCCCGGGAGAAGACGGCGGCGCAGTTCGCGCAGGCGACGAAGTCACGCTCGCAGTCGGCCAGGAGTTGCAGCTCATGGAAGGACCGTTCCCCGATCGCTGGCTCGAGCAATAGCCCCCGCAGCCGCTCCACCGGGCAGTTGTTCCGGCGTTTCGCAGCTACGGGCGGTTGTGATATCATCAACGGACACCAGCACCAACGCCCATCCGCACACGGGAGAGAATGATGCATGCTATGACACGACTGACTGCCCTTATCGCAGGCATAGGCTGCCTCGCTCTCGCGCCGACGATCGCGACGGCGGACGTGGAAGTGGGCTCGACCGACAAGACCTTCCCGGTGACCCATCGGGAGAGGCGCAAGCCCAACTGGTCACCCCAGCAGGCCGAGAAGCTCACGGGCAAGAAGTCCTACCAGACGCGCGTCCTGTCGCTGGCCAACCGATACCTGCGGCTGGAGGTGGTTCCCGAGTTCGGGGGCCGGCTGATCCGGGCGGAGTTCCGCAAGAGCGAGGACGACAAGCCTCGCCAGCTGCTCTGGGAGAACGATGTACTTCCCAATGAGGTCAGTTGGTCGATGGGCGGCATGAAGTGGTCATTCCCGCACTGGGAGCACGGGCGAAAGATGGCCGAGACGTGCGGCTACGCGATCGTCCGGGACAAGGAAACCGGCCGGGCGAGAGTGGCCATGGACATGCGCCTGAACCGCTTCCTGACCCGCCCGGAGACGAAGCGCTACGGCCTGGCGACCACCCAGCGACTCGTCCAGACGGTCGCGCTGTCGCCGGATTCGACCGTATTCGAGTACTCCGGCCGCGTCGACAATCCCATGCCCATCCGCACTGGCATGAAGCTCTGGTACCTCATCAGGCCGGCCGTCGAGGTCGGTGGCGAGTACATCTATCCCGTATCGGCCGGATGCAACCACGGCGCGCCGAAGCTGGAAGACTGGGACCCCAACGAAACGATCGGCCAGCGTAACGCCGTGCTGTTCGGCCTGGGGCGAACGCATGACTTCTTCGGCTGGTACTACCCCAAGGCCGACTACAACCTCATCTGCGTGGCGGATCACCAGAAAGCACCGGGCGGCAAGCAGGTGATGTACTCCGGCGGTCGGTACATCGAGACCTGGGGCGGCAACAACGAGGTGTTCGAGGAGTGTGGACGCATGCTCCCGGCGCTCAGTTCGTTCGAGATCCGCACGTTCGTGCTCGTAGCCGCCGGGATCGGCAAGGCCGATTTCGCCACGCGCCACGGAGCCGTCCGCGCCGCGCGGAAAGGAACCGAATGGGAAGTAGCCTTTGTCCCCACCCGGCCGATCAGGAAGGCCACGCTGGTCGCATCGGACGGCCGAAAGGAACTCCGCAGAGCCTTCGACGCCGATCCCACCTCGCCGCTGAAGACCACCCTGTCGCTGCGCGGAGAGCGATTGCAGCTCAAGATCATCTCGGGGTCGGACGAGACGCTGATCGCCACCACGCTGCCGGTCAAGGCAGCCCCCAAGCCTACCGAGAAGGAATTCCAGGCCGTTCAGCTTCGCGTGAAGATCCGCGACAAGAAAACGGGCCGCACCATGCCCGGCGGGGCGGGGATGTTCGCAGAGCTGACGGACCTGACGGCCGAGCATCATCTCAGCCTGGTCAAGTGGTTCGATAGCAGGATGTCGAAGTACCGCAAGACCGGCACCTGGCCGGTGTCGGATCCGAATTCCATCGCCGGGCTGCTCGACGAATACCGCAGGTTTATCCGACTCCACGAGCCGGCGGACTTCGCCATCGCCTGGGTGGACAAGGCTTTGGAGATGGACTCCGACCATCCGCATGCGAACCTCTACAAGGCGATGGCCCTGTGGGAGCAGGGCAAGCCATCAGCCGCCGACAGCTACCTGCAAGCCGCCAAGGTCCTGCCCGGCGGTCGCTACCTGCTGGCCCTTCGCGGTATGGCCAGGAACGATCCCGCCGCCGCGGCGAAGCACGCCGCGTACATCGTCGATGAGTGCAAGCCGACCGACGGGTACTACGACTCCGGCGACCCGTCGAAGCAGTACCACCAGACCGGTGCGGAGCTCTCCGCCACCCGCGCCAGGCTGCTTCTGGTTCTGGCGCTTCGCGACCTCGGCAAGAAGTCGCAGGCCCGGGGTGAACTCGACAAGCTGCTGGCCGACGACCCCGCCCTGATCGAGGGCTGGATGCTTGCCGGCGACCAAGAGAAACTCAAGACCCTCACCTACCGCAATCCAGCCGGCAAGCAGGTGGCCGAGAAAGTCCTCGCGAACCTCAAATCCGGCAAGTGGGAGGGCATCGCCCGGCCGAAATGAGGCGACCCTCGTCCCGCAACCCGGGCGGATGATCCGGGTTCCAGTACAGACCGGCCGGGAGGAGCAGGATTCACCAACCAGGAGTTGTCATGCGCCGTAGCATCGTTGTTCTTCCCGTGCTGATCGCCTCTTTGGCAGCCGTCGCCGGGGCCGAAGAGTCCGCCGCCCGACATCCGCGTCTGTTGTTCGGGCCCAACGAGATCCCCGCCCTTCGCAGGCGAGTCGAGCACGAGCCCTACGCCTCGATCCTGCAGGCCACCCGCCGCGCCCTGGAGCACCAGGACGCCAAGACCAGCATCCTCTACGACATGTCGCCGCGCAACCACGCCGCCCTGTACGTGGTCACCGGCAAGCAGAAGCACGCCGACCAGGCCGCCGACATGGTCGCGAAGATGATCGACGATCGAAAGTTCTGGAACAACTTCGGCAGCAAGGGCCTCACCCGGGCAGCCGGGGCGCTGACGGTCGCGCTGGCCTATGATCTCTGCTACGATGCCTGGGACGCCGACTTCCGCCGCAAGGTCTCCGCCAAACTCCACGAAGCCGCCGACGGGCTGATGAAGTCCATGGGAAGCGGCGCCAACAACAACATCGCCAACAACTGGCAGGGCGTCCGCTACGGAGCAGCCGGAATGGCGTACCTCGCATCCGACCGTCCGGACGGCAGGAAAAAAGCCGCCAAGGCCTACGCCACGCTGCTTCGCCACCTGAAGGCGAACCTGGGGAGCAACGGCTGGAACCCGGAGGGCATCGGCTACACGCTCTATCCGCTGACCTTCACCGGGCCGTTCGGCATCGCAGCCAGCCGGGCGGGCATCGGAGACCTCCGCAAAGACGTTCCCGCGATGCGGATGACGATCTGGACCACGCTGGTGGGCACGGTCTCCATCGAGCACCGCAAGGGACAGGTCGGCCTGCGCGCGGACCTCTCGGACGACAACCCCGTATGGAGCGGTCAGGGAGCCGCCGCGATGGCGTTCTGGTATTCGCCCAAGGAGTACCGATCGGCCGTGCGGTGGATGTACGACTATCTCGTGGGCCCACGCGGAGACGAATCGTACGACAACCGCTGGGGCGCCGGGCTGTACAACCTGCTGCTGGTCCCCGACGACGTCAAGCCCGTCAACCCCGCCAAGGCGGTCGGCCTGACGTACACCGACAAGTCCCACGGGATCGCACTGTTCCGCAACCGCTACCGCGATGCCAACGACATCGTCGCGCTGGTCAATGCCCACAGCCGCCAGCCGGCGGGGTGTCACGGCGGGTCCGACACCAACACGTTCCGCATCCTGGGCCTGGGCGGGGCGTTCGCCGTGGGCGCAGGCAGGACCACCTCGCCTCTGGGACAGACGAACCTTTTCCCCGGCGAGCCGCCCCAGCGCGCCCCGGGCGGGCTGGGTACGCTGGTCGATGCCGACTTCACCGAAGACGGTGGAGGCCTGGCCGTGGCGGAAGGTTCGTGCATGGGCACCGAGGACCACCTCCGCCGATTCCGGGTGGACTACTCGGGCGACTGCGGGGCGCCCGCGCTGTTCGTGAACTCCGACATCAGCCGCAACGGCAAGGTCTGGCGGCTGAACACGCCCGAGTTCAACGAGATTCGCACCGATGGCAACCGGTTCACGCTGATCTCGCCCAACGGCGCGACGTTGGCGTGCACGGTCGTCGAGCCCGCCTCGGTGAAGTTCCGCACGGGCAAGGTCGAACGTGGCGGGGGGATGGGGCATACCGCGTTCCCGTACCGTGGCACGAAGTACGCGTACAACAAGTACATCGAGTTCGACGTCCAAGGCCGCGCGTGCGTGATCATGACCCTCCAGATGGGCAACGCCCCGGAGGTGTCCGTCCGACGGTATCTCCACGGCGCTGTGGCAGAGGTCGGAGACGTAGCGGTCGGCTACGAGAAGCAGACCGGCAAGGTCGCCCTGGGCGACAAGGCCGCCGCGATGAAGCTCGCCAGCCGGTCCGAGCCGCTGATGGTCCGCGGCGTAGACGCGCGGGTCCGAGCCGACACCGAAGTGCAGCTGCGGTGGATCCCCGAGCCCCGCGGCGAGGTCGAACTGCTCGTTCAGCGAAGCCCGGCAGGCGTCGATCGGTGGCAGACCGTCACGAAGCTCCAGCCGAAGGTTCGGCGCTATCTCGACAAGGGCCTTGACCCCAACACCGCATACCAGTACCGGGTTCTGGCGAGAAACGAGCACGGGCTGTCCGTGGCGGACGGGATCCACAAGGTGCACACGTGGGAGGAAGGCTATCGGGAGCACGTGGAGGACTTCGCTGCCCGCAAGGGCGGTAAGTTGCCCCAGGAGAACGCCATCGCACGCTGGAAGAGCGTCGCCAGAGAGGGCATGAAGTTCAGCTTCAGCGATGGTCTCGGCAGCGACCGCGGAGCGGAGGCCGAGAAGGGCTGCCTGTCGATCGGCTACGTGCCGATCCGCCGGACCAAGGCCGTCTACACCGACGACATCCGCTGCGACCTGTCGGGCAAATTTGCAGCCGTCGAGTTCGACGTCAGCTGCCAGGCGACGACGTGTTACTCGGTGATGGTCAAGCTGGCCGACGGAAGCTGGTGGATCACCCGTAGGCGGTTCATCGCCTCACGCCGCAAGTGGACCACCCTGCGCTACCCGATCGCCAGCCAGGAGTGGGAACCCGTCGACGCCGGCAAGCTCACCCGTCTGGCCGATGGGAAGCGCAGAAAGCTCACCGACGAGCAGCTCAAGGACGTCCGCGGCGTGGGCATCTGGGTCGACTGGGTGATCAATCGCAAGTGGGCGAAGATCGACCAGTTCCACCTGCGGGCCCGGGGCCTGAAGCGGACGGATTCGCCACGATAACCCCACCGAGTCATATACGGGTCCGGTGAAGACCCATTTGAAGCCCGGCATTGGGTTTTCATACAGAGTCTAATCGAACTGGCCTTGGAGCCAGAGGAAGTCCGGATACAGGCCCGTGAAGTCCTGGAGCTCGTCGCCGCGCCATTTCTTGGCGCGGAAATCTTCCAGCGGCAGGGACGTGCGGCTGGCACTTCGGGCACTGCCGTCCATCGCCATCACGTTGGTCTGCTTGCGGTTCATGTGTCTCGGGCTGATGGTATACCACCCCCAGCCGCGGTGGAGATGCCACCCGTCGTAGAAGGTCGCCACCTCGGACATGCGTCCGACTTCCGACGTCCTGCGCAGATAATCGCGAGAGCCCGGTCTGGCGTTATCCTGCGGAATCTTCTGCATCGCGAAGTCTTTGACATAGTAGGTATCCGCGCTGACCCCGTACCAGCTGTGGATGTAGTAGGTCTTGCCCGTGGTGGTCGAGCGGTGCGGATAGGCAGCCATGAATCGCCGGTCATACGGGCCGTCCACATCGCTCGGCCAGGGGTAGGGCAGCGTCTCGACGCGCTCTTCGCCCGACGGGCATCGGTGCGGCGAGTCGATGTCCATGATTTCCTGCGGGTCGTCGCTGGTCGGGGCGGACATCAGGTCGAGGTTGTTGAAGATCGTCTGCCACGACTCGTACTCCAGGACGTCTTCCGAGGCGTCGTTGCCGTACCTGGGTCCGTAGAGCGCGGGAACCAACTGGTCGCGATTGCTGATGGCATACTGGTTCAGTGGCAGGGCGAAGCTGCGGAGGTTGGTCAGGCAGATCGACGACTTCGCCAACTCCTTGGCCTGCTGGAGGCTGGGCAGCAGAATCGACACGAGCAGCGCGATGATCGCGATGACCACCAGCAGTTCGATCAGCGTGAAAGCGGACCGACCCCGCCGGGCCGGCGCGTCGGGTTGCTTCCGCGTCCCCTTCCATGCCGACCAGGTGTGGGATTCCGTCGAATGCGGAGGGTATGGTCCAACGGTTTCGTTTCTCCGGCCCCGGGGGAAAACGTAATTCTGCCTCACCATGGTATTCCGTACTCCAGAACTGGCTGCGGACGTGTGTATCTTCAGGCAGGGCTGCCTGCTACCTGTCTGATTGTAGCACAGATCGCGCCGCCGGGTCATCGCTTTTGCGGGCAAATGCGGCCGATAGGGGGGCAGTATTGCGGCGGCTCGAAGCTTGCTCGTTTCCCCCGCCAGACAGGAAAAGTCTTGGCGGCGGGGGGCGTTGCGCGGCATCATCCGGGTCTTGACCCCCTTGACGTGCAGAACCGGAGTGGAACATGAAACGCAGTCTGTGCCTCGCTTGCCTCGCCTGTCTGAATGCCGGCGCCCTTCCTGCCTTCGGAGGGGACGCTCCTCTGCCCGAGCACCCCAGGCCCCAGTTGGTTCGGGACGCCTGGCAGTCGCTCAACGGCGAGTGGGCGTTCCAACTGGACCCCAACGATACAGGCGTGCGGGATAAGTGGCATCGGCGCAGGCCGGCCGACCTGGACGCGAAGATCATCGTCCCGTATTCGTGGACGTCGCGGGCGTCTGGCATCGCCAGGCCGGACTATCGCGGAGCCGCCTGGTACGCCCGGGAGATTGCACTTCCTGAAGGCTGGCCGGGCGGAAAGCGCGTGCTGCTGCGCATCGAGCGGTGCGACCACCACGCCGAGGTGTACGTCAACGGCAAGCAGGTGGGCAGCCACTCGGGCGGCTACACCCCGTTCGCCATCGACATCACCGATGCCCTCAGCAAGGACAAACAACAGACTCTCGTCATTCGCGCCCAAGACACCCAGGACCCCAACCAGCCCATCGGGCTGCAGGGGGTATACACTCCGCTGGCGGGTATCTGGGGGACGGTCTGGCTGGAGCTCACGCCAGCCGACCGCATCGAGCATCTCGCTCCGGACCGCGCGCAACTGCATGTTGAAACGCCCGGTGAATACGTCCTGCGGGCCGGGCCCAAGGGTGGAATGGGGTTGATCGACTGCGGCTCGGTGACGGTCAAGAAGCCCGGGCTGCAGTATGTCCGCTGGAACCCGCCGCTGATCGCCGAAGACGCCAAGGCAGCCTGGACGCCCGATTCGCCCTCGCTGGTGGAGCTCGACGTCCGGCTGGTGAGAAAGGGCGACGCAGACCAGCGGGAGCAGGTCGACAACGTGACGGCTTCGCTTGCCCCGGGGCCCAGACCCGAGCGGAAACACCGGGACAACGCCCTGCGGGAGTTTTTCTTCGTGGGCGACCAGGCGGTGTTCCTTCGCGGGGCGGGGTACACGGCCTACTGGCCGGATACGCTTGGCACGCCGCCGTCGGACGAAGCGATCGTCGCGGATCTCAAACGCGCCAAGGCGCTGGGTCTCAACGCACTGCGGCTGAAGGGAACCGTCCCGTCGCGGCGAATGGTCCACCACGCAGACCGCCTCGGCGTGGTGCTGATGGTCGACCTGCCTTCTTCCCCGGCCATCCGGTTCGAGCAACGCAGCGACGTGCTGGAGGACTGGACCAGCCACGTCCAGAAGGTCAACGACTCCTGGTTCTACGTTCGCCCGTGGGATTCGATGTGCATCGAGTTTATCCGCCAGTACCGCATGGCCCCGAGCATCTGGATGACGACGGAGTGGCAGGAACCCCTCAAACTCGGCGACGCCGGACGCCCCGCGATGACCCTGCACTGGCTGCACTGGCGGTGGCACAATCTGTACTCGTGGGCGGGGTTCCACACGGTGGAATGGCACGGAAACAGCGGGCGTTGCATTCAGCCGTCGTGGTGGGATCTCACGCTGACGACGCGCGACTTCGACACCGCTCGCCTGCAGAGGCAGACCCAACTCGCCCGCCAGCGGTATCGCGTGTTCGAAGAGGAAACCGTCAATCACACCGACCAGCGCGCCGAGACGCTGATCTTCAGCGACTTCGGCCGCACCGGCTGGTGGACACGCGACACGGAGATAGCGACCTCCCTGGCCGAGCTGACGCGAATCGTCCGTGACACCGGCGACCTGGCGGGGTTCTTCTGGTGCGACCTGACCGACACCGAATGGCGCAAGACCGGGCTGATCGACTACGACCGCAAGGCGAAGGTCTTCGACTACGGCCGCCTGGCGGACGGGTGGACGGTCGAGTCGATGTTCGCGCCCGTATTCCTGCTGCACGACGGCCCGCTGGTTCGCAAGGCCATGCCGGGCAGCCGATGGAACATTCCCGCCCGGATCGTCTTCAGCACGGCCGGGAAGGTCGACCCTCCGCGGGCGGTGGTCTGGGAGGCGGAGTTCCGCGATTCGCTCGGGCGGTCGCGTACGTTGCAGCGCCGGCGGATCGAACTCCGCAGCGGCAGCGACGTGTCGCGCATGCGTCCGCTGGCCGTTCCGGGATGCACGTTCACCATGCCCGACGAGCGGGGGTTGGTGATCCTCTCGACGCGCGAGCCGGCCTCGGGGGCGATGACCGCCTCGACGCTCCTGGTCGACGGAGCGGCCGGCGTTCCGGACGCCAACCAGCTGGCCCTGCAGTTCAGCCCGGGCGACTACCACGCCGCCCGCGGCGCGTTCGTGCACAATGCCGCGCGGCTGGGTTTTCAGAAGGTCGCGATCGAAGGCGACGGGTACGTCGAGTATCGGTTGAAGGTCCCATCCCAGGCACGCGACGCCAACGCCGCGGAAGTCACGCTGCTGCTGGAGGCGGCTTCCTGCGCGTACGAAGCGAAGATCGACGCCCGGCTGGGCGAGTACCCCTGGTCTCGCAAGCGGAACCTCCTGCACATGGAGGACTACCGCGTGCGGCTTTCGGGGGGACTCACCCACCAGCGACCCCGGATGGGCTACCCGCAGACCGACGCCACGAAATGGCCCAGCCGGCTGACGGTCGCCCTGGCAGGAAAGGACGTCGCGAAGATTACGCTGGAAGACGACTACGCCGGAGCGGCGGGGGTTCTCTCGACCTACACCGGCCTCGAGCCGGGCAGCTACGGCAAGCTTTTGCGGGTTGACATCCCGGCCGACGCGTGGAACCGGGCGGTCGCCGACGTCGGCGAAGACGGCGAGATTGCCCTTCGGCTTGCCTTCGCCCGCCCGGAGGGGAAGAAGACCGGCGGGGGGCTGAGCATCTACGGCGAACAGCTTGGCGCCCATCCGGTGGGCCCGACGTTGCTTGTTACGCTCGACGCCGACGACCCCCAGCCCGGCCTGACGAGGCAGCTCACCCCGGCCGGTGCGTGGTGGCGGGGGGCGAACCCGTACATCACCGACTGGCAGGTGCTGGGCCCGGACGGAAGCGTCGATCGCGAGACGAAGGTCGGCGAGGGGAACTGGTACGAGATGGCTGCCGACGTGACGACGTTCCGCCCCTGGCCCGGGCGGTCGGTGAGGCCTCTGCTGCACCCCATGCCGCTGCTGACGCTCAGTTCCCGACACGCCCGGGACGCCGAGGCCGTCGCGGTTTCGTACGTGCATGTGCCCGAGGACCGCGTGGTGTGCCTCTGGACCGGCGCGACCGATCCGTGGTGGGTCACCGTTGCAGGCCCAGACGGCAAGCGGTCCAAGCCGATCGGCCTGTACCACAAGTGGCTGGGCGTGGTCCCGGACTGTCGCATGGCCAGGCTGACAATGAAGAAAGGCTGGAACGAGGTCCGCGTCTGGACCCGACACGCCAACAACGGCGTGTGGCAGTTCAGCGTGTGCGTTACCGACAGAAGCGGCCAGAAGATGACCGACGTAACCTTCGCTGCCTCCCCCGAGGACAAACTGCTGGAGAAAGACTCGGACTCAGGCGATAAGTAGCTTCCCGGAAGGCAGTAACGCTGGATCAGGCGTCGGCCGTCGGCTGGATGTCTTACGAAAGTCGCCCGGTGGAAGGGACGATACACTCCAGGGAACTGCTGCGCGTAAGCCGCGCTTTCGTGCCCCCGGAGGTCGCGTGAACCGTTGGAAACGTCACATTTCGCGAGTCGTACTGGCTGGACTGCTGGCCGCCTGTCTGGGCGGCTGCGGACAGGTGCGATCGACCTTGCTGACCAGCGAGAAGGTCTTCTCGACGGGCGACGAGATCGTCATGGGCGAGAAGATCGCCCCGGACTTCGAGCGGCTGCTGGGCGGGCGCGTGGAGGACGAGCACGTGCAGCGATACGTCCAGCGAGTCGGCCAGAAGGTCGCCGCCGTCGCAGGCCGGCGCATGCCCTACGAATTCGTGGTGCTCGTGCCCAAGGTGCCCAACTCGTTCTCCCTGCCCGGCGGGAAGATCTACATCACCGCGGGCATGCTCGACGTGGTCGGCTCGGAGCGGCAGCTGGCAGCGGTGCTTGCCAACGAGGTCGCCCACGTCACGCTCCGCAGGCCCGTCAAGAGCCTCCTGCTTCGGATGAAGGGCGGGTTCTACCTCGCCCACGCCAAGCTCATGCTTCAGGACCTCGATGAGAGCGGTTATCACGTCGCGGTTCGCATGGCCCGGGAGATCATCGCCGTCCAGTGTACCCGTCGCGACGAAATGGAGGCCGACGCACTCGCGATGCGATACCTGGTCCGTTCCGGATACAGCCCCTGGGGCTTGCCGGAATTCCTGGCGGCCTATCACCAGAGTTATCGCGAGAACCCGGGCAGGATGCTGAAGATGCAGCAGAGCCACCCGCTGACGCTCGCCCGGGTCCAGGCCTGCCGCGTCGGCGTGAAGGTGACCCACCACATCTACAAGCCCACCTGGCAGGACGGGGGCGACAAGGAATTCCTGGCCATTCGAAACAAGGCGCTGGGTCTGGCGGGCGCGCCCGAAGTCGCCGAGGCGGAGATCTCGCCCGGCGAAGCGGACGAAGACCCGCCGGTTTCCGACGAGCTCGAGCCCATCGGTCGTGACGGCGACGCGACAAAAGCGCCCGCCGACGACCTGGGCAAGCTCGACAGCGACGACCTCCCCGATCGCGAGGATCTCCCGACCTTGGAGGAGACCTCCCCCGTGGCCACCCAGTTCACCTCGCCCGCCGGCCGCTGACCCGGCCGTATCGCCGGTCTCCTGTATCCGCTTTGCCCCTTACCGGTCCTCGTGCGCGCTGCTTCGGTGCGAATGCAGCTGCTGTCGTCCCACGGATTTGCCTTTCCGGCGCGTTGTCCGGATTGGTATCGTAGGTCCGTGCAGGCTTTCCGTCCGCCGAGGGCGGAGTGTAACCAGAGGACGACCGCACGATGACCGACCCGTCGCCCGAGGACCTTTCCTCGGCCATGCAGGACTATCTCGAGACGATCCACTCCCTCACGGAGGAATCCGGCGCCGCTCGCGTGCGCGACATTGCCCAGCGTCTTGGCGTGGGCATGTCGGCTGTTACCAACGCCCTGCACGCGATGAGCGAGAAGCAACTGGTCGACTACGAGCCGTACCAGCTGGTGCAGTTGACCGAGCAGGGGCAGGTCGTCGCCGAGGAGGTCCACCGCAGGCACCGGGAGCTGGTACGGTTTCTCACCGCGATCCTGGGCGTCGGCGACGAAACCGCCGAGGCCAACGCCTGCCGCATCGAGCATGATATCGACGTAAGCGTCCTGCGGCGAATGGCGCTGCTGGCGGAGTTCCTGGAAACCCAGCCGGGCTTCGAACGGGACGCCTGGCTGGAGCGGTTCGAACAGTTCTGCTCCGATCACTCCCCGCCCCGGGCGGGTTGAAAGACCGGGACAGGCCAGCCCGCAGGAGATCAACGCAGTTGCCACGAAAGGGTGGGGACAGATGAACGCATCGATGCGAGCAATGACGGTATTGGCAGCCTTGATGGCGATCGTGACGTCGACGACTGCACGGGCCGACTCCGGCAGCGACAGCAAGCGGGAGTGGATCTGGTGGGAAGGGGAAGACGCCGACAAGACGAACTTCCCCGATCGCAGTTGGTTCTCGCCTCGCAAAAATGAGCGAGACGTCCTCTCCGGCGGCGCGTGGCTGAGCAACTCCGGCAAGCGAAAGAAAGGCCAGGCCGCGGCGTTCGCCCGTTACGAGATCGACGTCCCCCAGGCCGGCCGGTACAACTTCTGGGTCCGCAAGATGTGGAAGCACGGACCCTTCCGATGGCGGTTCGACGAGGGAACGTGGAGCACCTGCCCGCGCGATATCGCCCTGGCCGACAGCGCCACCCTTCGCACGCACGTCTCGGCGAACTGGGTTTACCTGGGCAAGGTCACGCTCGAGAAGGGCAGGCATACCTTCGAGCTGCAGCTCCAGGCCGGCGAGGGCGAGGCGCTTACCGCGGCCTTCGACGCGTTCCTGCTGATACCGGGGACGTTCTTCCCGGCTGGCAAGCTCAAGCCGGGGCAGAAGACCGGCCTGGCCGAGGAGGGGTACTTCGCCTACGAGCCCTCGGCCGATGTGTTCTCCGACGACGCGCTGCTGGACCTGCGGCACCTGAACGAGAAGCGCGCCGGGGCCGACGGACGCATCCGCGTTAAGGGCGACAAGCTCATCCGCGGCGACGGCAGGGAGATCCGCTTCTGGGCGGTCAACGTCTCGTCGGGCAACGCAGCGCAGAACCGCCAGTCCATCGACTACCTCGCGCGCAAGCTCGCCAAGCTCGGGGTGAACATGGTGCGCTATCACTCGCCGCTGTTCGACCGCGACGACCCGGAGAAAGTCAACCGACAGAAGCTCGACGACCTGCACTACCTCGTGGCTGCCATGCAGAAGCAGGGGATCTACACGACCGTGAGTTTCTACTTCCCGCTGTGGTTCAACGGACGCGTGGGGCAGATCGAAGGCTACAACAACTTCCGCAACAAGCGCACGTTCGCGATGCTCTTCTACAACGACCGCATGCAGACACTCTGGAAGGCCTGGGCCCGCCAGCTGCTGACCACGAAAAACTCCTACACGGGCAAGCCCCTCTCGCAGGACGCGTCGCTGGCGATGGTCGAAATCACCAACGAGGACAGCTTCTTCTTCTGGACGTTCACGCGAAACAACATTCCGGAAGTCCAGTGGAAGGCACTGGAAAAACGCTACTCCGCCTGGCTGGCGAAACGGTACGGCAGCCTCGACAAAGCCTTCGCCGCGTGGGGCAAGGCCAGGATGAAACGCGACGACCGCGACGCAGGCATCGCCGGCCTCTACGACGCGTGGCACATGACCCGCCAGGGCGTGAAAGTCGGCGGAAAGGACAAAGCCGCCCGCGTCAGCGATCAGGTCCGCTTCCTCGCCGAGGCCCAGGCCGGCTGGTACGAACAGGCAGCCGACTACCTCGAAGACGAGCTCGACTACGACGGAATGGTCACCTGCAGCAACTGGACGACGGCTGATAACGTCCAACTGGGCGCCATCGAGCGGCACACGTATCGCCAGGGCGACGTGATCGACCGGCACGGATACTTCGGGCCGCCACACAAGGGCGAAGGCTCGAGCTACTCCGTTCGCGTCGGCCACACCTGCAGCGACCTGACCGGCCTGAAGAACCCCCACAAGCTCCCCCTGGGCATCCGGCAGGTGGCGGGCTTCCCGCACACCATCAGCGAGATCAACTGGCCCCAGCCCAACCGCTACCGCGCCGAAGCCACGCTCCTGGGCGCGACCTACGCCTCGCTGCAGGGCATCGACGGGCTGTACTGGTTCGCCGTCTCCAGCAACTACCTGCGGGACACGTCCATCGGCAAGTTCCAGCTCGGCTCGCCCGCGCTGGCGGGCACGTTCCCCGCCGCGGCGATTCTCTACCGCGGCCGATACGTCACCACGCCCGAACCAGCCGTGGTCGCCAGACTCAAGCTCTCCGCCCTGTACGGGCTCTCCGGCGAGAAGGGCAGCGAGGCAGCGGCGCTCGATCAGCTCCGCCAGGCCGACGTCGGCGACGCCGGAAACGACGGCGAAGACCCCTCGCAGCTGGCGTTCTGGGTCGGGCCCGTCGTCCGCGCATACGACGACGATAAGGTCGAGGGAGACGGCGTGGAACTCGGCAAGTACATCGACCTCGAGGACAAGACCATCCGCAGCCGGACCGGCGAGGTGAAGCTCGACTACGACGCCGGCCTGCTGACCGTCTCAGCCGAGAGGGCCAAGGCCGCCGGCGGGTTCCTCTCGAAAGCGGGAACGATCGACCTGAAGGGCGCGAGCATCGAGTGTGGCAACGAGTTCGCCTCGATCCTGATCGTGCCCCTCGACGGCCAGAAGCTCTCGGAGTCGCGACGCGTGCTCATCCAGGCGATGACCGAGGAGAAGCCCTTCGGCTATCGCAAGAAGGGCAACACGATTACCGACCTCGGCCGCTTCCCGTTCGGCGTCCGGAAGATCGACGCGACCATCACGCTCGACGCAGGCAGCCGGACCGGCGAGGTAACCGTTACGGCGCTGGATGAGAACGGCTACGCAATGGGCAAATCCGGCAAGGTAGCGGCGAAGAACGGCAAGGTGACGATACGACTGTTCCCGGAGACGATGTACCACGTGCTGCAGTGGCGTGGGCCTTGACCGAAAGGCCCATGGCGGGTACATTTCCCCATGTCGCAACGCCCCGGTAGCTCAGCAGGATAGAGCATCGGTTTCCTAAACCGAAGGCCACAGGTTCGAGTCCTGTCCGGGGTAGTCCGCAGGAGGGTCCTCAGCCGGGAGGGAGACGCGCCCCTTCCCATGAGTTGCGCCCGCAATGCGCGACGCTGCGTCGGCTGGTATGGCCGGCCAGGAATACCCGCCGGTCGCTCCCGGCGATCAGTATCCTTCGTTGTCGCCGACGGTCGCTCCGGCGCCGTTGCGGATGGTCCCGCAACCCGGGCTCGCGCAGCGGTTGTCGCGGATTTCGTTGCCCCCCGCCCGGCCGGGGTCGCCCGTCAGCTTGATGCCCGCCCCCTCCGTGACGTTGCCCGTGATCTTCACCCGCTCGACGGGCAGGTCGACGTCGCGGTTGGTCTGGCCCAGCACCGTAATCGCAGGCTGTCCGCCGCCGGTGCGGATGTGGTTGTCGCGAATCTCCAGCCCGCGCACGGGCACCCGCCACAGGCAGATGTACGCGTTGCCACGGTTGCCGATGATCCGGGAATCCCGCACGCCGACGTTCTCCCACGCCTCGTGCATGATCCCCTCGCCGTCGTTGTACTTCGTTCCGGTCGGCCCGTAGTTGCTGTACACCTCGTAATCGTTGCCCTGCACCGTCCACCGCCAGCCTTTCATCTCGACGGCACGGTTGTTGTTCGTGAAGTTGCTCAGCGTCAGGCCGGTGTACGTCGGGCGGATCACCCCGGGCCGATAGCGGATCACGTTGTATCCCACGAACGTGCCGTCGCCGCTGGTCTTGATCGCCACGCACCCGGTGCAGAACACGTAGTTGCCCCGGATCACGATGCCCCTGGCCAGTCCCCACGACGGGGGATCGATCGAGTGATCCCGCGCCTTCCAGACCGCCAGGCCCTCGGCCAGCGGGTCGGGGTTGACCATGATCCCAGGCCGGTTGTCGTAATCAAACGGCACGTCGATGGTCGTGACCTCTCGGGTCCGGGGTTGCTCGTGGGTGGCGGGCTTGTCCTTGTACAGCCGAAAGCCCTCCATCACGAAGTTCCCCTCGCCACTTGCGGGAATGCGGTTGCCCGAGATCAGCACGTCGCCCTGGGCGTAGCAGTGGATCGCAGCCCTGTGACGGTTCGTCCATCGCTGCCATGGGTGCTGCCACGGGCGCGGAATCTCCGGATCGATCGTCGCGGCGTTGCGAAGTAGATTGCCGCACACCAGCAGCCGGCGGCTGGCGGTGTCCTCGGCGAACCGCCGGGCGAAGCCCTGCCACCGGCCCAGGTGGATGTGCCCATTGCGGAGGTCCAGGTTCACCACGCCCACATCCCGGCCGCCGTTGGGATCGGCCAGTTCGATGCCCTTGAACGCGCTGCTCACGGGCGTTCCGTCGTCGCGGAAGGTCGGCTGGTACCTGGGGAAGATCAACCGCGACGGCAGGTCGTAACGCGGATCCCGCGGGTCGCCTGACCCGCCCGGGTTGCTGCCGCGCAGAATGACCCCGCTGCGAAGCCGGACCGTCTCGACCAGCCGGTACTCGCCCGGCGGGAACCAGATCACCCCGCCGCTACCGGCCAGGCGGTCCTGGGCGGTCTCGATCTTCTCGTTCCAATTGTCCCCCGCGACGGTGGTGATGTCGATCACCCGGTCCCAGTGGAGTTTCGCCGGCCAGTCAGGCCAGTTCGCATCGTTGCCGGTCAGGCCGCTGACTTCGCTGAGAGTCGCAGGCCGGACCCGGCCGGTGAGGGCAATCGTATGCTCTTTTGACGAGTCGCGACGGTACACGGTGCACCTCGCCATGCCGCGTACCCGCAGCCCGGTTGTCTTGCCGGCCTCATGCCGGCCGTCCAGTTCGATGACCACGCGCCGCCAACGGATGTGGAATTCCAATGAGCCGGCCACCCGTCCGTCTTCGGAGAAGACCAGCCCGCCGGCGTCGACGTGCATGGGCCCGTTGCCCCGGCGGATCGCCTGTCCCCAGAGTTCGGGCGAATGCCACGGAGCCCCCGGCCGGATCAATCGAAGTGTGAGATCCCGCCGGCCTTCCCGCAGGAACGGCAGGGCGCCGGGCAGGTGCAGTTCATAGCTCATGTGCGATGAGACAATCGGCGACCGCCGGCCTGGCGGGCGACCGGCCAGGGACCCGCCGGGCCCGCAGGAGCAGGCCAGCAAAGCCGGGGCAAGTAACAGCGCAAGAGCAGACAGGCGAAGCAGATGGGTTCGCATCGCCCGCGAACGGGGGGGTAGGGCAAAGCACTTCGTTTCGGACATGGGTCTATTAACACGATCCAGGGCGAATGGCTCCACAGGAAAACCGGGGAAATCGCCCGCGCGGGGGGCTTAAAGCCAGGCAGGTCTGTCGTCTGCTTGGGGATGCCCATGCTGGATGGCCTGGGTCCATGGGGTACTGCCTGCTCTGGCCTGATCCGCGGCCAGGGGTTCTTCCGGAGCCGTTGGCGCGCGCCGGCGGCTCGGGGGAATTCCCAACCGTCGGGCAGAAATCGGATTTCTGTAATTCCCGGGACAGCCAGCGCGTTGCCGGGAATCGATCGCGGTTTGCGGAACATTTCGCTTCGACATTTCCGGGGCGCGAGGGGAGAGGGTGGAGAGCGTCCGGCTTGGTGCTTTGCACGACAACCAGGCAAGGCGCGGATGGTGCCTTTCAGCGAAAACAGACATCCGGGGAATACGCGGTCCAGTCATGCAGATCCACGAACGACAGACAGAAGCGAAAGTCGCCCAAAGCCCACCGACCCGGTCGATGGGCGGTCGTCGTCGGGGATCCGGACAAAGCTGCACGCGGCTGTACCGTTCTTGCCGGCCCTTGCCGGTTCTTGCCGGCTGTGTACCGCCACGGCCCGCCATGGCCGGCCGTGGCCGACGCTTGCCAGCCCTGAACATATCGCGCCAAGTGCATATGTACGCAACGCATGGCCGGGCCGGGAGTTGGCAATCGGCGAGGCAAAACGGGCCCGGAAAACGGAACCAGCCGGGCGAGGGGCAAGGGCGGTCAGGAACGGTCTTCGGACCGCTCGATGCGCTCGATGATGAACAGCGGGCGGCCTTTGGTCTGCTCGTACATGCGGCCGAGGTAGGTACCCATCAGCCCGAGGATGAACAGTTGGATGCTCGAGAGAATGGCGACCGCTGCGAGGATGCTGGCCCAGCCGCTGACGGTAAGCCCGAGGATCCAGGAGCCCAGGACGTACAGCAGCAGGGCGACGCCCAGCAGGGCGGTCAGCAGTCCCATGAAGCCGGCCAGTCGGAGGGGCTTGGTCGAGAAGCTGGTGATTGCGTCGGTCGCCAGGGCGAGCATCTTCCGCAGCGGGTACTTGGTTTTGCCCGCGAAGCGACGCTGGCGGTCGTAGAGGTAGGGCTCCTGGCGGAAGCCGATCCAGCTGACCATGCCGCGCACGAATCGATGGCGTTCGGGCATGGCGTTGAGCACGTCCAGGGCGCGGCGGCTGATGAGGCGGAAGTCGCCCGTGTCGGGCGGAATCTGGTGGTCCGACAGGCGGTTGATGAACCGGTAGAACAGCGAAGCCGTCGCGAGCTTGAAGGCGCTCTCGCCCTCGCGCTTGCGGCGCTGTCCGTAAACGACGTCGGCGCCGTCGTCCATGATCTTCATCATCGGGCCCAGCGCTTCGGGCGGGTCCTGCAGGTCGGCATCGAGAATCAGCACACGCCGGCCGGTGCAGATGCTCAGCCCGGCGGTGAGCGCCAACTGGTGGCCGTGATTGCGGGAGAGCTTGACCGCGACGATCGTCGGGTCTTCGGCGGAGAGCTCCTGGAGAATGTTCCATGTATCGTCGGTGCTTCCGTCATCGACGAAGACCAGCTCACGCGAGTTCGAGTTGACGACGTCTTCGCAGGCGGCTGCGACGCGCGCGTGGAGTTCCCGCAGGCAGTCCTGCTCGTTGAAGCAGGGGATCACGACGGATACGTGCGGGGCTTCGGTTTCCATGTGGCCCTGGTTGGGTTCTGGCGGCGACTTTGCGGGCAGGCGAACGGCTCCGGCCCGGCCCGCCGGCACGGACGGGCTGTTACCCCTATCGGAAGACGCGGCGGATTCCATGACCCGCGCCGGACCGGGGGCGAGAGCAATTCTAGCCGAATCCGCACGGGCTGCAAGTGCAAGCCCGGACAACAGCTTGCCTGCCGCGGGGGCAGAACCTTCCCGTCAGGCCCAGACGTCGATGGTGCAGCCGGGGGGTTTGACGGTCTTGACCGGGGCGCCCGAACGGGGCTCGAGGATGGCTGCCTGGACCGGTTTGAGATTGCTGGCCTTGAGTTTGGCGTTCCATTGATCCATGGCCCGCAAGGCGGAACTCTTGCCCTCCAGCGGAGAGACGAAGGCGGAGAACGTCGTCGGCGTGACGCTTGCCATGAAGCACCTCCCTTCACCGTGTTCAGCGAAGGCCCTCTGGTCGACCGGAGACAGGCCGCAGCCCGTATCCCTCGGGCCTTGTCGCGTGCGGCTGGCCGGTCGGTCAGGACTCGTGAAACGTTACGCCATAGAAGAACATACGATACAATCGGGCGCCCCGCCAGTCGGCGGAAGTGCTTCCGAGGCCTCCGGTTGACAATGTGGGGGCAGGGGCCTAGCATACTCCAGAAGATCGGCCGGTCGCTCGGCGGCTGGAGAACATCGCTAGCAAGGAGCCCTTGGCATGGCATCGGACAATGTGCTGGAACTGACGGATGGGAATTTCGAGGAAGAGGTACTCAGCGCCGACAAGCCCGCGCTGGTGGATTTCTGGGCGGAATGGTGCATGCCCTGCAAGATGCTCGCTCCGACCATCGAGGAAATCGCCGACGATTACGCCGGGAAGATCAAGGTCGGCAAGGTCGATACCGACAACAACCGCGACATCTCGCTGAAGTTCGGCATCAGCGCCATCCCCACCGTCATCCTGTTCAAGGACGGCGAGATGGTCAAGAAATTCGTCGGCCTGCAGCAGAAGGCCGACCTGGCCGCGGCCATCGACGAAGCGCTCGGCTGATCGCCGCCATGCGAGCCCTTTCCCGCGACGAAGTCCGCAGCATCGACGCCCATGCGATTGACACGCTCGAAATCCCGGGCGTGGTGCTCATGGAAAACGCCGGGCGAAACGCAGCCCAGGCCGTGCTGGAACACCTCGGCGATGCCTCGGGCAAGCGGGTGGCCATTGTCGCAGGGGCGGGCAACAACGGCGGCGACGGGCTGGTCGTGCTGCGACAGCTCCGGCGTGCGCGCCTGGGGCAACTCACTGCATTTCTGGTCGCCCCGGAAGAGAAGTTCTCCGGCGACGCAGCCGTGAACCTCACCGCTGCGAAGAACCTGCGCTGCGACCTTCGCGACGCGACGGAGACCGTCGACGAGCTCTCGGCGGAGCTGGCGAATTTCGACCTGATCGTCGACGCCGTCGGCGGAACGGGTATCCGCGGGGCGCTGCGGGGGGATCTCGCCACGGCCGTCGAGCAGATCAACGACGCCGGCGCGGATGTCATCGCCATCGACATCCCCACCGGCCTGGACTGCGACACCGGGCAGGCGGAAGGACCGGCCGTGCGGGCCAGGCGAACGGTGACGTTCGTCGCACGCAAGAAGGGGTTCGATGCCGACGGGGCGAGCGAGTACACCGGCGAGGTGATCGTCGCGGACATCGGCATCCCGGCCGAAGCGGTCGCCGAGATGGCGGGGGTGCTGTAAGCCATGGCCGTCGGGACTTCTGCCCAGACCGTCGCCGATGCCCTCGAATGCCAGAAACCCCTTGGCAAGGGCGGCGGGGTGCGTATAATCTGCTGCTCCCGCGGGCGCCGGAGCGGTACCGCGCCCGACCGCTTGATAGCGATCGAAACGAACCACCCAGAGAATCAAAAAGGAACAGGTCATGCCCCTTATTCCGATGCGAGTGCTGCTGGACCACGCGGCAGAGAACGACTACGGCGTTGCGGCGCTGAACGTCAACAACATGGAGCAGATCCAGGCGATCATGGAAGCCGCCCAGGAGACCGACTCGCCGGTGATCGTCCAGGCCAGTCGCGGCGCCCGCCAGTACACCAATGACAACTACCTGCGGCACCTGATGCTCGCGGCTTCGGAATTGAACCCCAAGATTCCGATCGTGATGCACCAGGACCACGGCAACAGCCCCGAGACCTGCAAGAGCGCCATCGACAACGGGTTCACGTCGGTGATGATGGACGGCTCGCTGGACGAAACCGGCAAGCAGCCCTCGAGCTTCGACTACAACGTGAAGGTCACCAAGGAGGTCGTGGACCTCGCCCACGCCCAGGGCGTGAGTGTCGAGGGTGAAATCGGCGCGCTGGGCGGCATCGAGGACGGCCACGGCGCGGGCCTCAGCGAAGAGGAAGCCCAGGAGCACCTCACCGACCCCGACCAGGCCGAGCAGTTCGTCAAGGACAC
>CAZXSK010000063.1:0-22803 GCA_964642855.1 uncultured Planctomycetaceae bacterium | reverse complement strand
ATGCTGGCAATCATCAGTGACATCCACTCCAATATTGAAGCGCTCACGGCCGTCCTGGAGGACATCGACCGTCGCGGCGCGACGAAGATCGTCTGCCTGGGCGACGTGATCGGTTACGGTCCGAACCCGCAGGACTGCCTGGACCTGGTCAGCCAGCGGGCGGAACTGACGCTGATGGGCAATCACGACTACGCGGTGCTCTACGAGCCGAACAAGTTCAACATCGGCGCGGAATCGGCGTGTTACTGGACCCGTGCCCAGCTCGAGAGCGAGCGGGACACCCAGCGTCGCAATCGCTGGTGGGATTTCATCGGTTCCCTGCCGGTCAAGCAAACCCTCGACGGCAGCGAGTTCGGCCTCGGGGAACTGACGTTCGTCCATGGCAGCCCGCGAAGACCCGTCAACGAGTACGTATTCCCCGATGACATCTATAACGCTCCTACCAAGGTGCAGGGCTCATTCGACCGGTTCTCGAAGATCTGCTTTATCGGGCACACCCACGTGCCCGGGGTGTTCTTCGAGACGCCCGATTTCTACAGCCCCGACGAACTGGAGGGGGTCTTCGAGCCCGACGAGAACCACAAGGCGCTGGTCAACGTCGGCTCGGTCGGCCAGCCTCGCGACCGCGATCCGCGCGCCAGCTACCTGGCCATCAAGGACGGGAAGATCGAATTTGTGCGCGTGGAGTACGATATTGACACCATCTGCGAGAAAGTCCGGGCGATTGACGATCTCGACGACTATCTCGGAACCCGTCTGAAGGACGGACGCTGAAGGAGTTTCGCGTGAAGGGCATGATTCGACCGGGCAGGCTGCTGATCTCGCTGCTTTTCCTTACGCTTGCAGGGCTGGCTTACCCGGCTGAGGCGATGGGGCAGAAGGACCCCAACGACCCCAACAACATGCAGTGGTTCGGCACGAGTGCCCAGCAGCCACGTGTCGTGACCATCGGGTCTGTCTTGCCGGACAAGGAGTATCTCTTTGAGGTCCAGCTCTCGTCTGTCGGCGGAGGCGGAATCGAATCGCTTCGGCTGAAGGATTATTTCGAGACCGTCGCCGACAAGAAACTTTACGAGAAGGATCCCAACGCGTATCGCAAAGCCCTGCAGGAGGAGCCCGAGAAGTACAAGGGTCACTACCGGCTGATCGAACCGGTGCGCACCGACCAGGGCATCCGGCGGGCTTTCGAGTCCACGCGGATTCGCGCGGAGATCGACCCCAACTCCGTCATGCCCCTGCTGGACTACGCAGGACTGGGCAGTGAACCTTGGACGGTCGAGGAAGTCTCGCCCAACTCGGTAACGTTCAGCTACACGGGGTATCGGGGCACGACCAAGGCGCGGTCCCGTAAGAATCCCATTTTCCGCATCCGCAAGACGTACACGGTTCGCCCGGGCGACTACTCGCTGCACCTGGCCGTGACCGTCGAGAACTACACGACCGATACCGTCACGATCGGCCTCGAACAGGGCGGTCCGATGGGCGTGGTCCGGGAGGACTACAAGGAAGATTCCCGTCGCATCGGGCGTGGAAAGATGACCGAGGGGAAGATCGAAGCGCTCTTCTTCGACCAGGGCGATATCGAAGATATCGACACTGGCAAGAAGGTGCCCGTGGGCAAGACCCTCGCCACCGCTCCGGTCCTGTGGCTGGGGCATGTGAACAAGTTCTTCGGTTGCATCATGCACCCCGAGCCGCGCAGCGACAAGCGACTCGACGTGACTTCCTACAGCGGGATCTTCTACTACGGAGCCCTGCGCAGCGGTGAGAACCGCCACTTCTTCACCGGCATCGAGATCGAGGACATCGAGGTCAAGGCGACCAAGTGGCCGAGCGATCCGAACCTGCCCACCGGCAGCAGGACGATGACGTTCGACATCTTCTGCGGCCCGAAGAAGCGGGACGTATTCACCGACAAGGCCTTCTACAGCTTCCTTGTCTCGACGACCGAGCCTGCGTACAAGCCCCTCTACAAGAAGCTCAACTACATGTCGACGCTGGACACGAGCCCGTGCTTCTGCGCGTGGTCGTGGCTGACAGAGATCATGATGGGGCTTCTGAAGCTCTTGTCGCTGGCGACGCTGGGCAATTACGGCGTGGCGATCATCCTGCTGGTCTTCGTGGTTCGCATGATTCTTCATCCGCTGACCAAGAAGGGCCAGGTCTCGATGATGCGGATGCAGAAGCTCGGGCCCCGCGTGCAGGAGATCAAGGAGAAGTACGCCGACGACAAGGCTGCCCAGCAGAAGGAGATGATGAAGGTCTACAAGGAGGGGGGCGCATCGCCCTTGTTGGGATGCCTGCCGATGTTCCTGCAGATGCCCATCTGGATTGCCCTGTTCGGCAGCATCCGGGCGTCGGTCGAGTTGCGACACGCGTCGTTCCTGCCGGTGTGGCTGACGGACCTCGCCGCCCCGGACCGGCTGATCAGTTGGGGATCGGACGTGTTCGTCATCGGTTCGTCGCTGAACCTCCTGCCGCTTCTGCTTGCCGTGGCGATGTATCTGCAGACCAAGCTCAATCCGCAGATGAGCAACGCCGCTGCCTCGCCCGAGCAGCAGCAGTCCCAGAAGATGATGCGCATCCTGATGCCCGGGATGATGCTCGCGTTCTTCTACAAGATGCCCTCCGGCCTGAACCTCTACATCATGGCGTCGACGTTCGCGGGGGTCCTGGAGCAGAAGTTCATCCGCAGGCACATCAAGGAGAAGGAAGAGAAAGAGGCCCAGAGCGAGGTCAAGGTCTCCGCGCCGGGCAAGGGTTCGCGGCACAATCGGCCGAAGAAGCCCAAGAACCCCTTCTTCCGCAAGAAGAAGTGATAACACGAAGGGATCGAACGGCGGTGGGCCCCGGACGACGCCAGGTCGTCGCGGTCGCGAGGCGCAACGCCCTGGAATGGCCTCAGAAATCGACCGGACGAAATCCTATTCGGACTCTCCCGCCAAGGCCTTGAGCGTGTAGTCCATGGCGGCACGGAACTCCTTGGCCGAAAGCCATTCGGCGTGGCCGTCTGCGAACGCGGCCACCGTTCCCTTGCCTTTGTAGTTGTCGGGGTTCTCGTAGACCATCAGGACCCTGTGCTCGCCGTCGAGGTCGTCCAGGTCGCCCAAGCCGACCAGGATGTAATCGCAGTCGCCGACCAGCACGTTGCGATCGCGATCGAACCTGGGTGCCCTTTTCCCGCTGACCGGGCTGACCAGGTAGTCGGTTCCGACACATCCCTCGCGGACCAGCGTCGCAAGATCCGGGGGCATGGTCTCATGCTGGGTGTGGTAAAGCATGCACCCCATGGCGATCCCACGGGCGCGAGACAAGGAGACGGCCCTCTTTGCCTTTCGGCGGGCTTCGATGATCTCCGGTGCGAACCCGGGCACGAGGCAGGCGGCTTCCATCCCAAGCGTTGGAAACGGGCCGAACGACTCGAACACAATCCCCTCGGCGTCGGCTGAGACCGCGCAGATCTGAGGCTGGAGGTACTTCCGCAGCGTCAGCATCGTGGGCAGCCACTCCGGCCTGAAGCGGATACCGGTCTTGCGGGTGAGTTCGTTCGAGCCGACCGTCGAACCCAGCAGCATGAGGTTGTAGGTCTTGCCCACCAGGCTGGGCATGTTGACGTACCCGATCATCCAGGGCTTGCCCGAGATCCGCTGGCGGAGCTTCTTGTAGGTCGCGTCGGCGGTGATCGGGTCGGAACCGTTGATCGTCACCACCGACTGGGCGACCTGCGGCCAGAGCGATACGATCAGCCGGTCCTTGTAGACCGTCCAGGCCGGAGCGACCGGCATCTGCCCGCCGACGGGCGAGAGGTAGCGGATTTCGGCCCGGCTGTCGGAGATCGTCTGCAGTTCGAAGGGGGGCAGCATCTCCCGGTTGCCCGCCGGCTGGGTCGTCGGCCGGCGCTGCAGGGCGTCGCGGATCGCCGCTTCCACCGACTGTTTCGTTTCGGTGAACTTCGCGGAGTCTTTCACCGCGATCGATAGCGACGTGCCCGTCAGGAACCCGCCGTGGGAGGAAGCGCTGCTGAGCACCCATGTGTCGCCCAGGCTGGCTGCGATGTCCTTCTCGACGGACACCCCAAGCAGCCCGTCGACCTTGCTGAGGATCGGCTTGAGGGCGTTGGGGTCTTCGGCAATCACCCCGGCAGCGCTCTTGATCTCCCGCAGGAGACGTGCCGGCGACAGGTTCGCCGCCAGAAAGAAATCCGCGTCGGTGGGCACGTTCTGGTAGTCGGACTCCTTCAGAGGAGTCCCGGCCAGCAGGGACATCACCCCCGTGTGCGGAGCCGCCGAGAACAGCCGGGCCTTGACGTACATGTTGCGGTCCACCACCCGCGTAACCGAGGCGAACGCGCTGACCTTGTCGTAGCCGATCGCCTTGAGGGCTGTCAGACCGCGCTGGGCAGCCTCGGCGCTACTGCCCGAGGCCTTCGCGATGAACGCCCGCAAGGCCGGCACGTCCACGTACAGAACCAGCTGCGTGTTCTCGCCGCCGAGGTCGTCCATGCAGGCGGCGAACTTCTTGCCCGCGGCGAGCGAGTCCTCCTTCTTGAGCTCCAGCACCCGCCGGGCGGATGCCTCGGAGGTCAGCAGGAAGTAATTGTCGACGAACCCGAAACAGAGCTTCGGGCCAGGCCCCAGCAGCTCGCCCTTGATCTTCTGAAGCGTCACGTCACCGATCGACACCTCCTCAAGCTCCAGGCGGACCTCGGCGAGCAACTGTTCGAGTGATTTCTGGAAAGCCTGCTTGTCCTTGCCAAGGTCCACCCACAGGCACCCGTCGGGGGCCTTCGCTTCGCCGTCTTCACTCGGAAACGTGGCCGCGGCCAGGGGATGCTGCCAGAGAATCAGACCGATGTCCCAGAGGCAGCTTACAACCTTCTGCCTGCGGGGGCCCACCTGGCGGTCGACGGCCGCCCGGGCAGCCTCGACGAATTTCGACAGGCCTGGCTCCTTGAGAAGCTGTCCCATCAGCGAGCCGTCGAACGTGTGGCTGCGTCCTGCCCAGCCGACATAGGCCATCGAATCGCCCGGCACGCGCTCGGCCAGCGGAGCCTCCGCCAGAAGCGATCCGCAGAGAACCAGGACTGCCAGAATCGCGACCAGAACATGTGACTGTTTCATATCGATATCCCCGGCCGGTGGGCAGACGGCGCCGCCGGCATTGACATGACCGTGCTTGATTCTCAACACCAGAGTATGACCGCCTTCCTGACCGGGCTCAATGCCTTTCTGAACAGGGATTTCACATCGTCGGAAGGCTTCCGGCGGCTACAATGCAACCCATGAAGTGCAACACGCTCCTGATGACTGTGTTCCTGATCTCCCTGGCCGGCTGCAACGCAGCCACCGACCCGCTCCCGGCACGCCAGCACCTGGGCACCGATACCCGCCAGGAAACCTGGAATCTGCCCTACGCCAGGGGCAAGATTGTCCATACCGATCGCTACCGGATCTACACCACCGTGCTCGACGACCGCACGCTCAGGGTGTTCCCCGGCTTCATGGAAGCCGCATACGGAAACTACCTCGATTTGACCGGCCTGCCTGCCTCCGACCACGATCGATCCATGGTAATCTACCTGATGGGCAGCCGCGATGAATGGGTCCAGCTGACCAAGCACGTCATCGGGCGCGAAGTGCCCATCCAGGCAGGGGGGTTCTGCTACCAGCGAACGTGCTTCTTCTTCGACATCGGCACGCGGATGACCCTCTCGGTCGCCGCCCATGAAGGGTTCCACCAGTTCTTCCGGCACCGGCTGAAGGACCCCATTCCGATGTGGCTGGAAGAGGGGATGTGCGTCCAGGCGGAGGGTTTCGATCTCCGCAGCGACAGCGTCGCCTTCGACCCCAACGCCAACACCAGCCGCTTCAACGATCTCCGCTCCGCCCTTACCAGCGGGCGGTTCAAACGGCTCCGCCAACTGCTCGACCTGCATTCGATGGAGGTCGTTTCCGAGTCGAAATTCCCGGAGGAAGTCGTCTCGTACTACGGACAGCTCTGGGGGCTGGTGAAATTCATCCGAAGCCGTCCGGAGTACAACCGGGGCCTCCAGAAGCTCCTTGCCGACGCCCGCGCGGGCAGGCTGCACCACGCCCTGCAGATGCCCCGCGAGCTGTTCGAGAAGATCTCCCGCCGCCCGCTGGAGTACAACCGCACCGTCTCGATCCCGCTGTTCAGACACTACATCGCCCGAGATATCTCTGCCTTCCATCGCCGGTACCGCCGATACTGCGAGAAAGAAACCCACGTGCATTGAGCCCGGCCGGGCCCGGACTGCCCCCATGGGTTCGCCCTCGCCGGAACGGAGACCCAGCCGCATGCTGCTGACCGAACGCATCCCAGCCCGTCGAATCCGCACGGCCTTGGACGGACGGACCAAACGTGAAGTCATCGAGCAACTGCTGAACGTGCTGGTCGCCGACGGACTCGTAGCCGATCGCGACGCTGCCCTCCAGGCCATCCTCCGGCGGGAGCAGACCCGGTCGACGGCAATCGGCAAGGGACTGGCCGTGCCCCATGCGAAAACCGACGCGGTGGGCGAGGTCGTCCTCGCAGGCGGCAGGACGGCCGAGGCCCTCGATTTCGACAGCGAGGACAGCCAGGGGGTGCGCATCGTGGTGCTGCTGCTCAGTCCGACCAGCCAGACGGAACTGCACATTCAGGCCCTGGCCAGGCTTTCACGTGTGCTGGACAACGATGCACTGCGGGGGAGACTTCTCGAAGCGGACAACCCGGAGGCGTTTCATGCCGCACTTCGTGCATACGAGCTGGCGTTGGACTGACTCCAGCCGGGCAGGACCGAAGAGTGCCGGGTCAGAACCCGCTTACTTCGCCGCGGAGAGCAGCGTTTTGGCCTCGCCAACAAGGTAGAACGACCCGGTGATGCAGATGAGGTCCTCCCGGCTGACAGCACTACCCGCCACCCGAATCGCCTCGGTCAGGTCGTCGACGATCTGCGCGACGCGCCCGCTGAGCTCCTCGTAGACCTCGGCGAGGTCCTTGGGGTCGGCCGCCCTGGGAGAATTGGACGCCCGCGTCAGGATCACCTTGTCCGCACCGGTGGCGACCTGCTCCATCATCCCGCGAATGTCTTTGTCTGCCGCACAGCCAAAAACCATGACCATCGAATCGTACGGGATGTGCTGGCCAATCGCCCGCATCAGCGCCCGCACCGAATCAGCGTTGTGGGCGCCGTCGGCGAGAACGCGGGGGTCCTTGTAGAGCATTTCCATCCGGCCGGGCAACTTGACGGCGTTGAGTCCCTCGACAGCCGACGCATCGTCGATGTCCATGCCCTGCTGCTTGAGCTGGTCCAGCAGCGCCAGCGCCAACCCGCAGTTGACAGCCTGGTGCTCGCCGAGGACCGGAACGGGCAAATGCTCGAACTGGCTGACGGGGGTGGTCAGGCAGACCCGCGTGTGGCAACCATCCATGCGGGACGATTCCACGCGATAGCTGAAATCGATATCCCGTCCCGTGAACATCAGCCGGGTCTTGGAACTCTTGGCGACCTTTCTGAGAACGCGCTCGGCTTCGGGCTCCTGGGGGACGCTGACAGCAGGAATATCCTGCTTGAAGATACCCGCCTTTTCGGTGGCGATCTCCTTGAGCGTCTTGCCCAGCTGCTTCATGTGATCCAGCGAGATGCTCGTCACGCCGCAGACAGCCGGAGTCAGGACATTGGTGCTGTCAAGCCGACCGCCCAGGCCGGTCTCGACCACGGCGATGTCCACGTCGACGTCCACGAAATGGCAGAACGCCATCGCCGTGAGAATCTCGAAGAACGTGGGCTTGTCCTTCATCTTCTCGACAATCGGCTCGACCCGCGCCATCAGGCGCGTCATCGCAGCCATCGAGATCATGTCCCCGTTAACGGTGATCCGCTCGCGCAGATCGCACAGATGGGGCGAGATATACATGCCCACCTTGTATCCGCACGAGCGAAGCATGCTCGAGAGCATCGTGACGGTCGATCCCTTGCCCTTCGTGCCGGCAACGTGAACCGTCTTGAGCTTGGTGTGGGGATTCCCCAACTTCTTGAGCAGGGCGTACATACGATCCAAACTGAACGTATCCCGGTTGTACCGGACGCGGAGCATCTGCTCGTAGTCCGTCTGAGAGTAGAGATACTTCAGGGCGGCGTCGTACGTTCGGATCGATTTCTTCCGAGGACTCGCCTTGCGTTTACGAGTCTTGGAGCGTGTGGCGGTCGTCATGATCCGGAAGAGTATAGCGATCCGACCTCGCCGTTGTCAAGGTCCAATGCGTGTTGGATCAGGATGTTACGACCCTCGATCTGCCTTTTGGCTTCCGTAAAGCATGGCTATGTAACAACTAACAGAATCTGCTTGACAACGGCCCAACCGACCGATCGTGCGCGTTTCGCATTCAAGGAGACTACTTGCTCTTTTGCGGCTGGCTGATGTCGTACGCAGCAAGCTGCGACCCCTGCCGGATGAACAGCCTGCCCTGGGCGATCGTCGGAGACACCCACAACTCCTTGGTTCCGACCTTCGGCTGGAATTCGCCGGTGATCTCGAAGCCGTCGTCGGTGGGCTTGACCAGCGTCATCTTCGGGGTCTTGCAGTGATGCTCTGCTCCCTGGACGATGAACACCAGCCCGTCGGCTGCGACGACCGAGCCGGTCGCCATGCAGTTGACGTGCTTGAGCAGCTTGCCGCTGTCGGCGTCGAAGCAGACAATCGCACGCTGCTTGCCCGGTTTCTTCTTCTTGTCTCCGCGGGGAGGCCAGCCGATGCCAAACACCTTGCCGTCGACAATCACCGCCTGGCTGAGCGTGTCGATCTGGCGGGTCCAAAGCTCCTCGTACGTGCGGAAGTCCTCGGACATCTTGAACATGGTGATGTTCGATCCGCCCTTGCACGCCATCAGCAGGTAGCCGTCGTTGTACACCGGCGTCATGCTCGTGCCCTTGGAGATCTTCATCCGCCACAGCCTCTCGCCCGTCTCGGCATCCAGAGCCAGCACCGCCCGCCAGAGGTTCGCGATGACGTAGGTCTTCTTGCCCACCCGCGCAAGGCTCACCGAGCAGTCCCCAGCCGAAAGATCCCCCGGCGAGGGGTCGGCTTCCCAGGCGGTCTTGCCGGTCTTGATCTCCAGTGCAGCGACGGGCGGGCATTTGTTGTCCTTCGATCGCAGAGTGAAAATCACCTTGTCTCCGACCACCAGAGGCGACTCGTTGTAGCCCCAGCCCTGGGATTTGCCCCCGAATCGCTTGTTGCCGTCCACGTGCCAGACCTGTTCGCCGCTGTTGGCGTCGTGACAGTAGATGGATCGCTCATCCTTCTTGCCACTGGAGAAGATCACCATGCCATCGGTAACCGTCGGCGTGGAGCGCGTGCCGTTGAACCGGGCGGTGAACTCCCGCCCGTACTCCTTCTTCCACTTGAGCTCGCCGGAATCCAGGTCCAGGGCGAACAGCGAGCCGGTCGGAGCGCCGCCGATGCAGTAGACGGTGTCGCCCACCACGGTCGCCGACGCCCAGCCGTCTCCGAGATCTTCGTACGCCCAGAGCAGCTCGGGACCTTTCTCCGGCCACTTCTTCGCCAGCCCCTCTGCCGGATAGATTCCGTTGCGGTCAGGCCCGCGATAGCCGCCGGAGTTCGGCTCGGCTGCGATGGAGGCAGCCAGCAGGAAGGTCAGCAGCGCGATCGTCGAAGAGATGTACAAGACAGTTCGTTGCATGGGTAAGCTCCTGGCCCGGTCGGTGTTGATTCCGATCTTCCAACACCGCTAGCAGGCAAACAGGCCGGACGAGCCGTGCGCAGAACGGGAAATGGCCTCCTTTTTGCGCAACAGGGCCTCGGGACGGGGGAATCTACGCCGCCATGACGGCCGAGCGGATCGCAGAGAGCAGCTGACTGTACTTGAAGGGCTTGGCCAGAACGGCGAATGCCCACGAGCCCAGGCCACGCAGCGAGAAGGCTTCGGAGTTGGCCGCCAGGAAGATCACCGGGGTCTTGCCCTTCCAGGGCAGCAGGCGGGTCACGGAATCGGCAGGCCCGGCCGACGAGATGTCCAGAACGACCACGTCGACATCCTCTTTGCGTACCCCCGCAGCGGCGGGGTCGTCGCAGACGGTCACTTCCATGCCTGCCTTGCTGAGTCGGCGGGTCAATGTGGCGGCAAGTTCCGGGTCCTTCTCCGCTACCAGAACTCGTGGCTTGATCATGCCGGGTTCTCCCAACCTGTGCGGTCCGTGCAACCGTGTCCCATCAGGCCTATCGGCCAGGCGCGGGAGAACCTTCCGGCTTTTTCGTGTGTGCAGCAGCTGTCGGCGAGGGCGGGAGATCAGAGATACGCGCCGCGTTCCTTGAGCGCGTCGCGGATCTGCTCGCCGTCAAGATCGCGCGGGGCCTTGCCCGTCGAGGCCACCCGGGCCGCAGCAAGCCCCGCCGCCTGGCCCACCGAGCAGGCCGGGGGCATCACGCGCATCGAACTGTGCACGGCGTGGTCCACGGAGATCGGCCGGCCTCCGACCAGTAGATTCGCCGCATCCTTCGCGACGATGCAGCCGTAGGGAATCTCGTACCACTCGCCCTCGGGCAGGCGGAGGTGCTCGGTGCCCGTGCCGTCGGGGTTGTGGATATCGATGTTGTACCGCACGCGGGCGATGGCGTCGGGATACTTCCGGCAGGCGATGAAATCGTCCTTTGTAACCTCGGCCAGCCCGCGGATCCGCCGCGACTCGCGCACGCCGATGTGATGCGCGATCGAGTAGATCCAGGCATTCTCGAACCCGGGCACGTGATCGCGGAAGAACCGCAGGTACTCGCGCACTTGCCGCCGCGCGTCAATCTCCGCCTCGGAGAGTTCCACCCCGCTCGTTCCGCTCTTGTGACACACGCGCGTGGTGTTGAAGTGCATCACCGTCGGCTCGATCCAACCGAACATCAGCACGTTCTCGCGGACGCAATCGATCTCGCCGCGTTCGCGGGCCTGGTGATACAGCTCCGTGATCTCGCCGCCCGGCGGCATGCGGTCGGGATCGATCCCCGCCAGCTTGAAGCACAGCGTCATCGGCTGGGAGTGGCCGCTGGGCCCGCCCTGGCCGAACTCGCACCCCGCCACCGCAGCCAGGTCGCCGTCGCCGGTGCAGTCGACGAACGCCTTCGCCGCCACGGCCGAGTAGCCGGACTTCGACAGCAGCACGGCGTGGGTGATCGTCTCGCCGTCGCGGATCACATCCGCCAGCCAGTGGTGATACAGCAGTTGCGTGCCGGCCTGCAGGCAGAGATCCTCGGCGGCGAGCATGGCTGCGTCCTTGGAGATCATCCGGTCGCGCTGCGAGCGGAACTCGTCGGACTCGACCTCCGTCGCCGGGCCGGCGAGGTAGTTGCGCATCGCCCGGGCCCACTCGAGGTGGACCGGACGGTCGAGGCAGGTGTCTCCGGCGTGGTTGGGCATGAACGGGTGCACCTCGCCCGAGGCAGCCATGCCCCCCAGGAAGCCGTACCGCTCGATCAGGACGGTCGAGGCGCCTTCGCGTGCAGCCATGACGGCCGCTCCGATGCCGCCCGGCCCGCCGCCGATGACGGCGACGTCGACGTCCTGGATGACAGGGATATCCTGGTCGAACGTGTAGCGGATGCTGCGGGTCATGATTACTCCTGCTCTTGGTGAATGTCGCGGACGCCGGGGTAGTCCGGCTGGGTGGGAGAGGGTGATTTTTCCTCGGATGGTTCTTCGGGTTCGTCGCCGTTGCGTTGGGCGGCGGCGCGTGCTTCGCGCTTCTGGCGGATCGACACGCGGGCGACCGTGATCGTCGCCCAGACGTACATCAGCAGCACCGGCGCGCCCATGCCGATTTTCGCCAGCAGGCTGTACTCGGGGGGCACGTTCTCGGACGTCGCCCAGATCGCCCAGATCGCCACCGGCAGCGTGATCGCGTAGACCAGCAGGAGCAGCAGGATCGGCCTCTCGTTGGGGTTCGACGCCGTGTCCGGGCCGATCTGCACGCGACGCCTGGTTGGAGACTGCTCGTCCATGCTCCCATTGTGACGATCCGCCCGGGCTTGTGCAAGCCGCTTGGGAGGATGACGCCCACCGACCCGAGGCCGGGGCTTGCATCCGCCGGCTGGGGTTGGTTCAATCGGTCCCAGCATCCAGCTGCATCGCCATGTTCTTCGAGTCAGCAACACGGGACAGACCATGAAATACTTCCTCGGTATCGACGTCGGAACGTCGGGCACCAAGACCCTCGTGATGGACGCCAAGGCCCGCGTGCTCGCCACCGCCACCGCCGAACACGACGTTTCGGCCCCCCGGCCCAACTGGAGCGAGCAGGACCCCGCGCAGTGGTGGTCTGCCACCGCCAAGGCCACCAAGGCCGCCCTCAAAAAGGCCAAGGTCGACGGGGCCAGGGTCGCGGGCATCGGCCTCAGCGGGCAGATGCACGGGCTGGTCATTACCGACGACGCCGGCAAGCCGCTGCGGCCCAGCATCATCTGGAACGATCAGCGCACCGCCGCCCAGGCCGCCGAAATCGAGGATACCGTCGGCGGCAAGAAGAAGCTCATCTCCCTGGTGGGCAACGTGGCGATGACCTCCTTCACGCTGACCAAGCTGCTGTGGGTCCGCCAGAACGAGCCGAAAATCTACGACCGCATCCGCCACCTGCTGCTGCCCAAGGACTACGTCCGCCTGTGCATGACCGGCGAGTACGTCGGCGAAGTCTCGGACATGTCCGGCACGCTGATGCTCAACCAGAAAACACGCAACTGGTCGCCGAAGATCCTCTCGACGTTCGACATCGACGCCGACATCCTGCCGCCCGTCGTGGAGTCGCACGAGATCACCGGCAAGCTGACCGCCGCTGCGGCGAAGAAACTCGGCCTGGCCGAGGGAACCCCCGTCGTCGGCGGCGGGGGCGACCAGCCGGCCGGGGCGGTCGGAAACGGCGTGGTCCGCAACGGCCTGACCTCCGCGACCATGGGCACCTCCGGCGTGGTCTACACCCACTCGAACGAATACAAGACCGACCCCCACAGCCGGGTCAACACGTTCTGCTCGTGCGTGGACGGCGAATACTGCATGTTCGGCTGCGTGATGGCCGCCGGCGGGAGCTTCCAGTGGTATCGCAACGTGCTGGGAGAGTCGGAAGTCCGCAAGGCCAAACGCCAGAAGGTGGACCCCTACGAGTTGCTCGTCGACCAGGCCAAGCAAGCCCCGGCCGGTTGCGAGGGCGTCTTCTGGCTGCCGTATCTCACCGGCGAGCGCACGCCGCACGCCGACCCCAACGCCCGCGCGGGATGGATCGGCATCCACTCGCGAACGACCCGGGCAGAGCTCATCCGCTCGGTGCTGGAGGGCGTGACGTTCGCGATGAACGACTGCCTGACGATTCTCGAAGGACGCGGCGTGCCGATCCGCGAGGTCCGTCTCTCCGGCGGCGGGGCGCGCAGCGCCTTCTGGCGGCAGCTCCAGGCCGACGTGTACGGCAAAAAGTGCGTGACGATCAACGCAGAGGAAGGGCCCGCCTACGGCGTGGCGCTGCTGGCCGCGGTGGGAACCGGCCACTACGGCAGCGTCAAGCAGGCCTGCAAAGACGCCATCTCCGTCACGCGGACGATCAAACCCAACGCCCAGGCCCGGCGGCTGTACTCCGTGCTGCAGGACCAGTACGACCGGCTGTACCCCGCCCTGCAGGATGAGTTCTCGCGGATGGCCCGGCTGTAAGGCGGGGCGTCCCGGTTCGCCGATCGCTACGCAATCGTCATGAGCGACGAAGACCGACGTGAATCAACCGGCCGGCGGCTGACCCGGCTCGCCCGGCGCAGCGACCTGTGGATTCGGGCCCACCCCGTACGCGCGATGCTCTGCCTGTCGCTGGCGATCGTGCTGGTGTTCGCCCTGAGCATTCGCCCGTACTGGAACTTCAGCTTCGACGGGCACATGTACGCCGGCTTCGCCCGCAATCTCGCCCACGGCGAAGGCTTCCAGATGTACGGGACCTCGTTCCGATGGCAGCCTCCGCTGCTGAGCATTTTCTGGGTGCCCGCCTACTGGCTGCCCGGCGACCCGGCCGTCAACGTCCAGCTCCTGCAGCTTCTGGCCCTGCTGGGCGCGGCGTGGGGCACATGGGCGTGGGTCCGGCGGCTGGCGGGTGAAACCCGCGCGGTGGTTGTCGCGGGGCTGGTAACGCTCAACGAAGCGCTCATCCAGACGGGCGTGGGGTTCCTCAGCGAGTGCCTGTTCACCCTGTGGGTGGTCCTCGCGCTGCACGCCGCGACACACCTGGTCGAGGGCAGCAGCGTCCGCTGGCGGTGGGTCCTGTGGGCGGGATTCTGCGCGTCGATGGCTGCCCTGACGCGCAACATCGGGCTGCTGCTGGTGCCCGCCCTGGCCGGGGCACTGATCTTCGGCGTCCGATCCCGCAACGCCGGCTGGCTTGCAAAGCTGGCCGCCATCGCCGTGATCGGTCTCATCGGCGCTGCACCTCACCAGGCCTGGAGCCGCTGGAACCGAACCCAGCCGCGGGTAACGCTCCCGTCGTATCCGACCATGCCCGACAACTTCCGCGACCTGCTCGGGGGCCAGGGCGCTCGCACCAAGCCGCTGGTAACCCACTGGCCCCAGAGGCTGGCGAAATTCGCGCCTCCCCAGTTGGACCTCCTGGCTGCGAGCATGACCCACGCAGCCGACGACCTTCAGCCTCCTCACGGGCAGGCGCTGTGGTGGGGCTCGGCAATCACGCTGCCCTGGGCGGCGCTGGTGCTGGCTGGGTGGGCAATCCAGATGATCCGCCGCCGCGGGGCAGGCGAGTGGTTCTTCCTGGCGTATTTCGGGGTGCTGAGCATCTGGCCGGACGTGGGAATCCGCTTCCTGCTGCCCCTGACCCCGATCACCTGGCTGTACGTGACCGTCTCGGTTGGAAAGCTGTTTGACCGCCTCCCCCGTCCACGGGCAGCCGGGTGGGTGGCGGCAACGCTCTTCCTGGTACTGGCAGTAGTGTTCTCCGCCCGCCGGGGCGTGAAACTCAACCTGCGATACCGCACCGTCGCCGAAGCGTCCCCGAGCCTCCGCCGGACGGGAGAATATCTCGCCACGCGCGACGATCTGCAGGCCCGGGAGATCGGTCTGTGGTTGCAGAAGGGCACGATCGCCCACCTGCTGCGCTACCACGCGGATCGGCCGCTGATCTGCCTGGGCGGCGAGGAAGGCCCGGCCGAGTACCTCCGCCAGGCCGAACAGCGAGGCCGGGAGCTGGTGGTCCTGGACTTCGGAACCCGCGACCCGGGCGAGCACACCCAGGAGATTCCCCCCGCCCTGCAGGATCGCTGGCGCATCGTGCGGACCGACGGCGTGCTGCTGGTCTGCGAAAGGAAGGAAGGCAAGGCCGGCGATCGGCCAGCCGTGCCTTCCGGTGATGCGGTTTCGTCGTCCGGCCTCGGGCCGGGCGAGAACGAAGCGAAGCCTACAGACCCACGCTGACGTCGAGCTTGACGGGCACCTTCAGCAGTTCGGTGTCCTTGAAGTACTTCACGCGGGCTTTGAGCGTCTTGCCGCGGACCTCCTCGGGCAGGCCGATCCGGATAGTGTACTGCACGTTGTCGCCCATGCCCCACCTGGACACCTGGAAGTTGGTCGTCTCGATCTCCCGGTCATCGTCGAGGAAGGTCACTTCCTGGATCGAGGCGGGGCTGTCTGTGGTCTTGATCGTCAGTTCGCTTTTTGTCTTGCCCCAGCGACGCTTCTCCAGCTTGTCCACGATCCCCTCGACCGATCCGAGCGTAATGGCTGGGAAGCTCGAGAGCTTGATCGTGATCTCCTTGCCGATCACGCTGGCGGGGATGCGGAAGGTGTAGCTGTGGGACTTCTTGCCCATGAACGTTACCGTGCTGGATCCGCCAGGTCGGGTTTCGATGGCCTCGCCTTCGGAATCGAGAAAGGTGAACTCGCAGCCGTCGAGATCGGTGCCGGTCTGCAGCTTAAGCCACTTGACCTTCTCATCGTTTCGGTCGTCCTGGAGGGTCAGCTTCAGCGTGGCCTTGCCGAGGGTCACGCTCTGGTCTTCCTCGACCTTGACCTTGCCCGTCTGGCTGGTGGTCTTGAGGCTGATTTCCGACGTGGTTGTCGTGGGATTCTTCCCACACAGAACGCCTACCTGCGCCCGGAGCTTGAGGGCCTTGGCGCCTTCGGCGGGGCGATCGGATGACTTGAAATACAGCATAACAGCGTGCTTGTCGTCGCTGATGTTCGTCCAGTGACCCAGCCAATCGCTCTGGTTGTCGTCCGGGTCGGCCAGTTCGGTGCCCTTGTCGTCGGTGAAGCTTTCCAGCGAGCATTCACTCTTGACCACTTCCACGAACGTGCGGCTGGCGTCGGTGACCATCAGGTTCAGGTGCGTGCCTGGGTTCAGGCCGTGGGCGAGACTCTGGCCGAACTTGTCGGTGTCCTTGACGGCGACGGAGAGTCCGACAGCCTTGACGGCCGGGCCTTCGGTACTGCCTTCCTGGCCGATCGCCAGGGGAGCGGCGGCGAGGGCAAGAACGGTCAGCATCGTCATCGCGAGCGTGTTTCTCATGGTCGGATCCTTTCCAATGGAGTCTGCTTTGGGGGACACATCCTATCGAATGATGTTCCGGAATCCCAGACGTCCGCCGGGCGCGGATGTTCGCGCGGGGCAGGATCAGCCGGCAAGGTCTGCGAAGGCATCGGCGATTTCCTGCGGCGAGAGTCCGTAGGCGATGACGACCACGCCCGAGTCGTCGTCGGGGTCGTCCGACGGCTGGGTCCGTCGCCGGCCTCCTGCCACTTCCACGAGCTTCCGGCCGGTGGTGAAATTCACGTGGCCCTTCATGCGCAGCACGCCGGCGGACAGCGTATCGACGGCCTGCCAGAAGCGGCCTTCCTCGACCGGTTCCGGGAAGGATACCTCGGTGGCGAAGACGTTTTCGGGCGGGGTGCAGGCGGCGTCGGTCTCCGGTGGCTGGTGGGCCAGGCCTTCCAGGAAGCTCCAAGGGATTTGCCCGTGGGTGGTCACGGCCTGGTCGGCGCGGGGGTTCAGCTCGGCGAGTACTTCCGAGAGTTGCTCGACCGCTTCCGGTGTGACGAGGTCCTTTTTGTTGATGACCACCCCGTCGGCCCAGCGGACCTGTGCGGGTGCGGCTTTGAGGTAGGGGGCGACCTGGGCGAAGTGCGCGGCGTCGACGATGCACAGGCACGCGCGGACCTCGAACTGCCCGGCGAGGTTGACTTCCCGGAGAATCGATTCCATGTCGGACGTTTCCGCGATGCCGGTGGCTTCGACGAGGACCACATCCGGCTGGACGTTCTCGGCGATGTCGGTGAGCGTCTGGAGGAGTTGGGTTTTCACGCACACGCAGAACACGCTGCCCTTGTTGACTTCGAAGGTGGTCCACGGTCCCTGCCCGACGAGTCGGCCGTCGAGGCCCCGGGGCCCGAACTCGTTGATGATCAGGGCGATGGACGGATCCTGCAGTTCGGGCTGGGCGAGCAGGTGCTTCAGCGCGGAGGTCTTGCCCGCCCCGAGGTAGCCGGTAATCAGGATGACGGGGATGGGCGCGTCAGTCACGGTACTCACTAAGAAGCAGCATCGGCCGCGGAAGCTTCGTCCTTGACAGGTTCTAGCCAGCCATATTCCACATTGAGCGACGAGATGTCCTCGTAGCGAAGCACGAGGTAGTCCCCCTCGATAGTGTAGTAACGTTCACTCCCGCCGCCGAACTCGTGGTCATCTTCCCGCCTGCGGTCGTCTGCGAGAGTTCTCCGCGACACATCGGCCAGCACGATGCGGTCGAGGTCGGAGCTGGAATCGAAGTAGGCCCTCTCGAACCGCCCGTAGTAGAGGTGTGTCTGGCTGCCCATCGTAACCGTTGCTGCGATGAGCACCAGGTCGGGCGGAGCCTCCGCAGCGGCGACTTCGGGAAGCAGTACGTATTCGCCTTTGAGTATATAATACCACGGGTTCGTAGAAGCAAACATCCAACTTGTTGGTTTTCTCAGGTCCAACCGGGCTCGCCAAAGCGCATAGTTCAGGGTCACGCCGACCAGCCAGGAAACAATTGCCAGGGTTGTGAAGTAAAGCAGTATCCAGCCAATCGAGCCGCTCACCGCATTTACAGCAGCGGTTGTGCGCTCGGGTGAGTCCTGCAGCAGTAGCGTAAGGTAAACGTCAATGCGTGGTGTCAGCCCGATTGCGGCAGAGACCAGTCCCCAGAAAGCATGAAGGAGGCCGGAAGCAAGCACGACGTGCACGAGGGTTTTGGGGAGGTGGCGCTGCTCGAAGGAGAGGTCCCAGTATCCCTTCCAGAGTGCGGCGGAGAAACAGATCCCGGGAAACAGTCCCAGGAAAACAAGCAAGGCGGGAAGCGCGAGGTTCATCGCTTACTTGGGATCCGCGTTCCCCGTAACGAACTTCTTGCTCGGGGGAACCGGTCTCACGCGAAGCTTGTAGACCTCGCCGGAAGCGCTTGTAATGGTCTCTTCACGGTTCAGAATTGCCCGCTGCAATTGCTCTTTTGCATCGGGGTTCGTGAGCAGGTCCAGCAGCCTTCTCGATTTGTTTGCTTCCATGGCCCGAGTCCTTTCTTCTCTTGATTCTACCATGTTCTTCGGTCAAAGGAAGGGCCTGAATCGACAGAACCTACAACAGGTCCTTGACCCACTCCTTGATGATGGCGGGTTCGGGCACGTTGCGGGTGCTCTTGACCTGGTACCGGGCTGCGAGCACCGCGGGGGTCTGGCTGGGGACGACGCCGTAGGAGCGGATCTCCGCTTCGTCGGTGATCGTCTGCACATCGACGTCCACGCCGAGTTCGGTGACCGCCTTGGTGGCGTTCTCGACCAGTTCCGCGGTGGCCTGGTCGTCGCCGGAGCCCAGCACGTAGAGCGTCGCCCGCCGCCGCTGGATCTTGATCCGCAGCTTCTCGAAGATCCGCTGCTGGATGGCTTCGATCAGCTCGTCGCGCGCGGGGATTCGCGAGACGAACGTAATCTTGCCGTCGATGCAGATCGTCGGGATGTTGCGCACCATCAGCGAGGTCATGAACACCAATGCCTCGCGGTACTTGATCTTGTGCTCGCGCCACTCGACGATGCCCTCGAACTGCGGGGCGATGCCGCGGACCGATTCCACCATGTACTGACACGGCGCACACGCCTCGGAATCCAGCGTGATGATGTCGACCACCACCTTGTCGCTCTGGCCGTACTCAGCCATGTCCAGCAGATCCTGGGCGGCGGTTTCTTCCTTGGCCATCGCCTTGGCAGCCTGGCGCTTGTATTCGTCCTGCACGACGTCGGTGACGGCTTGGAGATTCCCGGGCGGGGTGGCGTAGGGCAGGTCGCACCCGGGGGCCAGCAGGAAGCCTTTCTCCCCGCCGATCTCCAGACACTCCACGGCGTTTCGCCGGGCGTCGTCTTCGCTGCCCAGCAGCAGGACGGTCGTCAGCTGCATGTTGCCCCCGAAGCTCACGCCGCGCGGCAGGCAGACTTCCTTGACGAACCCCAGCGGGATGTTCTCGTCGACCGAGACGTTGTCCGGCCCGGTCTCGCACATGGCTTCGATGTTCTGCTGGGCATGCCCGCAGACGAAGAACGATCCCAGGCCGTCGCGCCGGCGGATGCTGTCGAACACCGGCGTCACGTGTCCGCTGACGAACTGGCGGAACTGGTCCGGGCCGATCTGCGAGGTCATGGGGTCGACCACGGCGATGACGTCGCAGCCGGCGTCGAGGTAGTATCCGGCCATCGCCTCGGCTGTGCGCCGGCAGAAGTCCATGACGGCGTCAACGCCTTTGGGGTCGTCGAACATCTTCATGAAGATGTCGGTGCCCAGCAGGTGCAGCGCCAGGGTGAAAGGGCCGGTGATCAGCCCGTAGAGCGCCAGGTCCGGATGCGCCTGGCGGGCCTTGCGGGTGGCCGAGATGGCCATGCCGATCCGTCCGGCCTCCCGCGAGGGAACCTCCAGATCGCCCAGCTTGATTCCCAGGTCCAGCGCGTGGTCGGTGACCACCGGCGGGTTGTCGTCGGCCCAGGCGAGTGTGCAGCCCAGCGCTTCGGCTTCGATCTGCAGGTCGAAGACCACCGGCAGACCGTCCGGGTCGTACCGCTTGACCGCCTCGGCCATGCCGTCGGCGATCAGCTCGGCCGACTGGAGATACTCGCTGGCCGTCTTGTCGAGAAGGGCGGCTCCGTGACAGCCCACGAAGGGCACCCACGGAACGCGGTCGACGGGTTGGCATTTCAGTGCAGCCAGCACGCGCTGCCGGCCGGTTGTGTTGCTCATGCTTGTTCCTCCGGGAGATCCGTACCGGCTGGGCAGCTTGCCCGAACGGGCCCGCGACGTCAAGGGCGGGTCAGATCGCCATGACCGACTGCATCTCGTTCTGCATCGTCAGCAACTTGGCGTAGAGGCCGTCTTCCTTCTTGGCGAGCTGTTCATGGGAGCCCTCCTCGACAAGTTCGCCCTTGTCGAGGATCACCAGCCGGTCGGCTTTTCGCAGCGTCGACAGCCGGTGTGCGATGGCGATCGTGGTGCGGTTCTCGATCAGGTGGTCCAGCGCCTCCTGGATGAGCTTCTCGGTTTCGGTATCCACGCTGGAAGTCGCTTCGTCGAGGATCAGGATCCGCGGGTTGTTGAGAATCGCCCGGGCGATCGACACCCGCTGGCGCTCGCCGCCGGAGAGGCTTTGGCCTCGCTCGCCGACCATCGTCTCATAGCCGTCCGGGAAGCCGACGATGAAGTCGTGTGCGTTGGCGGCCCGGCTGGCTGCGATGATCTCTTCCAGCGTCGCGCCCGGGTGGCCGTAGGAGATGTTCTCGGCCACCGTGCCGTGGAACAGAAACGGTTCCTGGAGTACCACGCCGATCTGGCGTCGGAGGCAGTCGAGGTCGTAGTCCCGTACGTCGACGCCGTCGATGAGGATCTGGCCTTCCATGACGTCGTAGAACCGGCAGATCAGGTTGACCATGGTGGTTTTCCCGCCGCCCGACGGGCCCGCCAGACCGATCATCTGCCCCCGCTCGATCGACAGGTCGATGTTCTTGAGCACCCGCCGCACGCCGTCGTAGGTGAAGCTCACGTTCCGCAGCTCGATCCTGCCTTCCAGGCGGTCGGCCTTCTCAGCCCCGCTGCGCGAGAAGATGCCCGGCTCGGTGTCGAGGATCTCGAAAATCCGCTGGGCACTCGTGGCCGCCCGGTTGAACCGTTCGTCCATGTGGGCGATCATGTGGATCGGCCTCATGAACATGCCCAGGTAGCCCGTGAACGCGATCAGCGTGCCCAGGTTCGTCCTGCCCTGGATTACCCACCAGCCGCCCAGCAGCCAGACGATCAACACGCCGACGGAACTGCAGAGCATCATCGTCGGCCCGAACAGCGACCACGACGAGATGAACGTCATTTCCTGATCCATCAGCGAGACGTTGCGCTTCTCGAACCGGTCGACTTCCCGGCGCTCCTGCCCGAACGCCTTGATCACCCGAACGCCCGGCAGCGCGTCGGCGATGACCGCGGTCATCTGGCTGTAGCGGTGCCACATCCGCCGGAAGATCCGATGCATCGCCTTGTGGAACGCGACCATCAGCACGATCAGCACCGGGATCGGCAGCAGCACGAAAAATGCCAGCCGCCAGTCGATTACGAACAACCCCACGCCGACGCCCACGATCGTCAACGCCGAGAGGATGATGTCCACGAACATGAACGCAATGAACCGCCAGATCCGTTCGACGTCGCTGGTGACCCTGGTGACCAGGCTGCCCGTCTGCTTCTGCGAGAAGAAACTCAGCGACAGCTTGTGCAGGTGACGGTACACCGACGATCGAATGTCGCGGCTGACCAGCGTCCCCAGCCCGAAGATCAGCCGCATCTGCATGACCCGGCCGATGCTCGAAACCACCAGCAGGACGGCCATGATCGCCACCACTGTCTTGACCACGCCGAAGTCCGGCTGCACACCGTCCGCCGCTCCGAGCCCGCGGTTGACCAGCGGTTTGACCAGCGCCGGCTGGGCCAGCCCGATCGCCATCAGCCCCAGGGCGATCAGGAATCCCACCGCCGCCCGGCGCTTGTACGGCTTGACGTAATCCATCAGCCGGAACAGAATCTTCCGCCGGTTCAGGCACGCCGGACACGCCTCGGCCCAGGCGGGTATCACCCCGCCGCACTTCTCGCACCGCAGCTTCTCCGCCTCGTGATGGGGCGTTTCCTCGGGCTCCTGGACCTCCTCGCCCTTGAGCTGCTTCTCCAGCGCCCGATGCACCTTCGCCATCTCGCGGGCGTGACGCATCGTGTAGCGATGCTCCGCCACCGTCCGGTCGTCGGCGATCAGCCGGAGAATGTTCACGCCCAGCCCCTCGATGAGCCTGGCGTCCGAGAGATCCGCCAGCGACGTCCAACTGCCTTCCCACGACCCGTTGCTCCGCGTGAATACGCCGAGATGTTCCTCGGTGACAGCCAGGTACTTCTCGTCGTACTCGCCCCGCTCGTCGAGGTCGCACGCTCCGCTGGCCAGCAGCTCGTCCGCCTGAACTTTCCTGCGGGCGAGGTCGGCAACTCCCTCCGGCAGACGGTCCATGGGCTCCTGCCGGGATGATGGGCGCGGGTCGGATGCGGTCACTGAAATACTCCTGCATTCATGATAGCTTCGCCCGGCAGGCATGCCAGCCTAAACACCTCGGCGACTCGATGCAACACCGCCGCGATGTCATCTCGCCTCCGAGGATCACCTCGCAGCCGCCGCCGATGTTCATATCCGATACCCGACGGCCACGATCGAACGATAACACATTCGCGCATATCGCGTTGCCGACATA
>CAZXSK010000062.1:20585-23077 GCA_964642855.1 uncultured Planctomycetaceae bacterium | reverse complement strand
CGTCGCGGACCTGGAGGTCGCCGTAGATGACACGGCGGACCCCGCTGCCGCACTCCTGCCACCATATCACCGGCATGTCGGCCTGGCCGAGCTTTACCCCGCTGCCGACATAGCCCCAATGAGAGCAATGCTCCGGAAGAGCAGCCAGAAACACGGTCATCCGCGCGAAGGTAACGCCCATCTTCGCCAGATCCGCCGAGCTGTACTCCCCGGTGATCGCCCCCCCGAGCAGGCCCGTGGACACGTTGGGCTGGTCCGGGAAGACCCCCCCGTTGAGACGCGCCAGAAATCCCAGCCCCCTGGCCAGATCGCGATGGCTGGCCTCACGGAGGTCGATCGCCCCGGGCGGAAGCTGGGCGTAGTCCGCCGGAGCCGACAATGAAAATGCTCCCTCATCGATCTCCGGATTGAACTGGAACTCCGTCAACACGCACCGGCCTGTCACCTTTGATTCCAGCACGATCCGGACCGGAGCAGACGTCTCGCGGTCGATCCATACTTCCATCGTCTTCCCGTCGCTTCGGGTGCGGAAGCCGACCACTTCCCTGCCATTGATCTTCCTGGGAGACAGCGACTCGTGATCGCCTTCCCACAAAACGTGAAGCTCGGAAAGGATATTCCGGTGCAGTTCATCGGTGGTCTCAGCCCGGGTATCGAAACGTACCTGCGAGAATTCCCGGCGCTGGGGCAGCAGCGAGATCCCCGTCTGCCGGCTGTAGTCGATGACACTCACCCGGCCTCCGATGGTTTCCTGGCGAACCAGTCCATCGCCGTTTCGGCAAGTGACGCGACAGGCGAGTTTGAGTGTCTCTTCGGGATCGGCGAACTCGGCCTGGAACCGGACGGCGGAGCTCTCGAAAAGCTGCCGCTTCGCTTCGGCAACGACGGCTCGCGGATCGTCCTCGATCAGCAGGTACCCGAGGGATCCGCTGAGGGCGACGACAACAGCTGCAGCTGCCGCGGCTGTCCACCACCGGAACGAAGACCTGCCGATCTCCTGGCGGCGCTTGAGGGCTTGCTCTTCTCGCAATTCCTGTCCCAAGGCCCGAAGGGTTCGCAGCCTGACATGCTCCGGCAGCGGTGAATTCCTGGCAGTCCGGCGGGCGGCACGGATCGCGCGGTCCAGGAGGCTGTCTCGATTATCTGTCGGTCGTACCATGATGTTCAGCGGTCAGCCTGCGGGAGTCTCCATGACTTCCGAAAGCATGACGCGGAGTTTGGCGCGGGCCCGGTGCAGCGTGGGCCCGACATTCGCCCTTTCCATACCCAGTTGCTCGGCGATGTCCCTGTAGGCCATGTCGCTGAGACACCGCAGCGTGAACACGTGGGCCTGTTGCGTCGGGAGCTGGGCAATCGCATCGTACAGTCGATCTCGGAGCTCGCGGCACTCCAGCGACTGGGTCGGACTTTCGGGCCGGCCTGCGAGGATGCCGAACTCGATGCCATCGACGCGGCGGTCGGTTTCACGCTTGCGTGATCGCAGGCAATCCAAGGCGCGTGTCGTGGCCAACCGGATCAGCAGCGCGCGCCAGTTCCGCACGGTCTGTCTGCGGGAAAAACGCATCGCCGAGATGAACGTTTCCTGCATACAGTCGGAAGCGTCCTGCTCGTTGGAAACGAGACGATACGCCGTCCGCCAGACCGTCTGCCCATGATCCGCTACGATCTGCTCCCAGTCTTTCATCCGCAACTCTTCCAGGGCACCCACTCCGTCCTCATGGTACCAGTCGCTCCGGATCTGCCTATGTTCCCCCGGAGCGACCAAAAACTTTCAGCCTATATCCACAGCGGGCTTTCGTCTGATACGTTGGACGAAGCCAGGGAGAAACCATGTCACCCGAAAACTGCAGATATACCCTCTTGGACAACTACCACCCCAAAAAGGTTTTGCGCAGAATTCCCGAATTGCTGCGCTCCGTGGGCATTCCGCTGCTGTTTCTGACAACTGCAGCTGTGACAGGATGCGGCCCGAAGGTGGTGCTGGAGAACCCGGAAGACTGGCCTGCAGAGTGGAGAGGGAGGCAACTTTACACCACGCGTGATGCCAAGATCTACGCGTCGAACATTGCGCTGGCCGGGGAGGCGGACGGCGTGGTGCGACAGGCCCGGCAGCATTTCGCCAGCACTTTCGATGCCAACTGGATGCCCGGCGTAGTAATCATCTGCGATCCCGAGGACCCCATCGTTCACCCGGACCCCAGGAAAGTCTACGTCCTGCGCAGCCTCGCTCGTCATAAACTCGATAACCATGACGGGCAATCGGACGATTACCAGGTACCCACCGACGAGCAGCTCCGCGAGATCTGGGAGCACGAGGTCGGGAAGGCACGCGAGCTTGGGTTTGACCCGAACCTGGCAGTTGCAGCCAACCCCTTTGTCGCGATGGCGTCGGACGCCAACGAGTATCTCGATCTTCCGTTCAGCAGTGATGACGATGCAGAATGGGTGCTGATCGTCCCCTCCCGGAGACTCATGGGCCTCGCTGCGGACAA
>CAZXSK010000062.1:0-20485 GCA_964642855.1 uncultured Planctomycetaceae bacterium | reverse complement strand
CAGAATGGGTGCTGATCGTCCCCTCCCGGAGACTCATGGGCCTCGCTGCGGACAAAGCCATCAGTGCTGTGCTGGGCCGGGAGAACATCCCCTTCGGCGTCAAAGCCTTGATCGTCACCATAGGCCCCATTGTCCGCCTGAAGGCGATGAACGTAGCCGCCAAATCAAGGGCCTACTTGCTCGAGTACCAGTTGATCCACCTGCAGCGGGGGTGGTCACGCGAGAAGATCAGCCAGGAGCACCTGCGCCTGGACGAATTGATGGAAGAGGAACTTGGCGGAACGATCCCGCTGTGACCTGCGCTACCGGTCTGCCACGCTGCCATCATTCAGGAAATACGCCTTCCGCAGGCCGGGGTCTTCCTTCGCCTTGGCATCGGCTTCCTTCAACCCGTCCAGATCCACCTTTACGCCCAGTCCGGGTCCTTCGGGCAGAACGACCGATCGCTTGTCTTTGCTCCAAGACACCCCGGAGAGGAAACCGGGCCGCGTCGCGATGTGCTCGTAGGCTTCGTGGATCAGGAAGTTATTCACGCTCGCAGCTACCTGCAGACTTGCAGCCAACCCGAGCATGGTATGCGTGCTGTGCGGCGCGAGGGGCACGTCGTAGACTTCGGCAAAGGCTGCGAGCTTCCGCATCTGGGAAATGCCCCCGATCTCGACGATATCGGGATTCAGAACGTCTGCTACCTGCTTCTCCAGGACACTGCGGAACGGCCAGATCGTCGACATCCGCTCCCCCACTGCCAGCGGGACGTCAGTGGCGCGCTTGACCTTCAGCAGGTCCTTGTTGTTCTCGGGAGGCACGACCTCCTCGAAGAACAGCACATCCTGGTCTTCGATCTTCCTGGCCAGTTGGATCGCCACCTGCGCGGTGAACTTCCCGTGACCGTCCAGCATGACGTATCCGTCCTTGCCGAGCTTCTGGCGCGTCTTGCGGACGTCATCGGCAATCGAGTCGATCGCCGATGGCCTTTCGACCATCGCGTGCAATCGATGGCTGGTTACCTTGTGGGCATTGCTGGATGGGTAGCAGACAAGTTCCCGACGGCAGGGGCCGCCCAGCAGGACATGCACGGGCAGCTTGGCAACCTTACCGAGAATATCCCACAGCGCCATGTCCACCCCGGCGATCGCAGAAGCGAACGCGATGCCGCCACGCATGTTGCGGTGCGCCCGGTGCATCACCTGCCACAGGTGCTCGACGCGGGTAGGGTTCACCCCCAGCAGCAACGGACGGTAGGTTTCCACGATGGCCTTGGCGATCCTCGAAGAGATGACATTGACTTCGCCCCAACCTTCGATGCCCGCGTCGGTGGTAATCCGCACATACAAAGGCCCGGGCCGATAGCACTGGACGTCCTTGATACGTATCTGGCCGTCCCTGGCGGGCTCGACGGGTCTGCCAGACTGGGCAGATATCCAGGTGGCATGGGAGAGCACCAGTCCGGCTGCCCCGGCCGCTCCGGCTCGCTTCAGCAGGTCTCGTCTGGTAATCGCCATCGCCGGTCTCCATTCATCCTTGGTTATGGCTTCAATCGCCCACAAACTCCCCCCGGATCGCTTTGCGCGTCACCTTGCCGTCCGGGGTCTCAAACCGCAGCCCGACCGTGCCCTCAAAAGGTCGGCCGAGGGCTTCGGTTGTCACCGGCTCAATGCTTAATACCGCGGTGATTTCCGTGCCATCGTCCAACGTGACCCGGATCACCTTGCCCTCTTCGTCGAGGACCTCGACTTTCGGAGCCTTGTCCTCTTTGTCCCGGGCGGCGAAGACCCACGTCGCCGACGTGTTGCTGGGCATGTCCCACTTGAGCATGACCGAACGTGTGTCATACCGGCGCTTCTTGCCCCGACCGGCTGGTGAGCCGAACGAATCTCCGCTTTCGGTCTTGGCATGGGCCGAGATCTTGACGTCGCTCGGATACGCGATCTGCAGATCGCCCACGACACCCTGGGGCGAGGTCAGCGTAGCCGAGGCACCGCTGGCCTTGGTGCCGTCGGGCTGATAGGAGTGCATCCTCCATGTCGTGGGGCAGACGGTCTCCACGTTGTCGCGGACGATGAACACATCCGGATGCACGAAAAGCACCTGCCGGTCGTACCCGTTGCGAAGCGCGACCGCCGTGGATTCGCTGACGTCGAGCTTGGGGTTGAATGGGTACATGCACCGAGCGTTGACGTAGTCGTAGCCGTCGGAGTATTCATCATCGCTGACAAATGGAGCTGCGTACTTGCAGGGCAGTGTCCAGTTCGTCACGCCGTGAAGCTCGATCTGCGTTCCACTGGCCGGGCCCTGCTTGTACTTGTTGCCGTACGTACCGCCGGGAGGCGCGCCCCATGCGGCATCGCCGAAGAAGTGCACGTTCCGCGCCCACAGCCACAGCGAGCCCTTGTCCATGTGGTGGTGTCCCCAACTCTGACCTGCCCGGACGACCATGTAGGTTTCGGCGCTGGCGTCGCGTACACTCGTCTTCACCGTGCCGCGGATCTTCTCGCCCTTGAACATTCCCTCGTAACTGCCCTTGCGGATCGAGACCTCGCCCTTCCCGCCTTTCACCCAGCGATCGTCGCCGAGAGTGAACGTACACTTCGAGACATCGTCGAGGATCGAAAGCTCGCCGCTATGCCGGCCGGTGTTGTAATCGGGACCTTTGACGAACGGCTTGTACAAGGTCTGACCAGGCTGGACGGTGTATCGCAGGACCAGGTCACTGGTCGATTTCTCGTCGCCCTTGCCTTCCCGCCAGAGAGCGTCGACCAGACGCATCGTTACGATTTTCCCGCCTTCGCTTTCCGATCGCAGCACCGACCCATACCCCTGCAGCCACTTGCTGGACAGGTCCGGCTTGACGGGTTTGATATCGACGTTGGACGGTACCTCGCCGCCGATCTCGGGCAGCATCCAGGCCATATGCGACGCAACCTTGCGGACGTTCTCGTTCTTCGCCGAGGCCAGCGACGCCAGGGATCCGCGGAAATACCCAACGAATTTGCCCACGCTCAGGCCGTGGTCCCCCACCGGCGGAGGAACACGCACGCCCCCCAGGGCCGGGTCCCGCGGACTGTGCGCGTAGCACCAGAACTCAAAGAGACTGGCGAAACGGGGGTCTTCGTAGTAATCGCGCCGTCCGTGCTTGCGGAGCAGCTCGACCAACGGCAGCAGGTTGTGGATCGTGTGGCCGCAGTAGCTGTGGGACTCTTCCCAACAGCCCGACCTGGGGTACACGTAGCGATCCAGTGCCATGTCCATCTGCTGCTGACCGTGCAGGAACACTTCCTCACCTCGCGGATGATTGGCGAGCATCAACCCCTCCCCGAGCATGGATACCAGTCGGTACCGGTCGGCATTGAAGTTCATGTTCTCCATGCCCTGGTAGAAGGGATTGAGGGCCTCGGCGTGCGTCCAGGGAAGCATCGCCCGCGTCCCGGGGTAGGCCGATTCATCCATGCACATCAACGCCATCATCGCCCAGCCTGCCATCTTCGAGGACACATCCACGTCGGCAGCTTTGACATTGCGATGATCGCGTGCCCAGTCGGCGTATCCTCCCGAACCCATCGTGCTTCGGATGTGTCCGTTGGAACCGTTGAAATACTGCAGGCCACTTCGGCCCCTGCCCGGGTGAAGCACCGACAGGACGCCACTGTTGTGGGCCGTCTCCCCGGTCGGACGGGCCGCATCGGGCGACACGTCCGAACCGTCGGAGTTCCACACCAGCGGCTGGCGGTTGATGCGATCCAGCGGCCAGACTCCGACTTGGACGTGGGCTTCCTTGATATACGGATCCAGGCCCACGTACTCGACGGTCTTGGGCTCGACGCCCTTTTCCTTCTCTTCGCGCGAGAGTTTCTGCTTGCGGGTGAATGTCTTGCCGGAGGGGGTCACGAACATCGCCCACTCACGATGGCCATCCACCAGCCAGGCCTCCATCGCCAGCCGCGCCCTTGCGCCCTTGAGACCGACCACCCCCCGCGTCATCCGGTCGCCGGGGACCTCGGGCCTCATGTACAGGTCCACGTGGTTGACCTTCGCGCGCGTCCAACGATCCGGCCGGATGAAGAATGCCCCCACGCACAGGTCGTCCAGCGACGGGGGCAAGGGCCCGCTGAGCGTCTTGAGTTCCGCACCGGCGTACGTCGTGTTCCGCGGAGTCACTTCCTGGTCGACGGTGACGCGTTTCTTCGCGCGGCGGTCGTAGCGCTCGGTCTGCCACGTGTGCTTGCCCTTCTGGTACAGCTCCTCCAATACAGCCTTTGGCGGGGCTTTCACGACGATGGTCTCCTGCTTGCCACCGAAGTAGTTGTGCTGCGTCCAGATGACCATCCGGGCCAGGCAGCATTGTCCCTCGATCTCGACGAAATGGTCCGCCGGGCTGCCTTTCTCGGGCAGGGGCTTGAAGGTGTACCGCCCGCCATCGCCGGTTTCAAGATAGCTGTCGACGGGCAGGTCGTCGAGGTTGAAAACATACTTTGAAGCCCCGCCCAGGTCGAAATCCTCCACGAGTTGAGCGTGTCTCGCACCGGCATACAGGCGTACCTTCACGCGGTAGGTCTTGTCGTTCTCGAAGTGGTACACGAGGCTGGATTCGGCGAAGATATGCCCGACGGTGAAACTGCAGTCGATCTTCTCCACGCGGAGCATCGAATCGAAATACCCGCTGCCGACCCATCGCTTGCCGTCTGCTGACAGGCTGACGACCGGGCCCGGGATGTCAAACGCCGACACCGGAAGCGCAAACGCAGCCGATTCGACGGGCATCTTCACCCACAGCTTGCCGTTGCCGACCACCCGAACCTTCACGCCTTGGACCGTCTCGGTTCCGCCCATCTGGAACGGCATTGCTTTCTCGGCCGAGTTCGACTTTGCACGGGTTGTTACGGTGAATCTCTGCTGACCTCGCTGGTCGAAATCCACGAGCGTCCAGACCCTTGCGCGGGTCACGGAATCGGCGGTGCCCTCCAGGACCTCCGCCTGACAAGGGGTGTCTTTCAGGCGGATCAAGTCTGCCGCCACGGGCTTGTCGAACGTTACGTCGAAACTGACGGGCTCGCTCTTGTACTCCTTGCCGAAATACTCGTTGACGACGACGGTCTTCTCCCCCGCAGCCGAAAGAGAAGCAAATCCGAGAACTGCCGCAGCAAGGAGCAGCAAGGTCGATCGGTGAATGTGTAAGATGGACATGTGTATTATCTTCCTGGCTGAGACTCAGTTCTGGTGGTTCTGGATGATCGTCTTGACCGGTTCGGGCAGCTTGTCCTTGGGGCTTCCCTTCTCGGCGACGGCGAATCCGAGCTTGCGGCTGCCTTGGCCGAGGTTCAGCTCGACGGTAACGTGACCTTCGTAGAGGCTCTTGCCGAGCATGTCCGCGGTCCGGGGGTTGGGGGTCGAGTCGCTCTTGGTCTCCGGGCCCAGGAAGTGCCTGCTGCCCGGGTCGCCGGGCAACTGGCGACGCTGCCATAGCTGCAGACCCATCGATCCGCCGTTCTCCCACTTCTCCAACGTCCCCGATCGACACCACAGCGCGACGATGTCCCGTGAATCAGCCGAGGGATGCAGCACAGCCACGCCACCTGGAGTCGACTTCCTGTCGGCCTGGCTTCTGCGGAAATCAGCTGTCGGATTGATGGTGGCTTCGGGCTTGTCGTAGTAGCATGGGAGATACAGGAAAGCGTGGGTTGTCCCGGGCAGGTTCGTCACGAAAGCCGAGGTAGGCTGCCAGTTGTAGTAGCAATCGAAGACGAACAGGTTTCGCGGACCCAGGTCGCACGTTTCGTCCATGATGACCACACCGTCGCCCCGGGCGGCAAGGCGGACCTTGTACGTTTTGCCCTCCTCGAACGTGTACTCCAGCACGGCGACAACCTGGTCTTGCCCTTCGGTGAGCGTCCCCTTGAACTTCAACAGACGGGGATACGTCTCCAGGTAACCGTGCCCTCGCCACTGGCCGTCAACCCCGCGGAAGGCGACGATCGGTCCGGGTACCTGGTAAAGCGGCGCTCCACCTCTCGGAGCGCTGTACTCGCCGGTGGGCACGCGGATCTTCACGTTATCACCAATGGCCATCTCGGCGGTGTCGATCACCAGCTTCGGAGGATCGCCCGGCTTGGGTGAGTTCACTCCCCCTGCCCTCGGGGAACGGGGCGGGGAGTCCGCCTGGCTGGATCTCGGAGACCCGGAAGCTCCAGTCATGTCGTCAGAATATCCTTCTGCCGTCGTGCAGCCGACGTAGGCCAAGCCGACAGACAGCACGCAGAGACAGGCAAGGGGCAGGACATACTTCATGGGTATTCCTTTCTTCAGCGGTGCCGTGTGCACATGGAGAGTTGAACACCCACCAAAGCAGACGCGGCCCCGAGGATCAAGCGAAATCGCGCCGACGGTTCCTTTTGGGGTGCGGCGCGGGTAGCATGGAACACCCCGGGAGGCAAGTCGCTGCGAACAGGACCCACCAGCGCCTTGGCGGTGGCACGGAAGACTGACAGGCTTCCGCGCCGGGCGAGACGGTACCGACACCTCATGCTTAACGGAGACAGAGATGCACGCAAAGACCACCTCCTGTGCGATCATTCTCGCGCTACTGTTTCTTTCTGCGGGCTGCGACCAGGAACAACGCGCCTGGAATTGGCCCTGGGACCAGGGAGAGACCTCGACGTCCGAACCGGCTTACAAGTTCGCCCCTGACGCGGCCGAGGTCGAGCTGGTCACCGATTTCTCGGAGATCGTCCAGAACCGGCGAGACGTTACGGTCAGCCTGACCTTCCAGAACATCCGGCCGCTTCCCAGCGGGGAGTTCGGGAACGTCACGGTTCAGCTGGAGAAGCGTGCGGGCAAATGGGCCGACCCGAACCACCATTCCGCGTCGGCTGACTACAATCAGAAGAGCGATAACTCGGTAGAGATCTCCAATGTGACAATGCATGAGGGCAAGCTCTCGGGGGACCTGAGGGTAACCATTCGCCACGACAGGCCCCGTCACTCCAGGTCAGTTGGTTTCCCGAGTGAACCTGATGTCTTCAAGATCTCATTTGCAGCCGACGTCAAAGCCGGTCTGCACGCTCCCTACCAGCCGAGCGTCGAGACGTTCATGCCATCGTACCGACAGGACACGCCGAGCTACGGCGGAGACCTGATACTGGGCGGCTACAAGGCCACGCGGGGAGGAGAATCCCTTAAGGGCAAGGTGCTCGGCGCGGTCAGCCCCGCGCCGGTCCCTGGCAAACTGGGTGTTCAGGGCAACGGCCTGATCGAACAGGCTCCTGGAGGCGGGATGCGCTTCACTGCCAGACTCTCGCCAAAACGCACCGCGCCGCCAGAGAGCGCATACGCAGTGCTTCGGTTCGAGAAGCCCCGTGACTGGTCCCGCTTTGACGGCCTGCGGCTTGTGGTGCGAGCACCGAAGCGCCGGCATGATGCTGCTGTCTCCATCGCGATCTCCGAAGCCGGCGGCGGATGGTACGGCGTGACCAGCGCAGCTACCCTCACCGAAGAGGAAATGTCATTCGTCGTGCCGTTTGAGGACTTCCGTGGTGGCAGCGACAACTATGCGCTCGACGTCGACGCGATCGATGCGATTCAGGTGGGCGTAGACAATCCCTACGGGGTCGGTGACGTAATGTTCGACATTCGCAGGGTTGAGCTTGTCCGTTGGGGAAAAGGCTTTGGCCATGCCCCGTCCGAAACCGTGGAGGTCCGGCTCGATCCGAAGGTGGCTATACGAGTAGGCGACACCCGCGAGATACCCAAGGGCCTCTTCGGCTTCCATGACGTCTGGCATAGCGAGCCCCGACAGCCCGAGGGAGCCCCCGAACCAATCGAGTACACCCGCACAATCAATCCGGGCTACTTCAGGCCGCTCGATCATGTGGGCTTCGCGTCTCGCGAAGAAGGTGCCGTCGGCGCCGAACAGCCCGCCGAGAAGGCCTGCAAGCAAACCGCCGATTCGATCGAACCGGGAAGCTGGTTCCATCGACGCGCATCGGCAGCCGGTGCGGTCGACAACGTCGTCTGGACGCACACCGAGGATCTGTGGAATCGTCCGAGTTGGATGGACCGAGGCATCGCCCCGGTTGCTCGCGGCGTGAAGGAGTTCTACCACGAGATCGGGAAGATCGCCTGGAAACGGGGCGACGATGACAACCCGCTCCGCCGGCTGGAGGTCTGGAACGAACCGTTCATGTGGGCCCGGCACATGAACCTCGGCGCCCGCAACCCCAAGGGCGCAAAGGAATGGACGGATCAAACGCAGTATGGCTACTACCCAGCGAAGGTCATCACCGACGTGTACAGCAGGCTGTTCGAAGCAGCCGTGGCAGGCGCTCGCCAGGCGAATCCGGACGTGATGCTCGGGGGCCCGTGTTCGCCGTCGTTCAATGGTGACAACTACGCGGTATTCACCAATCACGTGCGACGCTTCGTGGATCGATGCGGCGACGAAGTGGATTTCCTCACGGAGCACCACTACTTTGGCCAGCCCGACAGCTACGCGACCTCCTACCTTGTAGCCGCCGCGTACTGCGACGTGAACCTGGGCCGGCGGATTCCGGTGTACAATACCGAGTGCAACGATCTTTCGTCCGGGAAGTGGGCGTCCGCCCGAAAGGCGCACTACAACATCGTCGATATCCTCACGTGCGCGACCCAGACCCCGGATATCGTCAAAGGACGGGCCGTCCATGCTCTGTGGGGAGGGTATCTGCGCGACCCTGGCGAGACGCACGCCTTCACGCTGCTATCCACCCTCCGAGGGGAGATGCGCAAGGTGTCCATTTCAGATCCGAACCTTCTGGCGATTGCGTCCCGGAACGACAGCGGAGACCTGGTGGTGGTCGTGCACAACAAGACACGCTTCCGACGCAGAATCAGGTTTGCCCCGCCCCGAGGGCTTACGCTGGCTGAGCAGCTGCATCTGACTATCGATGAAGGTCAAACGAAGCTCATCCGACGTTCTCCGGCGGCCGACGAATCGGTAACCTATGCAACCGAACTGGAGCCCATGGAAACCGTCCGCTGGACGCTCAGGCCCGCTACCGGCGGCAGGTCTCCCAAAGCCAGGACAACTCGCAGCGTCAGCCAGTCTTTCTGCGACGTACTGTTCACGGACGTCAACCCGGGCGGCAGCGTAACGGGTAAGGTCATCTGGCGACAGAACGACACCCGCCAGGACGGCGAGAAGCCAGGCGATCTTCCCGCAGCACGCGACGCCAAGAAAGCATACCTCAGGGTCGTAACGCGCGACGTACATCGCGGAGAAGCCATCGCTCTGGTCAATGGTCATGAGGTCCAGCTTCCCTGGTCCAGTTCCAACGACAGTTGCGCGGTCATGCAGGACATCGAGATCCCGGTCGAAATCCTCAAGCCCACGACGACCATCAAGTTCGCCTGCAAGGAAGGTAAGTGGCCCAATGGTTTCACTGTCTTCGCGGCTTCGATCGTCCTGGAGAATTGAAACCACAGGTACCCCCGCAAGGCAGGGCCGTTACAGTAATGTCGACGGCGGGTAACGAAGGCCCGCGATCGGTCATGGCAGAGGTTCTTGCGGGGAGCACCAATGGCTTCGATTCGCCGACTGGGCTGCATCATCGGGCTGATATTCCTGCTGTGTACGCATGGCGCGTGCAACCGGGAGGATGAATCCCACAGGAAGTCGGATCCGACGCAGACTGGGAGTGATGACGACAACGAAACGACCACTTTCGAACTCACGTATCCGCAGGATGCGCCTCCGCCGCCGGAGGGAATGGTTCTCGTGCCCGGCGCCCGCTTCAGGATGGGAGCCGGCCCGGAGACCGTAGCCCTGCTCGAACGCACGCGGTCAACCTTGCTCGAGGAGATCCGGCGCGGTCTTCGAAACTCCGAGCAACTTGCGGACCTGGCCGGTATCGAGGAGGCAGGCCAACTTCAAGCCGCGCTGGATGCACGTAGAGAGGAGCTTGCTTCGTCGGTCGCCCAAGCCGAGTTAGCTGAGAAACTCCAGCGACGAAAGCGCCCCCGGGCCGGTGGGCTGGAGAAGTTCCTTGCCGGCCAGAACGAGTCGCCCCATCCCGACCCCCAGCACGTCGCCTGGATACGCACCCGGGCTGGAAACCTGCAAGCTGCCATCGCCGAAGCGACGGCCAGGTCATTGGCACTCAAGCACTGTCTGGCCGCACTGGAACTCGCACGAGCCCGACTCGCCATCGCCCAGGCGATGCCTGACCTGCTGACCGACGAACAACCCCCCGCCTGGATCGAGGTCCCTGCCTTCTACATGGACGCCACCGAGGTGACCCGAGCAGATTTCGAGAGGTTCTGCAAGGCCACGGGCCGCAAGATGCCCGGCTACGCAGCGGTCGTAGCCGGTAAGGAACCGCCACACTACATGCACACGGAGACAACCGACCCGTCGTTCATCGACCCGAACTGTCCGGTAACAGACGTCAACTGGTACGACGCCGGGGACTACGCGGCATGGGCGAACAAGCGGCTGCCTACCGAAGCCGAGTGGGAACTGGCCGCACGGGCTGGGGCATACACCCCGCTGCCATGGGGCAGCAAGTCGTTCGACGAAACGCAGGCGAACCTGGGCGGGAAGCGGTTACTGGGGTTGTGCGCGTCATACCAACATCTGGCGGCCGTGGCTGCAGACGATGAATTCCCCTGCCTTGCCCCGGTACGTGCATTCCCGCCAAACCGCCTGGGCATATACGGGCTCGGGGGGAACGCCGAGGAATGGTGTCGGGGAACGCCCTACTACAAGGAATACATGCTCGACGCGCTGGCTGAACGATTGCCCGAAGACTGGCAGGAGCCCGATCCAAACCAGCCACTTCGATATGGTAAGCCCAGACAGCAGGACCAGCCCGTTCGCGGAGGCAGCTACGTCTCCAGCCAGTTCGGCGCACGTTGCAGCAGAAGGTTCGGCGACTACGTCGCTCATCGGGGCCCGCAACGGGGTTTCCGCTGCGCGATGGATATCGAGACGTGGCGGAAGATCCGGGACAATCGCTGAGCGAAATAGCAGGGCCCGGATACCCAAGGCTTCCGGCCCTGAAATGGTCTCAGTCAAGCTTGCGATTCTTGAATTCGTACTTGCCGGTGTGGTCAAACGATGCTTCGAACGTCCAGCCACCGGCTTGGACATAGAGCTTACCGGTCTTCCAGCCCAGATGCAACGGGGCCTTCTTTCCGTCGGTGGACTGGTACAGCGCCCAGTGCTTCTTCCAGTCGTGCTGCTTGCCATCGCGGTAAACGTCCGGCAATCCTCCGCCGGAAATCTCGACTTTGAGCGTCTTACCTCGCGAGCCGACCAGGCGGGCGGATTTGCCGTCATGCTCCAATTGCGACTTCTCGATCACGCGCGTCCGGAACTCCTCGAAGCCCTTGAAATGCTCGCGATCGCCCACCTCCATCACGAAGCCGCTGCACTTGCCTGTGAAGAACCTGGCGTTCCAGTTCTTCGGCGCGTCTGATGTTTCGGTGTCGATCCTGCCCCCCACCGGACGGATCGCCAGCCAGGTCTTCTCCGTCTGCACAAAAGTTACACCGTCTGCCTGGGTAAGTTTCGCATGGTCTGGAACCATGAAGGCGTAGTTGGTCTTGCCGCGGCTGCTGAGACAGACAAGCAGGTTCTCGTACTGCCCGATCCGGTCGACTCCCGCCCCGCGATTGATGCCTTTGCCTGGCTTGGTCGCTCCTGCAGCGACGAAGAAGTCGGCGCCGCGTTTGGAGTTGGTCATGCACATCTTCAGGCCGTTGACGTCGCCACGCGACCCTTTGGCGAGCGAGCCGAGCTGGTAGGTCCGCCCGATGGTTGTGGTCTCGAAGAACTCCGGGGAATGCTTGCCCTCCCAGAACTTCTCTGCGGGGTAGTCCGGGCCGGCTGAGGCGCCCTTTCCCTCGGCCTTCCAGTTCTCGTAGGTGGGCTTGGACGCCCAGAGTTCGACCGTTTCTCCGAACTCCTTGTGGGCCAGCTTCACGATGGCAACCGGTGGACGGTACGCGCTGGTCACGAAGTGGGCATGATCACGGTGCGGGTCGGGATTGGCGATGGGGGTATCATCGAAGTACAGGCTCAACTCCCCGGCCGCTCCGGCGAACGCATAGGGCTTATTGTAATCGCGTTTGATCGGTCCGCAGAACCCGCCTTCGTAGTATTTGACCGCTCCCATCAGCGAGAGCATGTCCATCGCTGCCTTGGCCATCATCTTGACCTCGGGATCTTTGGCGAAGTCATACAGCTGGATGTATCCGGTCATCGTGTGGGCGTGATAGTTTTCGGAGTCCCACTCCCCCATGCCGATGTTCCACAGCGCCCAGACGTAGCGGCGGATATGTGCCTTCATCTTGGCAGCGGTTTCCTTGTTTCCCGTCTCCTCGGCCATCAGGTACACCGCGCACTCCCGCATGGCGCGCAGGTTGTCGGTGTTGCGCACGTCGACCCAACTGTTCATGAACTCCGGCGTCCACGAGAACGAGGGCTTCTTGCCCCGGCTGCGGAGCTTATTCTTATGGGCCTCGGTGAACGGGTTGGGCCTGCGGTGCGGGTCCTTCTCGGTCCAGATCTTCGCGCTGTTGTACATGCGCTTGCGATACTTCGGATCGAGGTACTCGCCGAAGAAAAAGTACTTGCGCACCTGCGACTTGATGGTGAAGCTCGGGTACCAGTCAATCCCGAGCGTTCGCTTGTTCCACGAGCCAGCCTGGTTGTCTTCTTCCTGCAATGTCTTCAGGGCGGCATCCCGGCGACCGTAGAGAAACGCAAGAATGGCCGTTGGGTAGAGGGACTTCTCGTTCTCAAAATACGTATTGCCCGAGATCTTCCCTTTGTGCGCCCGAATCGCGTGGTCGGCCCGGGTGCGGAAGCCGTCCTCCATCTCTGCAGGCCAAGGGTTCAGGAATTCCTCGTCGATCGGCAGCGGCACCGCAACGATTCTTCCCTTGTCGTCCTTCTTCACACGCTCATCAGCGACAGCGGGGCAAACGAATGCTCCCGTCAGGATGGCGACGGCAGTTACGGCCGAGCAGATGCGCACCTGCATGGGGTACCTCCTCAAGGTTTTCGCACGTTGTAAGACACCCCCGCCCGGCAGCGGTTGGTGCGTACAGCCTGACTGGCAGCAAGCCGCTCGTTGCTAGTTATTGTAACACAACCCGCACGTGGTGCGTTCCGCCGTCGCCGACCGGCGGGATGACGTCCCCGTCTACGGGCTCGCCATCCAGCGTGATCTCCGCGACGCGCGTTACGCGTGGAGACTTTCGCACGATCGTCACTTCGTACACGTCGCCGCGGAATGGGCGAGTGACTCCTGCTTCGTCCCAGTCATCGGGCAGCTTGGGATCGATCATCAGGCCGGCATATTCCGCCCGCAGACCCAGGATCTCCTCCAGGCATGTCAGGTAGATCCAGGCGGCCGAACCTGTGCGCCAACCGGAGAGGTAGAGGTTTCGCTGCTTGCGGCGCTCCACGTTGGGCCCGATGTAGTAATTGGGAATCACGAAAGGCTCGGTGTCGGTATTGGGCTTGTTGTCCGTGTCGGGCAGGACGGCGCGGATGGCATCCCAGGCAGCCTGGCCTCTACCATTGCGGGCCAGCGCGTACAGCCAGAAGCAGTTACCGTGAACATACACGCTGCCGTTCTCGTAGAACCCGGGTGTCATCGCGGTCATCTGCCCGATGCGCGGGCGCAACTTCGTGAAGGCAGGCCAGTTGAGCACCATGCCGTAACCCGTGTCGAGATGCTCCTGCGCAGCCTCCACGGCCGAGCCGGCCCGCTGGTCGTCGGCCAGGTCCGCGATCAGCGCCCACGCCTGGGGATTCAGGAAGATCCGACCCTCACCCTGATCTTCGGGCGGAGGACTGTCCGACCCGACGGGCACGCCGTCATCATCGAACGCGCGGAGGTACCACTTGCCGTCCCACGCTTCGTTATTGATGGCTTCAGCCAGCCGGCGCGAGCCGTCCCGCATCTCCTCAGCCACAGTGTCCCGGCCGAGATGCTCGGCAAGTTCGGCAAGCTGGTCGCACCCCCACTTGACCTGCATCGAGAGCATCACGCTTTCGCCTTGGCCTCGGGCGCCGACACCGTTCATGGTGTCACACCAGTCCCCATAATATATCTTGCTCAATCCATGCCTGCCCAATTCGCTCAGCAAGTATCGCTGCGCGAGCACGGCGTGCTCCCAGACGGTCGCATCGGAGACGGGAGCGGCATAGGGGTCGTCGGGGTTCAGGAAACTCACGCGCTGGCCCAGCACATCGAAGTCACCGGTTTCCTTCAGGTACATCGACAGGGCCATGATCATCCAACTCGGGCTGTCGGCGTAGTCCTGAAGGTCGAGCTCGGCCGTCGGAAGCCGCCACGCCCGAATGCACTTGCCCGACGGGAACTGCTTGCCGAAGACCTCCAGCAGACATTCCCGCGCGGCGTCAGGTTCGGTCAGCCGGTGGGCCATGGTGTCCTGAAGAATGTCGCGGAAGCCCCTGCCGATGACACGTCCCCACCGACGAACAAACTTCAGCTGGTGCTTGAGCCACGTATTCATCCAGCGGTCGAACTGCTTGTCGGGCGTCTGCACAACGGTTCGCTCGGCTAGGCTGTCGGCCTGCTGCTGCAGTATCTGGAACTGTCGTTCTACTTCGCCCGGCGCCAGGTACTTGCGCACCATTGCTCGTCCGGCATCGACGCTGTCGATCACCCCGAGAACACAATGGAACGTAGCGCTTTCGCCCGGCTCCAGCTCGAAAGCATGCTTCAAAGACGCGCCAATCCATTCGGTGCCCGCCTGGGGGTTGTGGACGTTGCCCATCTCCACCGCGATCGGCGAATGGTAGTCTCGATAGTGTCCAATGAATTCATCCCGGCTGACCGTGGCTGCGGAGACGTCTCCGTCACTTGCCAATACGGCTTTGAACATCGGCGGGAACTTGACGCAACTGTTGATCCCGAACACGCCCCGGATCTCTTGGTCGTAGTGTCCGCCCAGAACGGAGATGAAATCCATCAGCGTGCTCCCACCGGTCAGGTGCATCTCGACGAACGGGTAGGCACTGATTCTCCGGGGCCGATCGGAATCATTGGTCACCGTCACGGTCCACAGCTCGCACGGGTCTTCGGCCTGGGGAACAAACACCCGCCAGGAAGCAGCAATGCCCCGGAAGGTGCTCTCGTTGACCTGGTAGCCGAGCCCGATGCGACATCGCCAGCGGTCCATGGGGATACAATCCGGAGCACCGGTGATCGTCCAGTGATCGCCTGTCTCGTCGTCGCGCAGGTACACGAACCTTGGTCCGCCCGAACCGTCCCGGTCTTCGGTCACGTTCGTGCGAAGGCCTTCACCGCGAGGCTGGTAGAAGCTCGCACCCGTTGCGTACTGCGTGAGATTCACGAGGTACACGTCGTTGACCAGGTAGTTGTGCCACGGCCTGGGCGTGTGCGGGTACGTGACCACGAATTCCCGCGCCTCGATGTCGAAGTGTCCGTATTGCTCGTATCCCATCCTGCTACTCCTTGGCGCTACCGGCCGCCCATGGCGACCAGATTGAGTGTGAACTGCTGAGCTGCCGGATCCCTGCGCAGCCCGTAGAATCCTTCGGTCCCGAATCCCTCCGCCAGCCGACCTGCGGTGATCAACTGCGAGACGATCAGCTTTCCCTCGCCCGGTCCGAACTCCACAGCAACAACCGGCGTGCGGACAAGGCCCTTGCCGCAGCACACCAGGGGTTGCAGCGACGTCGCTTCTCCGCCCTGGCTCTGACGGTGCAACTGCGAGAGATTGCAGACCTGGATCTCCCCGTTCGGATCGATCGAACCAGCCAAAGCCGGGGCATCCTCGACGAGGAACTTCACGCGTCGCCGAAGCTCGTGCTGGGTCTGCTCGTCTCGCCCCGTGGAGAAAGCATACTGGCCTGCCAGCTCGAAGGCATGGTAATCGTCCTGCTCCTGGATCGCCTGCGGATCGGCCCCGCGCTGCTGCCACTGGTTCAGCATCATCTCGGCAGACAGCCCGACAACATCCAGATCGCGGGCGGGGACAATCAGCCCGCCGCGGAGGCCGTTCCACAGCCACGTCGCGGCAAGGTCCATCCCCTGCCACAGATCCTCTCCCCTGTCGGTGGGGTGGATGTGGCTTTCGGGTTCGGGTTGCTCCCGGAACTGAAGCGAGATGCCCTTGAAAAGCTCCTGCTCGACCGTTCCGGGCTCGGCAATCCACATCGACCCCTGGAGGGGACCCAGGTCTCCGCCCTCCAGGTAGCCCTGCCCCAGTTCGCGCGGGCCGACGTCCAGCATGACCACCGATGTTCCCCGCCCGATCGCCGAAACCAACCCTGCCCCGCTGCACTGCCCGGCTGAGAGCTTCTCCCAGGAAGGCCTGGACACCACGATCACATCCGCCTGCACGTCGTCCGGAGCGCACACCGACACGCCAAATGATTTCAGGAACGCTCGAAGCTCGGCTTCATCCTGGCAGGTTCCCACCTTGCCGCCGCGCAGTACCTCGGGCAGTTGGGGTTGGAGCGTGATGATGTCCCAGTGAGAAACAACGGGCTTTTCGACGCCCGGCCGGGGCGTCTGCAGTTCTGCCTCGATGCGATACCACCCCTCAGCGGAGGGCGTCTCGATCTTGGCGTGAACGACTTCGTGCCCAAATGCGGGGACCTTTCCGGCGACATCCGTTCTGCTGATCACCTTCCTCTGGCCATCAATGACGCGGATCTCTGCCTGAAGCGTCTCCTCCCCAGCTGTGTCGTTGAGCAGATGAAGGGGAAGTTCCACGGACTGGCCGGGCAGGAAGTTGCGATCCCAGAGGTCCAGGCTGACGCTGACGGAAGCCCATGCAGCGGTCAGGGCATCCCACACGGGTTTGCCCCTGCCCGCGCTCAGGGGCCCGAGGAAGTGGTGATTGCCATCTTCCGGGCTGCCCAGCGCACAGAACGGCGAGAACCCCGCCGCACCGATACACCGCCAGTACTCGGCGATCCGACAGTTGGCCTCCGTCTGCAGCCAGACACGCAACTCCGGCGTGTGGTCCGGGCCCAGGAATCGCAGGAAAGATCCCCGAAGGGCTGGGTACCCGCCGGGCTCGCACTGACCGTCGAGGTAGTTTCCCCCGAATTCGTCAACCATGATCGGCTGGGGGAACTGGTCGGCCGAATCGTAGTACACGCCGACGTTCTCGAACATGCTCCACCAGTACTTATGCACGTGCAGCACGTCCCGGTGGGAGACGACCAGGGGCGGGAACTCATGCGAAAGCGTCTCGATGGCGTCAAAGGCAGTTCGTAGCTGTTCGCCTTCCGTCTCGTTCCACGGATGGAACAAGACGCAACACGGGTGACGAAGCGACGACGTCAGCCATCGCCGCCACTGCTCAATGAGGCTCTCGCGCGAGCCGGTCATGCCATGAAAGAAGATCCATTCCGCCTGAACGAACAGGCCGTGTCGGTCACAGAGATCCAGGATCGCCTCGGGGGGCATCCCCAAGTGGAACCGCAGGGTGTTGGCACCGTGGCGCTTCAGGCGGCGAACGATGTTCTCCTCGAACCATTCCAGATCCCACGCCAGATCGTGGGCTTCCGGGTCGCGCAGCCAGCGATGCCAGACCACCGTGCCCGCCCGCAGTCGAACCGGGTTGCCGTTGAGCTCGAACCTCTTGTCGACTACGCGGAAATCGCGGAGTCCAAGCGCCTGGGACCGCACAGCCATGGGGCCTGCGTCATCGTAGACTGCTCCCTCAAGCCGGTAGAGCGCGGGGTTCTCCGGGGTCCAGGTTTCGGCTTCGGCGGGGAGATCGAGCGTGACCACCCCGGACCCGCCCGAAGCGGCGACGCGGTTTTCCGTGACGAACCGGCCGTCGGCATCCTGAATGCGGAACTCGACGCCCGCGAAAGTGGCTTCACCGACGACCGGCGTCGCGCGCCAGGTGATCTCCAGCAAATGGCCTGATGCATCGTAACGCGGCAGCAGCGAGTCGATCCAAACCCCTCGGTGTGTCACGAGTACGACGTCGTCCCACAGGCAGGACGACACGTTCGAGCGCCACCGATCTGCCTCGGGAATTCGCGACGCGTCGCACGGATCGACCCGATCCAGCGGCTGCAGCCTGACTTCCAGCGTAACCTTCGAGCCTGGCTTGACGGCGGACGACGAGAGATGGTGGATCGTTTCGGCCATTCCGCCGGACTGGCAGGACACCTCTGACCCATCGACGAAAACCACGGGACAGAATCGGGCTCCCTTGAGCACGAGTGTCGCTGCGGTCCACTGGCCGTCCGGGAGCGTCGCCTCACGACGATACCAGAGCTCGCCGGACGTGATTTCCCGTGGATCTGCCGCCAGGCCCGGAACGGTAACGGTTCGCTCGTAGTTGCGATCCAGCCCGCACTCCCACGGGCCGTTGAGATTCAGGTGCATGGTGTCCTCGTCGGGGCGGTCAAACAACTCACCCCCGAGCGCCATGCCCGAGGGTGAGGGTCTGTCGAAGGGTGGATTGTATCGCCCGGCGAAGGTCCCCGCCAGTGCGGATCAGTTCGGGGTGTTCGTCAGGATCAGGCTCACCGAGGTCACCAGCCCGCCCTTTTCGCCTGCAACAATCTCGATCGTGTTCTCTGCCTTGAGCAACCCCTCCACATGCCCCAGGGGATACTCGGTAATGGGGCTGGAAAGCGAGTTGAGTTCGACCGCCTTGTCGTTGACCTTAACAACAAATGATCGCCCCTTCGGCCCCTCCTGGCAGAGGCGCAACGTCGCATCTGGTTTGGTGGCGAGTACCTTCTGGGGAATACTGATCTTGGTGCTCATTGACGCCCCGGCCTTCAGCGGGACAACCACATCTTTCGAAACAAACTGTTCCTGGATGACGTGCTTGAGCTTGTCGGCCTTGCCTTCGAGGTCCAGCAGAAAGACGCGAACCGTCTTGCCGTCGGTCTTGATGCGATGGGAGAGCAAGGTGGACTCGTGCTTGAGCTTGCTCTCGACGAGCTGGTATGTCCCTTCGGCGATCTTCGGGACCAGCATGCGGGCGGCCTTGATCTTCGTGCCCATCGGGGCCTGGATGCTGAACGGGAAATTGAAGCGGTCGGGCTTGTCATAGAACACCACCGCGCAGAGACGGTTGTTCTTCTCGTCGTAGCTGGCGACGATCCACATGTAGGGCAGCATGCCGTTGCGAACATACAGCAGCTTGCCGCGAAGGTGGCGAAGCGCCTTGAAGCCGACCGAATCGAGCTTGGGGTTGCCCCAGTAGTGGGCGGTTCGACTGGCGGCTTTGTCCGGACAGACCGCCACGAGATAGGTAATGTCCCGCATCAGATACATCGAAGCGCCCTGCCGGTGGGTTTCTTCTTTGCCACTGGGGTTCGGGCGGGCCGTCGGCTGCTGGGGGTCTGCCCAGCCGCTGGCCTCCGTGTTGTAGAACTTCAGTTTGCGGCCATAGTTGCCCAAGGCGTAGGCGTACGCGGCTTCGTAGCTCTCTGCGACGCGACGCGTGTCGCCGCCGTAGTGGTGTTCGTGGATGCCGTCCATCCACTTGTGGCAGTTGTCGATCAGCGGCTTGTACAGCACGCGCCACGAGTCCCACCCCTCGTTGTAGATATTGAACCCCCAGCCGCCCAGGACCGTCACGTCCGGATTGACCGTCTTGATGGTCTTCGCGAAGGGCGTGAACATCTGCAGGTACCACTTCACGCTCTGCTTGCCGGACCAGTAATGCTTCTGCGTGGTGTCCTTGGCCCACCACCGCTCGATGATCTTGTACTCGCGTCTGCCCTGCTTCCAGACGTCGCCGGCTTTGAGATCCTTGGGGATGTAGCGCGTGCGGACGTAGTCCACCTGCCCGTTGCGCCAGGCGAGCTTCTTCTTGCGATCCCACACGAGATACTCGGTGGGTTTGTCGTGCCCTTTGATGGTCACCCGGCCGCCGGGCTTGGCGTCGTCGGTCTTGTAGAATCGCCCGTCGTAGTTCACGCCGGGCTTGCACGCCCAGTTGAGGTACGGCTCGTTCCAGAACTCCACGATGTGGTCGTGGCCGGTCGTTTTGGCGGCCTGGGCATACTGGGTGGCCGAGCGGACGATGTACTCCTTCCAGTCGTCGCGCTTGGTCAGCACGAGGGCGGGCTGATAGCGGTCGAAGAAGCATTCGATGAACAGGGGCGTCTTCTTGGGCACGACGGGTTTGGTGTTGAGGTGCCAGAAGATCTTCCGCTCCAGCTCGATGCCCCACTCTTTGACACGCTCTTCGTTGAGCGGGTAGTGGTGCGTTCCGAACAAGCCGGCCGGGATGTCCGTCTGGCCGTTGAACGAGCGTCCCAGGTGCGTCACGTGGACGCCCATCTCCTGCCCCGCCGACGCCGGGGTCGTGAATGCCCCAAGGCCGGCAGCCACGGTAACGATCGCGAGAAAAGCGCGTTTCTTCGCTGTCATGGTATTGCCTCCTGGCTGCGGGGCAGCCGATTCGGACTACTTCTTCCAAGTCTTGTAAACGGGCAGGTCGCCGGTGAAATCGACGGTGA
>CAZXSK010000061.1:0-23794 GCA_964642855.1 uncultured Planctomycetaceae bacterium | reverse complement strand
CCTTGGCTGCCCTGGTCGGGTGACAGGCCGGCTTCGTCTGCCGCGCGGGCCAGTGTGTTGGCGATGTCGTTCGTGAGCTTCTGCAGTTCTTTCTGCTTCTCGGCCAGCTTGCCCGAGGGCGTACCCTCGGAGGCCTTGCGGATCGCCTCGGTCAGCGCCTGGTCGGCAGCCTTCAGATCGGCCTTGGCCTGCTCCTGGGGGTCTGCCGCTCCGGCTGCGTCGGTCTTGGAGAGCGAGCCGGCTGCCTTCTTCATCTCGCCGGCTGCCTGTCCGGTGCTCTTGGCAGCGGCCGAGAGCGAACCGCGCGGAGCGCCCATCTTCGCCAGTGAATTGGCCAGGTCGCGGTCGTCGGCTGCCTTCTGGAGCTTGTCCTGAAGTTTGCTGACCTCGCCGGCCAGCTCGCCTTGCTTCTTGCCGACGATGGGCAGCTTGTCGCGTCCGGCGTCGGCCGTGGCTCGCTCGATGCGGTCCTGCTTGTCCATCGCCTTGCGTACCTCGTCCCGCAAAGCCTTGAGTCTGCGGACCTCCGGACTGGCCTTGCCCACCTGAGACGTCTCCTTCATCAGCTTCTTCTGCTCGCCGATCAGGGCGGTCAGCGCCTTGCCAAGATCGTCGATCTTCTCGGCCAGCTTGTCGCCGTTCTCGGCCAGGTGCGATTTCTCCTCGAGCTTCTTCTGGTCCTTCATCATCCGGTTGACGTCTTCCAGCGCCTTCTTCCACTTCTTGATGCGCTCGAGACGTTCGTCGAGGTCGGCCTCACCGTTCATCAGCAACTGGTAGATCCGCTGCAGCTCCCGGGCGACGTTCTTGTTCTTGGTCAGCGCGTCGTTCTGGAGCCCCTTGCGGATCAGCTCGGCCGTTCGCTCCATGTCCTTGGCGACCATCGCCTTCTGGGCTTCCTCAGCCGCTCGGAGCAGCGCCTTGGCGGAGGTCGGGTCGGACTCGGCGATCATCTCGGAGATCTTCTTCATCTCGCCGATGAGCTTCTGGAACCGTTGTTGCTCGCGAAGCGTCTTGCGGGCGACCTCTTCGGACTTGATGGTCTTCTTGGTCGTCTCGTCGTCGCCGGTGGTGTCCGCGACCAGCCCCGCGCCGGCAAGCATCAGGCCGGCAAGCAGCGTCACGACTACCAGGTGCATCCGTTTGCGTTTCATGGTTTCATTCCTAACCGACAGAGTTGTCCGTTCTGGTCATCGACGGGTCCATCTGCCCTTGTTTGTCGAGTCCGGCGGGAGAAGGTTCCCGGGTTTCGGGAATCCACACTCCGCTCGCCGGTCAATCGTCGTCATCGTCGTCGGCGTCGTCCCAGATCCCGCCCCGCTGCTCCTCGAGCAGCTGACCGATATCCACGCCGATCTTCTTCCACTCTTCCAGCACGCCCTTGATTTCGTTGGCCATGGCCATGCGGTCGGTGAGCTTGTCGAGCTCCTCGCGAATATTCATCAACGCCTGGTAGATGACTTCCTGCTCCTTGGCCACCACCCGGGCGCGCCCGGCCAGCTCGGCCGAGTCGGTCATGGTCCGCATCTCGTTGAGCGCGGGGATCACGCTGTCTTCCAGCCTCGGGCGCAGCACGTCGAGCGCCTCGATCGACCGCGTCAGCACGCTGATCTGGTCGGCGGTGGCTACGCGGTTGAGCTCCATCTGCCGGCGGATGTCTCCGAGCTGATCGGACGCCTTGGCGATCTCGGAACTGACACTCGCCTCGCTGGTCGACGACTCACCCAGCCGCCTCAGCACATCCGCGTCGATGGGCTTGTTCGCCAGATACGTCGCGACCGCAGCCACCTTCACCTGCGCCTCGCCCTGCTCCTTGGCAGCCACGCCCAGCGAAACCGCTACGTTCTTCTGCTGCTGGAGCAACTGCCGCAGCAGATCGCCCGGTTCGATGACCTTCAGGTTCACCGCGCTGCTCTCGCCGACGTTGGCGGGCTGGTAGTTGTCCTCGGCCAGCACGAACACCCGCAGCGTGTCGCCCGGCTGGATCTCCAGCTCCGGATGCTGCTGGAGGTCCAGCACCCGCTGGGGAACCATATACTCGCGGCGGTGCAATCCGTCGGCCGTAAGGGGAACCTCGATCGGCTCGCCCAGGCGGGTGAGTTCCTGATCGTTGATCTTCACGGCAAACTGCAGCTTTGTCAGCCCGTAGGCGTCATTGGCCTTGATGCGGAACGGCAGCTGGGCCTCGGGAGCGATCACCGCGCCGAGGTCGATCTTCTCGACCTGCACCACCGGCGGCTGGTCCTTCTGGACCTGCACCACGTACTGGTGTCCGCGGCGGGATACGTGTCCCTGGGCATCGGTCAGGATGAACCGCAGCGTTCTGGAAGCCGCCTCGTTCGGGCCGGTCACGGAAAACTCACCGTAGACCGCCCGGAGCTCTTCGTTCCCGTTGTTGTTCTGGTGCGGCAGGACCTTGGCCTTGCCGATCACCTGTTCGTCGAGGGTGATCTCGAACCCGTTGGGGTCCAGCGGCTTGGAAGCCACGCCCCGGACGATCACCTTGCTGCCGACGGGGACGGGAAGAATCGCGGTTTCCGAGCCGAACTTGCCGGCCTTCTGGTTCTGGTACTTGGGATACTCCACGGTGAACTCGAGCTGGTGCAGCGTGGGCGGATCGATGAGTGTCACGTGGTGCGGATTGCGCGCGTCGGTTTTGTCGTCGCCGCCGGTGACGTAGAACGTCAGTTCCTCGGGCACGCCCTGGAAGATCTTGATGTACCGCTTCGATCCGTCGGGAGCGATCTCAATAGTCTCGGGTGTGACCTCGCCGATCGATTCGTACTCGGTATTCAGCGTGATCTCCTGGGGAGCGATACTGCCTTCCCGCACGGTGACCACCACCTGCAGGTCCTCTCCGCGGAGCACCTCAAAATCCTGGCGCTCCACGAACTCGCCCTCTTCGTTCATCTGACCGACCACCAGGTACGTCTGCTGAGGCCAATCGACCTGCGCGAAAAGAACGTTCCGCTGGAACCAGAGGCTCATCGTCGAGACCTGAAAGATCGCGAACAGCGCCAGCAGCACCGTGGCGGCTCCCGCCCCACCCAGCGCCTGCCACATGCGCTTGCGACGCACGATCCGCTTGAAGTCCAGGGGCTGGGCGATCTCGTTGGCCTGCTGGGCCATCCGGTCGATCATCGCCTCGCTGACGCCAATCTGCGCCAGGTCCTGACGGTGGGAAAACTGCAGGGCGCTGATCAGCCGATCGCCCAACTGGCGATAGCGTCGCTCGGCAAGAATCGCCAGCGACGGCGTATCGATGGGCACCGCCAGCGGCGCGATCAGCGCCCGCCAGACGATGTAGCCGATCCCGCCCAGACACAGCAGCATCATGACCACCCGGTACGGCCTTTCCAGCCGCAGGAGGTAATCCAGCGCCAGTGTGACGAAGACCACGGCTACCAGCGTCAGGACCAGCCAGCCCAGGCCTTCGCCCACCAGGCGGGCCTGGATGGAGGTCTTCAGGGACCGCAGTTTTGCGCGAATCGATGTGTGCAGCAGATCGCCTTGAGGCATCGCAGGTATTCCTATTCTCGTCTTGTCAGCTTGCCACGGGTCGGTGCGGCAAGATCAGGCCATGTTGTACTTCTTGCGGAAGATCCATTCGACCACCAGCAGCAGGACCACCACCAGCAGCATCAGGTTGGAATCCCACAACTCGCGGGGCACCTTCTGGACGGTCTCAAGCCGGCCCGGGGGAATCCGCCCTGCCAGTTGGTCCAACTCCGTGATGTTCATGAAGTTCACGTCGCGGGTTGCAATCATCTCCAGCGAGCCGCTGTTGGCTTCGGTCCGGGCGGCTTCGGCCTTGGGAAGCTCGACGGTGATGCGCTTGCCCGCCACCTTGTCCGCCTGGTCGGGGTCGTCCCGCATCGCGGTCAACTCGTAAGTGCCGGTGCGCGTGAGCGGGATCTCCTTCTCGTACCGCCCCTTCTCGCCTTCCTTCGCTTCGAGCTCGAGTTCCGTCACATCCCCGGAGGCTGTATCGATCATGTCGACCACGAATTTGCCGTCCGGCGTCTCCAGGGGGTTGTAGTTCTCGTCGTAGGCTTCGACCTGGATCTTCATGCGCTCGCCGGCGGCGAATTGCTCTCTGCCTGTGGCGATGACCACTTGCCTGGCCTTGAGCGTCGCGAGATATCGAATCAGGTTGCCCCAGTACTCGCGATGGTAGAACCCGTCCCGGACGAACCGCCACCGCCACGTCTCGTGGAAGCCCATGTAGACCACCTTGCCCTTGCCGAACGGCTGAACGGCAATGAGGGGCTCGGGCTTGTTCTCCTCGGTGCGGCGCTGCGGGTCGGTGTGCTCGGCCAGCACCTGGGCAGCCGGCTTGGCGTCGAAAACCGACTTCGACCAGAAGAGTCCAGGCATGATGTTCCACAACTCCTTGGTTTCATCGGTGGTCGCACCGATCTTCATGATCGGGTGCTCCAGGCCGTAGCTGGTCACCTGCAGTTGCCAGTCCTCGGGCTTCTCCCCGCGGATCCGGGCGATAATCTCCGAGGTGCTCTTGGCCACGCGGACCGGAAGCAACGCCCGCATCGGCTTGAATCCCTGGGTCTCCTCCCCCAGGGTCTTCTCGGTCCATTTGCTACCGGCCAGGAAACACAATCCGCCGGAATGGTTCTCCACGAACTGCCGCAGGAGCTTGGCGAAATTCGCGTCGAAGCCTTTCTCCTCCGGGCGGGGATCGATCAGGATCACCACGTCGTAGCCGGGGTACTCTTCCTGCTCTTCCTTGTTGGTCGCGCCGAGGAGTTCCTTGGCGTTCTCGGGCAGGTGTTCGAGTTTCATTCCCGTCGACGCCGACTGGTTGATCTCCTTGTCGGCGTTCTGCTGCCAGACGCTCACGCGGAACGTGTCGGGATTGCGAAGCAGGAAGTTGCGCAGGTACTGGAACTCCCAACTCGCGTAACCGGACACCAGCAGCACGCGGATCTTGTTGTCCGAAACATTCAGGACCGCCTCGGCCCGGTTGTCGGCCTTGTTCTTCTCGTCGAGCCCGGAATCGACCACGGCTGTGTACACGAACGTGCCAAGGTCCTGGTTCTCGGCCTCGTCGAGCGTGAGGATTTCGGTCTGCACGGCGGTGTCTTCGACCTTGCCGTTCTTGCGCTCGCCTTCCTTGAAGGTAATGCTGCGCGTGGCGACCAGTTGGTTCTTGTCGATCGCCTCGCCTTCCTTCCGCCGGTAAAGCTTCACGTCGACCGTCCTCCCGCCGAGGTTGCGATGGGCAAGGATGGCAGAGAACTCCACCTGCGACTCCCGCCGGACCTCGCGGGGTCCGCGGAGGGAGGCGAGTGTCGAGTTCTTCGGCTCGGTCGTGTCGCCGGTCAGTACCGAATAGCGAGGGAACTTCACGTCGTCGGCGAAGGAGAGGACCTCGCCCCAGCGTCTTGCTGCGTCGCGGGAGGTATTCTGCCCGTCGCTGATGAACACGATCCCGCCGATGCGACGCCCCCGGTGACGTCCCACCGCGTCTCGAAGGGCCGCAGGGAGATTGGTCTCAAAGCCGTCGGCTCCGAGTTGGTCCAGCCTTGTTGCAAGCTCGGTGCGGAATGTCTCGCCACGCTGCTCGTCGGGTACATCGATAACGTTGATCTCGGGTCCGAGCAGGCGCGTGTAGGCTTCCTTGCCCGGTTCGGTGGTCGAGAACTGCATCAGTACCAGCGGGTGGTCCTTGGCGAGCTTCTCCAGCGCACCGCCCTCTTTGAGCAGCATTGCCCGCGTGATCTCGCTGCGGGACATGGTCGTCAGCACCTCGGGGGTGACCTCGAGCTCGCCGGCCAGGGCATCGCGGATTTTGGTGTTCTCCCCGTAGCGGTCCGTGAACGACATGCTCTTGCTGTCGTCGATGAGCACCACCACGGTGGAGTAGAGCGTGCGGGTGAGTTTGAAAACCAGCGCCGGACGCAGCAGGATCAGCAGGATCAGGAAGAACACACCCACGCGGGCCCCGACCAGCAGGAGCCTCGCCCATACCGGGGCGCGCATCTTCGCCGTGACCAGACGCATGACCAGGGCGGCCACCCAGATCGCAAACAGCAAGATCAGCAGCGCCGCCGTCCCGATGTTCCCGATAACTTCGCTGAGTCTCCCGCCGAACAGGAGAACCATCATCAGCCCCAGCAGCGAACCGATGCGGACGGCAAGCATCGGGCCTTCTCCCTTGAGCCTGCCCTCGCCCTCGCGCGAATACATCTGCACGGTGAGTTCGACCAGCAGGAGAAACAAAGCCACCAGCCCCAGCGATACCAGTTGCGGCAGTTCGCTGACCAGGGACAAGTCCCAGCCGGACGCACCGGCGAACTCGCCGGTGTCCACTCCAAGAAGCCATTCCAGAATCTTGTTCATAGTCTCGCTCTGTTACAGCAGATCGTACGGGACAGCGCCCGGTTACCTTCTCGAATAGTGACCAAACCGCTGGCCGAGGAACGTCTCCAACGCCAGCATCACTGCCAGCACGCCCAGCGCCCACATCCAGTAGTCCTTGCCGGCGTCCATCTCGGTGACCGCTCCGACCTCTTTGCTCGTGCGGTCGATGTAGGTGTACTCGTTGCTCCCGAGGGCAGAGGAAATGTCCGTCCTGCCTCCCGGGGTGAGCTGCCCCTCTTCGGGATCCACGTTGCGGGCGTACACGACGAAGGTCTCGGTTTCGTCGGGCAGCTCGAGCTGGATTTCGTAGACACCGGCTTCGTCGACCTGCTCGAATCGCAGGAGGTTCTGGACCATGCCCGTCAGCTTGTTTTCCTCGGCGGCCGGGGCAAGGGTGACCAGGTCCTGCTCGGGGTAGCTGGGCTTTTTCAGCGTGGCGACCGCGTCAAGCAGCTCGTTGGTAATCACGTGTACGATCGGTTCGCCGACGGTTCCCTTCAGCTGCGAACTGCGGGCCCGCGCGTGAACGCGAATCGTCTCGCGAACGGTCACCACAAAGCTGTTGAAATTACCGATGCTGATCTTGGGCCAGTCGGTCCACGCCGTCGAACCGGTGGTCGTGAACAGCAGGACCGTTCCCCTGCCGAACCGCTTGCGGATCGCCAGCGGGGAGCGATCGGGGTTGTCCAGGCGGGCCAGAACCTGCGGCGCCTGGCTCTGCCCTTCCGATACGCCCGTGTTGATCTCGCGAACCTTCGAGACAGCGTAGAACCGCAGAAGCTGGCTGAGGTCCGGCCAGCGGGCGAACAGGCCCATCACGCTGTCGTCCCGCACGCCGCGGGGGTCCATTCGCCAGAACTTGTCAGCCGGGGGGTCCAGACGGTTGCCTACGGGCATGGGCAGCAGGCCGCTGCCCTTCCGGGTGAGCTTCTGCTCCTCGGTAAGATTCGCAAAGCCCGCCCCGTTCCAGAACGGTCCCTGCTCGCCGTAGAATTTCGTGTCGATGTTGTCGCCGGTGAAGATCACCAGCCCCCCGCCGCTGCGAACGAATTCTTCCATTTCCGGCAGCTGGGCGTACTGCGACTCCCCGGCCGCCGAGAAGCGGCTGGGGAACGACCCGACATTGGCCAGGATGACCATGTCGTATTCTTCGACGGGGACGTTCGTGAAGTTCTCGATGTCGACCACGTCGGCTTTGGTTCCGTACCTTGCGTCGCCCATCGGATCGATCGCCAGCTGCAGGAAGTACGACTCGCTGTACTTCCTGATGAGGTTCGGGCTGCCGTCGACGATCAGCACACGGATCGCCTCGCGAACGTCGAGGGCAAGGTGGCCTTCATCGTCGGCCTGCAGTTCGTCGCTGGGAAGCTCGACGGTCACCACGACCGGACCGGCCTGGCTGGGTTTGACCTTCAGGTCGTCGATGTAGGTGGTCTCGCCGGGGTTGAGGCCCTTGATCGTCTTCGACGGCAGGGCGATTTCCATGGCGTCCTGCCCCGCACCCTGGCGAACACTGACACGAAGCTCGGCCGGGTCGACGTACTCCGAGCCGTTGTTGCGGATGCCCACCCGGACGTGGAATGGCTGATTGGCGACTACGAACCGGTCGAGCAATTCAATGCTCTCGATCGTCCGGTTGCCCGTCTCCGGCCGGCCGTAGTCCATCGCGAGCACCTCCGCCTGCAGGGCAGCCAGTTCGCTGTACTGCTTGCGGATGGCGTCGATGTTTTCCTGGCCGGTGAGGTCGACCTTGCGGAAGTCGCTGATGAGGTAGACTCGCTTGGTGGAGGCGGTGTCCGCGCGGCAGATTTCGGCGGCCTTGGCGAGTGCCTGATCGAGCTTCGCCCGTCGGTCGCTGATGTCGAAACCCCGCACACGGTCGGCCAGTCCCTGGGCGTCTGCATTGAACTGGAGCTCCACCTCGACCTTGTTGGGGTCGCTGGCCAGCAGGATCGCGACCTTGTCGGTCTTGCCGACCTTCTCGATCTGCTCGGCGAGTTCGGTGCGGGCCTTTTCGAAGACGGTCGACCCGCCCACGCGCTGCTGCATCGAGAAGCTGTCGTCAAGAATGTACACCAACGTCTGGGAGCCTTGGCCGGTGGGCAGAATGTCCGCCCCCTGACAGCCGGTGAACCTCGCCAGGGCGAATCCCAGCATGACCACCGCGAGAGTCCTCAGCAGCAGGAGGATGAGCTCCTCGATGCGGAGACGCCTGCGGTTCTTGCGGATCGAATCCAGCAGGAACTGCATCGCAGCCCACTCGCGAATGCGAAACCGCCTGCGGTTCAGCAGGTGGATGATGATCGGCGCCGAGGCGGCGATCGCTCCTGCACCAAATATCCAAGGATGCAAAAAAGGCATTGTCGATTCCTGTGCTCGCCCGCCGGGAAGCCCGGCTGGGCATGCCACCTGTCAGGTCCGACGACCCAAGCCGCCCGGACCGGTTCGTTCGTTACCGCTTGGATCCTGCCTTGCGGACCGCTGCCGCTCGCGCTGACAGGAACGTCAGCAAGGCTGCGTCCAGATAGTCCGCCGTCGAGATCAGCTTGTAGTCGATGCGCCCCGCGACGCACTTGCGCTTCACCTCGTGGAGGAACTCGTTGAGGCTCTCGAGGTAGCCGTCGCGAAGCGCCCGGGGCTCGACCAGCAACTCGCCCATCTGCTCCAGGCCACGGAACTGCGTGTTGCCCTGGAACGGGAACGTCAGTTCGTCTTCGTCCATCACGTGCAGCACGAGCACCTCGTGGCCGTAGTGCAGGAAGTGCTGCAGCCCTCGGATCAGGCTGTCGATGTCCGTCAGCAGGTCGCTGACGACGCACACCATTCCTCGTCGGGGGATCTTCTCCGCCACGGCGTGGCAGACCCCCTCGAGCGACGTCTTGGCTTTCAGCTCGCCGGTCTCCAGGCCATGGACGAAGTTCTTGATGGTGTTGGGGTTTGCCGACGGCGAGACGTACGTCTTGAGCGCCTCGTCGAAGACCCCCAAGCCGACGGCATCCTGCTGCTGGAGCAGGAGAAACGCCATCGAAGCCGCCGCAGCGGCCGCGTACTGGTACTTGGTCATCCCGTCGGAACGTCCCTCGGTGCCGTAATGCATCGACTCGCTGGCATCGACGAGGAAGGTCGCCTTGAGGTTGGTTTCCTCCTCGTACTGCTTGATGTAGTACCGGTCGGTCTTGCCGAGAACTTTCCAGTCGAGGTGCTTGAGATCGTCGCCGGGCACGTACTCGCGGTGGGCGGCGAACTCGACCGAGAATCCGTGGAACGGACTGCGGTGCATGCCCGAGATGAACCCCTCGACGACCAGCCGGGCCTGGAGATCCAGCCGGGTGATCTTCGAGAGCACCTTCGGGTCGAGGTACTTCATGAGGTTTTCGGTAGCTTCTGCCATGTCGTCGCTTTTCCTGGGTCAGGCCGGCCGCTGACGCCCCCGGTGCGGGGCGCCGAGGCAATGCACCAGCGCGAAGCGCCGGACCCGGGCGAACGTACCGCCCGCCCGGGCCGGGGGTAACCTGCTTACTCTTCCGTCGCCACCGCACCCGAGGTGCGCGGGTTGGTCGCCACGGCGGCCTCGCCGGCCGGGACGATCTCGATCAGCTTGTCGATGATCTTGTCGGTGGTAAAGCCTTCGGCGTCGGCATTGAAGTTGGTGACGATGCGATGACGCAGCACGGGCTTGGCGACCGACTGGATGTCCTCGGTGGACACGTGATACCGCCCGTGAAGAACCGCCCGGACTTTTCCGCCGAGAATCAGGTACTGGCACGCACGCGGGCCGGCACCCCAGGAAATGTACTCCCGAACGATCTCGGGCACGTCGCCTTCCAGAATCCGCGTCGCCCGGACGAGCTTCATCGCGTAGGAAATCACGTGATCCGCCACCGGCACGCGGCGGATGATGCTCTGGAGTTCCAGGATCTTCTCACCGGTCAGCACCGGCTGAAGGTTGATCTCCTGGATCGCCGTGGTCAGGCGGATGACGTCGAACTCCTCGTCCCACGAGGGATAGTCGACGAAGATCTTGAACATGAAGCGGTCCTGCTGGGCCTCGGGCAGCGGGTAGGTGCCCTCCTGCTCGATCGGGTTCTGCGTGGCCAGCACGAAGAACGGATCGGACATCGGCAGCCGCTGGCCACCCACCGACACCTGGCGTTCCTGCATGGCTTCCAGCAGGGCAGCCTGGGTCTTGGGAGGCGTACGGTTGATTTCGTCAGCCAGAATGATGTTCGCGAAGATCGGGCCCTTGAGGAACTTGAACTCGCGCTGGCCGGTGGTCTTGTTCTCCTGGATCACCTCCGTACCGGTGATGTCCGAAGGCATCAGGTCGGGGGTGAACTGAATCCGGTGGAAGTCCAGGTCCAGACAGCGCGACAGCGAGGAGACCATCAACGTCTTGGCCAGGCCGGGCACGCCTTCGAGGATGGCGTGGCCTCGCGCGAAAATGCACATCAGCAGCTCTTCCAGCACCGCCTCCTGCCCAACGATCGCCTTGGCCATCTCCTTGCGAATGCTCTGGTAGGCCTCGGTCAACTGCTCGGCTGCCTTGATGTCCTCACCGGTGAATTCCTGCTGTCCGCCCGCGGGGGCTCCGCTTTGCTCAGTCACGTGAATCTCCTTCTCAACTCGATGTGCCCGCCCGCCGGCAGGCGTGGTTTCGCTTGGTCGGTCCTCGTAGAGAACGCGCTATTTCTGCACGATCGGCAGGTATCCGTACGGCAGCTGGAGGATGATCCCCGCAATCGCCGTCCCGTACACCGTCCCGATATTGTCACCATTCCAGCTGCCGTCGGCAGCCTGCATGTCCCGCAGCTTGCGGGCCATCTTCGGGTAGTAGCCCTTCCAGTCCGCCCCGCCTCGCATGTACATCACCTGCGACATGTACAGGTGAGTGTAAAAGTAATATCCGCTGTAGCCGCCGCCTTGGTCGACCGTTACCTTGCCCTTGACGTACTTCACGAGCTTCTCGACCATCTTGGCCTCTTCGCCCGCTCCGCCGGTGGTGCGATCGTAGATGCCCGCTGAATAGAAACAGGCGATCGCAGCGGCCGAAATCGCCGGACGACTCGAACCCCGGCTGGAGGCCGAGTAGCTGATCCCCCCGTCGCCGTTCTGGCAGATCTTGAGGTAGTTGACCGCCTCGGAGATAGTCTTCTTGGGCACCTTGATGCCCACGTTCCGGCACGCACGAAGCGACTGGAGTTGCGTGACGGTCACCGACCCCTCGTCGCTGCGGCTGGTGGGTGTGTAGTACCACCCGCCCTTGCCTGACTGGGCCGAGGTGCACACCTTGACCGCCTTGTCCAGGGCGGTTTTGAGACGCTCGCCGTACTCGGCGCTGCCCTCCGTGCCGTAGCAGGAGGCCAGAAACAGCATCGAGAACCCGTGGCCGTACATCCCGCGACCTGAGTTGGAACCCGTGATGTAGCCATCCTTATTGCTCTCGGACAGGCGCAGCAGATACGCCAGCGCCCGGCGGACCTCCTTGGAGTACGGGCCCGACGACGCCGTCGATCCCCCCGCCATGAACGACAGGCCCGACAGCGCGCTCATCACGGCAGGATAGCTGCCCCAGCCGCCCTGGTTCAGCCAGCTTCCGTCACGCCGCTGGGTCTTGGCGAGGTAGTTCATCCCGCGGTCGATGGCCTTGATGGTAGGCCGGTCCACGAGATCCGGCAGCACCTTGCTTGGGGGCTCCGCCGACGCCGGCCGGGCAACGATGCCCGCAACCAGCAGCGTCGCCAGTCCGGCAGCCAGCATCCGACTGCATCCACGCTTCTTGATCGTCCTGTGGGTCATGGTCACGTCCTGTGTATTCTGGCCTGGCCCGCTCTGGCGGGCGCAGGCAACCAGCCGGAGAAAAATACGACCCTCTTCGGGTCTCCCGACGAGGGTCTGACGAACACCCGCTGGGGATGTTCCCGAAGGATTTGGGATTATCGCTGAACGATGGGCAAATACCCATAGGGTAGCTGGAGAATTATCCCCGCAATCGCGGTCCCGTACGTCGTGCCGTTGCTGTCGCCGTTCCAACTCCCGTCGGAAGACTGCATGGTCTCCAGTTGCTGGCACATCGCCGGGTAAAAGTTCTTCCAGTCCGCCCCGCCACGCATGTACATCGCCTGGGCAAGATAGAGGTTCTGATAGAAGTAGAATCCACTGCCCCCATTGACCGGACAGGCCCCCTGAACGTACCGCACGAGGCGTTCGACCATCTTGGCCTCCTCGCCCGACCCGCCTGACGTGCGATCGTAGATGCCCGCCGAGTAGAAACATGCGATCGCAGCGGCAGAGATGGCAGGCCTGCTGGAACCCCGACTGGATGCGGAGTAACTGATCCCCCCGTCGCCGTTCTGGCAGAGCTTGAGGTAGTCCACCGCCTTGGATATCACGCGTTTGGGCACCTTGATGCCCACGTTACGACACGCCCGGAGCGCCTGAAGCTGGGTGACCGTCACCGAGCCCTCGTCCGAATTCGAGCCGGGCGTGTAGTACCATCCACCCTTGTCGGACTGGGACTTGCCCACCACGGCAACGGCCTTGTCGAGCGCCTTTTTCAGCCGGGCCTCGTATTCCGGACTCCCGTCGACCCCGTAGCAGTTGGCCAGGAAAAGCAGGGAGAAACCGTGAGCATACATGGTCTGACCGCCCGTCTGGCAGATCAACCCGTCCGGATTGTTCTCCGCCAGACGGAGGATGAACGTCATCGCCCGCCGGACCTCCTTGTGATGGGGCCCGTTCTCGGCGGTGGACCCGCCCGACATCATCGCCAGACCGGCCAGGGAGCTCATCACGGCGGGATATCCCCCATAGCCGCCGTTGTTCATCCAGCTGCCGTCCCGCCTCTGGGTCTTGGAAAGGTAGTTCATCGCGCGGTCGATCATCTTGACCGTCGAGGGTTTCACGAGGTCGGGCAGCACGCGGCTGGGAGCGTCGGCCGACGCCGCTGAACAGAAGATCCCCATCGTTCCCGTCATCGCCCATACGACCAGCATGCGGCGCCATTGCTGGAGGTGTTCCATCGCCCGGGCACTCCTTCTAGGTCTGCAGGTCGGGTCATTCCGGCTGCAACTATCCAGACGCCCGGCGGGCGCGCATATTTCGTCGACGGTCAGCGGGATTTGCCCGCCAGGACGGTGACTCCCCGGGCCGATTCCACCGCCACACGCCCGCTGGCCACCACAGGCTGCGCCAGCAGGCTTCGCCGCTGATGGGCTCGAGTACTCCAACTGTCCTGGTCTTCGTCCTCGCCGAACTCCATCGTCAGCTTCTCTGTCGCCACCAGACTGCCCCCCCGACGGTCGACCACCCACAGTCGGCCTACTTCTTCACGATCCCAGTAGGTGCGCGTCGCGAACAACATGTAGTCGCCGGCGATCACAGGCGAGAGATCGCCGGGCGCCACGTAGCTGTGGCTGGTCTGGTCATCCAGCGCGGTCGACCAGGCAGGCTCGGTGGCACCATCCTTGCCCAGGTCAAAGCACTGGGCCCAGGCTCCGAACGATTGCCCGCCCTGCCCTCCGAACCGATTGTTGCTCTTGCCCGAGGCAATCAACAGCACCTTGTCGGCGTCCAGGGTAGCCGCTACCGGCGTGCCCCAGTCTCCCCCTATGCGCTGCACCCCGATTTCCGCCACAAGCTCGCCATTCAGCAGCGAAAGCACGTCCATGGTGCCTGAGTTTGACCGCCGGGACATCACCACCGAGTCCTGTCCGCAGGCCAGGATTCGCGATCTCAGCTCGGCCGGGTATTCGTGCTCCCAGACTGGCTTGAAAGGCCGGCCGATGTCGTAGGCCTGGAGTTTGTCGTTGCCCAGCAACAACAGCAGGCCTCCGGGCGTAATGGCATAGCTCAGGGGGCCCTGGGGTTCGGCGTTGACCGGCCAGCGACCATGAACGCGGGCGTCTTCTATCCCGAAGCACGACAAACGTTTGCCTCCGTCATGGAGCACAAACACCCTGCCGGCAGTTGCGACGATCCGGGAGGAAGGAGCGCGATCGCCCCCCACCACGCGGATCTGGTAGTCTCCATGGGTCTTGGTGCCCGATCCGATGTCGATCATGGTCAGCACGCCCCGGCTGTCGGCGAGAACGATCACACCGGCGCTCTCGGCCGCCCCGCGAAAGTCAGACAGACCCAAGCTGTCGATGCTGCGCTCGGGAAAGCGTCGCTTGCCCGTCGTCGTGGAGAAAAAGCAGACGCCCTCGCTGTCGCAGACAGCAAGCACGCTTCCGTCGTTGCTCAGCCCGCCGATCAGCTGCCCGCGGCGATGAACGTAGGCGCCCTCTTTCGAGACATCCCGGGACAGAACGCCCTTCCAGAGGATCGCGTCGTTGGCGTCGGAAGCAGCCGGGTCGACCATCGCCACCCGCGAGCCTTCGACCACGAATACCTTGCCGTCGTACGTGACGGGCCGCTGGGTTTCGTCCCGCAGCAGGTGGGCAAACTCGCCCTCGATCGTGAAAACCGCTTCGAGTCCGCCGTCAAGCTTCAGGCCGCTGCCGGTCTCCTGCTGCTCGGGAACGAACTTCTCGGTGTCGTCAACCTTGCGAATCGCCTCGCCGACGGTGGTCTGCAGGTCGCCGAAGGAGATCCCCTTGCTCTTGTCCGCTTCGCGGGCAGACTCGATGGTAAGCCCCGCCGCTACCCATTGGTCGCGGTTGGCATAGATCATCGCAAGCGCCACGGTAGCTTCGAGGCGGTTGGGGTGGCCCTTGTCGCGGGCGACTTCCCCAAGCAGATGAATGGCCTTGTCGATCTGGCTTTCGCCCTTCTCCTTGTCGGCCATCGCCTTGCCCTGCACGTAGTAGATCTCCGCAGCCGCATAGAGGCCCTTCTGGGCGGCGATGCTGTGAGGCCAGCGCTTCGCCACCGCGTGGATCTTGGCCGGATCCTTGAGTTCGATCGCCTTGGCGAGGGCCTGCTCGGCCTGCTTGTCGAACTCGGCGTAGATCTTCTGGCCGTGCTTGTCGATCAGCCGGGCGATGTAGTCCTGGGCGATCGCCTTCGCTTCGCGCCGGGCCCGCGTGCTGTCCAGGCGCGTCAGCCCGGAGGCATCGGGACCGATTTTCACGTCGACGATCTTCTCCTGCCCGAACTGGTCGGAAAGCTTCTGCGCCCAACCGGCTGCCTCGGCGGGCTTGCTTTTCATCGCGTAGGCCAGCCGGAGCATCATGTGCGCCTTCTCCTGATCCGTCTGGGACAGTTCCAGCGCTTTTCCAAACAGTTCCACACGCTTCTCTTCGGTCTCGGCGAGGTTGCCCAAAGACACATAGCAGGCGTGCAGCTTGACGCGCAGCAACTGCCTGCGGTCGGCATCGCCCAACTCGCCCGCGAGCTTCCACGCAGCCTGGAAGTCTTCCAGGGCGTGCTCGTATCGCCCCGCCCCGAAGCCCAGCACACCCAGCTCGTAAAGCTGCTCCATGCGCTGCTTGCCGGAGAGCTTCTCGAGGCGTTCCTTCTGCGCCCGACGGGCGACTTCGTATTCCACGTAGGCACACACGCCGGTGGGGTTGGCAGCCACCAGGGCTCCATCGATGCTCACCAGGTTGCCCACCACCCCGTTCTGGGTGATCTGGGTAGCCACCGATACCCGGTAGCTGTCGAGATCCATGCGATAAATGCGCCCCAGGCCCGAGGCGATCACCTGGTCTTCCGTCACTGCAGGCCGGCCGTGAACGTCGCCAAGGTTCCCCGCCTCGTGGATCGTCTTGCCGTCCATCACCGACCGCACGGTCAGGCCCGGGCCTGACAAGAGGATCCGATCGGAATCGATCGCCGTGAGCACCATTTCGTTGACCTGAGGCATGGACGACCACATCGGCCGGCCGTCCTCGGTACTGAGGCACAACAACTGGGCGCCGTCGGCGGGAAGGCAGATCACTCGCCCGCGCGTGACGATCACCGGGTTGGCGCCCCGGACCACAGGCCGGCCGTCGCGCAGGTTCGGTTGCATGTTGCCCGTATTGACCTCGCTGTCGTACTGGTACGCCCAGAGCCCCTGACCGGTGGCGGCGTCGATGCAGACGACCGCACCGGCATTGGTGCAGACGTACACCTTTCCGTCCACGATGGCCGGGGGCGACCCCACCGACAAGAGGTAGTCGAGGTGGTAGCCCGACCGCTGCTGCATGGCGGGCATCTGGCAGATCGCCTTGCGCCACAGCACCCGCCCGGTGGTGGCGTCGAGACAGAGAACGTGATACTCCTGGATGTAGCTGGCCAGCACGTACAGCCTGCCATCGAGGTAGGTCGGAGCCGAGACGAACTTGCAGGTCTTCACGAGTTCGTCATCGTCACCCGGTGCGGATTTGCCGTTGCCCACCTGCCACATCACCTTGCCCTTGCGCGAGAGCGAAATCGCAGCGATGCCGGACGTGTCGTCCGGTTCCTTGGGCTGGTTGTTCCGCCGGAACCGCTTGTGACCATAGGTGTACTGCCGGAACCCGTACAGCGTGAAGACCATGTCCCCGCCGACCGTCAGGCGATGCCTCCCCAGATCGCGGATCCGCAGCGCCGCGGGGTTGCCCCCCGCCGTGTCCGAGCGGACCATCGGCACGGCGAATGCCTTCCAGGCCAACTCGCCGGTGTGCAGGTCACGAGCGATGACTGTCTCGTCGGTGCGGTAGATTGCCCACGAACCAGCCACCACAGGCTGGATAATGCCCGGGAACGGGAAGTACTTGTCCTTGCCCTGCTCGACGACCATCGTCCCGCCACGGTAGCGGATCTTCCCGGCATTGTTCCGCCTTCCGGTCAGCAGCGACTGCCTCTGGGCGATCAGCGAATTGAGGCTTCGCTTGGAAACGTTGCCCTCGGGGTACGCCCATTGCGGAAGCAGTACCACGTCGCTGCTCTGCATCCTGCCCATGCCGTCGGCAAAGGCGGTCAGTCCCGGCCAGCCTCCTTCGGCCAGCTCTGCCGCCCGGGCACCGGGGGGAGTGAGCTTCATGACACGCTGGGCAAAATCCACGAGCTTCTGCTCGCGCCCGCCGAGGGTCGCCGTCGCCTCGGGGAACTCCTTCTTCAGCCGGTTGAGGGGCGTGGTAAGTTGCCTGCCTTCCCCGGCCAGGTGGTGCGCCGCGACCGCCTTGGCCAGCAGCAGCGGAATCTCCTGCTCGTCAGGCCGGACCTCCAGGCGCCTCCGCCATGCGTGGGCAGCCTGCGAGAACATCCCGCGATCGAAGTAAATCGTCGCCAGACGCTCCAAGGCCCTCGGACCGACCGACGTGTTGACATACTTATGCACGATCTCACGAAGCGGAGCGATCTCGCCGGTCTCCATCGCCAACTGATACAGCCGCTCGGCTTCGATACCGTACTGCGATTCATACAGCCGCTGGCCTTCTTCGCCCATCGTCGCCAGCAGCTGGCTCGCGCGCACCGCCAGCGAAACATACAACCCCTTGCTGCCCTTCCGCTCGATATAACCGGCCTTCTCTCGGTTGATCATCTCCTGCAGCACCGCGATGGCTTCGGGATAGTGCTCGGATTCGATGAACCCCTCCGCCTTGGTGAGGATGCTCTTGAGCTCCTCGTCGGCGTCGACCAGGACGGTTCCCACCTTCGCGCCACCCCGGCCTCGCCACTGGGCCGTAGCCGGATGCACGGCTGAGAGGATCACCAGCAGCAGCGGGATCGCCACAGACCAGCGGGGGAAACACGGACGGGCTGTGTCACTGCGAATCGATTCGGGCTTCATAACGTCCACCATTCGGACTTTCGTCGGGCAGGATTCTCTGACTTCCGCCAAGCCTCTGCGCAGCAAGGCTTTGGCGCGGCCATCACAGGCAAGCGGGGCCAAAACCCCGCCGTTGCAGGGCGTTCCCGGGCGGACCCAGCGTCCGTCCCCGAGCCCCTGTTCATGCGAACCCAGTATAGTGGGCGGACCCCCCGCCCACAAGACGACCGGCATGTTAGTCGCACCCCGGCACCGAAGGTTCCTGCAGACATGCACTTTCCCCCGTGGACAACACCGAGCGCCCGCGGGGTCGGCTGCACTCTCCCGGGAACGCCTCGACCCGCGGAGAGGGATTTTCCACTCAGAATCTCTGGGTGATTTGCCTCAACGGAATCTGAATCCTACCTTGCTGGTGGATCGCATTGAGCGATTTCCCTTGCGGGGTCCTTCCCCCGGCAGGCCTTCGGGCCCGACGGGCAAGGACCTCGCCGCCGCAAGGCGAAACAGGGCGCATCGGCGCCCGACCTGTTCCTTTGCCAAACGAGGCGAACGGAGAGAACCATGAGTCGCACTGCACTGATCGCAATTACGACCCTTCGAATCGCCGGCCTGGCCGCGGCTCTGGGGTCTTCTTTTGTTCTCCCCTCTTCGCCCGCTTCCGACTGCTCCCCCGCCCCGGCCACTTCGACCTGCCAGGCTGCATCCGTCCCTCTCGGCGAAGCCGCCACGCTCTGCCTGATCTCGCTCGGCTCGCTCGTGCTGCTGATCGGCAGACGCATCGCCCGCGCCAAAAACGCATCCCGCTACCCCCGCGAATCCCAGGCCACGGACAAGGCCTGATTCCAGCGAAGGCAATGTCTACCCTCCCAATAGACCTTGCCCGATATAGAAGCAACTTCCTCAAGTGGTCAGGCCGCTTCCGCCCTCACCGGAAGCGGCCACCTTTTTGCGCGCTACCGCCCGGGCACCCCGCCGACCGAAACCAGACCAGGCCCGATCAAAGCTGCGGGAGAGATCGCCCGTCCCGCGTGCCCACCGGCCGGAGCAGCCAGCACAACGCTACGATCAGCGTGCTCTTGACCGTCCTGCGATATCGATGCGCCTTGCGAAGACTCATCAGGCCCTGCTGAAAACACCGGGCCTTGAAATACTGCCGCCCGGCTGCGTAGTACAGCCGCCCCAGACGCCGGGCTATCGCCTCGTCGGGGAGTTTTTCCCTGCCACCCTGCTGTTCCACGAACCGTCGGAGCACCTCCGCCTCCAGCCGTCTGCTGAAGCCGGTCTGGCGGGAGATGTTCGTTCCGTGGCGCCGTCGCAGGCCCGTCGCCCGCCCCAGCGGGTGGAAATCAGTGTGCAGGCTCATCCGCAGGTACAGCTCGTAGTCTTCGCAGCTCCGCAGATTCCCATCGTAGCCGCCGACCTTGTCCATCAGTTCGCGCCGGTAGCAGACACACAGGTGAGACAGGTACATGCGCCCGAACAGCTCCTCGGTACCGGTGGGCGCGTCCTGGAACTCGCCGGCGCTCTCGGTGACGGTCCCGTCCTCGTTGAGCCGGTGACGGTAGCCGTACACGAACTGAACGTCCGGGTGCTCCTGCAGGAACCGCTCGTAGGCGTCCAGCGCGTCGGGCAGCCAGACGTCGTCGCTGTCGAGATACGTCAGCCACTGTCCCCGGGCGACCGGCAGGGCTGCGTTCCGCGCCGCAGCAGGCCCGGCGTTGGGTTGATGGATCACCTCGATTCGCTCGTCCTGGGCGGCCAGCTTGTCCAGGAGCTCGGCCGATCCGTCGGTGCTGCCGTCGTCTACGATGATCAGCTGCCAGTCGGTGAAAATCTGCTCGCGTACGGACCGCACCGCCTCTTCCACGTAGTCCACGTGATTGTAGACGGGCATGATGGTCGTAAACCGCGGCCTGTGTTCGCCCTGCTCTGCCATGGGCGTCTTATATCGTGCGCAGCAGCGAAGGGGCAACCCCCCTTGAGTCCATGACAGGAAATCCCGCCCGCCTGCAAGATGACACCGCGCCGAGCGTCCGGTACACTGAAAGGAGATTCCCCCCGCGTCGCGGGGTTACACGCTGCGTCCGACGGACCGCTGCGAGACCCGATTCGGACCGGCACAGCCGCATGCACGAAAGGCCGCCATGGAAACCGTCAAGCAGCAGCTCCTGCGGAAGCTGCCCTCCATCTCGGACCTGCTGAACTCGCCGCACGTTGAGCCCTGGCTGCGCGAGCACCCCCACGACCTGGTCACCGACAGCCTTCGACAGGCGGTGGATACGCTCCGCGAGCAGATCCTCGCCGACGGCGCGGGCAGGTGCGGCGCGAGCCACGTCACCGAGTCGTTCGTGCTCCAACGGGCCGAAGCCATCCTGCTCGACCGCACCCAGCCCCATGTGATTCCGGCCATCAACGCCACCGGCGTGATCCTGCACACCGCGCTGGGTCGGGCGGTCTGGCCGGAGACGGTTGTCGACGACATGATCCCCGGCCTGAAAGGCTACGTGACGCTGGCGGTCGATCGCGAGACCGGCCTGCGAAGCGAACGGGACAACCGCGTGGAAGCCATCCTATGCGAGCTTACCGGCGCGGAAGCTGCCACCGTGGTCAACAACAACGCAGGCGCAACGCTGCTGGTGCTGGCTGCCCTGGCCGGCGGGCGGGAGGTCATCGTCTCCCGAGGCCAGCTCATCGAGATCGGCGGCGCCTTCCGCCTGCCCGACGTCATGAGCCAGGGCGGAGCGAAGATGGTCGAAGTCGGCACGACCAACCGCACGCACCTGCGCGACTACGAGAACGCCATCACCGAGGAAACCGCCCTGCTGTTCCGCGCCCACCCCAGCAACTTCCGCGTGGTGGGGTTCACAAAGGAAGTGCCCATCGACCAACTGGCCGCCCTGGCCGGCGAACACGGGCTGCTGGCGATCGACGACCTCGGCGCCGGCGCTCTGGTAGACCTGGGGCAGTTTGGTCTGCCTCACGAACCCACCGCCCGTCAGAGCCTTTCGGCCGGAGCGGACGTGGTGCTGTTCTCCGGGGACAAGCTCATCGGAGGCCCGCAGGCGGGCATCATCGCAGGCAACGCCGAGTGCATCCGGAAGATCCGCAAGCACCCCCTCGCCCGCGCCCTGCGCCCGGATAAAACCTGTCTGATGGCATTGGAGCGCACGCTGGCGATGTTCCGCGACGTCGACCGACTGAAGCGCGAGCACCCGCTCTACCGCATGTTGTCCGCGAAGCCCGAACAGCTCGCAACCCGCGCGGAAACGCTCGCCAAGAAGATCCGCAAGGCAGCACCGGACGCCGAAGTCCGCGTCGTAGAGGCCGACGGCTACCTGGGCAGCGGATCGTGCCCCATGGAAGCCCTGCCCGGCAGGGCGGTCTCCGTCCAGCTGCCCGGAACCGAAGCCGGAGATCTCGCCCGCGCCCTGCGGCTCGACGAGGCGTGCGTGTTCTCCCAGGTTTCCGGCGACGCAACGCTGCTGCACGTTCGCACGATGGCGGACGACCAGTTCCCCGCCGTTGCCGATGCGACCGGACGGGTCGCCGCCAGTCCCTGATCCAAACCCCGATGCCCAAGAACCGCAAGAACATCATGCTCGGAACGGCCGGGCACGTGGACCACGGCAAGACGGCGCTGGTCAAGCTGCTGACCGGCTGCAATACCGATCGCCTGGCCGTGGAACAGCAGCGCGGGCTGACCATCGAGTTGGGCTTCGCGCCCTGCACACTGGCCGATGAACGGATCGTCGGCATCGTCGACGTGCCCGGGCACGTGGATTTCATACGCAACATGGCTGCCGGGGCCCACGGAGTCGATGTGGTGATCCTGGTCGTGGCAGCAGACGATTCCGTGATGCCCCAGACGCGCGAGCATCTGGACATTCTCACGCTGCTTGGCGTCCGCCACGGGCTGGTCGCCGTGACGAAGATCGACCTGGTCGATGAGGAACTGCGGTCGATGGTCGTCGACGACGTGCGAGGCTTTCTGGCGGGGACGTTCCTTGAGGCTGCCGACATCTGCTGCGTGTCGAATATCACCGGCGAAGGGTTCGAGTCGCTCTTCGCCGCACTCAACGCCGCCGTCGACCGGGCTGAACCCGTCCGCCATCCCGGCCAATTCCGGATGTGGGTCGAGCGATCGTTCGGCGTGCATGGATTCGGGACGGTCGCCACGGGCATCCCGGTTTCGGGGGAAATCCATTCCGGACAGACCGTCGAGGTCCTTCCCGGAGGGGTCAAGGGACGGGTGCGCAACCTCGAGGTATACGGCCAGACGTCGGACCTCGGGCGAACCGGGGAGTGCGTAGCCGTCAATCTCTCGGGAGTGGCTGCCGAAGATGTGCCGCGCGGCAGCGTGATCGCTGGCGAAGGCGGGCCCGGCCCGGTGGAGTTCGCCGAGGCGGACGTGCAGTTGCTGCCCCGCCTGCCCGCCTCGCTGAAGGACAACGCCGAAGTCCACCTGCACGTGGGCACGGCCGAGACCATGGCCAAGGCGGCGATTCTCGACGGCCATCCAACCTGCGACCCGGGCGCCCGTCGCCTGGTGCAACTTCGCCTGCGGGAGCCGCTTCCCCTGGCGGCCGGGGACCGGTTCGTCGTCCGAAGCAACCTGGCGGGACTGGCCGGCGGACGTGTGACCACCCTGGGCGGCGGACGCGTGCTCGACGTCACCAACCTTCGCCTCAAGCGCAACCGCCCCTGGGTGATCGACCGTCTCTCGACCCGTCGCCATGCCATCGATGACCCGTCGGCCTGGCTGGCTGCCATCACGAAAGAGAGTGCCCAACCCGTCGACGCGGAGGAACTCGCCCGCCGGGCAGACCTGCCTGCCGACCGAACGAGGGAGATGCTCGCTGTGCTCGCCGAATCGGACGAGGTGGTCGAAGTCCGGGGCCGATGGGTTCACGCCGACACGGTGCGGCTGCTGGTCGAGCGGATCCCCGACGAACTCGATGCGTTCCATCGGCAGTCACCTCTTCGCCTGGGCATGGAGATCCGACGGCTGGCCGAGTGTCTCGACACCTCGGAGGAACTGGCGGGCCTGGCTGCAGAACGCCTGCAGGCCACCGGGCGGATCAAGCGGGAAGGACAGTTGCTCTCCTTGGCGAATCGACCGACGACCGTCAGCGAGGCTGACCGTCACGACGCCGAGCGCATTGCAGCCACACTGGAGGAGGCAGGACTCACTCCCCCCCTGCCCGATGAACTCGCAGCGGGACTGGGCATCAATGCGGCGCGGTCCGACGAGCTTCTGCAAATGCTCGAAGATGACGGGCAGGTTGTGAGACTCGACCGGAAGGTGATCCTTCACGCGCGGGCGATCGCCCGCGCTCGCAACGTGGTGGAGGAGCTCTTCACCCGGGCCAGCGGGTTTACGACGATGGATTTCCGCGACGCGCTGGGCGTCAGCAGGAAGTTTGCCGTGCCGCTGCTGGATTATTTCGATCGCGCGCGGGTGACGGTGCGCACCGGCAACCGCCGCACGCCGGGAAAGGCGCTGACCGCTCCGCAATAGCCCGCGCGAGCGGGGGCAGGCGGTCGGCGGGCAAGTCTACTCACGAATGCTGCCTGTGATTTTGCCCTGCCGCTGCCACGCGTGCCCGAACATGCCGCTGTGCCTGCCCGCAATCTTGCCGTCCTTCACGCGGGCGTCCACCTCGTAGGTGGCGGCAACCGATGTGCGCTCGTCGGCATTGAGATGGAAGTACGCGTCGCTGCGGAGGATCACGGTCA
>CAZXSK010000060.1:0-23895 GCA_964642855.1 uncultured Planctomycetaceae bacterium | reverse complement strand
GCAGCAAAGGCGGGCTTCTGGTCGAGGCCGGTGTCGCCCGGCGCGCGATCGACTTCGACTGCCTGGCAATGCACGAAGTCTTCGCCGACTTGCCACTTCGAGACGGCCAGTTGGCCGGGCAGTTGGGAGGCTTCGGGAGGCTGATCAGCTGTTTCGCCGAGGGCGATACCCGGGCTCAGGCGCGCCTGGTCGAAGCATGCGGGAATCCGGCGTCGACCTTCCTGCCCGTGCGCCCCCCGGCGGATTACCCGGGGCACCTGGTGGAGCTCTGGTGCGGGCTGCTGGAGATCGACTGGCCGGGTCGGGACGGATTCACCCCCTGGAACCTGCACGCCCTGCCGCGCGACCAGGCGGTCGGAAACGCCCGGCCCGGCGCAGCGGTCATCATCCATCCGGGCGCGGGGGGCGTCTACAAGCACTGGCCGATGCAGCGTTTTCTCGAAATTGCCCAGTGGCTTCGCGACCAGCGGGGCAGGGACGTGATCTTCGCGCTGGGCCCGGCGGAACTCGAACGGCTGACCGAAGGACAGCTAGACGCCCTCCGACGCGACTGGCAGGTTCTGGAGGCCCCGCCACTTGAGGAACTCGCCGGGTCGCTGGCAGGGGCCGGGGTGATGGTGGGCAACGACTCCGGGCCGTCCCACCTGGCCGGGGCGATGGGGTGTCCGGTGGTGGCAATCTTCGGCCCGACGTCGCCGGTTCATTTCGCCCCGCTGGGCAGGGGTGTCCGCATCTGCCAGGAAGACCGGATGGACGACGTGTCGGTGTCGATGGTGACCGATGCAGTGGGCGAGCTTCTGGGCCGCTGACTTGCCTGACGGGGCAGGTCGGGTACAATTCCGGCATGGCTATTCGAACGAAGATCGTCGCAACCATCGGCCCTGCCAGCGGAAACGCCGACGTTCTCCGCGAGCTCGCCGAGGCGGGCGCGGACGTGTTCCGCGTGAACTTCTCCCATGGCTCCGGCGAGCAGCGTCAGGGCTTCCTGGACGCCGTTCGCCAGGTCGAGCAGCAGATCGGCGAGCCCCTCGCGGTCATGGGCGATCTGTGTGGCCCGAAGATCCGCGTGAGTACCATCGCGGGAGGAGCGGTGGCGCTCCAGCAGGGGGAGCAGCTCACTATTCAGCGCGAGATGATCGAAGGTGACTCCTGTCGGATTTCCACCACCCTTCCGGAACTGGTGGATGAGGCCCGCTCCGGCGAGAAGATTCTCATGGATGACGGCAAGCTGCTGCTGGAGGTGGTCGAGGCCCGGCCGCCTGAGGAACTGGTATGCAGGGTGCTCCGCGGGGGCATGCTCTCCAGCGGCAAGGGGGTGAACCTGCCCGACACCGACCTGTCGCTTTCGGCACTGACCGAGAAGGACCGACGTGACGCAGCCTGGATCGCCCGCCGCGAGTTCGACTATGTCGCCCTCTCGTTTGTCCGCAAGGCGGGAGACGTCGAGCAGCTCCGTTCGCTTCTGCGCGACGGCGGCAGCGAGGCGAAGATCATCGCGAAGATCGAGAAGCCCCAGGCGCTGGCGAATATCGAGGAGATCGTCGACGCCGCCGACGGGGTGATGGTCGCCCGGGGCGACCTGGGCGTGGAGATGGACCTGCCCCAGGTGCCCGTCGCCCAGAAGCGGATCGCCCGCCTGGCACACCGGGAGGGCAAGCCCTGCATCATTGCCACCCAGATGCTCGAAACGATGACCCACTCGGCCACGCCGACCCGGGCCGAGGTCTCCGACGTCGCCAACGCCGTGCTGGATTTCGCCGACGCGGTCATGCTCTCCGGCGAGACAGCCGTGGGAGACTACCCCCGCCAGGCCGTGGAGATGATGAACGACATCGTCCACGCCGTGGAAGGCTATCACGATCAGAACCACGACCACATCGACGACGTCGCCAGCGCGTTTCCGACGGCTGCTTCGATCGCCCGGGGCGTGCACGCGATTCTCGAGGCCCAGGACGTTCAGGCGGTGGGTGTGTACACGGTGACGGGAACCACGGCTTTGGCGCTGGCCAAACAACGGCTGGGCCGGTGCGTGCTGGCGATCACCCCCTCTCGGGAGACCGCCCGGCGGATGGCGATGTACTACGGCGTCGAGCCGGTGGTATGCACCGACAAGCCCCAGCACACGCGCGACGTGCTGGCGGAGGTATCGCGGCTGGCGTTGGAGAAGGGAATGGTCGTCAGCGGCCAGCAGGTGCTGGTGGTCTCGGGCAGGCCTTTGGGCGTACCGGGCAGTGCCAACACCATCGTCGTGCACACCGTGGAGTAGTTCCGCGGGTTCCGCCAGGACCGCCCGGCCGGAGCGGTTACTGCAACTCGCGGTACTCCAGCCGATCCGCGTGGGTGTCGAGGATCGCAAAGGAAGGAGCCTGCCCGCCGCGAGGGTGGTGCAGCGCGCCGGGGTTTATCACGCGGGTCTCGCCGATGCGCTCGTCGCGCCTGCGGTGCGTGTGCCCGTGGCAGACATAGGGGAACTGCCCGCCGGCGATCAGTTGGTCGAGGACCATCTCCCGGTCGCCGTGGACCGCGGCGAGGAACCGGCCGTCTTCCAGCTTGACCTGCGCGAACTGGGGACACACCTCCACGCCGTCGAGGGTGGCGTCGGCCGCGAGCCGGTGCAGGCGGCGGTCCATGTTCCCCACGGCCAGTGTGACCGGTACGGGCAGTTTTCCAAGCATCTGCAGATGCTCACGCGTGCAGAGGTCGCCGCAGTGGACGATCACGTCCGCGTTCTCGCTGAGAAGTTCGGAGACAGCCTGGCGCAGCCGCCCGGCATTGCCGTGGGAGTCTGATACGATGCCGATTTTCAAGCCGGCCTCCTTTTGAATGGACGCATGTGCGTCGCGAGGGATAATACAGCCTCTGCGGAAGGGTTTCCACAGGCCGGGACGACAACATCGGAAAGGCGGCAGCGGATGGTGTGGTATTGCGCAGCGGCGGCGAGCGCAGCGGTTCTTGTTCTCTGGGCTTCGACAGTGCAGGCAGGCGATTACTACCACGTGCCCGACGGCGAGAGGGTCATAGACAAGCTCAAGGACGGCCATCCCCGACTGATGCTTACCGACGCCAGGCTGGCTGAGCTCAGGAAGCTCGCCGAAAGCGACGAGTATCTCGCCGGGCTGGTGAAAGACACGATCGCACGGGCTGATGAACTGCGGAAGGCCGATCTGCTGGAGCGCAAGCTCATCGGCCCGAGGCTGCTGCATACCAGCCGAGAACTGGTCCGCCGGTCCTATGCGTTGGGGCTGGCGTATCGCTGGACGGGCAAGAAGGTCTATGCCCGGAAGTTGCGTGAGAACCTCCTGGCTGTCTGCAGCTTCGAGGACTGGAACCCGCCGCACTTCCTGGATGTCGCGGAGATGGCCCATGGCGTGGGCGTGGGGTACGACTGGATCCACGACATCCTCAGCGAGGATGACTGCACGAAGATTCGTTCCGGGCTTGCAGAGCTCGGACTCAAGCCTGGCCTGCGGGCGTACCGGAAAGACACCAGGGGTCGCTACGGATTGTGGTGGGCACGCGTCGAGCATAACTGGAACCAGGTCTGCAACGCCGGGCTGATGGTCGGCGCGCTGGCGATCGCCGAGACGGATCCCAACTATGCGAAGGTCATCGTGCCCGGGGCGGTGGGGTCGCTGCCCAAGGCCCTGGCCAGCTATGTCCCCGACGGGGCATGGGGCGAAGGCCCGAGCTACTGGGGATACGCGACGCGATACACCGTCTATGGCCTGGCCGGTCTGGATACTGCGCTGGGAACCGACTTCGGCCTTTCGGACGCGAACGGCCTGGACAAGGCAGGCGACTTCCCTCTGCACATGGTCAGCCCGACGGGGCGGTATCTCAACTATGCTGACGTCGGCGAGCATTCAGCTGTGAGTGACACCCCGTCGCTGCTTTGGCTTGCGAAGCGGTACGACAAGCCCGTCTACGCGCACGTGCAGCGCAAACTGGCCGGCTCGCGGCAGGCCGATCCGCGTAATGTCATCTGGTACGTGCCCCAGGCAGAGGTCGAGCCCGAACCCCTCCCGCTGGACAAGCAGTTCCGCGGTGAGGTCCCCCTGGCCGTGTTCCGGTCGGCCTGGGGTGATCCCAACGCATTGTGGGTCGGCGTCAAGGGCGGGACCAACCGGGTGAATCATGGCCACCTGGATCTGGGCAACTTCGAGCTTGAAGCCGACGGCATTCGCTGGGCGAGGGACCTGGGCAAAGACAACTACAACCTGCCCGGCTACTGGGATAAGAGGCAGGACGGCAGGCGGTGGTCGTACTACCGTCTGGGCTCGACCAGCCACAATGTGCTGCTGGTCGACGGCGAGAACCAACGCGTCGACGCCGAGGCGGAGATGGTGCGATTCGACTCGGACAAGGGCCGAGGCCTGGCTGTGGTGGAGATCGACGGGGCGTATCCCGGGAAGCTCAAGTCTCATCGTCGCGGGGTGATGCTCGACCGCCGGCGGGGGGCGGTCATTGTGCAGGACGAGGTGGAGGTCGCCAGGGCGTGCACGATCGTATGGGGCATCACCACCGATGCGGAGATCGAGGTCGATGGCCCGAAGGCGAAGCTCACGCAGGATGGCAGGACGATGCACGTCCGGCTGGCGGGGGTCGAGGGCGTCGACTTCGGCAGCGAGTCTGCCGAGCGCAAGGAGCCCGAGCAGCCCAACAAGGGCGTTCGCCGGCTCGTCGCGAGGATCAAGGCCAGGCCCGGCGCGCTGAAGATCGTGGTGATCTTCGAGCCCGACGGTGCGGAGGGTGCAGTGGAGGCACTCCCACCGGCGCTGAGCGACTGGAAGTAGCGTGCCCCGGCCGGGCCTGCTCAGGGCTGGGCGAATGCGGTGACGTCGTCGACCAGGGGCTTGGATTGACAGTACGGGATCGACGCCGGCCTGGAGGCCATCTCGATCAGTTCGTCGGTGGAGCAGAGGCGCGGCAGGGGCAGGCGCGGGTCTGCCCCGGCGGGCTGACCTTGACGGTAGGGGTATCGCTTCGGCTGCGTCGGGTCGCCGGGCCTGAGGGCGTCGGGATCGAGTCGCTGAAGCACCGAGGCGACGAAATCCCGTTGCCGGTGAGCGTGCCGGAGGCGTTTGAGCACGGCAGGCATGACCCCGCGCGTTTCCGGGGACGGCTCGATGGTCTCAAGCTGCCCCGTGAGATAGGCGGTGGACAGTTCGCTGGTTTCCGCGCGGATCTGCAGGTCCAGCGCGGCCAGCAGGTCGGTCATGGCCTTGCGGGTGCGGTCGTTGTTCTCGATCCGCCAGCCGCCGTCGCTTTGCTTGTCCAGGTCGCCGCCCTTCTTGTTCAGATAGGGCGCGTACTGGGCGAAGTCGGCATCGTAGACGGTCAGGCTGACGGTGCTCTGGGTGGGCAGATCGCTGGTGCAGGCAGGCACACACGCACACAGCGCCGCCAGGGCGCAGCAGCGCCCGGCTGAAAACAGGCGACGTTTCATCCTCCGGTACTCCCTCTCTTGCCGCAGCGCCCTTCCATGCTGCGGTGCAGACCTTCGGGCCGGCGATGCGGTACGGGTCTCGCATCGATCGACCGGCTACAACGTAGTATCGGCCGGCTTGGCGGGGGACATAAGCAACGCGAGGACGTTTTGGGAGCTTCCGGGCGGAGGCCTGCAACACGCCGAAAAGCAGGTGCTGCGCATGAAAACGGGCAGCCCCGTAAGGGACTGCCCGCCTGGGATTGCAGTATGGGAAGCTACTCGGCGATCTGTGCCAGGATCTCGTCGGGGATGTCGAAGTTCGCGTAGACCTTCTGCACGTCGTCGTGATCTTCCAGAGATTCCATGAGCGTGACGATCTGCTTGGCTTTGTCGCCGTCGACGGTTACGCTGTTGTTGGGTACCAGCGCCAGCTCGGCAGAGCCGGTCTTGATCTCGCGCTGCTCAAGGGCGTCGCGGACATCGCTGAAGGCAGCCGGCTCGCAGGTGATCTGCCAGACGTCGCCGTCGAGTTCGACATCATCGGCACCGGCTTCCAGGGCGATCTCCATCAGCGTGTCCTCGTCGGCATCCTCGGCCGAGATCGTGAACGTGCCCTTCTGCTCGAACATCCATGCGACGCAGTTGGTTCCGCCGAGTTGGCCGCCCGACCGTTCGAAGATCTTCCGCATCTCCGGCGCGGTGCGGTTGCGGTTGTCGGTCAGGCAGTCGACGATGAACGCCACCCCGCCGGGCCCGTAGCCTTCGTAGACGACCTCCTCGTACGATTCGCCTTCCAGGTCGCCCGAACCCTTCTTGATCGCCTTCTCGATGGTGTCCTTGGGCATGTTGGCTGCCTTGGCTTCATCGATGGCGTAGCGCAGGTTGAGGTTCATCGCCGGGTCGCCGCCGCCGCTCTTGGCCGCCACGATGATCGCGCGGGCACACTTGCTCCATAACTTGCCCCGAGCGGCGTCGTTACGGGCCTTCTTGTGCTTGATATTCGCCCATTTGCTGTGTCCAGCCATGGTCTTACGTCTCCATTGCAAGCCGAAACGGTTCAGGGGTGGCCCGGACGTGACAGCGACGGACCCTCCCGCAGGCAGGAGTGCTACTCCCGAGATTCCATTGTACCGGACTCAGGCGAATCCTGCGAGGGGACTTTCACGCCCTGCCCAAGGGGGGCGAGCTTGGGTGTCTTGCCTTCCTGTACGGCCAGGGATTTCGCCTCGGCGGCGATCATGACCTTGCGGACCTCCTCGGTCCGGTCTTTCATTTCCAGACCGGCCTGGATGGCCTTGTCCCAGAACTGCTTCGCAAGCTTCTCCCAACCCAGGCGATAGACCGCGTCGCCAGCGTGATCGTAGATGACAGCCCTGGAGAGGGGCGATTCCTTCGCGAATTCGTCGCCCAGCACAATGCCCGCCAGCAACTCAGCCGAGCGATGGAACTCGCCCTGCTTGTAGAGCACCCACGCCAGGGAATCGAGGAACGCCGTGTTCGACGGGCTGGACGATACGGCGCGCCCGATCAGCTTGCGGGCCCGGTCGAGTTCCATCCCCGCATCGGCAAGCATGTAGCCGAAGTCGTTGTTCATGCCCACCTGGTCAGGCGCGAGCCTGTAAGCCTGTTCCATCGCGGAAATCTGGTCCTTGACCTTGCCCTGCTGGGCGTAGGCTTCGGCTTTGAACCGATAGAGCTGCTGCTCCTTGGGATACTCCTTGAGGTATTCGTCGATGCGCTTGAGCGCCTGGTGGTACTTCTTCTTCTCCAGCAGCAGGCTGACGCTGGTCATGCGACACCAGCGGACGGTTTCGGCCTCGCCGCGGTCCCGCGCGAACGGCCCGGAGGGAATCTCGATGCCGTCGATCCATTCCCCCAGCAGCTTGAGGGCTTCGTCATAGCGCCCGGCGTCAACCAGCACGGCTACCAGCGCCTGACGCGGCGCCAGAGCGATCGGCGAGTCCTGGATCCACTCCACCGCATAGGCCTTGGCTGCGTTGGGATCTCCCGCCTCTCCGAGCAGGAGGATCTTCAGCTCGCGCAGCCACTCGACGGACGGATCGGTCTTGTCGTCGATCCACGTATCGAGCATCTTCTGGGCCTGGTCGTGCCGACCCTCGTCGGCCAGCAGCAGCACCGTCAGGCGGCGGGCATACTGTCGCGAGCTTCGTGCCCAGTCCTGGGTGGCCTCGTCTTCGCTCTGTTCGAGCAGTCCGGTGGCAGTCTGGTCCCAGGTTCTCCCATAGGCGATCAGTTCGTCGTAGGCATTGGCGTCGGCATAGAGGCGGAGCTTCTCGGACCGGTGGAGATTCAGCTCTCCTCGGAGCTCAGCCAGCAGTTCTTCCTCGCTCTCGCTTTGGGCGGGGGAGGTCTTTTCGATATCCCTGCGTGTGGCGGCGATGGTCTGGTCGATCTCCGCCTGGGCCTTGTCGTACATCCTCGCCCGTCCCAGAGCGTCCCACAGGCGGTACCGATACCAGCGGGCCAGCAGGCCGTTGGGATCTTCCTGTTGGGTGAGCGCCTCGCGGACGACCGCGACTTCCTGCTCGGGCTGCCCGGCTGCCTGCAACGCATCGAGAAGCATCCGCCGGGCGACGTAGCTGTCGGGCATTTCCTGCAGCAGGTCCGTCAGCACCGCTGCAGCCTTCTCGTGGCGGTCGATGCGCATCAGCGCGGTGGCGTACTCGGTCGCCTCTCGCGGATGCCGGAATGACAACTGGTAGAGTCTGCGATAGTGCGTGGCGGCCTTCTCGTGGCGGAATACGTCGGCGTAGAGCTCGGCGAGTTGCCGGTGGGCCTCCCGGCTGTCGGGATGGGCCCGCACGATCGCCAGCAGCTTGCGATCGATCTTCTCGAAGTGATCGCGCGAGGGCAGGCCCGCTTGCTCTCGTCGCTGCAGTGCCGTGCGAAGCAGCGCGGCCTGGAGATTGTCGGGATCTTCCTTCTCCAGTTGGGCGAGCAGGCGCATGGCGGCATCCCGCTGGCCTGCTGCCAGGGCGAGCTTGGCCTGCATGACCTGCGCGACGTTCTTGTCCCCCAGCCGCCGGGCAGCCCGGCGGGCCACCTCGCGCGCTTCGGCGAGCGACCTTGCTTGCAGATAGCTTTCAAACAGCCGGCTGTAGACCTTGGGGTTGTCGGGATCTTCCATCATCGCCTGCAGCAGCGCCTGTCGGGCGAGGTCGGTCTTGCCCAGTCGATCGCGCGCTTCGGCGAGTTGCAGCAGCGCGGGCACCAGGCCTTCCTGCCGTTGGAGGGCTTTCTCGAACGTCTCGGCCGCTCGGGCGGCCTGGCCGTCGATCAGTTGAAGCCGTCCCAGCACCTGCAGCGCCATCGCGGAATCTGTTCCGTCGGAGAGTTTGTCCAGCCGCTTGCGGAGGTCCTCCAGCGCGTCACCGTCGTCCCGACGCGCGTAGATCTGGGCGAGGGCGTCGTAAGCGGGGAAGTACTCGTCGTCCCGTTTCAGGGCGGCGTTGTACTGGTCCACCGCCTGGTCGTCGAGGTCGTGGTACTCGGCGATGCGTCCGGCGACGTAGTGCAAGGCGACCGGCGTGTCCTCGCCCCGGCCGACCTGGTTGGCGATGAACGCCCTGGCAGAGTCGGCATCGAACGTATCGGCCACGCGACGCAGGGCCCGTTCGGTGTCGGAGCGGCCCGCTGCATCGGAAGCGTACTGCCTGGCGAGCAGATCGACGGCCTGGGCTTTCCGGTCTTTGGCGAGGTAGAGCCTCACCAGCATTCCGCCCGCCTGGGCGTGGGCGACGTTTTCTTCCAGCGCCTCGGTGAGAATTTCCATCGCGCTGGAGATGTTGTCCAGTTTCTCCGACGCCGAGGCCAGGGCAACAGCCGTATCTGCCGACGGACTGCCCTTTCGAGTCGCGGCGTTCCACAGGCGCAGGGGCATGGACTTGTCGCCGGAATCCACAGCTACCTTGTGTGCGAGGGGCAACACGTAGTCCCGGACGTTTCGCTCGACCAGCAGGTCGGCGAGCATGTCTTCGGCCTGGTCGAAGCGCTTGGCCTTGCGGAGGGTTTCGATGAGATCGGCGACGACCTCCCGATCGCCACGGTCGCGCTTATGGATCCGCGTGAGCAGATCGGCAGCCTGGTCCCACCGGCGCAGCTTGGTGAGCAGGTCGGCCTGACGTCTCATGAGCACGTCGGGCCTGCGGACCAGGGAGGCCAGCTCGTTGCTTTCGGCCAGGGCGCTGCCGTGGTTCACCAGCCACTGGGTGAGCTTCCGGTATGCCTGGAGCGACGCCTGCCACCGGCCTTCCTTGGCGAGCAGGTCTGCCGTTCCCAGCAGGGCTCGCGCGGCCAGGGGGTTGTTCGGGTCGGCGCGGTTGCAGTGCAGCGCGCGTCGATAGGCGAGCAAAGCCTTGTCCGCGATGTCCTGGCGGAGAGCGACGTCGCCAAGGGTCACCTGCGTTTCGATGTTGTTGGGTTCGACTTCCGCAGCGGCTTCCAGATTGTCCAGGGCCTTGCCCCAGTTGGGCATGCCCATGTAGGCCCGGGCGAGTTTCGTGAGAATCTCCGGATGGCTTCGGTCGAAGCCCTTGGCCCGTTCGAGGCGATTGATCGCGTGGAGGTAGTTCTTCTTCGCCAGCGCCTGGTCGGCCTCGGCGATCGCCTTGCGGGCCTGCTCGTGAAGCTTGTCGGGCTTGTTGTTCTTGAGCGTGCCGATGTCCGGCTTGAGCTCATCGAAATCCGTCAGCGCCTCCTCGGGCAGGGGGGGCAGGTTCGGCTCGGCCGGCTCGTTCGGTTCCGCTGCGACGACGGTCTCGTTCGCGTCGGCGTTGGCATCGGCAGACGGAGAAGGGGCGTTGGCGTCTGTCGGGTCGGAGTCTGCCGGCGAAGCGGTCGGGCCACAACCAGGAAGAATCCACGTCAGTGCCAACAGCGAAAGCAGTGCGGCGACGGCGGTGCGGTGGTTGTCTCTCACTAGGGGATGACCTTGTTCAGCGGGTACGTAATGATTCCGGTCGCGCCCGCGCGCTTGAGCTCGGGCACAAGTTGGCGCTCCGCCCGCTCGTCGACGATGACCTCGATCGCCACCCAGTCGGGCTCGGCCAGCTCCGATATGGTTGGACTCTTTTCGGCCGGGAGAAGTTTCGAAATCTCCTGAAGCTTCTCGTGCGAAACATTCATCTTCAGCCCGACCTTGCCCCGTGCATCGATGGCGCCCTTGAGCTGCAGGGCCAGGTCTTCCATCTTGCGACGCTTCCAGTCGTTGGACCAGGCGTCCTTGTTGGCTACCAGGCGGGGGGTCGAACTCATCAGCTCGTCGATGACGCGGAGCTTGTTCGCTCGCAGCGACGAGCCGGTCTCGGTGACATCCACGATCGCGTCGATCAGCCGGGCCTTGACCTCCGTGGCGCCCCAGCTGAACTCGACCTTCACGTCGATCCCTTTGTCTTGGAAGTACTTCTTTGTCACGCCTATCAGCTCGGTCGCGATGATCCCGCCCTGGAGATCTTCGGGCTTGTAGATGTCGCTCTCCTCGGGGACCGCCAGAATCCAACGGGCAGGCTTGGCCTCCTGTTTGGAGTAGACCAGCTCGCAGATTTCATGGACGTTCGAGCCGTTCTCGCAGATCCAATCGTAGCCGGTCAGTCCGATGTCGATCACGCCGTCTTCGACGTAGCGGCTCATCTCCTGCGCGCGGAACATGACAGCCGACATCTCCCCGTCGTCGATCGTCGGAAAGTAACTTCGTGACGGGACGGAGATGTTCCATCCGGCGCGGGCGAACAGGTCCAGCGTGCTGCTCTGCAGCGAACCCTTGGGGATACCGAGTACCAGCTTGTCGTCGGGAGTCTTGGTGGCCATGGAGGCGGTTTCCTGCTTCCTCTTCTCTGCGGTCTGTGCGGGAGTCACTTCTTCTTGGCGCGTTTTTTCGCGGTCTTCTTCGTGGTCTTCTTCGATGCCTTCTTGCGGGACTTGCTGTCCTTGCCGGCCTTCTTGCTGGCCTCAGACTGTCGGCTCTTTTTGGAGGCTTTCCTGCCGGCTGCCTTCTTGCTTGTCTTCCTGGAGCTCTTGCTGGTGCGCTTGCCCGCGGACCGGGAGGCGGACTTCTTCTTCCGAGCGGTCTTCTTGCTCGAAGCGGCTTTCTTCTTCGGACGCGGGGAAGCCTTTTTCGGGGCGGCCTTGCCGGCGGTCTTCCTGCCCTTCTCGCCGGCTTCGGTCTTCGAGGTCTTTGCAGCCGATTTGGCGGCCTTGCGGGCTTTCTTCTCTGCCTCGGCCTGTTGCCTGGCCTTCTTCTTTGCCTCGGCTTCCAGGCGCTGCTGCTCTTTCTTCTGCTGGCGGGCGAGTTCTTCCTCCCGCTCCTTGCGCCGCTGCTCTTGACGCTGTCGATTCAGCGCGTCAAGTTCCTTGGCGTGCCCTCTTACGAAGTCGCGGAAGGCCTCGTGAGCGGACAGAGCGTTCTTCTGCGAGACGATCCGCTCGAGAAATCCCTGCACGTCGTCCTTCTCGCTTTCGGGATAGATCATTTCCTCCATCTCGAGCGCGTCGCGCAGGCTGTCGTCGACCGGTACGGCGTGGCCGGCAAAGCCCGTCAGCACCAGCAGCGCAGCCGAGTAGGTGTCCATGCCCAACTCGTCCAGGTGCCTCCGAAGTTCGCGCTTGGGCATTTCCGCCATGTACTCGATGTTCAGGTCGTTGCGTCTGTCGTACACGCCCCCCAGCACCTGCCGGATTCGCAGCGCCTTGTCCCGGGCTCGCGGAAAGTCCTTGCCGACCGCCTCGACGATCTCCTTGGCGGGCGTCACACGAAGCTCGTTGATGTCCACGAACGTCGCGTCCAGCTTCTCCATGGCCTCGTCGGTCTGCTCGGCGGTGGCGTCGGCATGGAGGATCGACCGGACCATCATCCGCAGAGGCTGCTCGGTTTCAGAGGGTCCCTTGTCAGAACCCTTCGCAGAAGACAGCAGCTTTCTGACCTTCTCCTCGTACTTCGTGGCGTTCTTCATCGAGAGCGTTTCCTGTCAGTCTCCGGCAGCCGGGCCGTCCGTGTCGGTCGCGGGAGGTACTCCCGCCCGGCCGACATTACTCATCCCCACGGTCGTCCTGCCGGGCGGCTTGTTCTTCTTTCTCCCGGATCTCGGCCATCGCTTCATCGATCAGCCGGTAGGTGTGGAGTGTCTTCTTGAACTTCTCGTCGGGCAGAAACTCCAGCGAGGGGGTATTGCGAAGCCGGACATTGTCGGCTACCAGTTGCTGGAAGTACCCCTTGGCGTGACGAATCGCCTGGAGGGCGAGTTTCTGCTCGGCTTCGGTGCCCATCACCGAGATATACACCTTGGCACTGAGGAGGTCATCGGGCACCTCCACGCGCGTCACCGATGTTCGGGCGGGGTCCACTCGCGGATCGTTGAGCTTCCGCAGCAGGCCTTCCCCGACCAGTCGCTGGATCAGGCTGCCCACCCGCTGTGTTCTTCGACTCATGCGTAGATAACTTTCCGTCGACACCGCGAGAGCGGCGACTACAGCCAATCGATATCGTGGTCGATCAGCACCATGTCGCGATGCATCGCAGCGGCATTGACTATTTTCTGCAGGGCGCTTTCGACGTACCTGCGATCGTTGGCGACCATGCTGACGGCCAGTTCCGCGTAGCGGTGCCGATCCAGCCCGCCCACTTCCGCCACCGACACGTTGTGCCGGTTACGGGTACGGTCCTTGAAGCTCTTGACGACCCGCCGCTTGTCTTTCAGGCTGCCGGCCTGGGCGACGTTGAGCCTCAGATGCAATACTCCCACGATCGTGGCCATCGGTTGCCCGTCCGGGCAGGGGGGCTCCCCGCCCGGCGAATCTCTTTACAGCGTCCGTGCGACTTCCACCTTCTGGTAGAACTCCAGCACGTCGCCTTCCTTGACGTCGTTGTAGCCGGCGATCTTCAAGCCGCACTCCATCCCCGAACGCACCTCGCGGACGTCGTCCTTGAAACGCTTGAGGCTGTCGAGCTCGCGGCCGTCCTCGATCACTATGTTGTCCCGGGTGATGCGTACCATTGCGTTGCGGTTGGCCACGCCGTCGACGACGAAGCAACCTGCGATGGTTCCGATCCGCGAGACCTTGAACGTCTGGCGGACCTCCGCGCGGCCGAGCGTTTCTTCCCGGACCTCCGGGGCGAGACCTTCTTCAAGTACCTTGCGGATGTCCTCGACCACGTCGTAGATCACGCGGTAGAGGCGGATCTCGACGCCGGCCTGTTCGGCCATGCGCCGTGCGTTGGCATCGGCGACCACATTGAAGCCGATGATGATCGCCTCCGAGGCTTCGGCAAGCGTAATGTCGCCGGTGTTCACGCCGCCGACGCCCGTGTGCAGCACGTTGACCTTCACCTCGTCGGTATTGAGTTTCTCCAGCGACCCCGCCAGCGCCTCGGCCGATCCCTGCACGTCGACCTTCATGATCAGGTTGACCTGGGTGGTCTGGCCTTCTTCGATCTGCCCGAGCAGGCTCTCGAGGGATCGTCCCGGGGCGGTCGCGAGGCTCTTGGCACGCGCCTGCTCCTGGCGATCGGCCGCCACCGAGCGGGCCTCGTCGATGTCCTTGCAGACGAAGAACCGGTCGCCGGCCTCGGGCACCGAGTCGATACCCAGGATCTCCACCGGGGTGGACGGTCCCGCTTCTTCGATCGGCTGGCCGGTATCGTCGAGGATCTGTCGCACCCGTCCGTGGCTTGAGCCGGCCAGTACCGGATCCCCGAGCTTCAACGTGCCGTTGAGTACCAGCAGCCTGGCGACGGCACCCCGGCCGGGATCCATCTCGCCTTCGATCACGTATCCACTCGCCGGGGCGTCGACCTCCGCCGCGAGCTCCAGCAACTCGGCTTCGAGGCTGAGGGTCTCCACCAGCGTGTCGATGCCTTCGCCCGTTTCCGCCGATGTCCGGATGACCTCGGTATTTCCACCCCATTCCTGGGGCTGGAGGTCGTGTTCGGCCAGTTGACCCAGCGCGCGATTCTCGTTGGCGTTGGGAACGTCGATCTTGTTCAGCGCGACGATGATGGGGACCTTGGCGGCCTTGGCGTGGTTGATCGCCTCGATGGTCTGGGGCATCACGCCGTCGTCGGCAGCGACCACCAGCACGACCACGTCGGTCATGTGGGCCCCGCGGGCGCGCATGGCGGTGAAGGCTTCGTGGCCGGGCGTGTCGAGGAAGACCACGTGCGAATCGCCGCGGTCGTAGCGGTACGAGCCGATATGCTGGGTAATGCCCCCCGCTTCGCCCTTGGCGACGCGCGTCTTGCGGATGTAGTCCAGCAGGGACGTCTTGCCGTGGTCGACGTGACCGAGGAACGTAGCCACCGGGGCACGGGAGATCGTCTCGCCCTTCTCGCGATTCTCGAATTTCTCCAGGAGCTCATCCTCCGCAGATTTCTGCACCGCGACGACCAGTTCGATGTCGTACTCAGCCATCATTTCTTCGGCGACCGAGGTGTCGATGATCTGGTTGACCGTGGCGAGCGTTCCCTGCTGCATCAGCTTCTTGATGATCTCGGCCGACTTGATGCCGGTCGCAGCAGAGAGATCCTTGATCGTGATGGGCTCTTCGATCTCGACCTTGCCGGTCTTGATCTGCGGGCCTCCGCCCCTGCGGCGGGAGGAAACGTTGGGGCGGTGGCGTCGGACGCCTGCCCCGGCCGCTGCCAGTCGCTGCTGGCGCTCGAGCAGGTCCTGGTTGCGCCACTCGCGGAGCTTCTCGCCGCTGTCTCCGCGTCGACCGCCTCGCCGGCGGGGCGAGCGGCGACGGGTCTTGCGATCGGACTCGTCCGAGCCTCCGCCTCGTCCGCCTCGACTTCCGCCTCCACGGCGGGGTGGCGCATCCGATGCGGGAGCCGGCCCGGCCGATGCAGCCGGTCTGGGACGGGCACGCGGGGGCCTGCGGACGAACTCGGGCTTCTCCACGCGCACCACGCGCGGGCCCTTAAGCTGGGCGGGCTTGGGCACAACCCTCGGCCCGGCCGGCTTGACCTCTTCGTCTTCCTCTTGCTGGTCTTCTTCTTCCGGTTGCTCTGGTTCTTCCGTCTCGCCCTCGGGTTGCTTGCCTCCCTCGGCGGCTACCTTGATCTTCTCCTCGGCAGACTTGTCGGACGCCTCGTCCGGAATCGGAACCGCCCGGGGCTTATCGGGAGAGGGTTCCTCTTCGGCGGGCTGGTCCTGCTCCGGCGCGCCGGCCTGGGGTTCCTGTTCGCCGGTTTCGGCGGGAGGCTCGGCAGCGGCGTGTGTCTCGGGCTGCTGGGCAGTTTCGGCCGAGACCTGCGGCTGCTCGCCCTCCTTCTCGGCGACGGCAGTGGCGGTTTCCGCCTCGGCAGGTTCCTCGCCTTCGCCGGGCTGCTTCTCGTCGGCGGCGGGTTCTTCCTTGGCCTTGGAGGTCTTCTTGCGGCGCTTCTTGCGGGCCTTCTCGCGGACCTTCTCGAGATCGACGTGCTCGGTCGTCTCGATCGCCGTGCCGGTGGCTTCCTCGCTGAACCACTCGCGCACCGTCGCCTCCAGCCCGGCCGACAACGCAGCCATGTGGTTCTTGATCTCCAGACCTTCAGCGCGACATTTGGTGAGAATGTCCTTGCTGGTCACGCCCAGTTCGCGTGCAAGTTCAAATACGCGTGTTGCCAAAAAAAGCCTCCCTGCGGCCGGGGCCGCGGTGTCTGTCGACCTGCTCCCGGGCGACGCCTCCATCAGCTGCGTCGCCGGGCGATACGATCCTGCGGATCTTTCGCAATCCTTCCGTCCGGCTGGGTGCAGGTCGCACCGGCTGCCCATCGGGCCTGCCGGCCACCAGCCGACGGTCTGTATCGTTTACGTCTGTTCGTCCGGTTGGGAACTGTCTTCCGCCGGGCCGGCCTCTTCGGTGGCTACCGTCGGTTCGCTGTCGGCTGTCTGCCCGTCGGCCGAATCGCCCGGGGTTTCGGAGGCATCCGACGGGGTCTCCACGCTTTCCGACGGGGTCTCCACTGCGGCGGGCTGCTCGGCCTGGCCGTCTTCGGCATCGGCAGGGGCTGGGGGGGCGGCGGCCGTCTCTTCGCCTTCGCCGGCCAGCTTGGCGGATTCTTCCTCCGCCTGTTCGCGCTGCTTCTCCTGGCGGGCGGCAGCCTGTTCCTCGGCCACCTTGCGCGCCTCTTCGGCGCAGCGGACGATGATGTTCTGGGCCATGCTGCGATCCAACTCCAACTCGTTGACCAGCGGCTCGGGCCCGACCTCTTCGACGTCCAGTACGGTGACCATGCCCATCGCGACGACCTTGTCGACCACCGTCGAATCCACGCCCTCGACCTCACGCAGGGCCTTCTCCAGGCGGTCCAGACCGGCGTTGAACTCCGTGGGCGTGAGGATGTCGATATCCCAGCCGGTCAGCCTGGCGCCCAGTCGCACGTTCTGCCCCCGCTTGCCGATCGCAAGCGAGAGTTGGTCTTCCGTCACGACCACCGTCGCCCGACCCAGCTCGAAGCACAGGGCGATCTCCGAAACCTCCGCGGGTTTCAGGGAGTTGGCGATCAGGATCTTCGACGAGTCGTTCCAGCGGACGATATCAATCTTCTCGCCGCCGAGCTCGTCGACGATGTTCTTGATCCGGCTGCCACGGATGCCTACGCACGCACCGACGGCGTCGACCTTGGGGTCGAGGCTGTGGACAGCGACCTTCGTGCGATAGCCTGCCTCGCGGGCAAGGGCCTTCATTTCAATGATCCGCTCGCCGACCTCGGGCACTTCCAGCTCGAACAGGGCCCGGATGAAATCGGGGTGCGAGCGGGAGAGGATGATCTTCACCTGCGACGGGCTTTCGCGGACGTCCAGGACCATCGCCCGGATCCGCTCGTCGGGCCTGTGGCTGTCGCCGGGTATCTGCTCGGAACGGGGCAGGAACGCCTCGACCCGCGAGAGATCCACCACCAGCGAGCCGCCTTCCCATCGGGCAACGCGTCCGGTGACGATCTGGCCTTTGCGCTCGAGATACTCCTCGTACAGGCTGCCTCGTTCGGCCTCTCGGATGCGCTGGATCATCACCTGCTTGGCGGTCTGGGCGGCGATGCGTCCGAGGTCGCGCATGGACATCTTCTCGCCGTCGACGACTGCGGTGATGGTTCCGTTTTCCCGATCGATACGGACGTGGACGTCTTCGCTGCCGGCGTTGGCTTTGCGGATGGCCGAGAACATCGCCGCTTCGAGGTCTTCGAAGACGATTTCCTTGTCGATGTTCTTGTCGCGGGCGATGCCGTCTACGATTCGAAGCAGTTCCTGATTCATTTGCCTTCCCTGTCACGGGCCCGGGGGTACGGGCCGCCCGGCAGTTGCCAACAAAAAAAGTGGGTCACTTCGCCCACTTTCCGCGAATCAACAGCGATTCGATGCGACGCCGGGACCGTCCCGCCCGGCTCCCGCGCCTCGCGCGGGGGGCCTGGCAGGGCTCCCGAAGCCGCCCGGAATTCCGGCAGATCGACACCGCTTCTCGACCTGCCTGGCGGACGAAGCCAACTTGGGCCAACGCCTACACACCGGCTTGGTCCCAGATCAGGCTCACCGGATTGCTCCCGGCCTGATGTTCCTTGCACTCATGGTTCGTTTCCACGCGCCACAGGCCCGACCGGCCCGGGCTTCGTTGAAAGCTCACGTCGACAGTATGATACGGGGCTTGCCCGCAGGCAAAAACGCCCACGCGGTCAAGCCCTCCATACATCACTGCCGCTGCGCGCAGCGCAGCCGATAACACGCCCGGGAACTAAGCCCCGAGCCACAAATCCATCGGTAAGAGTAGCCTATATCCATCAGCCGGTCAACCGAAAAGCCAAATCCACCGAAGACCTTCCGAGCAAGCCGTATCTGGCCATATTCCCCCTGCAGAGACACCGGCTTTCTGACCGATCACAGAAGATAATCCGCCGGAGAACGTCTACTACCCAAAGGACCGCCCCCCGACACATCGTCCGGGCAAGACCCGTCGCTACGACAACATGCAAGACAAGGCCATTGAAATCCGCGACGTGCGTAAGACCTACCGGCGAAAGGTCCGCGCGCTGCGCGGTGTGGCGATGGACGTTCGCCCGGGGGAGATCTTCGGCCTGCTGGGGCCCAACGGGGCGGGCAAGAGCACCCTGGTGAAAATCCTGATGACCGTCGTCCGCCCCAACCGCGCCGAGGGCACGCTGCTGGGCGCGCCGCTGGGGACCAGGAGCGTCCTTGCCCGCGTGGGCTATCTTCCCGAACACCACCGCTTTCCGAAGTACCTCACCGCCCGCCAGGCACTGCACTATTACGGTGCGCTGGCCAAGGTGCCTCGCGCGGTCCGCAATACCCGCACCGAACAGTTGCTGGAAACCGTCGGGCTCGGCCAGTGGAAAAACGCCCGCGTCGCGACATTTTCCAAGGGCATGCAGCAGCGGCTGGGGCTTGCCCAGGCGCTGATCAACGACCCCGACCTGGTCGTGCTCGACGAGCCCACCGACGGCCTGGACCCGATGGGCAGGCGGGAGGTCCGGCGCCTTCTGCAATCCATCGGCCAGCAGGGCAAGACCGTCTTCATCAACAGCCACCTGCTCAGCGAGGTGGAAATGGTCTGCTCGCGCGTGGCGATCCTCAATCAGGGCGAGGTCGTCCGGCAGGGGACCATCGACGAGCTCACCGCCGATGGCGATACCTACCGCGTGACGATCCTTGACGACCAACGCGAACCCATCGACAGCCGTATTGCCGCGGCGCTGGGAACCGAACTGGTCGCGAGCCTCAACGCCAAAGCCGACCAGGGCGTCGCCTCGCTGCAGGCGGAGCATCCCCGCGACATCCAGCCGGCCATCGATGCACTCCGCCAGGCGGGGCTGGTGATTACCGGCATCGAGAAATCCCGCCAGTCGCTGGAGGACCTGTTCGTGGACGTGGTGTCCGCTCCCAACGGCAGCCAGCCTTCGGTCCCGCGCGGGGCGCAGACGGCGTCGACAACCGCCCCCACGCCACCCCCGGCTCCGGGCGGCCCGGGAGGTGACCGATGAGCCAGACCCTGGCGATTCTGCATGAATCCTACCGGGCGCTCAACGCCCGCAAGATGTTCTGGATCGTGCTGATCCTCTCCGGCCTGGCGGTTGCCGGCATGGCGTGCGTGGGCAATAACGAGTACGGAATCACGCTGCTGGGGTGGGACATGATCCCCGCCAGCCAGTTCAGCACCGACACGATGGCCCCGGCTACCTTCTACAAGTGGGTGTTCTCGACGGTGGGCATCTCACTGTGGCTGACGTGGATCGCGTCGATCCTGGCGCTGATCTCCACGGCCAGCATCTTCCCCGACTTCCTCTCCGAGGGCGGGATCGACCTGGTCCTCGCCAAGCCCATCTCCCGGCTGCGTCTGTTCATAACGAAATACCTCGGCGGGCTGCTGTTCGTGGTCCTTCAGGTAACGATCTACACGGCAGGGGGGTTCCTGATCATCGGCCTGCGCGGCGGGGTGTGGGAGCCGTCGGTCCTGCTGGCGATCCCGATCGTGGTGGTCTTCTTCAGCTACCTGTTCGGCTTCTGCGCGATGATCGGCGTGATGACCCGCTCCCCCGTCGCCGCGATCCTGCTGACGATCCTGCTTTGGTTCTGCCTGTTCATTCTCAACAGCATCGACAGCGGCACGCTGGGCTATTCGACCGCATCCAAGGCCGAACTCGAGATGATCACCCAGCGGCGGATCCTGCTGGAGACCGAGCTGCAACTCCGGCGGGAGGGCGTTCGCCAGGAGCCCAACGAACCGGCCGAGGCGTTCGAAGTCGACGAATTCCACCCGGACCGGATCGTTACGCCCACCGGTTTTTCCATGAGCACCCGCTCTCCCCGGGCTTTGACGACCGAGGAGATCCACGAGGAGATCGATCACCTCGATGCCATGGAGGACGAGCGCCGGGAGGCGTCCGAACTGGTTGGGAAAATCAACCGAATCGTTGTGCAGGTCAAGACGTTCCTGCCCAAGACCAGCGACACCATCGAACTGCTCAACCGCTACACGCTCTCGCCGGAAGAACTCGGCGCGGGCGAGATGGAAAAGGAAGTCATCGAGGCCCAACGCAGCCGCAGCCTCTGGTGGATCGTCGGCACTTCGCTGCTGTTCGAAGCCTTCGTGGTGGGCATCGGGGCGTGGATCTTCTGCCGGCGCGACTTCTGACCCCGCCGCTGCGCCCGCCAGGCCCGCTGACCGACTGGCCTCTGTCCTGCCCAATACCCCCCGGCCAGGCCTTGCCCGCAGTTGCTCGGGCCCGCGATCCGCGCCGGAATCCCGGCTTTGTGTATAACGCCGGCGCCGCTGCCCCGGTACAGGCTGACAGATGGCGGGCCCGTGTTCCGGCTGCCCGCGCCGACAGATCGAAAGGGGAGTACCATGAAAGCTGCATACGCCGTCCCGCTGACCGTCGCACTCGCATGGACCGGCCTGGCGTGCAACCGCAGGCCAGATGCCAGGCCCCAGGCCGCCCAGGCCACGCCCGAAACACGCGTGGAGATCGTCACCATGCCGATTCCGGGCTACCCCGCCGACCTGTGGCAACTCGGCCAGCGGTCGGTGGCCCGCATCACCGTCGGAGATGAAGTCCGCGAGGTGCCCCTGGCCGACCACCAATCCGCCCGTGGGCTGAGGCGCCCCGTCGAGATCGACGGCGTGACCTTCCGACCCGCCAGCGGGAGGCTGATTGTCGCCTGGCGAGTTACGAAAGACTCAGCCGACCCCTACGCCCACGGCCCGATCCAGACGGAAGTCCACGTTGCGTCGATCGACGGGAACCAGGCCGTGCACTGCGTGCTGGCGGCCGCCGAGGGCGTCCGGCGGAGCGGGGCTCATGTCATGCCCGAGCCCCCCTGGGGCGCGTTCGTTTCCGAGCCGCGGATCGAAGCGGATGGCCGGCGGGTGGTGATCACCGCAGAAACCCGCCAGGTCCCCGGCGGTCCGGCGACGGAGACCCACCGGTTCGTCTCCAGAGACGGAGGACTGGCGTGGGTTTCCGGCGAGCGGCGCATCGTGGCCGTGGCATTGCCCCCAGCCCGGCCGGACTGGCCGCCCGTGGACATCGGACCCGAACCGTTCCCCGACCCGGGCGATCCCCACTGGCCGGATCGGCCCTTCCCTCGCCCGGGCGATCCACACTGGCCGGATCGGCCCGTCCTTCGCCCGGGCGATCCCCACAGGCGCGATCCTCGGCTCCCTCACCACCACGAGGAGCCCGAGCTCAAGACCGAGGCGGTCGCAGGCGCCGGCTGGGAATCGATGGCTGCCGTGGCTGAGCGCCCGGTGAGAGCTACGGAGTTCGAACCACCAGCCCCTCGGCGGTGAGCACCACGGCCAGGACGCCCTCGCTGCCCGGCCCGCGGTACCACGTCCTCCGCGACGCGGGCCCGCGCGGCGAGAGGTTCTTCGGCGAGTCGGCGTCCGGACCCACGCCGTCAGCGAGCGATGAAATGCCGGCCGTTTTGCGGTTGCAGCCCGGCGCGCCGCGAAGTATTACACAGATAGAATGAAGGCGGAAGCCAGGAGGGAGGGAATAACGTCTTGGATTCGGAAGGGTGGTGACCAATGCTAAGACGCTGTCTTCGCCAGCAGCGGGAGCGTGGCTACCGATGGATGGATCGGCTACTGAGATTTAATGTGTGCGCCATTACGGGAATCATTGGCTTGCTGCTGGGTGGGTGCGATCTCCATCGATGGGAGGAGCCTCGGTTGGTTCCGGGTTACGGGCGTCTCTACATAGTCGTGGATCCCAACGGCAGTCCTCTTGAGGGGATGATGTCGGCTTGGTCGGAATACAGTGGCTGGCCTGCACGGGCAAGGTTATATCTCATCCGAGATGGCCAATGTGTGCTCCCAGAAGTGGTCGATCGAGGACTTGGTGGAGGCAGTTCTCTGCTTGGGTTCGGCGAGGGTACGTTTCTGAGACCCCAGATGCTGAACCCGATCAATACAGAGATCGAACCACTGGTGCCCGGCTTTGTCGAGGTGTCACGAACCGGAAAGGAATGGCTGGGGTCAGCTACGGAGCTGAGTGGCGACGAAGACCCGGTCCCCGTCACAATCACAATGCGACGTGCATGGAGTCAAGACGAATATGAGAGGATCAGATGGATTCTAACACACTCCCCGTGGCGCTATTCGAAGGTGAGAGACGAGTACTTCAAGCACGACGTTACGAAGCAGCGGGTGCGTGACTTCGCCGAGCCGTACTTAAGGGCGATGGAATCCCTTTCAGCTGGTCGGTCGGAGGATGAGGCCAAGCAGCTGACTCCGCTTCCGGTAGAGTTGAGACGGAGAAAGGAAGGCGAGCGATGAACGGGCATCGCTGCATGAGTGCTGTGTCGGGAGCAAGACGTATAGGGTTGTTGTTGGGAGCCATGGTGGCCATGGTCTCCACCATGCTGTTAGCCGGTTGTCAGATAGCGTCACAGTGGGTCTTCGAGCCTCCGCCCCTGATATATGTGGCTGGATGGGATGGACCCATGGCCGTTCCGGGCTCGGGAGTAACCTATGTAGTCAAAACAGAGGGAAGTCGAGAGGTAGACGGTTGTGTGTATATGATATCCGACTACGGGAATGCACCAGCCCGACATCGAATCTATCCGATCTGCGGCGGAAAGTGCGTTATCGACGAGACAGTTGAACGCCGTTGGGTTGCTGGCACACACTTCTCGCCAGGAGTGTTACAGAATCACCACATAGGTCTATCGCGACGGAACCCGCAGTCAAGCAGCCTCTTTGTCGTGGTTAAAGGGTATGTCCCCACGGGCGGAGAGCCGATTGAAGTACTCATGGATGGCGGTGGTCCCGGAAACGGAGATGAGCTCGTCGTGACCATGGTGCCAGCCTCACCGAAGGAGGAGATGGAGTGGCTGAGGCAGGTTCTGTGGGGAACAACGGTTCGCGGCCTGGAGGTCGGAAGAGACCGGAAGATAGCTGTCGAAATGAGACATCGGCTTTGGGATCGGTGGGCGGAGATTGTGGGCCAAACAGGCGATAGCCCGCAGGAGTGATCGGACGGGGCGGGTGGCGTGGTTGAGTCCCGATGGCCGATGCCATGCCTGCCCCTGCAGGCATGCGTGGACTGCACGCCTTTAAATGCCGGCCGATTTGTGCTTTCCGGTCGATCGACCGCGCGGGAGAATGCGAGACGTCAATGAACGGGTTGCCCATGGTCGCAGCGGCGACTATCTCTGCGTCGAACTCTCCGGGCCGACATGGCTGCGCGCGGCCAGGTTCCATGGCCGAGAGTTACGCGCGGTGCAAGCCCATGGCTGAGGATTGTGTGCAATCGGTTCCGCTTCACCCAACTCGCTCACGGCCGGCACGGCCTTGGCACCCCGTGACTGATAGGCCCGGCCTGTCGGTCGCCGACGATCCGTTGGTGATGCACTCGCGGCTGGAGTCGTTCCGGACGAACAGCGAGTGCGGCTCATCCGGCGGCTACGGCAGCCTGTGCGACATCGGCCATCAGGGCCTGCTGCACGACAAGGAGTTCG
>CAZXSK010000059.1:0-24450 GCA_964642855.1 uncultured Planctomycetaceae bacterium | reverse complement strand
TACCTGTCCAACACGGCCAGCGAGGTCGCGGCGGGCAACGTCGGCTCGAAGGTCATGCTGGACGGTGAGTTGGCCCTGGATGCCGGCTTCGCTGGTGATCAGGACCTGGCGTTCGAGTACGGCACGGCAGATGGCACGTTTGCGGGCGACATCCAGTACGTCCCGGAACCTGCCACGCTCAGCCTGCTGGTGATCGGTGGTGTTGCTGCCCTGATCCGTCGGAAGAAGTAAGCAGTTGTTCTGACGTAGTGTGTGTTGATTGCCGCCCGAGACATTCGCGGGCGGATGCAGAAGACCGTCTCCGGCGCCCCGATCGGGCGCCGGGGGCCTTCCTGCCCGGCCCCGATGAATGGGAGCCCGGCAGAGACAATCGAATACTCGTAGCGATGAACGCGTCGCTGCCTGGAAGCTCGCTGGATTCCTGTCGCCAGCTGAGTCGTCCGTATGGCCCAGTAACCTCCCGTTCCGATGCCAGATGGCCATTGCGATTCCAGACAGCGGCGCCTCTTTTTCTGCTCCCTGCAGACTCTCCGCCCTGCACGTCGGGTCTGTGGCAGAGTTTGCCCCCTCTTGCGATCCCCTCCTGCTCCCCGCCTGATCCTTTCGGAAGCATTCGCGCGCGCCGGCGGCTCCGGCGATTCCTGGAGTTGCACCGGAAAACCGGATTTGTGTAACTCCATGGGCACCCGGCTTGTTGCCACAGATGGTTCACGTTTTCCGGAACGGATCGCTTCGACGTTTCCGGGGCGCACCGGGAGAGGGTAGAGGGCCTGTGTTCTCGTGCTGTGCACGACGACGCCATGCGGCGCCCGACGTGCGCGGGTCGGTCGCGTTGCGGGAATGAAGATTCCCGGCCGACCTTCGAGAGCTATTTGACAACTGAATAGGAAGCGGTCACCCGAATCGCAGGCACTCGCAACGAAGAAAGCCCACCCACATGGTGGGTGGGAGAGCGTCGTCGGATGTCCAGCGCGTTTGAGGGACGTCGAGTGAGGCGCCCGGATCTGTACGGATCGGAACGAAGCTGTACCGTTCTTGCCGGCCCTTGCCGGCTGTGTACCGCCATGGCCGGCCGCGGCCGATGCTTGCCGGCATTTGCCGGCCCTGTACAGATCGCGCCGGACGAATGCGTCGGCAACGTGGTGTCGGAAAGGCAGTTGAGGACATCACGGGGTCTGGAGGTACCGGAAATCGCGAAATCGGCTTCGGCGATCGCACCAGGGCCTACGAAAACCGCTCGGGGCGGTCTATAATCCGCGTTTCCACACGAAGAAAGGAAAGTCCATGGCTTGTGAATCGCAGAAAGTCGCCATTCTCGCCTTCAAAGGCGAGCCGATGTGTTTCGTCCACGCCATGCTCAACGCGCTGGACATGGCCGAGCGGGGCATGGACGTGAAGATCATCATGGAAGGCCCGGCCTGCGGGCTGATCGACGAGCTCGAGAAGCCCGAAGCGAAATTCGCCGACCTGTACGCCAAGGTCCGACAGGCTGGCCTGATCGACGCGGTCTGCCAGGCGTGTGCCCACCAGATGGGAGCGCTGGAAGCGGCCCGGGGGCAGGAGTTGCCCATCGTCGGCGACATGTCCGGCCACCCGCCGATCGCGGAGTACGTGCAGCGCGGCTACCAGATTGTGACGTTCTAGCCGGACGACGCGTCCGGCGGGACGGCGAAGCGGCCGGGAGTTTGCGGAGCCACCGGAGAGAGAACATGGTTCACCAGGAATCGATCGAGTTGCACACGTCGGGACACCGCGACATCCAGGACATTACGTCGGGCGTCCAGGAGGTGATAGCGCGGGCCGGAATCGAAACGGGCACGTGTCACGTGTTCAACGTGGGGTCGACCGGAACGGTCGGGACCATCGAGTTCGAGCCAGGCCTGCAGGAAGACATGCCGGCGATCCTCGACCGGCTGATTCCGCCGTCGCGGGACTATGGCCACGAGATGGCGTGGCACGACGGCAACGGGCACTCGCACCTGCAGGCGTCGTGGATGGGGCCGGACCTGACGGTGCCCGTCTCCGATGGCAAACTGGCCGTGGGCACCTGGCAGCAGATCTTCCACCTGGAATGCGACGTCAAGCCGCGCAACAGGAAAATCGTCGTGACGGTGACAGGCGAATGACCCGCGCAGCGCGCATCGAGAATGACTCATGCGATGCCGGCGGGAAGGCGGACCATCGGCTCGCGGCGACGGCGCGAATGGCAACAGGCGGTCTGAGGTGAGCATGCGAATCGTATTCTGCGGCAGCGGCGGGTTTGCGATCCCCTCGCTCCGCGCGATCGAGACAAGTCGGCACGAGATTCCGCTGGTGATCAGCCAGCCGTCGCGGCCTGCGGGTCGGGGCGGGCATCTGCGTGCGACGCCGCTTGCAGAGGCGGCCCGCGAGCAGTGGCTGGAGGTGCTGGAGTGCCCGGACATCAACGCCCCGGAGTCGGTCGAGCGTCTCCGGCAGGCGGATGCGGACGTGCTGGTGGTGATCGATTTCGGCCAGTTCGTCCGGCCGGTGGCGCGGTCGGCTGTGCACCGCGACGCGGTGAACCTGCACGGCTCGCTGCTGCCGAAGCTCCGCGGGGCCGCCCCGGTGAACTGGGCGATCATCCGCGGACACCGGCAGACGGGCGTGACGACGTTCTCGCTGGTCGACCGCATGGACGCCGGGCCGATCTACGCAGCCAGGGCGACGGACATCGACCCCGACGAAACGGCCGAGGAACTTGAGGCGCGGCTTGCCGACCTCGGAGCCGAGACAATGCTCGAAACACTGGAGATGATCGAATCCGGCGACGCGGCGCCGGCTGGACAGGACGAATCGCAGGCGACCCGTGCCCCGCGGCTGACCAAGCGTGACGGGCACATCGACTGGACGGCGCCCGCCCGGCGGATCGCGGACCTCGCGCGGGGCACCTACCCCTGGCCGGGCGCGCAGGCAATGTTCCATCGCAGCCAAGGCAGGCCCGTGCGGGTGACCGTCGCCCGGGCCAGACCGGCAGGGAGCAACGCAGCCGGCGACCCCGGCGACGTGACCGACGACCGCACCGTGTGCACGGGCAGTGGAACGCTGGCGATCGAGCAGATCAAGCCGGCCGGAAAGAGACTCATGAACTGGAAAGACTTCGTCAACGGATACCGCGTGGGCCCCGGCGACCGCTTTGGATCGGTGCAGTCGCATGCCTGAGCCGACCGCACGCAGCATCGCACTGGCGGCGTTGCAGGATCGTTCCGGCAACGTGACGGCGCACCTCGACCGGCTGGTGGGCGAGGCGGACCTCTCGGCCGCCGACGTGGCCCTGGCCAGGGAGCTGGCGCTGGGCACCTGTCAGCGACGTCGGACGTGCGACACGATCGCCCGGGCGTACCTGGCCCATCCGAAGCGCAAGATGCCACCGCTGATCCGCGAGATCCTGCGGATGGGAATCTACCAGCTGGTGTTCCTGGAACGCATTCCCGCCTTTGCGGCCGTCGACGAAGCGGTCGCCCTGGCCAAACGCAAGCACCGCAAGATCGCGGGCATGGTCAACGGTGTGCTGCGGACGATCGAACGCGATCTGTCGTCGATCCAGGCGGGGCAGGGCGAGGCGGATGGCCGGACGATCCCCGTCTCGTGTGACGCGCACCGAACGATCGGCCGGGATGTCTTCGCCGACCCCGCCGATGATCCGGCCAAGTGGTTGGGTGCGGCGTATTCGCTGCCGCCGGCGCTGGCAGAGCGGTGGGTCCAACGCTACACGCCGCTGTCGAAGGCCCGGCAGCTGGCAGCCCACGCCAACGCCCGCCCGCCGATGATCCTGCGGGTCAACCGGCTTCGGGCGACGGTCGAGGAGGTGCTCGATTCGCTCCGCGAGGCCGGCGTGGCAGCCCGGGCCCACGACAACGCCCTCAGCGTGGCGCTGGAGCACGGTGTGGACGTCACGAAGCTGGCCGCCTTCCGCGAGGGAAAGGTCCAGCCGCAGGATCCGACAGCCACGGCGGTGGCGTTGGCGGCGAGGCCGAAGCCGGGCATACGACTGCTGGATTTCTGTGCCGCGCCGGGCACGAAGACCACCCACCTGGCCGAACTGATGGACGGTCGGGGCGAGATCACGGCGGCGGACGTATCCGAGGAGAAGCTCGCGCGAATCGGAGAGAACTGCCGGCGGATGGGCGTGGACATCGTGCAGACCGTTCAGGCGGAAAAGATCGGCGGGATGGAGCCGGAAAGTTTCGAGATGGTCCTGGCCGACGTTCCGTGCTCGAACACCGGCGTGCTCGCCCGGCGCGCCGAGGCGCGTTGGGCGTTCGACCCCAGGAGGCTGGGCAAGCTCGTCGCCGACCAGCGGTTCTTGCTGCGGGCGGCCGGGGCGTTCGTCAAGCGGGGCGGGAGGCTGATCTACTCGACCTGCAGTATCGAGCCCGAAGAGAACGACCAACTCGTGGCGCCGCTTCGCCGGGCCGGCTGGTCGCTGATCGAACAGAAGACCACGCTCCCGGGCGGGGCGGGCGACGTGACCGGCTGGCACGACGGCGGGTTCCGCGCGGTCTTCGAGCGGTCGGTGTGAGTCGGCAACGGTTGCTGCAGATCGGCCGGGCTGCTACCGCCACTCGGCCGGCGGGAGCGCCAATGCTTTCTGATAGGCGCAGATCTCACCCACGTGATGCTGCAGATGCCGCAGTGCATACAGCACCCGCTCCAGCGCGGTGGGATAATCCGGATGCACCGGATGATCCAGGCCGGTTTTCCCGAGCTCGGAGATCCACTGGCGGGTCTTCTCCATTACCTCCTGTCGGTAGGCTTCGACCGCTTCGACGGGCGGGATATCGGCGTCGGCCATTTCCCAGACCTTCCTGCCGAAGTTGCCCCACACCTCCGGATCCCCGCAGGTGTAGAACTCTCCGGCCTGCAGGGCGTGAATCGCGGCCCGGCCCGGTCCGTCATACGGAGAACTGCCCGCAGACCACTGCTCCGGCGTCAACGACTGCATCGCCTCGCCCAGCGTGCCAAAGGCGTTCTGGAACTGGCGGATGATGCCCTCGATCATGTCCTTTTTCCCCACGAGACACTCCTTGGCTGAAACGATTCAACGACAGCATATCGGTCGGCGGCGCCGAAGTCCATCGGCCGGTTGCTCACGACGTGGACGACGACTCGTCGTCGCGGTCCGGCTTGCGGGGCCTGAGGAACTCGCGCAGCCGCGAGGAATCGGCCGGACCTTCCGACTGAATGGCGATCTCGCGCAGCAGGAGATAGTTCAGTGCAGTTCGTATGCCGATGATTGCCGCCAGCTGTCCGATGTCGTTCCACGACGGGGCGAGCGTCGTCTTGAGAATGCTGGCACCGATCAGGAATCCCAGGCCCAGCGAGAAGGCGTATCCCAGCTCCGTCCGCCCTCTGCGGATCGCCTCGTCCGACCGGCCGGGTGTCAGCACGTCCTTCAGGTAGATCCACAAAGCCTTGGCGACGCCGATCGCGATCACCACCACGGCCAGGAGGTGGCAGGCGTAGACGACGATCTCGTTGATGATCAGGATGATGGTCTGCATGGAAGACATCGCGGTCGCTTCGGGTATGCCCCGAAGCGGTCTGAAACCTCCCTTCCGGCTTCGGTCGGGTCTTCACGGTCCCGGCCGGACCGAAGGAATCCTGCAATGGACATATGCGTATGTAGTTCTTTCGTGCCGGCGCGACGGGAGTCGCTCGCTGCTGTCGGCCGGGCAGGCTGTCCAGAGCGATGCCTCCGCGAAGCAAGCCCTGGCATGGCCAGAGGCCGATGAAACCGCTTTCGGGCAAGCTCTCTGCGGGCGGCGACAGGACGGCGACGAAAACCCTCGTCTCAACGAGGCCGGGTCGGGCTTCCACGGGGAAACGCGCTTCCTTGTCGATATCATTCTACCCGGAAGAGTTACACAGAAGCCCCATCGATCTGAACAGGAGGCCCAAGATGCCACAGAAGATGTTCCTCGAAAGAATTCATTCACCGGGACTGGCCCACATTTCCTACATCCTCGGACACGGGGGAAAGGCTGCGGTCATCGATCCGCGGCGGGACGTGCAGGCGTACCTGGAGATCGCCCGGGAGCACGATTGCCAGATCACCCACATCTTCGAGACCCACAAGAACGAGGACTACGTCATCGGCTCACAGGACCTTGCCCGGCGGACCGGCGCCGAGATCCTCCACGGAGAGGGGCTCGACTGGCAGTACGGCCAGGCCGTATCCGAAGGCGACAGCTTCTCCTTCGGCGACGCCCAGTTGAAGGTGCTCTCCACGCCCGGTCACACCGACGAGAGCATTTCGCTGGTCCTGTGCGATGCCGCATTCGGCGACGAGCCGGTAGCCGTCTTCACCGGCGATGCGCTGTTCGTCGGCGACGTAGGCCGGACCGACTTCTACCCCGACCGCGCCGAGGAGGTCGCGGGCCTTCTCTACGACAGCCTCTTCGAAAAGCTCCTGCCGCTGGGCGATCACGTGCTCGTCCTGCCCGCTCATGGCGCGGGCTCGGTCTGCGGCAGCCAGATGGCCGCACGGGAGTTCACCACCATCGGCTACGAGAAGAAGCACAACCACGCCCTGCAGGCGGACAGCCGCGACGAGTTTATCCGAATGAAGACCTCCGAAGAGCATCACATGCCGCCATACTTCTCGCGAATGGAAGACTACAATCGCACGGGCGACGCCCCGCGGCTGGAGGAACTGCCAGCCCCCCGCGCGATGTCCCCCGGCCAGGTGGAAGAGATGTCCGACCGGGCACAACTGGTGGACATCCGGTCGACCGAGGCCTTCGCGGGCATGTTCATCCCCGGAAGCATTCACATCCCGCTGTCCATGCTGCCTGTGTTCGCCGGATGGCTGCTGGATTACGACCGGCCGATCATCCTGATCCCCGAGGGTCCCGAACAGCTCGACCAGGCCGTGCGTCACCTCGCCCGTGTCGGGTACGATCGCGTGGAAGGCTATCTCCGGGGCGGCGTCCACTCGTGGCAGATCTCCGGCCGCCGGTATGACCACATCCCTGCCGTCACGGCCGACCACGTCGACCAGGCGGTGAAGCAAAACGCCGGCTGGACGGTGCTCGACGTGCGGAAGGAGCAGAAATTCCGGAAGGCCCACGTTCCGGGCGCCCATCACTGCTATGTCGGCAAGCTCCCCGCCGCCATCGACGAGATCCCCAAGGCCGAACCCATCGTAACGCTGTGCGGAAGCGGCAAGATGGCGATGATCGCGGCTTCGATTCTCAAGCGGAACGGCTACTCCGACGTCCGGTGCAACCTGGGCTCGATGGCTGCGATGCAGAACGTCGACGGAGAGTTCCTGACCGAGGAGTCGGGCAAGGAGGCCCATGCCTGAGAACTTTGCCCTTGACCGGAACGGAAAATGTGCTTCAATGGGTTTGAGTTCAGGCCGATACCAGGCCTAGAGTTGGATACTGCAATGACGCACGAACGTCGAGACATCCCGCATGCGACTGTCCTCCGCCCGGCTTCGGTCGGCGTAGAGGTAGTAGTACTGCGCGTAGTCGACGCCGTCGCGTCGTAGCGGGATCCGGCACAAGACACCACCGACCCCCGCAGGCGACCGGCCTGGCGGGGGTTTTCTTTTGGGCACGTCGCCCGAGTCCCACGCCGGCGGAAACGTCTCCGGGAGTCCGAACCGTCAGAAATGAGGAGACCATCCATGAAGATGACCGGCGCAGAGCTCCTGATGCAGCTGCTGAAGCGCCAGGGAGTGAGCATCATCGCGGGCATTCCGGGCGGGGCGAACCTGCCCATCTACGACGCCCTCGCCCAGACGCCCGAGATCCGGCACGTGTTGGCCCGCCACGAACAGGGGGCGGGGTTCATCGCCCAGGGCATGGCCAGGGTCACCGCGCGCCCGGAGGTGTTCCTGGCGACTTCCGGACCGGGCGCGACCAACGCCCTGACTGCCATCGCCGACGCGAAGCTCGACTCGATCCCCCTGATCTGCATCACGGGGCAGGTTCCGCGGAGCATGATCGGCACCGACGCGTTCCAGGAGGTCGACACCTACGGGATGAGCATCCCGATCACGAAGCACAACTACCTCGTCCGATCGGCAGAGGAGCTCCTGGAGGTGATCCCCCAGGCGTTCCGGATCGCCGCGTCGGGTCGGCCCGGGCCGGTGCTGATCGACATTCCCAAGGACGTGCAGAAGGAGGCTGCGGAGTTCGACGCATTCCCGCCGCCCGGTGTCGCCGACCCGAAACCCGCCTTCGCGCCCGAGCAGATCGACCGCGCTGTGGAGATGATCCACCAGGCCGACCGGCCGGTGATCTACGCCGGCGGTGGTATCGTGGCCTCGGGGGCGGGGGCGGAGCTGGTCGCCCTGGCCGAGAGGCGGCGCATTCCCACGACGATGACGCTGATGGGCCTGGGCGCGATGCCGGTCGACCACGACCTGTCGCTGGGCATGCTGGGCATGCACGGCGCGCGATACACCAACTACGCGATGGCCGAGTGCGACCTGCTGATTGCGCTGGGCGTCCGGTTCGACGACCGCGCGACGGGCAAGGTCTCGGAGTTCTGCCCCGGCGCGAAGATCATCCACGTCGACATCGACGCCAGCGAGATCGACAAGATCAAGCAGGCCCACGTGGGCATCGTCGGCGACGTCGGCGACGCGATGCGGGCCATGCTCGAGCAGTTGGAACCGTCCGACGGCGGCCAGTGGCTCGGCCGCGTGCAGGATCTCAAGGGTCGCCACCCGCTGACCACGCCGGGGCAGGACAACGCCCTTGCGCCCTACGGGCTGGTGCTGCAGTCTGCCGGGCTGGTCGACGACGACGTGATCGTCGCCACCGACGTGGGCCAGCACCAGATGTGGACCGCCCAGGCGTATCCGTTCCGCCGGTGCAGGCAGTGGCTTACTTCCGGCGGATTGGGGACGATGGGGTTCGGATTCCCCTCGGCGATCGGGGCGGCGTTGGGCGAGCCGGACCGCACGGTGCTCTGTTTCAGCGGCGACGGCAGCCTGCTGATGAACATCCAGGAGCTCGTGACAGCCGTCGAGAACGACGTGAACGTCAAGCTGCTGGTGATGAACAACAACTCGCTCGGGTTGGTTCACCAGCAGCAGGAGTTGTTCTATGGCCGGCGGATTTACGCCAGCGATTATGCCCGCCCGGTCGATTTCGTGAAGATTGCCGAGGGGTTCGGCATGCGGGCGACGGACCTGGCGGGGGCAGAGGACCCCGTGGCGGAGCTCGCGCGGGCGTTCGCCCGGCGGGGTCCCGAGCTGATTCACGTGCCCATCGACGTCAACGAGCAGGTGTTCCCCATGGTCGCTCCCGGAGCTGCCAACAACGACATGATCGGAGGCCGGACCCATGCCGACGCTACAGCATGAACAGACAGACCCCAGCCGCGCGGAGCGGACGATTCTGGAACTGACCGTCAACAACCACCCGGGCGTGATGTCGCACGTGTGCGGGTTGTTCTCACGGCGGGCGTTTAACGTCGAGGGCATTCTGTGTATGCCGATCGGCTCGGGACAGACCAGCCGCATCTGGCTGCTGGTCAACGAGGACGACCGCCTCGACCAGATGACGCGTCAGCTCACGAAGCTGGAAGATGTGCTGGACGTTCGGCGGCACGGGACCGACCACGAGGTCTTCGAGCGGCTGGAGGAATTCTTCCGCGAGTGATGGTTCATCGCCTGGGGCAAAGGCCCTTGCAACGTCATCGGTGCGGCTGCATCATGGGGCAACCAACGAGTCCATGATGACAGGAGGCGTTCCATGTCTTTGCATCGGTCAGTAGTGGTGATTCTTCTGGCAGCGACGGCGCTGATCGCCTGCGGGTGCAGGCGCGACAGCGGTTCGACGCGGACCATCAAGCTTGCGCACGTGCTGACGGACAAGCACCCGGTTCACAAGGCGATGGTACGGATGGCTGCGCTGGTCCAGAGCAAGACCGACGGTTCGCTGGCGGTCGACGTGCGTCACAGCGCGCAGCTCGGGGCGGAGATCGAGCTGCTGGAGAAGACCCGCGCGGGCAGCATCCAGATGACGAAGATCTCCTCCAACGCGCTGGAGAAGTACGTCGACGAGATGGGCATCTACGCCATGCCCTTCCTGTTCCGCGACGAGGAGCATTACTGGAAGGTGCTCGACGGCGAGATCGGGCGGGAGATCATGGGCAAGCTCGAGTCGGTCGGCCTGAAGGGGCTGGTCTACTACGACGCCGGCGCGAGGAGCTTCTATTCGCGCGACGAGCTGACGAAGTTCGAGGACCTCGCGGGCATGAAGATCCGCGTGCAGGAAAGCCCGACGATGCGGAAGATGGTCGAGGCGATGGGCGCGATTCCGGTGACGATTCCGTTCGGCCCGCCGCTGACGCAGGCGCTGGACAAGGGCGTGGTGGTCCAGGGCGCCGAGAACAACCCGCCGTCGTACTACAACCAGGGACATCACCGGTACTGCCCGTACTACCTGCTGGACCGCCACTCCCGCGCGCCGGACGTGCTGGTAATGAATCTCGACGCGTGGAATTCGCTGTCGGATGATGAGAAGGCGGCGCTGACCGAGGCCGCACGGGAATCGGCGACCTACCAGCGAAAGCTCTGGGACCAGGAGGTGGAGAAGCTCTTCGGCAAGCTGACCGACGAAGGGGTGACCATCACGCGTGAGTTCGACCGCGAGCCGTTTTTCCAGGCGACGGCCGGGCTGTACGATTCGCTGCCCGAGGAGCGCAGGACGTGGGTGCAGAGAATCCGCTCGGCGGAGTAGCGATGCGTTGCGGGAGCCTCAAGGCCCGCTACCACCGGGCGATGCGGCTTGTTGCCGGGGTCGTGACGGCCGTTACGGGCGTGATCCTGGCGCTGCAGGTGGTGCTGCTGACCTACAGCGCGGTGCAGAACCTCGGCGGCTTCCGCAGGCAGACGCCCTGGGTGACGGAGGTCGCCACGCTGGGGCTGGTGCAGTTGGCGTTTCTGGGTGCAGCGATCGCGCTTCGGGCCGGGGCCCACCAGGGGATCGACGCGCTGACCGAACGGTTCCCGCCACGTCTCCGCCGGGCGGTGGAGGTCTTCGACTGGCTGGTCATCGCGGCGTTCGGGGCGGTCTTCGCGGTGCTGGGCGGGATGTACGTTGCCTCCACGTGGTCGGGCGGAAGTCGTCTGGCCAGCGCCGACCTGCCGACCTGGCCGTTCTACCTGTGCTACCCGGTCTCGGGCGCGCTGATGCTGGCGTTCTCGCTGGAGGGACTGATCGGCTGCCTCTGGCCGGAGGAAATCCCACCGGCCTGCGGGGCAGGGGGCGACAGTGCGCCTGACGTGCCAGGCCTGCCAGACGGACCGGCCGGGGGGGAGACGGCGCGATGAGTCCCTTTGCCGTGCTGTGCATCGTGTTCGTGGTGCTGCTGCTGTTGCGCGTGCCGGTGGCGTTCTCGATCGCGATTGCATCCTTCGTGGGCTTCGCGTTCATCGAAGATCCCTTCGGCAGCATGAGCCCCTACGCGCTGCTGACCGACATGACCGGCGTGGTCAAGCAGCTGGCGCTGATCGCGATTCCGTTTTTCATCCTGGCCGGGCAGATCATGGGCAGGGGGGGCATCGCCTGGCGACTGATCGGCCTGTCGCAGTCGACCATCGGCTGGGTGCGGGGCGGCACGGGCTACGTCAATGTAATGGCGAGCATGTTCTTCGGGGGCGTGTCTGGCTCGGCCGTGGCGGATGTCTCGAGCATCGGGTCGCTGCTGATTCCCGTGATGGACCGCGAAGGCTACGACCTGCCCTTCGCCACGGCGGTGACGGTCACGAGTTCGACGGTGGGCCTGATCATTCCGCCGTCGAACGTGATGATCCTGTACGCGATCGTGGCGTCGGGCACGGCGACGGTGGGGGCGTACCGGGACGTACCCCTCAACGTGCAGACGATGTTCCTCTCGGGCTTCACGCCGGGGATCCTGGTGGGGATAAGCCTGATGGCGCTGTGCGGGATCCTGGCACACCTGCGGGGCTATCCGCGAGGCCCGTGGCGGGGGGTGGTGCACGTGCTGGGCAGGCTCGTCAGCGCGTCGCTGGCGCTGGGGATCGTGTTGATCATCCTGGGCGGGATCCTTTTCGGGTTCCTCCGGGCCGACGAAGCCTCCGCCGTGGCGGTGATCTGTGCGCTGATCGCCGCGATGCTCGTGTACCGGGAGATCACCTTCCGCCAGCTTCCGGGCATCGTGCGGGATGCGCTGGTGACCACGGGCGTGGTGTTCTTCCTGATCGCAGCCTCCAACGCCATGAAGTTCGTATTCCTCAGCGAGCGGATCGACCAGGCGCTGCTGGATCTGTGCCTCTCGATCACGCACGACCGGATCGTTTTCCTGCTGGTGCTGAACGTCGTGCTGCTGGTGTTCGGCACGTTCCTGGACATGACCCCGGCCGTGCTGATCTTCACGCCGCTGTTTCTGCCCGTGGCGGTGGAGTACGGGATCCATCCGGTTCACTTCGGGGTGATCCTGCTGATGAACCTGTGCATCGGCCTGTGCACGCCGCCGGTGGGCAACTGCCTGTTCGTTGGGTGCGGGATCAGCAAGGTTCCGCTGTCGCGCATGGTCCGCCCGATGCTGCCGTTCTATCTGGCGATGATCGTGGCACTGCTGCTGGTGACGTACGTCGAGCCGCTGACGATGTGGCTGCCGGATCTCTGGCAGGGCTGGTTCCCGGGCCCGGGCGTGCGGTAGCGCATCGGAAGGATCGTCGAGAGGGCGCCGCGGGGGGACAAGGGGCTAGAGCGCTGCGTGCATACCGAGCCGCCGGCCTACGGCCGATGCCGCCGGGACGACCCGAGCGTGTGGATGAGCGCCTGCCTGGGTGGCCTGCCCGTCGGGCGGGCCGGGGCCGGTTTCAGATACGGCCTAGCACATCGCCGCGAAGCTGAGGACGATCAGCAGGGCGACTTTCAGTTTGTGGCGGATCGATTCTTCGGTCACTCACTTGCCTCCTGAGGCCAGCTTCCTGACACGCACACCATTGTAGCCGGATCTCCCGAAATGCGGTAGGGGGATTTTGTCCGTCCGAAGCGCGTAAGTGCTTTGTTTTGAAAGAAGATAACCTACGTCAGGGGCGTAAGATGGGTAAGCTCTGCGGCCTGTGAGGGTGGGGGTCAGGACTCGGGCGGACCCGCGTGCGAGCCCGCCCGTAAATCTTGCTTTGGTAAGAGTCTGCGTTGTCCCAGCGATCCGCCGGCGCCTCAGGCCAGCGTCACCGTGATCTGTCCGCTGGTCTGCCCGTCGACGCGGAAGGCCTTGCCGCGCGGCATCACGCCCTCCCCGCCGAGGCGCACCGCGTAGTCGCCCAGGAACCCGCGGAACCGCACCACGCCGTCGCTGTCGGTCGTGAGCGTCTCGCGCGTGGTCCACTTCTCGTGGATCAGCGACCGGACGCGCTCGTACATCGCCGTCAGCTCGTGGCCGGAGGAGAGCTGATCTCGCCAGCGGAGCCCGGCCCCCATGAAGCCCCAGAAGAAGAACGCCTCCACGGCCGGGTGCCCGAATGCGCACGTCAGGTAGTTCTCGACGAAGTCAGCCTGCATCCGGTCGATCTCGTCCTGGGAGAGGCCCTTGTCCTGCAGGTGCCTGGTATGGGCCCAGAACTCGGTGATGTGGATGGGCAGATTCGCCTGGGACATCTCCTCGTAGACCGCCCACTGGGTGTCGTGGTCCAGCCAGCCTCCGGTGTGGGACTGGAGCCCGAGGGCCGAGGGCGCCGCGCCGCGCTGGCCGAGCGCATCGAGCAGTTGCAGGAACCGCTTGCGCTGCAGGGCGGAGGTCACCTTCGTGCCATCGGCGGCGACGGGGGCGGAGTCCTCGTCCTTGCCGACCATGCCGTAATCGTTGACGATGTAACACGCGTCGGGATCTTCCTCGCGGGCCCATCGCAGCACGGGTTCGATGTAGTCGGCGATGTCCTCGATGGGGTCCAGGTGCGGCCAGTTGCGGTGATCGAGGTTCTTGAAGGCCGGCTCCCACATGGCTTCGTTGACGACGTCCCAGATCTTCACCTTGCCCCGCACGCCGGCCACCAGCGAGCGCACGCGGACCTCGACGAACTTCATGCGGGTCTGGTAATCGTATTTCATCACCCAGTCGGGCACGCACTTGGTGATCGACCAGAAGATCGGATGGCCCTTGACGAGGAGGTTCTCCGACGACGCCCAGTCGACGCAGGAATGGAAGGCGTCGTACCGCGGCTCGCCCTGGAGGTCTTCGGTCTTGGGCCCGTCGTTGCGGGGTCGCTCGGTCCAGTAGCATAGCGCCGTGGCAGCATTGAGGACGTCGACGAACCGTCGCTTGTAGTACTTCGCCCGGTCGTAGTCGCCCTGGCCGAAGCGGTACCAGCGGTCCATCGTCCAGAGATTGTCGCCGAACGGGAAGTGGTGGTTCTTGAGAACGACCTCTACGGGCATCTCCGCCCGGGGCGTACCGTCCGGCGAGACGACCCGAAGCTGCACGTCCCGCTTGCGGATGTCCTCGATGTTCGCCCGAGCTTTGCCGATGGTCTCCGATGAGGCTGTCGGGTCGTACAGGTGGGCGGAGTCCATCCCCCGCCATTCTTCTCCGCCGGCTCCGATGCGTGCCATGGTGTTGCTTCTCCTTCCGTGTGCACCGGTCCCGGCCTGCCGGTGGGTGTTTTCGTCTGACTTCGCCGAGGGCGTTACGTGCTGTAGTCGGCGTTGATCTTGATGTAGTTCCGCGACAGGTCGCAGGTCATGACGGTAAAGTCGCCCTTGCCCCCGCCGAGGTCGGCGGTGATCTCCACGTCCTTGCCCTTGAGATGCTTCACGAGCTTCTGCTTCTTCGCGGCGGAGAGCTTGACGCCCGTCCCGCCACGGAAGACAGCTGTCTCGCCGATGGAAACCGCGAGCTGCTCGGGGTCGAGCTTGGCCGGGCTCTTGCCCAGCGCCACGAGGATGCGTCCCCAGTTGGGATCCGCCCCGTGCAAGGCCGTCTTGACCAGGGGCGAGTCGGCGATGCTGCGCGCGGCGGCTTCGGCGTCGCCCTTGGACGCGGCGCCCTTGACGTGCACGTGGATCACCTTCGTCGCGCCTTCGCCGTCGGCGACGACCGCGTAGGCCAGCTTGTCGCACACTTCCTGCAGCGCGTCGGAGAACTCCTTGTACCCGGCCCCACGGCTGGAGATCAGCTTGCCGCGCGACTTACCCGAGGCCATCGCCACGATGATGTCCGACGTCGACGTGTCGGAATCGACGCTGACGGCGTTGAAGCTGGTCTTGGACGCGTTGCGAATGGCCGTTCGCAACGCCGAGCCGGTGATGTTGGCGTCGGTGGTGATCACGGCGATCATGGTCGCCAGCGACGGGGCGATCATGCCCGAGCCCTTGGCGATTCCCGCGACGGTAATCTCCTTGGCGCCGATCTTGGTCTTTGCCACGGCCGACTTGGTCTTCGTGTCCGTGGTGAGAATCGCCCGGGCGGCGGCTTCGTCGTTGGTCGTCGACAGCGCCTTGCCCGCCTTGGTAATGCCCGTACGGACCTTCTTGATCGGCAGGCGCTGGCCGATCAGGCCGGTGGACGCCACCAGCACCTTGTCGCTCGCCACGCCCAGGAGCTTGCCCGTTCGCTCGGCCATGTCCTCGACGTCTTCCATGCCCTGCTCACCGGTGAACACATTGGCGCAGCCGGAATTGATGACCACCCCGCGTATCCGGCCGTGCCCTTTGGGGAGCACTTCCCGACACCACTCGATCGGCGCGCCCACGAGCTGGTTGGACGTCGTCAGGATCGCGGTAGACGCGTTGACCTCGCAGGCGATGATCGCGAGATCCTCCTGTTTGGCACTGCTCTTGATTCCGCAGTGGACTCCCGCAGCCGTGAAGCCGTCGGGCAGGGTGATGTGCTGTTTCTTGGCCATCGAGTATCCTTTCAGGAATGGATGTAGTCTTTCAGGGCCTGGCCGAGCGTTTCAAATGTCCATCGCCGCTTGGCGTCGTCGCACTCCAGGAGGGTCACCCGGAAGCCGTCGCGCTTGCAGCAGAAGCCGCTCAGCGGGACCACGCAGATGCCCGTCGCGGCCAGCAGGTAGTAGACCAGCCTGCGGTCATTGGGCACGTCGCGTACGATCTCTTCCAACAGGTCGCGGACCTTGCCCGGGGGCACGGGCAGCGTCTGGCGGTCGTTGAGGACACCCTCTTCGAACATGACCGTCAGGTACAGCGCCCCGCCGGGCATGTTCACGACCGTCCCGTCGATGCCGTCCAGCGCGGCGTGGATTTCCTTCGCCCGCGATTCCAGCATGGTCGCCCGGTCGCCGAGGTGTTTGGCGTAGCGAGGGTCGCTCATCAGACGCGGAACGACCATCTGCGGGGCGGTCGTCGAGCAGACTTCCAGGCGCTTGGCCGCCAGCAGCGACTCGATATACGTGTGGAACGTCTCGTCGCGATCGCGGTTGAGCACTTCCAGCCAGGCGCATCGCGACCCCGGCCAGGGGACCTCCTTCGAGAGTCCGCGCATCGATATCGCCGGCACGTCGCCGATGACGTCGGAGAGGTGCAAAGGCCTGTTGCCGTTGAACACCACGTTGGTGTAGATCTCGTCGCAGATGATGAACAGATCCTGTCTGCGGGCGATCTCCACGATCTCCTCGAGCATCTCGCGCGGGTAGACCGCGCCGGTCGGGTTGTCGGGGTTGATCAGCAGGATCCCCGCGATGGAATCGTTGTAGCGGGCCTTCATGCGGATGTCCTCGACATCCGGCAGCCAGCGGTTGTACGGGTCCAGCTCGTAGGTGAGATGCTCGTAGCCGCTGTGGGCTGCCTCGGCCGAGGAGTGGGTGCTGTAGGCAGGGGTCGGGCCCAGCACGCGGGCTTCGCGCCGCAGGAAGCCGTAGACCTTGCTGACCGCGTCGCCCACGCCGTTGAAGAACAGCACGTCGTCGGGCTTGACCTGCGCCCCGCCGCGACGGTTGATCTCCTCGGCCAGAAACGCGCGCGTCGCCGGAACACCGGCCGTATCGCAGTATCCCCACGACGTATCTTCGTCGATGGTTTCGTGGAGCACCTCGCGGATCCAGGGCTGGATGATCTCGCCCTTCTGGATCGGGTCGCCGATGTTCTCCCAGGTGATATCGACCCCGAGGTCTCGGAAGCGGTGGGCGACCTGAACGATCTCGCGGATGGCGTAGGTCAGTTCGCGGGCGCCTTCGTGTACGATGTTGCGTCGCATGCTGCGGATTAGCTTTCTGGCTGCCGGCCGACTTCGCACCTGCAAAGCCGGGCCGTGAATCGTGGATGAGAGATTATCGGGCACAGGGGCCCCGGTTGCAAGTCGCGAGCGAATCAGGGCTTCACCGGGCGGCAGAATCGCCCCCGCCCAGCGACTTCTCCATGTAGATCACCCCGGAGAGCGGGTTGTCGTAGTACGCCTCCCGCTGGACGAACCCCAGCGACCGGTACAACCGAAGGGCCGGTTTGAGAATGCCCAGCGTGTCCAGGCGCATGGTGTGATAGCCCGCGTCGGCGGCGCGGGAGAGGATTGCCTCTGTCAGCAGCCTGCCGATCCCCCGGCCTCGGGCGAGGGGTCGAACGTACAGCCGCTTCATCTCGCACACGCCGTCGGCGTCGATCGGCCTGAGTCCGACGCAGCCGGCGGGCTCGCCGTCGGTGTCTTCCGCCAGCAGCAGGGCTCCTTGCGGCGGCGCGTACTTGCCGGGCAGATTCTGAAGCTCCTGCCCGAAGCCCTGGAAGCACAGGTCGAGCCCGAGCTCGTGGGCGTACTCGCTGAACAGGGCCCGCACCGTCTGCATGTGGGCCGCCCCGGCCGCCTGGATGATGTTTGCTCTGTCGCGCATCGGTCTATCTTCGTAACCAGTCTTGGCGTCGGCGGTTTCCATGTTGTAGAGTGAATATCATCGTTACCCGAGGACGGGCTGGTCATGCGGAGAGGCATTTGCATCCTGGCAGGGGCTGTTCTTGTTGCGGCGTGGGTCGCCGGACTGGTTCCCACGCTGGGCGAAACGGGCTCACGCAATCAGGGAGACGGCAACGACGCGTCGCCGACGTGGGCGATTATCTACGATTTCACTTCGGGCGACGACTGCAAAGAAGGCAAGGCCTTCGCGGACACCGTTCGCCTCAAGCTCCGCCGGCAGGATGGCTGGAAGGTCGTCGACCGCCTGACCACCCAGGAGTTTTCCGACCCGGTCGATTCGAAGGCCGATCGGGCCAGGGTGATCAAGCTCACCGGCGAGAAGCTCGGCGGACAAGTGGGCGTGTACGGCAGTGTGTCGACGGCGGGGGGAACGCGACGGGTGGTGGCTGTGATCGTGGACCTTCGCGGCGACAAGCCGGCATGGTCGGTGGAGATCCTCACCGACGACACGGAGCGCTGGCGGGCGGTGCTCGGCGGGAAGCTGGTGGAGGCGATTACCGAACAGGCGCTCTGGAAGCCGCCCGAGTACGGCGACGAGCCCGAACCCAACGCCGAGGATCTCGATAGGCCCCTCAACGCCGGCGGGGGGTTCGAGTCGGGCGGGGGGTGGGATGCCCCCGACAACGTCAGCACGTTCCTGGAGAAGGGCCCGAAGGGCAGGGGGAAGATCCTGCGCATCCGGACCGATCTCAAGCGCGACCCCTGGCTGGCGTATCGCAAGGCGCTGCGACTGGGCAAGGCCGATCCGAACAAGCCGCCCAGGATCGGCCGCGACACGAGCTACGGCTGCGTCGGCGGGTTGGAAGGCGTGCACTTCCGCAGCGAGTGGATTCCGGCCGAGGCGGGCGGGCGATACTGGCTGATGGCCGACCACAAGGGAAGGGGCGGCGCGAAGGTATTCATCAAGGGCTGGTCGCTGCCGGAGGGCTACCAGCCGGACGGCCTGCCGGAAAGCGCGCTTGCGGAGCTTGGTCTGACGCCGCGGGAGTTTGCGGACCTCCCCGAGGCCCGGCGGAAGAAGCTCATCGCCGACGACGTAAGGAAGAACCCCCGGCGTCACTACCGCGAGAGCTACCGGTGGTATCTCAACTGCGGCGAGGCCAAGGGTCAGTGGCAGCATTTCGCCGCGCCGTTTCCGCCCCGGGGAGGCCTGCCCGAGGGCGTGGAGTTCCTGCAGATCCAGGTGTATTCGTACTGGCCGCCCGGAGAGTATCTGTGGGACAACGTGCATCTCTACCGCGACCCGCGACAGAAGAAACCGCTGCCCGAAGCAGCCCCGCGGACCAAGACCCACGAGCGCAGCGACCCCAACTCCACAAAGGACGACTGACCGCCTTTGCGGGCAGGGGGTTTCATGGGCCCGGCCCGTGCGGTAGGATTGTCGCAGGTCAGCTCGACCGCCGGGAGGGCAGAACCCATTCGCCCAGAATCACCAGACCAGGAGTACGACCGATGTGGACCAAGCCGTACGGCAAGACCGGCAAAGACATTACCGCTGTCAGCTTCGGCGGCATGCGATTCGAGAACCCCAAGGACATCGACGGCATGGCCGAGATCGTCCTGCACGCCTACAACCGCGGGATCAACTACTTCGACACCGCGCCGGGCTACTGCGGCGACAAGTCCGAGGACATCATGGGCGCCGCCTTCCGGCAGATGGACCGCGGCCGGTTCTACTGCTCGACGAAGTGCTCCAACCCCGACGGCGACGAGCTGCGAAAGAGCCTCGAGCGCTCCCTGCAGCGGCTGGGCGTCGAGAAGATCGACTTCTTCCACATCTGGTGCATCCTCACGCTGGAGGCATGGGAAGGGCGCAAGAAAGGCGGCGCGGTCGAGGCCGCTCTCAAGGCGCGGGACGAAGGCCTGATCGAGCACGTGGTGGTCTCTTCGCACCTGCCCGGCGGCGACCTGAAGCAACTGCTGGAAGAAGGCTACTTCGAGGGCGTGACGCTGGGGTACTGCGCGATCAACTTCCCGTATCGCCAGCAGGCCGTCGACGCCTGCCAGGAGATGAATCTCGGCGTGGTGACGATGAACCCCTTGGGCGGCGGGATCATTCCCAACAATCCCGAGAAGCTCGCGTTCCTCAAGGGCGAGCAGGACAGGTCCGTGGTCGAGGCGGCGATCCGGTTCAACGTCTCCCAGCCGGCGGTCACGTCGGCGCTGGTGGGCTTCAGCAACACCGACCACGTCGACCAGGCCGTCGACGCGGTCGAGGAATTCCAGCCGTACGCGCCGGAGCACACCCAGCGGATCCGCGAGAAGGTCTTCGAGAAGTTCGAGGGCTTGTGCACGGGTTGCGGCTACTGCCTGCCGTGCCCGTCGGGCGTGCCGGTTCCGAAGTTCATGGACGTTTACAACCAGAAGATCCTGGACGACGCCGAGCAGATGAAAGGCCGAATGAAGTGGCACTGGGGCATCAAGCCCGAGCAGGCGGCTGCCTGCAGCCTGTGCGGTCAGTGCGAGGATCGCTGCACGCAGCACCTGCCGATCACCGAGCGGCTCAAGGAGATCGCCGCGATGGCGGACGAGTCGCAGGAAGGCTGACCACTGTTTGACGAGACACTCGCGGCGGGGCGCGCGATTCGGTGCGCTCCGCCGTTTTGATGCGCGGGACGGGTCAGGCGAGCTGATCGGTAACCAGCGAGAGCAGCTTCAGGCCGGTCGCTTCGTCGAGCTCGCGGCGGGCGTCGACGCCGAGGATTTCGATCAGGACGACCTCCAGCACGCAGAAGACGCTGGCCCCGCCGCGCGGACAGCCGGCGAGTGTTTCGTCGCCCCGGCCGATCGCGCCGTGCATATGCAGCACGGGTTTCTCGTCGTCCCAGAAGATCGTGCCCACGGCGGCAATCTCGCGGGCGTCATCGAACTCGCGATAGACCGGCTCGATGGGACCCTCAGGGTTCCTGGGACCCACGACGACCTTCGCCTTGCGAAGCCCGCCGACGACGATCACCGACGCCGAGCGGATGTCTTCCCGGGCGGCGATGCCCTCGATCTCCTGGTAGATGTCCTCACCCTCGAAGCCCCGGGCGACGACCACCCGGCCGATCTTTCCTACGGTGTAGTCCATGGGATTCTCCTGCGGGCCTACTCTTCGGGAACCAGCGAGCGCATTCGCGCGAGGCCTTGCCTGTAGTCGACGTTCTCGGACAGTTCGAACGCCCGGGTGTAGGCGTCGAGGGCGGCGGGGAAGTTTCCGGCGCCTTCCAGCACCACGCCGAGGTTGCCCCATGCGTTGGCGTCTTCGGGATTGTCGCGAAGGTGCAGGCGGTACTGCTCAGCCGCGGCGCGGTATTCCCCCGCGAGCGCCAGGCGGTTGCCGCTTTCCATCGCTGGGCTGTCCCCCTCGGCCAGGGGCACCTTGACCGACACCTCCCGCGGGGTGATCCGCCGGACGAAATCGTCGGCGGCGTCCTGGAGCAGGATGGCCGCGATGGCATCGACGCCGGCGCCGGGCTTGACGTGGGCGAGGCTTTTGCGAGGCTGGTCGGAATCGTACGCCCGGCGTAGCATCACCGAGGCGAGCGTCGCCCCGGAGGCGGCATCGAGCACCTCCACCGACAGGGCGACCTGCACCTGCTTGTGGAGTACCGTGCGGGTCTGGAGGTTCCCCTGGCGGTCGAGGCGGGTCAGCGGTTTGCGTTTCTCGGAGGTGGTCACCGTGGCGTCGACGACCGCGACGGCCTCGGCGGCGATGGACCGTGCGACGGCCGGTGCCTGCTGGCCGGTCTCGACAACCCGGCCTGACTTCGAGCCGGCGAGCTGGTATCGGCCGTCGGAGACCTCGGGGAGCTTCTCGGCGAGGGCCTGTGCGGCGCGGGCGTTCCAGGCGATCTCGCTGCCGGGGTCCTTTGTACCTGCCCGGCGTGCGAGACAGATCTTCCGCACCCCGGCGGGCAGGGGGACGGCAGGTGGGATGTCGTAACGCAGCGCCACGGGCCGCGACGAACTGCATCCGCCGGCCGCTGCGAGCCCGGCAAGCGATATGGCAAGGGTCAGGAAACTGTTACGTGTCACGGGCGGACTCCTTTCTGCGGTGGCACGCGCGACTCTGGTAGCTGGGACCATTGTACGCAAAGCCCGCCCGGAGGGAACAGGAAACCACCGCCCTTCGGAGTGGTCTGGGGCGGCGGAAGGTGGTATACTCCCCTCCGCCGGTAGTGCCTGCCGCCCCGAGGGCCCCGCCGGCTGGCAAGATTTGTGCAGATTAGGGTTGACAGGAAGGGGCATAATGTCAAAATACGAGACTCTTTGCGGTCAGTCTAATTCAGATGGGATACCCGGCAATGAAGAGCTACATGGCCAAGCAGGGCGAAGTCGAGGCGAAGTGGTATGCGGTCGACGCGACAGACAGGATTCTCGGTCGCATGGCCTCGGACATCGCGATGATTCTGATGGGCAAGAACAAGCCCGAGTATACGCCCCACGTGGACGTCGGCGATTTCGTCGTGGTGCTCAATGCGTCGAAGGTGCGGATTACGGGTGCCAACAAGCCCACCCAGCGCCTTTACCAGAGATACAGCGGCTATCCCGGCGGCCGGCGGGTGACAACCCTCGCGGAGATGCTCGAGAAGGACCCCTGCAGGGTGGTCTCCGAGGCGGTCCGCAGGATGTTGCCCAAGAACAAGCTGGGCGTGAACATGTTGAAGAAGTTGAAGGTCTACGCAGACGACAAGCACGAACACCAGGCCCAGCAGCCCGAGCCGCTGGAACTGTAACCCCCAGGAACGATCCATGGCTGAAGAAACGCAAGTCAAGCAGGAGTCGGCCGACGCCGTCGTCGCCGAGAGCACCGAAACCAAGACTACCAGCTACAAGCCCGTGGACCCTCCCGAGGGCAAGCGCTGGTGGTGGGGAACAGGCCGACGCAAAAAGGCCATCGCCCGCGTCCGCATTCGCCCGGGCGACGGCAAGTTCATCGTCAACAAGAAGGAAGCAGACGCCTTCTTCAGCGAAGAGCGTGACCGCAACGACATCATCGCGCCCCTCCAGGCCGTGGACATGGTCGGCAGTTGGGATGTCTACGTCAATGTCAAGGGCGGGGGGTTCACCGGCCAGGCCGGTGCGATCACCCTCGGGCTCGCCCGGGCCATTTCCGACGCCGTCCCCGACGCCGAGAGCACCCTCAGGCACCGCGGCCTGTTGACCCGCGACGCTCGCATGAAGGAGCGCAAGAAGCCGGGCCAGCCGGGCGCCCGCAAGCGGTTCCAGTTCTCCAAGCGTTAACCCGCCGCATTACGCAGGAATTCCAAAGCCCCGGCGCTTCGGCGACGGGGCTTTCTTTACACCCGGACGCCCCCCGCGGACGTTCGGCGGATACGAAAGGCGACGTCAGATGGCAGACAACGGAAAAGAGAAGATTCGGATCGTCCTGGTGGGTGGGAGCGGATACGCGGGGTTCGAAGTCCTGCGAATTCTCACACGCCACCCCAACGCCGAGGTCGTGGGCATCTTCGGGCCCGAGAGCGAACTGGGGCCGATGGAGGAATTCTACCCCGCGCTGACCAAGCAGGTCGGCCTCTCCCAGGAACTGTTCGAGCCCGAGAAGGTTGCCTCCCTCGATGCCGATCTCGCCATGCTCTGCGTGCCCCACAAGGTCGCCATGTCCTATGTGCCCGCCCTGCGGGAGGCAGGCCTGCGCGTGATCGACTGGTCGGCCGACTATCGACTGAAAAGTCGCGAGCTTTACGAGCAGTGGTACTGTCCGCACACCGACGCCGACCGACTCTCCCAAGCCGTCTACGGCCTGCCCGAGCTGTTCCCCGATGCGATCCCGAATGCCGATCTCATCGCGAACCCGGGATGCTATCCGACCTGTGCGGCGCTGCCCCTGGCGCCGGTCCTTCGCGAAGGACTCATCGCGCCGACCGGTATCGTCGTCAATGCCATCAGCGGCGTCAGCGGGGCGGGGCGCAAGCCCAACCTGAAGTTCCACTTCCCCGAGCGGAACGAGAACTTCGAAGCCTACGGCGTGGGAACGCACCGGCACATGCCCGAAATGGAGCAGACACTCACCGAATTCACCGGCACCCCGGCTGAACTGTTGTTCGTGCCCCACCTCTCGCCGATGGACCGCGGCATGCTGTGTACGATCTACGCCAATCCGGCCGGCGACGTCACGGCCGATCGCCTGCTCGACGTGCTGGAGGCAGAATACCGGGACAAGCCGTTCGTCCGCGTCCGCCGGGGCATCGTGCCCGCCACCAAGTATGTCGCCAACACGAACTTCTGCGACGTCGGCGCCGCGGTCGCCAAGGGAAAGGTCATCCTCTTCGGTGCGCTGGACAACCTCATCAAGGGGGCATCCGGCCAGGCGGTCCAGAACATGAACCTCATGTTCGACCTGCCCGAAACCACCGGCCTGTATTGACCCATGACCGAGACGGATATCGTCATCATCGGCGGCGGGCCGATCGGCATCGAACTGGCTGCGGGTCTGCAATCAGCCGGGCTCGACGCTCTCGTCCTGGAAGCAGGTCAGATCGCCCAGACGATCCGCAACTGGCCGCCGCGGACGAGATTCCTCTCCGAGCCCGAGTGGATTTCCCTCGCCGGAGAACCCGCCGTCAACGA
>CAZXSK010000058.1:7937-24528 GCA_964642855.1 uncultured Planctomycetaceae bacterium | reverse complement strand
GTATATCCTGTTGTTTCGGATGGGCGACTTCTACGAGATGTTCGGCGAGGACGCGAAGATCGCCTCGCGCGAGCTTGGGCTGGCACTGACATCGCGTTCGAAGGGCGATTCGGCGATTCCGCTGGCGGGGATTCCGTACCATGCGCTGGACGGATACCTGGCCAGGCTGATCCGGGCAGGGCATCGGGTGGCCATCTGCGAGCAGGTGGAGGATGCCAGCCAGGCCAAGGGAATCGTGCAGCGCGACGTGACGCGCCTGGTCACCCCGGGCACCCTCACCGACGAGCAGCTGCTGGAGCAGCGGGAGGGCAACTACCTGGCCGGGGTGTATCCACCGGACGGCAAGTCGGGGGGCGACGGCCTTGCGGGACTGGCGTGGGTGGAGCTGTCCAGCGGGGCGTTCTGGACCATGCTGGTTCCCCGCGAGCACCTGATGGACGAGCTGGTGCGTATCGCTCCGGCCGAGGTGCTGCTGCCCGAGGAAAGTTCGCTGGACCGCCGGGACTTCCGCGAAGCGCTGGGTCAATGCACGACTGCGGTGGCGACCTCCCGCCCGCCGTGGGCGTTCAACAGGTCTGCCGCCCAGCAGACGCTGAACGACCACTTCGGGACCACCACGCTGGAGGGGTTCGGCTACGGGCAGTGGGACGCCTCGATCTCGGCGGCCGGGGCGGTGATCGAGTATCTCCGCGAAACGCAGAAGACGGCCATCGAGCACATCGGAGGCCTGCGCCGGTTTCAGCGTGACGAGCACATGGCCATTGACGGCAACACGCTGCGGTGTCTGGAGATTCACCGCACGCTTCGCAGCCATCAGCGGTCGGGGTCGCTGCTGGCGTGCATCGATCGGACCTCCACGGGCATGGGCGCCCGGCTGCTGGAGCGCTGGCTGACGTTTCCGCTGACGGGCTACTCGGCGATTGTCGACCGGCAGGACGCCGTGGAAGAACTGGTCGCCGACCGGGACAAGCTGGATTCGCTTCGTGAGCGGCTGGGCGACGTGGCGCAGATCGACCGGATCTCTTCGAACGTAGCCTTGGGTCGCGTCAGGCCCCGGGAGCTGGTGGCGCTGGGGGCCTCGCTGATGTTGCTGCCGGACCTGGCGGCGATGCTGGCCGGCTGCCATGCGGAGTTGCTGGGCGGGATCGGGCCGGACCTGACGGGCCTGGATGCCGCAGCCGAGTTGATCGCCGCTGCGATCGACCCCGACTGCCCCAACGTGGTTCGCGACGGGGGAGTGATCGCTCCGGGCTATCACGAGGAGCTCGACCGCCTGCGGTCGATCGAGTCGGACGGGCAGGAGTGGCTGGCGACGTACCAGGCCGGGGAGGCCGAGCGCCTGGGCATTTCGTCGCTGAAGGTGGGGTTCAACAAGGTCTTTGGCTACTACATCGAGGTCACCCACGCCCACACGGGCAAGGTGCCCGACAACTACGTTCGCAAGCAGACGCTCAAGAACGCCGAGCGGTACATCACCGACGAACTCAAGCGGTACGAGACGGAGGTACTGACGGCCGAGGAGCGTGCCAAGGCGCTGGAGGCGGAGCTTTACGAGCGGCTTCGCGAGCAGCTCTGCGAGCACGTCCCTGCCATGCAGAAAGCGGCCGAGGCGCTGGCTTCGCTGGACGTGCTGGCGGGTCTGGCGCAGCTGGCGGTGGAGCGTGGGTATCGCCGGCCTGTCGTGACGCAGGACAACGTGCTGGAGATTGTCGGCGGGCGGCACCCGGTGCTCGCGAGGCAACTCGGCAGCGATTTCGTGCCCAACGACGTGAAGATGGAGGCGAAGAACCACCGGCTGCTGATCATCACGGGTCCGAACATGGCCGGCAAGAGCACGTACATCCGCCAGGTGGCGTTGCTGGTTCTGCTTGCCCAGACGGGGAGTTTCATACCGGCGGAGTCTGCAACGATCGGGCTGGCCGATCGGATCTTCACCCGGGTGGGTGCGGCAGATGAACTGACGCGGGGCTTGAGCACGTTCATGCTGGAGATGGTCGAGACGGCGAACATTCTGAACAACGCCACCTCGCGGTCGCTGGTGATTCTCGACGAGGTGGGCCGGGGCACGAGCACGTGTGACGGCCTGTCGCTGGCGTGGGCGGTCTGCGAGCATCTTGCGCTGCGACTTCGCTGCCGGGCGCTGTTCGCGACACACTACCACGAGCTGACGGAACTGGAGAAGCTGCTGGACGGCACGACGAACCTCAACGTGGCGGTCCGCGAATGGGCGGACGAGGTGGTGTTTCTGCACAAAATCGTACGAGGCGGGACGGATCGCAGTTACGGCGTGCACGTAGCGAAGCTGGCCGGGGTGCCGAAGGAAGTCATCGAGCGGGCCCGCGCGATCCTGCCGCAGATCCAGGCGCACCTGGCTGAGCACCTGGACATGCCCGAACTGGCCGAGCGTGCACGCAAGGCAGCGGAACAGATGCAGCTGTTTGCCGACCCGGCCGGGCGGGTTGCGCGGGAGATCAAGGAAGCTGACCTGGACAATCTCACGCCGATGCAGGCGCTGGACCTGCTTCGGAAGCTCAAAGGCGAGTTGTAATCGGGCTCGCGAGCAGGTGGGAGGCTTTGGATGCACACGTCGCTGGCGGTATGGAATTTCGCATGGCAGGGCGAGGCGCTGGGCTCGGCTGTCGACCGCGCCGCGGACCTGGGTTGCGATACCGTCTCGCTGCTTCCGCAGCAGTGGTTGGAGGCGTCGCCGGGGGATCGGCAGTTGCTGCAGGACGCGCTGGAGCGATCGGACCTGGCGGTCACGTTGCACGGGAAGTTCAGCCTCGTGGCGGATGATCTCCGCCGATTGGTCGATGCGCTGAGCCCGAGGCTGCGCTGCCTGACCTTCGACCGTCTCGACGCAGCCGGGCCCTACGGGCCGATACCGGACCCGCAGGGCATGGCGGAGCATCTCCGACTGGCTGGAGAACTGACGGCGGCAAGCGGCGCGCGTTTCGGCGTGGAGGACTATCCGCTGAACGCACGTGAGCTGACCGAGTGTCGCCAGGCATGGGGGGCGGTGGCGGAGCAAGAGAGGCTGGGGGTGCTCGTGGACGTCGGCCATCTGAACCTGCGGCTTCGGTCGGCCGGGGGCGTCGACGGACAGGCCGTGGAGGCAGCGATCGCTGCTCTGCCGTTGGAAGTCGTGGAGATTCACATTCATGACAACTCCGGGCTGCGGGACACGCACCAGCCGTTGGGGGAGGGTAACCTGCCGGTGTCGCGCGTCGCCCGTGCGCTGCGGGCGGCCGGTTCTGCGGGGGTGGTGCACACCGTGGAGATTGCCCCCTCCCTGCACGGAGCGACCGCCAAGGAGGACTGGCCTGCCGTCGGGCGGGCGCTGGACAGGTGGCTGGAGGCGTGGGGTTAGGCGGGATTTCTCTGTTTTCGGGGGGGCGATTTCGGGTACATGGGTCGCTTGGGTTCGTCTGAGTGGGTAACGGCAGGTTGTGCAGGAGTGTGCTGTGACGAATCGGACGAACAAACGGCGGCGGATCATCTATGGCGTGCATGGCTACGGGCGCGGGCATGCGTCCCGGGCCCAGGCGATTCTGCCGTATCTCACCGAGAAGTACGACGTGCTCGTGCTGGCCGGCGACGACGCGTACGACCAGCTCCACCGCGATTGGTCGGTCCGGCGGATTCCCGTGCTGCGGTATTACCATGGCAGCAACGGCAGGCGGTCGCCCCTGCGGACGATCTCGCGGAACATTCCGGCTGTGCTGGACCAGTTGATGATGGGTCCGGGGCTTGGCATGGTCTGCGACGAGATCGAACGGTTCGCCCCGGACGTGATCCTTTCCGACAGCGAGGGCTGGACGCACCGCGCGGGCAGGCGGCTGGGCGTGCCGAGGATCAGCTTCGACCATTTCGGGGTGCTGGTGTACTGTCGGCTGGATCTGAACGGCATGGACTCGTTGACGCAGGGGTTCGAGGCGATGCTGTACAAGGCGTTGGTGTGCGATCCGCAGCGCGCGATTGCGGTGGCGTTTTTCGACGGTCCCTGCGCGCGGGACGACGTGACGGTGGTCGGCCCGGTGATTCGTCGGGAGGCCCGCGAGATGAAGCCCCGCGCGGGGGAGCATCTGCTGGTGTACTTTGCCAACGCCGACGCGCATTTCACTCCGGCGGTCGAGCAGGCGCTGCGGTCGCTGGAGGTGCCCGTGAAGGTGTACCACCCCAGCCGGAGGGGCGGGGAGGGGAACCTATCCTTCCATCCGCCGTCGAACGTGCCCTTCCTGGAGGACCTGGCCGGGTGCAGGGGCGTGCTTTCCACGGCGGGCAACCAGTTGTGTTCCGAGGCGATTCACCTGGGCAAGCCGTTGCTGCTGACGCCCGAGGACGCCCTGGAGCAAAGGCTCAACGCGCAGGTCGTGCAGCGGTGGGAGATCGGCCAGTACGCCAAGGCCCGAGAGATCGAGGACCCGGAGTATCTGCGGGGGTTCCTGGACCGGGCGGACGAGTACGCCGCGAACATTCCCGCTCATCGCAGGGACGGGTTGGACGAGGCGCTTTCGGCGATCGATCGGGACATCGAGGAACTTTGCGGGGGTGCAGGCAAGCCGGCGGATTGAACTTGGCGTCTGGCTCGGCGAGCGCGCGGCCTTGGGTGCGGGCGTCGCGCGAGGGCCCGGGGTCGTCAGGCGAGGATGGCTACGATCGCCAGCGCGCCGACGGCGAGGGAGGCGAACAGTACCATTTCCCAGACGGTCGAGAGTGCGAAGACGAATTTCTCCAGGCGTTGCATGAGTGCACCGGATCCTCAGGTAAGCGGTCAGGCCCGAACGTCGGGCTTACGGCGGGTGAAGCATATCGTCACGGTCCGAATGAAACGTTTTGCTTGCGCAAAGACAGCGCTAAGAGCGCGTCGCAGTGCGCATCGAGGGCCTCGCGGGGCGGGGTCCGATGGCCTTGGGCAGGCGGCATGGACCCGGGAGCCATGCCGTGCCGGAGGTCATTCCTCCGATGGCATGCAGTAGCCGTCGACGAGGTCCACCAGTTCGCCGAACTGGGGCTTGGAGATGTACGAACTCGCCCCGACGGCCTGGCATTTCAGGCCCATCTGCTCGTTGATCATCGACGAGAACATCACCACGGGCAGCTTGAGGCCAAGGTTCTGGCGGATATTCCTGCACATGGTCAGCCCGTCCATCTGGGGCATTTCGATGTCGCTGATGACCAGGTCGAGCTTGCCGGTGAGGGGTTCGCCTGCGTCGTCGGCTTCCTGCTTGCGGCGGGCGATTTCCTCGAAGGCGGCCTTGCCGTTGTCGAAGTCCGTCACGGAGGTGTATCCGCCGGCTTTGAGCACGTCGAGCATCATCTGGCGGATCGTGCCGGAATCTTCGGCAAGGACGATCTGCACCTCGGATCGTTCGCGATCGGAGGGCTGATCGCGGACCTGTGAAAATTCCGTGATTGCGTTCCCCAGCACCCGGGCGACGATGCGTTCGAGGTCGACGATGAGGATCTCGCGGCTGTCGATGTTGACCGAGCCGGTGAACTCGGTGGTGCAGGTATCGAAGACCTTGCTCATGGGGTTGATCTGGTCCCACCCGATGCGATGGATGCGGTTGACCCCGTCGACGAGGAAGGCAGAGGTGGTGTTGTTGAACTCCGTGACCAGGACGATCTTGTTCTCGGATTCCGCCCGCAGGGCGTCGTCTTCGTCGGGTTCTTCGTCGGCCTCGTCGGAGAAGATCCCCAGTTCGGCTTTGAGGTCGATGATCGGGATGGTGCGGTTGCGGAACAGCAGGGTGCCCATGACGCTGCCCGGGGCGAGAGGGATTTCGGTGACCAGTTCGGGGTTGTGCTGCTCGATCGCCTGGATCTTGAGTACGTTGATACCGAACCCCTGATTGTTGAGCAGAAATTCGAGGATCTCCACCTCGTTGGTTCCCGCTTCCAGCAGAATGCCTTCCTTCGGATTGGCCATGGCTTTGTTGACCCCCGCGCCCCCGCAGGGCGCTTTTTCTGACGGAACACAACCTTCCCAAAACCGGGGCGATCGCGCACGGGCGACCGACCGGCCACTGGGTACATATCGGGACGGGCGGGGGGCGATGTGAGACATTTCCGGCAAAAGGGGCGCAGAATCGTCAGGCCCGTCCGGCGAAACACCTCCGCAGGTGCGGTTGCACAGACCGCCACCTGCCGGTACAATAGCCGGACTCGACCGAACCGGAAATCAGAGATCAACCGAGGATATCACCATGGGACGCAGACGAGAACGCAAAGACCGGCGGCTGGCCGACCAGAAGGCCACCCGCAGGAAGAACGCACCCCGCAAGGCCAAGGAACGCCTGCGAAAAGCCAAACGCGTAGCTGCCAGGCTCGCCGAAAGCAAGTAATGCAGTAAGCTTACGCCGCGCTGGCTTTGTTCGGCGCGGATGCGCAAACCACACACCGGCCGTTGGGTGTCCCCCGCCCCGCGGCCGGTCGTTTGCGCGCCACCGGTACGCTCAGCTGCTGGACTTGTCGTCGTCGGGCTCCTCGGGACGAAGCAGCTTGATTTCCTCCAGGAAATCGTAGACCAGCGCCTCGGCCTCGCGAGGGGTCAGGTGCCCGTCGCGATCGCGGTCGTGCTTGGCGATCCAATGGTCCACCTCGCCACCGATGGCCTTGAGGAAGACCTTCCGTTCCTCGGCGTTGAATCGTCCGTCCTTGTCCTTGTCGTACTTGTCCGACATGGTCGTGACGTAGTCCATGACCGCCACCCGGCTGCGTTCCTCCCACTCAGCCTTTTCCAGGTTGCTGATCTCCCCGTCGGCGTCGGTATCCATCTGGGCGTTCATTCTCTGCTGGATGCGCTGCTGAACCTGCCGGAAGTCCTGGAACCCCTCGCGCATCTCCTCCATCGTCACGTCGCCGTCGCCGTTCTTGTCGAAGACAGCCTTGCGAAGGCGATCCATGGTGCCCCTGAGCTTCTGGCCATATTCGTCACGGGTGGCCTTTTCGTCCTCGTCCAGCAGGCCGTTCATGTCGTCGTCGAACAGCCTCAGCGACCAGCGGTCGCGCACGGCAAGCATCCGCTCCCGCCGATCGCCCCAGAGTTTGCGGACCTCTTCCTGCGAGAGCGTCCCGTCGTTGTCGGCGTCGTAGATCTCAAGCAGCAGCTTCCGGCGGCGCTGCCGGACGGTTTCGATGGCCTTGGCCTTCTCTTCCTGCGAGAGCTTGCCGTCTCCGTCGGCGTCGAATTCCTTCGTCAGCTCCTGTTCATCGGGCCAGTTGGGGATCTTCGCTTCGCGGATCTTCCCGCCTTCCTCACCGCCGGGAACCTTCCCCGCTTTCAATGCCTCCCACGCAGCGATCCGTTCCTTGCCGGTCAGCTTGCCGTCCTGGTCGGTGTCGTAGGCCGCGATGACACGCCTGCGGAGGTTCTGGCGGTACAGGTCGGCTTCGAACCAGTCGATCGTGCCGCTCTTGTCGGTGTCGAACACGAGCAGCGCCTTGTACGTGTCGAACTCCCGGGCGAATGCCCCTTTCTTGCCGTGGGTGGCGGCGAATTCCTTCGCACTGAGCTCGTTGTCCTTCCCGGCTGCCTTGAAGAACCTTGTCCGCTCGCCGCCCTGGATGTATGGATCGATTACGCCTTCCAGGAATGCGTCGGCCTCGGATGTATCCACAGGCTCGGCCGGACTGAGCGGAGCAGTCAACACCACCGCAACGACGGCAACCAACAGGCGGATTCTGGACATGACAAGGCCTCCTTCTGCGGGAGCGAACGGGTCAGCGTATATTCTAGGACAGCGTGGCTTCATCTGTCCAGACGATCAGCGGCTGCCAATGTTGCGGGCTGTCTTGGGCTCGGAGGGCGGCGAGGCCTATCATGGTAGGTGCGTACCACAAATCTGCATCGGCAATTACGGAACGGACGGGAGATACCATGGGCTGTCTGAAGGGAAAGAAGAAGGCCAGGAAGAAGCCGGGCAACTTCATCTGCAAGAAGTGCGGCGCGGTGGACAAGAAGAAGAAACACATCTGCAAGCCGAAGAAGATCAAGAAGAAGTAGCCTTGCCTCCTCCCGCTCGAAGATGGGCAGGAGGATACCCTCCACACAGCCGGTGGCGGGCGATCAGTTCTCTGCTGCCTGCCTGCGGGCCCGCAACATCCCCGAGGACTTGTCGATCCGCATCCCCCCCTCCTGCTCGATGACCTGGGCAACCCGTGCCCCGAGTTCGACAAGCTTGTTCTCGGTGAGATACTCCAGTTGCTTGTCGGTCGAGAGCACATAGTCCACCACCGCCTGCGGATCGGTGACCTCAAGATGATCCCGGTAATCCAACCGCCGGACTTCGACGAAGTGCCCGCCCAGACTTTCCGGCCCTGTCTCAAGACAGAATACGCCCGTAACCGTGTGGTGGGTGTCCTCTCGCCGGGGAACGACCTGCCCGAGCAATTCCCGCAGCTGCTTCATGTGTCCCAGGCCTACGGTGGTGGCTACCAGGTGTCCCCCGGGCCTGAGAACGCGCCGGATCTCGCCCAACGCGCGGTCGAGGTCGTCGACGTGGTAGAGCATGTGGTTGGCGATGACCAGGTCGAAGCTTTCGTCGGGGCAGTCGATGTTCTCAGCGTCCAGCAGACGGAATTCCGCGCCGGCCAGGAGCGGCCCGAGGTTCTCTCGCGCCTGTTCGACCATTCCCGGCGAGAGGTCGGAGATCGTGGCCGCCAGGCCGGCTGGGAGTCTGTCAGCGTTGGCTGACCAGAGCCCTCCCGTAGCCGCCCCCAACTCCAGGATTCTTCCAGAGCCAGGGAACGGGATGTGGTCGAAGACCCACCGCAGCCAGCCGGTGGGATTGGTGGAGAATCGCTCGTGCAAGGCCGCCCTGGCAGAGAGATTCCTGCTGTCGGCGTATTGCCTGCGCACCCAGATCCTGCCCTTCGGTTGTCTGTCTGCCATTTGCCTCAGTACGTATCGGAGGCTGGCTGGTTCGCAATGGTCCGGCATGGCAGGTGCGCCCGAGGGGCTCGGAGCGGAGCAGGGTCGAATCCCCTTTCGGCTGAGGAAACGTCTGCACAACCACAAGAACATTCGCAATAAGGGGATATGCTGTTCGCAAGATTGCATTGGAAGAGTAAGGTGATTGCCGTATGCTGCGAAGTTATGAGACTCGCCAACGACCGCGCCGAGCAATTGGTGGTGGCCCAGTTGGGGGAGGGTCCCTGGGAGGTCCGCCCGTTCGGGGCGGGCAGGTTCTCGCAGACATTTCTCGTCGAAGGTGATCGCGGCAAGCACTACGTGCTCCGCGTAGCCCCGCCCGACGGGGTGCTCCAACTGTTCTACGAGCAGCGGATGATGCGCCAGGAGCCCGCCCTGCACGAGCGGGTCCTGGCTGAGACGTCGGTTCCCATTCCGCCCATCGTAGCCCACGACTTCAGCCGGACGTTGATCGACCGGGACTACCTGATCATGCCGCGCCTGCCCGGTGAGCCACTCAGCGAGGCCGAACTGGTCGAACCCGCACGACAGGAAGCGCTGCGGCAGTGGGGCAGCTACGTGTCACAGATCCACGGGGTTACCGATCCCGGCGGGCGCTTTGGGTATCTCGGCGAGCACCGGCCGATGGAACCCCAGCGATCCTGGACGGCAGCGTTTGCCGTCATGTACCGCAAGCTGCTGGAGGATATCCACGATTGTGGCGTGTACAGCCGGCCGACGGTGGACATGGCTGCCGAGCTGCTGGCCGATCACCTGGTGTTCTTCGATCACTGCAAGACACCCCGGCTGATGCACGGTGACCTTTGGGTGACCAATCTGCTGGTCGACGAGGACGGCAATGTCACGGGTGTGATCGACTTCGATCGCGCCTGCTGGGGGGACGTCGAGTGGGACCTGGCGATCGCTGAGTACTGTGGCGTGACGGGGCCGACGTTCTGGGAAGGATACGGCCGGGTGGTGAACACCCACGAGGGCGACCCGGCCGTCCGGAGGATGTTCTACCTGCTTTACGAGCACCAGAAGTACATCGTCATCAGCATGTCGTCGCGTCGGGACGATCCTGCCGGGGCGCGGAGGTACGCCCGCCAGTCCCTGGCGGTCATGGAACAGTTCCGCCAGACCGGCCAGCCCGGGTTCTGATCTTCGCACCGGTTTGGCCGTTGACCCATCGGGCACCGCGCATATAATCTCTTCCGTCCTGCGTGGACGTGGCAGACAGTCCTAAGATGTCAGTGGAATGGGTTGTGCCTTGTGCCGATAGAACAGGAAGAGCGCTGATCAGGACATGGTGACTATGCCTGTGGACAACTCAACTCGAACGGCCCCAATCCGCCTGGACTACTCCAACGACCGGGTAGTCGTGGTAACCACCGAGGCCGACCGCTTCGTCACCAGTTGCGCCGATGCAGCTCACGCGTGCAAGGCCTGGGATCGCCAGAGGGAGTTTCAAGAGCAGTTCAGCGGTCGACTTCTGCCGCTGCTCGGGAAGTGGGTCAAAGAGCACGCCGACTGGATTGACCGTGGCTTCCTCACCGTGCGTGAGGACGGGCTTCTGTTCGTTGTGGTTCAGAAATCACCAGCCCACACCCGGGCCCTGGAGGACGAGCTGACCGCACTGGACATGCAGATTGCCCAGGATGAAACACTTGATCTGGTCGACCTGGAGGTGCTGGCGCTGCCGGAGGCCTCCGAAGAGACGCTGACTGCCTTTCTGGATTCCCGCAGCACGCTGGAGTACGATGCCTGATCGAGGCGCCCACCTCAAGCTTGCCGATCACAATCTCGATGCCCTTCGCTACGTCGCTGCGCGGATCGAGGACTTTCCTGATTGGGTCTGCACGATCGCATTCTACCGGGCCGTTCACCTTGTTGAGGCGCTACTCGACCACGACGGGGTTGGTCACTCCGCCACGCATAAGAGTCGGCAGAGAGTCCTGAAACGGAACCCGCGCTACCGGGAGATCTACAAGCACTACCGCCCACTTCGGGCTGCATCGGAGATCGCGCGCTACATGGTGGGCGATGGTCGGGAGTATGCGGAATTCACCGACTACCTGTCGCCTGAGCAGGTTCGCAGCGAGGTCCTGGATCATCGACTCGAGAAACTGAACCGGTCGGTCAGCAGGTTGCTGTCGAAGCCCGGAGGTCCTCGGGGCGGATCCCGGAGCTACTGAATTACCGCCCGCAGAGCTCCTCGTACACCTGGTTGTAGTACATCGCCGCGTCGACGGGCGTGTTCGCTGGGATGTGATTTCCCACGGCCAGGAAGAACCCGGGGCAGTCTTTCCCGATGGCCATACACCGCTGGACCTCCGCTCGGATCGCTCCGCGGTCGCCCGAGAGCAGCACGCGGGTATCCACGTTGCCGATCAGCGCGTGGGTCCGGCCGAATTTCTCCGCCGCAACGGCCAGGTCGGTCAGCGGTTCCATGACCAGCCCGTCGACGCCGCAGTCGACCACGTCGTCGAGGAACATCGTGTAGTTGCCGTCCGACGTGAACAGGACCTTCTTGCCCGACTCCTTCAGGGGGGCGATCAGGCGTTTCAGGTTCGGGAACACGTACGTCCGGTACCACGGGGGCGGCAGGAACGGGCCTTCCGTCCAGACGATATCGTCGTGCACCATCACCACGGGCACGTCGGCGTCGGCCAGGGCGCGGAAGTAGTCTGCCACCCAGTCGGCATAGCGATTGACCAGCCGGCCGAACGCTTCGCGGTCGATGCCCGCAGCCATCAGGAGCGTCTCCCACCCGAGCAGGTCGATCAGGCCGGAGACGCAGGTGATGTACACGCCGGTCATGTTGACCGCGTCGGGGTCGATCGCGCATCGGCTTCGGTAATGGTCCTCGAACATCGTGACCATCTCCCTGTGGCTTGGCTTGGGGATGCCGGCTTCGGGATCGAAGGCCAGGGCGTCTTCGGGCTGGGCGAACAGCTGGCTGGTGTCGCTGTTGTAGTCGCTGCCGCCGGCGTCGTAGGCGGCGTGACCCATGGAGGTCCGGATATCGCCGAAGGCCTTGCTGGAGACCCGGACCGACCAGTGCAGGTCGTAGTTCCAAGCGCGGAAGAACGCCTTCTGGGCGGCTGACCGGGTGTCGGTGTCGCTCTCGGCGGAGACATTCAGCCCGGTCACCTGGGAGATCAGGTCCCAGTGCCGCTGGGCGGAGTATTCGGTGCGAGGCACGCGCGCGGGTGCGTCAAGGTTCAGGGCAGCCCATCCATCATCGTACGACACGAGCGATTCCTTTCGGGAAAGTTCCTGCCGGGGGGAAGCAACTCCCGGGCGGCGCGGTTCGTGGGCCATCGCTGCGGGGCTGGCGGGCGCAGCAAACGGTGAATGACAGGAAGACTACCGCCTGCAGGTCGCGGTGTCCAGCTTCGGGCGGGGCTGAAGGCCGAGGCCTACGTCGCTGCCGGTTCGATGATGCGTACGTCGTCGCCGAAGGCGCGGAGTTCGTCGATCCGGTCGGCTGGGAGAGTTCCCTCGATCCGCGCGACGGCGCCTTCGTAGGTTTGGGATTCGATATTGGCGTACTGTCCGAGGAACTGCATCAGCCGGCCGTTTCCGCAGTGGGCTTCCAGGGAGACGCTCACGGGCCCGCCCGAGCAGCGATAGATGACTTCGCGAGTGAGTTCGTCGGCGCCTTCGCCCGTCCTTGCCGAGAGGAACAGCGCGTCGGGGTACTTCGCAGCCAGTACGGTCCGGACGGTCGGGTCCATGATTTTGTCGACCTTGTTGAGCACCAGCAGCTTCTGGGCGTGGTCGATTTCGAGTTCATCGAGCACCTGGTTGACTGCAGCGATTTCGTCGTCGACACGCTCGTGGGACGCGTCGGCTACGTGGATCAGCAGGTCGGCGTAGATTGCCTCTTCGAGGGTGGCGCGGAAGCTGGCGACCAGGTGGTGGGGCAGGTCGCGGACGAAGCCAACCGTGTCGGACAGCAGCACTTCGCCGCCGCCGTCGGTCTGCCAGCGTCGGGTCTTGGTCTCCAGCGTGGCGAAGAGCTTGTCGGCTACGTAGGTTCCCGCGCCGGTCAGCAGGTTCATCAGCGTGCTCTTGCCCGCGTTGGTGTAGCCCACGAGGCATACGCAGTAGGCGCGATCGCGCGAGTTGACCTCGCGCATCTTCCGGCGGTCGATCTCGCTGAGCTTGCTCTTGAGGAGGCTTTTTCGCTTCTGCACCAGCCGGCGGTCGATTTCGATCTGCTTTTCGCCGGGCCCGCGCGTTCCGATGCCCCCCACCGCGGCTGCTGCGGTGGCGGCACCTCCGGCGATGCGTTCGAGGTGGCTCCACATGTGGCGCAGGCGGGGATAGGTATACTCCAGCTGCGCCAGCTCCACCTGCAGGCGGCTTTGGTGCGTACGGGCGTGGGCGGCGAAGATGTCCAGGATCAGCTCGCTGCGGTCGAGGATTTTACGCCGGGCGATTTCCTCGAGGTCGCGGATCTGCGCCGGCGTCAGGTCGTTGTCGAAGATGATCGTATCGACCTCGTTCATCTCGGCGCGTGCAGCGATTTCTTCGGCCTTGCCTTTGCCCACGTACAGGCCCGGGTGGGGCTTCTGTCGCTTGCAGACCATTTCATCTACGATCTGCCCGCCGGCTGTGCGAACCAGCGCGCGGAGTTCGCCGAGGGGGTCGAACGGGTCTGCTTTGCTCTCAGGCAGGATGACACTCACCAGCAGGGCTCGTTCCTGCTGGACCTCCAACGTCGTGCGAATCGGTTCTCCCATAGACCGTTGAGTTCCTCCAAAGCCGCTCAGACAGCGTGGATCGCGTAACCTATCTATTATACAGCCAGCCGGGCCAGAGGTTTCCGCTGATTTGATAATACCTGCAAGTCGCAGCCTTCAAGATGGTTACAGAAGCACGATCCACGGAAGAACCAGCAGGAGATAGAGCACCGTGTTCGCCACGAACAGCGCCGAGGCCTTGCGTGGCTGGAGGTGGAACATGTTGGCGACCGCAACCACCGAAACCGCCGTGGGCACGAACCCCTCGATGAGAAACACCTTGCCGCGCAACGACTGCCACTCGATCGGCCAGGCGGTGAGGTGCGTAATGCCCACAAGCCCAGCCGCCACGGCCAGCCCTCCCGCGAAGCGCATGACGCTCAGCCCGGCGATCAGGCGTTTGAGGTGCCGCCAGTCTCGCATATGCAGCCGCAGACCGATCGCGAAGTACGCGGCGGCGATCAGCGAGAACACGGCAAGGTCCACGATGTGGAGGCTCGTGATCCATTCCGGGCGCGGTACGCCGGTCGACGAGAGCACCACGCCCGAGCCGACGATCAGCAGGCCCATCGATCGCCAGTTGATCAGGCTGGTGGCGTAGAGTTTCGCCAGCGGCAGGCGGGAGACATCGGGCGAGAAATGCCTCGCGATCGGGTACGTCCAGAGCACGACCATGGGTACGAACATGAGGGTCAAAATTCCCGCCAGCCCGAGGCCCTGCTCGCCGTAGAGGATGTAGACGACGAATCCTCCCATCGTCGAGCCGAGATTGCCCACCCCGCACGCCAGGCCGAACAGTCCGCGCTCCGGCGAGGCCGAGGCGAACAGCCTGCCGACCAGCAGGCCCAGGACGGTCATGGCGATCATGTGAGTGGCGCCCAGCGCGGGCAGCCAGACGTCCGTCGCCCGCAGTTGTGTCGCCCAGATGCTCAGAAACCCTACCGACGGATAGCCGAAGACCGCCACGACGGTCATGATGCTCCGGGCGGCCGACTCGGGCAGCAGGCGCCGATGGCGGACAGTCCACCCGGCAGTCATGGCTGCAAGCACCAACGCCACGCTGAATACGAGCTTGATCTGCTGGGGCGTCATGGGACCGGCCCGGGCGGGGTCAGAAGTCCAGCAGGCCGGCGCCCTGGGCAGCCCGCGTGGCGAAGACCGGACACCGCTGGCCGAACTTCTCACCGTAGCTGTGGGCGATATACTCCCCCAGCTGCTGGGCACGGTCGGCCTTTACCAGCGCGATCGCGCAGCCGCCGAATCCGCCCCCGGTCATGCGGGCTCCGAATACGCCCTCCTGGTTGCAGGCGATGTCGACGATGAAGTCCAACTCCTTGCAGGATACATCGTAATTGTCCCGCAGCGAGGCGTGCGAGGCGATCATCAGTTGGCCGAACTTCTTGTGGTCGCGGTTCCGCAGTGCGTCGGCGGCCTGGAGGGTTCGCTCGATCTCGCCGACGACGTGGATCGCCCGCTTGAGTTCCTCCCCGCCGAGGCGGTTGTCGGAATCGGCCGAGTCGATCATCGCCATGTCCGCCTCGCGCAGTGAGTGCACGCCGAGGACGTCGCAGGCGTTGTAGCACTGCTCGCGGCGGGCAGCGTACCCACCGTCGTTGATCTCGTGTTTGACCTGTGTGTCGGCCACCAGCAGGACCACCTCCGGGTCGTCGAACGGGATCTGCTCCATGGAGTTGTCGCGGCAGTCCATCAGCAGGGCGCGGTTCTCCTGGCCGAAAATGCAGATCGCCTGGTCCATCAGCCCGCACGGCGCGCCGGCGAATTCATGCTCTGCCTTCTGGGCGGCCTGGGCGAGCTCGATGTCCTCGATCCACCCCAGCGTCTTGGATGACGCCATCATCGCCATCGCTGCAGCGACTTCCAGTGAGGCAGACGAGGACAGTCCCCCGCCGAGAGGGACGTTGCTCTCGAAGAGAATGTCCGCTCCACGGAGAGGCACGGGAGCTTCCAGCAGGAACTTCGCCACGCCGCGACAGTAGTTCGCCCAGCCCGGTTCGCCCGGGACGATCTTCTCCTCGTCGGAGAGGTCGATCTGGGCGGGTTCGCCCTCCTGCATGGTCCGGAAGGTCACCACGGTGTCCTTTCGGCGGGCGTAGAGGGCGACGGTCTCCCGCTCGATGGCGATGGGAAGCACATACCCGGAGTTGTAGTCCGTGTGCTCACCGATGAGGTTCACCCTGCCCGGGGCGCGGACGCCGCCTTCAGCGGGGCGATCGTAGATTTCCTGGAAGCGCTGCTTGAGATTGGTCAGGTCGATACTCATGCAAGGAAGTATTCCTGTTTTGTCGCGGGAGTCAAGCCCCGACCGGAAACACGCCGGCCGGACGCACGGGGTTCTTCGCGCCCGGCCGGGATTCTGACGGTGCTTGTTTCTGTTACAGCGACCGCCTCAGACCAGGTCGCAGGCTTCCGGGGGCATCCAGTGCTCTTCCTGGCCCCGCCACTTGACGTTGCAACCGATGGGGTTGGTCACCTCTATCGGCGGGTCGTTGCCTTCCAGCAGGGCATCGAGGGCATCGCGGAGCTCCCTCGTGGTTTCCTTGCCGGGCTCGCGGGGATTGTCGTCCATTCTGCCGGTGTATCGCAGCTTACGGTCCGCGTCGAATACGAAGAAGTGCGGCGTCCGCAGGGCGCCGTAGGCTTTGGCGACGTCCTGGGTTTCGTCTCGAACATAGGGGAACTCCAGGCCCTGCTCTTTGGCCCGCATGACCATGTGTTCGAAGGAGTCGTTGGGGTGGTTCTCGGTCTCGTTGGAGTTGATCGCGACCATATCCACGCCCTTGGGTCTGTACTCGGCGTACAGGTCCTTCATGCGATCTTCCGAGCCGACCACGTACGGACAGTGATTGCAGGAAAACACCACAATCAGAATCTTTGCCTCGGCGAAGTCCGCCAGGGAATACTGCTT
>CAZXSK010000058.1:0-7837 GCA_964642855.1 uncultured Planctomycetaceae bacterium | reverse complement strand
GCGTCGATGGACTTGGCCCTTTCGGACATGGTGCTCAGTCCCAGGCCGGTTCCGTGTCCATTGGCCACATCGAAGCCCAGGCCGTCGTCTTCGATGCGAAGCAAGAGTCTGTCCGGACGATAGTCCAGCAGCAGATAGACGTTCCTTGCCTTACCGTGGCGGATGGCGTTGCCGATTGCCTCCTGGGCGATCCGGAAGAGAGCGATCTCCACTTCGCCCGGGAACCGAAGCTCCCGGACGTTTTCGGAGGTACTGGTATGGCAGCGGGTTTCGCCGTCGAATTCTGAACCCAACTGCCGCAGCGCGGGATCAAGACCCATCGAAAGAAGTGTCGAAGGGTACAGGCCTCGGGACACGGCGCGGGTTTCCCGGATCACGTTATTGCACTGGTCGGCGATGGCATCGATGCTTTCGCGGATCTTCGGATCGGACGCCGACGAGCTCAGTCGTTTGGCCTGGAGCTGCAGGGCGAACAGCTGCTGGCTGACCGAGTCGTGCAGTTCGGCTGCCAGTCTCCGGCGTTCGGTTTCCTGGGCGGTCATGAGCTGCGCGTGAACGCGCTGGAGTTCCTGCTCCGCCTGTCGTCTGCGGGTGACGTCTACGCCGAAGCCCACGATCTCCAGCAGCTCGCCGTCCTCGTCATAGCGGCTGATCGAGTTCCACGAGATGATCCGCTGCGAACCGTCGCAGGCGACCAAGGTCATTTCGTAGTCGCGGACTTCTCCTTGGCGGAACGCATCAAACAGGTCGTCGACCTGCTTGTAATACTCGCCCGGGTACATCTTCTTCCACCAGTTGACGCCCACGATCTCCGACTCGCGATAGCCTGTCGCCATCTGGCCTGCCGGGTTGAGGAACGTGGTCCTGCCGTCCGGAGCAATTCCGCAGATGATGGCCGGGGTTCGCTTGATGATCTGCGCGGAGTGGTCGCGTTCCTGGCGGATCCGGCGTTCGGCCTCCTTGAGATCGGTAATATCCGTTGCGATCCCCGTGAGTCCGGCTACGCACTCGCCGTCATGAACGGGCCCGAAGCGGGCAGAGTACCACCTGGTCTGGTTCTCTTCGCCCATGTAGGGAAATTCCAATGTTTCGGGCTGCCCCGTACGGACGGCGTGTTCGATACGCTGCCGCAGGGTTGCTTTGAGGTCGTCCGAAAGATAGTCGAAAGCAAAGGTCCCGACGATATCGTATGGCACCCCGGGTGGGTTCTGGTTGGCGTAGAGGATTTTCCCATTCAGGTCCATCCGGCAGATGATTCCGGGGGCAGTGCGGACCAGCGACCGCCACTGGGCTTCGGAACGGGCGAGTTCCGCGGTGCGCTGCCGGACGCGCTGCTCCAACTCGTCGCGTGCTGCGCGCAACTGTTGCTCCGCGAGTTTTTTCTCCGTCACGTCGTAAGCCGCTCCGACGATGGATTCCATCCGTCCCTGTTCGTCCAGCAGAACCGTTGCCCAGTCGCTGACCCAGACGTACCGCCCGTCGGCGACCCGCCGGCGGTACTCGAGCACCACGCTGGCGTTTCGATCCGAAGCCTCTGCGACGGCCTGCTCGACTGCACGCTGGGTGCCTGGTAGATCATCGGGGTGGATCTCGGCTAATGAGTCCTCCATGGACTTGCCCAGCCAGGTTTCCACGGACTGGCCCGAGATCTTCTCGATGTAGTCGCTGACGTAGTCGTATCGGTCTTGCTTCACGTTGAATCGATACAGCACGTTGCGCGAAGTCTTCAGAGCTTCGGTGAACCGTCGCTCGGCTTCCTGGAGCGCCTGTTCGGCCTGCTTGCGCTCCGTGACATCCCGGGCGACCCAGATGACCCCTTCGCCCTCGTCGGTGTCGGCGGTGGCGACCGAAGCGGCAAACCAGCGAGTGTCCCCGGAAGGCAGAACAACCTCGTAGTCGATGCGCTGCACCTGCCTACTGTCCATGGCGGCATCGATGACAGCCTGGCAGGGCTGGGCGACTTCGGCGGGCAGGATCTCGTGAATCGTGCGGCTGAGCAGTTGGTCGGTAGGGGCCGCGAGCAGTTCAGGCCGGGCTGTGAAGATGTCCAGGTATCTGCCCTCAGCCGAGAGGATGAAGATCACGTCAGGCGTCGAGGAAAGGATCGCCCGGAGTCTCTGTTCGCTGCGCCGAAGCTCCCCTTCGGCCTTGCTTCGCTGACGGACTTCTTCACGCAGTTTCCGGGTGGTTTCCTGGAGGTCACTTGTCCGCTGCTGGACCAGTTCCTCCAGGCGGTTCCGATGATCCTGGAGCTCGGTTTCCGCGCGTCTGCGTTGCGTGATGTCTTCGAGGATCGTCAGAATGGCCGGAGCGTCGTTCCATGTCAGCGAGGAAGCAGACAGCAACAGATCAATTATCTGGCCGTCGGCGCGTCGGGCAACGGCATCGACGTCGCGGATGGTCTCTTCCTCCTGCACTCTCTCAATCAACTCCATCAGCCGCTCGGGGTGCACGGCGAAGCGCGATGCGCTGCTTCCGACCAGGTCGAAGGCGGGTTGTCCCAGCATGGTCGCTGCGCGCTGGTTGGCGTGCAGAACGGTCCCGCGGGTGTCGGTCACGATCACACCGGCCGGCGACGTCTCGAAGAGGATGCGGTATCGGTGTTCCGACTCTTCCAGCCGGGAATACGCCTGGCTTCGGGCGATGACCTGGCCCAGTTGGGAGACGACGGACTCGAGCGTCTGGCGCGTTTCGTGCGTGAACTCGTCGGTGCTTCGGGAGGCAAGGTTCAGACACGCCCGGGTTCTGCCTCCATAGACAAGCGGCAGGATCGCCATCGCCCGAAGGCCATCATGCAGCGGCACAGCGCTGATCTCTTTCGCCACTTCGGCGTAGGGTGCGTAAACCGGTTGACCTCGCTGCACGAGTTCGACCTGCGGGCTGTCGGGCGGGAAGGTCCTCATCGCTCGGGCAAACTCGCTGGACAGCCCGGCGTGGCAAGCAAGCTCCAGGCCGTCATCGTCGCTTGTGACATACACCCCGGCCGCATCAACGCCCTCGATGCGCATCGCCGCGTCCGTAATGGCCTGCAGCGATTCGTCCAGGCTGGAGAAGCCCGCCAATTTGACGGCCAGGTCGCGCTGAATCTCCAGGAAGTCTTCCAGCTTCTTGCGCGAGGTGATGTCGGTGATGATCCCGACCAGGCCTGCTGGTTTGCCGTTGGGGTCGGTGAAGATGGCCTTGTCGAACACGACGTAGCGGATGCGCCCGTCGACGCCCTGCAGACGGTGCTCGTAGCGTTGCGAGGTTCTCTGCTCCAGCAGCTGCCGGTCCATGCGGCGATATCGATCGGCCTGCCTGGCGTCCCACACTTCCTCCAGTGTGCTTCCGATCACCTGCTGCCTGGGGATGCCCACGTAGTCGGCAAAGGCCTGGTTGCAGCCGAGGTAGACCAGGTCGGCGTTCTTATAGAACACGGGGTTGGGAATTGCATCCAGCAGCTTCTGGAACAGCGCAGGATGGTCCCGCAGCAGCCGACCGATCTCTTCGGGCGAGGGCTGGCTGCCGTCGGGTTGGTGGTCTTGTTCAGGCCGATTGGACATGTAACATTCCCCGTATGGAATCCGCAGGGTCGCGGGCGACAGGACCGCCCGGGCAAGGGGAGTCTATCATTGTCGCGGGCGGTTCGGAAGACGCTGCTGGTCGGTTCTGTCTTGCGCGGAGGCCCGGAAACTTTTCACCCTTTCGCTTGAGCGTCGCTGCGGGGCGGGGGTAAGATCATCCGTCAAAGGTATTCGAACCCATCCTCTTCTCTGGACCAAGGGAGCAGCATCATGGCCAAGGCGAAGAAGCTTTCCGCGCCGAGAAAAGCGACATCGAAGACAATGACCTTCGGGGTCTGCGCCACCAGCGACCCGCGGATCGACAAGGAATCCCGCGAGCGGTGCGTCAACATCGTTGAGATGGTAGCTGAGCAAATCGCCGGCAGCGTCAAGATGCCCGATGGCAGCGACGTGGACGTCGTCTGGTCGCCGGTGTTGATCGACGGGGAGAAGCAGGCGGACATCGTCGCCGGTCAGTTCAAGAAGCAGGGCGTCGACGCGATCGTCGTGGCTCCGGACACGTGGGCATTTCCGCAGCTGACGCTGATCAGTCTGCTGTCCCAGATGCCCGACGACATTCCGGTGAACATCACGTGCGGCAATAGCGGGCCCAAGCCCGGCGTGGTGTACGCCCACGCCGTCAACGGCGCGCTCGCCCAGACGGGCAAGCTCGTGGCGCTGAATGTCGGGACATGGCCGGATACGGGCATGAACCCGAAAATGACCGACGCCACCGCCGAGGCGCTGACAGACTGGTGTTACGCCGCCCTGACCTACGCGGGTCTCAAGGGTCGGCGCGTGGTGGTTTTCGGACACGACTCAATGGGCATGGAAACCGCTTTGGCACACGTGATTCCCACGCGCAACGCTTTCGGGGTGGAGATCACCAGGCTGGACATGAAACTCCTGGCCGACATGCTCAACAAGGAAGCTTACGACGCCAAGGAGCTCAAGAAGCTCCGCGGGTGGGTCAACCGCCACGTCGGCAAGCGCCTGGAGCTGCGCGACGATTCCGACAGCGAGAAGTTCGACCGTTCGCTGGCGATGTACCTGATCATTCGTGACCTGATGGACGATCTCAACGCCGTCGGCGGGGGGTTCATGAGCCAGCTGGAATGGGGAAGCGATCCGCGGGGCCTGCCGCTGCCGGTAGCCGACGCGATGGAGAGCCTCTTCAATTCCACGTTCGACCATAACGGTCCCAAAGCCCCCGTGCCCTACGCCACCGAGGCCGACGTGCAGGGCCTGCTGACGCAGCTGTTCATGACCTGGCTGTCGGGTGGAAACCCGCCGCTGTTCATGGACTTCCGCAAGGTCTGGGAGCCGTGGGAGATCAAGGAACTCGCCAAGAAGAACGGCGTGAAGGTGCCCTCCAAGGCGATGTGGGCGACGCGCGGGTTCGTCGACGGCGACAATTCCGGCTCGGCGAGCTTCAACTGGGCGGGCAAGCCCGGCGACTCGATGACCAAGTGCATGCAGAAGGTCTCGATGCCCTTGGCCGACGAGTTCTACTTCCCCGGGGGGGGCAACAGCGTGACGTTTACCACCCCGGGCGGCATCGAGGGCATCGCCGCACGCATGACCTACAGTTCCGTCAACGACATGTTCTCGCTGGTCTGGGACGAAGCCGTCACCGACGACCTGCCGGCAGAACTTGCCCAGGCCGTGGCCAATACGTCCACCCCGACCTGGCCCCACACGTGGGTGGTCCCGAAATTCGCCACCATGGCCGAGTACAAGCAGTACGCCCCGGCCAACCATTTCCATATGACCTGGGACCTCAAGCCCGCCCGGCTCCAGCATTGGATGGACATGACCAACGTGCTGTCGGTTACCCCGTGGGCCGAGAAGCCCGCCTACAGGCCCGGCGTCGATCGCCCCCAGCCGCTGATCCATCTCATCAGCGGCGGGGAGACGCAGGCCAAGAGGCTGCTGGCCGGCAAGTAATTTCAAGCCATCGACACGCAATTCCGGCGCCCGGACGGGAGACCCCGTGCGGGCGTCTTGCTGCGCCGCCGGGGCGATATCCGTTGATTCATCGGCTGCATGGCGCATAATGGACATCCCGTCGTCGAGCGGTCTGATCGGGCGGCGGGCAGAACGGACGAGGCGGGAGTTTCATGGCGGGTTACCTGGTACTGGCACGGAAATACCGCAGCACCACCTTCGACGAAGTCGTAGGCCAGGAGCCCATTGCGCAGACCCTCACCAACGCCATCCGCACCGGCCGGGTCGCCCATGCCTACCTGTTTACCGGCACGCGGGGAGTGGGCAAGACCACGATGGCCCGCATTCTGGCCAAGGCGCTGAACTGCCTCTCAGCCGATGAGCCCACCACCACGCCCTGCAACGAGTGTGAGGCGTGCGTGGCGATCTCCCGCGGCGACGACGTCGACGTCGTCGAGATCGACGGTGCCTCCAACCGCGGCATCGACGAGATCCGCGAGCTGCGGGCGAACGCGATCTTCCGCCCCGCCCGAAGCCGCTACAAGATCTACTACATCGACGAAGTCCACATGCTTACCAAGGAGGCTTTCAACGCGTTGCTCAAGACGTTGGAAGAGCCCCCCGAGCACGTGAAATTCATCTTCGCGACCACCGAGGTCGAGAAGGTTCCCGCGACGATCGTCTCCCGCTGCCAGCGGTTCGACTTCCGCAACATCCCTACGCGGATGATCGCCGATCACCTCGCCGCCATCTGCAGCAAGGAGGACGTCGACGCCGACAGCGACGCGCTGTTCCGCGTGGCACGGGCAGCGGCCGGCTCGATGCGCGACGCCCTCAGCCTGCTGGATCAGCTTCTCTCAGCCGGGCGGAGCGTGACCGAGGAAGACGTGCTTCGCGTGCTCGGGACCCCGCCGGACGAGCGCACGCTGGCGATCCTCGCGGCCATCGCCGACAGCGACACCGCGGGGGCATTGGGCGAACTCGACGCGGTGCTCGAAGCGGGGGTGGGGCTTTCATCGATCGTCACCGCGCTGGGCGACATGTTCCGTAACCTGATGGTCGCTGCGACCTGCGGAGCCGACAGCGAGCTGATCGAACTGCCCGAGGCCTCCCGCAAGCAGGTGGGTGAACTGGCGGGAAGGTTCACCATGCCCACGCTGGTTCACGCCCTGGCCGTGCTCGATCAGGCCGGACGGAACCTTCGCGGTTCCAGCGTTGCCCGTGCCCTCGCCGAAGCCGCTCTCGTGCGACTCGCCGACGCCGAGAAGTTCGTCGACGTGGCCAGCCTCGTCGAGCGGATCGAGCAGATCAGCGGACAACACCCAGCCGGGGGCGGCCAAAAAAAAAAGTCCCCCACGCCGGTAGGTAACGCCGCATCACGATCCTCGTACGTGCCGACCGGCGGCCCCAAGAGGCCAATTCCCACCGACCGTCCGACCCGTTCGGAGCATTCCGCCGGGACGGCCAGGCCCCCCGATGCTGCAGTCTCCCGTCCGGGCGGCAGCCAGATCGGCGACGGTCCGCCCGTGGCACCCGACCACCAACAAAACCGGCCGGAAACATCCCAGGCCGATGAAAGCCCGGCTACGTCCTCAACACCCGCGGACATTCCAGCGCGTCCTCTCAGTTCGGCCGAGCGCATGGAGGTGCAGGAAGACCCAGCCGTGCAGGAAGTGCTAACCCTGTTCGGCGGCAAGATCGAAGACATCGCCCGCGTGGAGCTTCCCGCCCCCTCGGACGTTGAAGACCAGGCGGAGTCTGACGACGACAGCGACAACGGAGAGATCGACGAATGAGCGATCCGTCAGAACCCGCTGGTGGAGTCGAGCAGGCTGATGAGGCAGCCCTGACGCCCCCGCCCATGCCCCCCGGCGAGGAGTACACGTTCGTGTGCGTGATGACGCCCGACGTGGTCCGCCGTGGCGTGCGACAGATGTTCTTCACGCCCCTGCGTATCGTCCTGTATATCGGGATGGCGATCCTTGCACTGGCCATGCTGGCAGGGCCGTTCGTGCTCGCATTTCCGAGCTATGTCGGCTACCTCGGCCTGGGGGTGGTGGTGTACCTGATCCTGATGCTCAAACAGCTTCGGAACATGGTTCGCCGCTCGCAGCGGGAATACGGCCGATGGGACAAGCCGGAGATCCGCTACGTAGCCGACGAAGCCCACCTGGCGATCCGCGCGCCGGGGACCAGCAGCGAGACGGCGTGGCAGATGTTCCACAAGTTCGTCCGCCGGCGGGAGTTTTCCTTCCTGTACCTCAATCGCACGTCCGTGCTCCTGATGCCCCACGCCCAGATCCCCGAGCCGGCGATGGTGTTCATTGCCCGCAAGCTCCGCGAGGCGG
>CAZXSK010000057.1:13039-26636 GCA_964642855.1 uncultured Planctomycetaceae bacterium | reverse complement strand
GTGGGGCTTCGAGTGCTGCCACGACTACTGGAACTCGCCCTACTACCACAACGACCAGCCCGAGGAGCACCTGTGGGAAGGCTACGACCTGCTCGCCCAGAGCGACCACGCCGGGCGGTACATCCGAGACCACGCCGACGACGATCAACCGTTTCTGCTGATGGTCTCGTGGGGCCCGCCGCACTTCCCGCTGCACACCGCCCCCGAGGAGTACCGCCGGCTGTACGAGGACCTTCCCATCCGGCTGCGGGAGAACGTGCCCGAGGACTACCGCGGCCGCGCCGAGGAGGACCTGCGCGGCTACTACGCCCACATTGCCGCGTTGGATGAGGGCCTCGGTCGGCTGCTGGAAGCCATCGACGCGTCGGGCCGGGCGGAGGATACGCTGCTGATCGTTACGTCCGACCACGGCGAGATGGCATGGTCGCATGGGCTGAACCACAAGCTCGTGCCGTTCGACGAGTCGATTCGGGTGCCGTTCCTGGTCCGCTGGCCGGCGGGTCTGGGCTCCTCGGCGAGGGAGTGTGCCGTCCCGCTGGACGCGCCGGACATCTTTCCGACGCTTCTGGGGCTGATCGGGAGAAACGCGCCCGCCTCGGTCGAGGGGCGGGACTGGTCGCCGGTGTTGCGCGGCCAGCAGGAGCCGGCCGGCGACGAGGCGGCGCTGCTGCTGGCGCCGGCTGCCTCCACGACGCTGCTTCGCGACGGCATCGAGCCGTACCGGGGCCTGCGAACGCGCGATATCACCTACGTTCGCACGCGGTCGGGCCCGTGGCTGCTGCTGGACAATCGCACCGACCCCTTCCAGATGCACAACCTCGTCGGCGATCCGGACCATGCCGAACTGCTGGGCGAGATGGACGCCGCTCTCCAGAAGCGCCTCGCGGAGACCGGCGACGAGTTCCTGCCCGGCCGGGAGTATCTCCAGCGTGCCGGCCTGACGCACTACCGCGAAGTCAACGAAGCCCAACGCCGCCAGTGGACGTATCCCTGGCAGCAGTAGGGGGGCGCTTTCCGATCGCAGTGTGCGCTCGCGCGTGCGCGGGCGCCGGGCCCAATCTCCCCCCATCCGGTTGCGTGCGAGACGGACCAAGCGTATGGTGGCCGGCGATAAACTCCAGCAGGAAAGGCCACCCATGCCCGACAAACGACCGAACATCGTCTTCATCATGAGCGACGATCACGCCGCGCACGCCATCAGTGCCTACGGCAGCCGCATCAACCGCACGCCGCACCTGGACCGCATCGCCGACGGCGGCGCCCGCCTGGAACACTGCTACTGCACGAACTCGATCTGCACGCCCAGCCGGGCTGCGATCCTCGCGGGCACGTACAATCACGTCAACGGCGTGACCACGCTCAAAACGCCCATGGACAACCGCCTGGACACGTTCCCCAAGCGCCTCCAGGCAGCGGGGTACCAGACGGCCGTGTTCGGCAAGTGGCATTTGGGGACTGGTCCCGAGCACTGCCCGACCGGCTTCGACGACTGGGCCGTGCTGCCCGGGCAGGGGCTTTATCACGAGCCGGAGTTCGTCTTCGCCGGGCCCGACGGTGGGACGCGTCGCGGCGTGCGGGGGTACGTCACCGACCTGATCACCGACATGAGTCTCCGCTGGCTGGACGAACGCGACGCCGATCAACCTTTCTGCCTGCTGGTCCATCACAAGGCACCGCACCGCCACTGGGAGCCCGACGACAAACACGCCCACCTGTACGACGGCGAGACGATCCCCGAGCCCGACACGCTGCACGATGACTACGCAAACCGCTCGTCGGCGCCGGCCGAGGCGAAGATGCGGCTGGGTCGCGACACCGAGCCGCTGGACATCAAACGCTCCGTCCCCCACTGGATGGACGAGAACGAGCTGCGCAGCTGGACCTACCAGCACTACATCAAGGACTACCTCCGCGTGATCGCCTCGATCGACGACAACGTCGGACGCGTGCTGGACTACCTCGACGAACACGACCTCGCCGAGGACACGATCGTGGTCTACACGTCCGACCAGGGGTTCTTCCTGGGCGACCACGGCTGGTACGACAAACGATTCATGTACGAGGAGTCGCTGAAGATGCCCTTCCTCGTTCGCTACCCGCGCGAGATCACACCGGGCAGCGTGTGCGACGAGATCGTCACCAACGTCGACTTCGCGCCGACGTTCCTCGACTACGCAGGCCTCGACGCGCCCGAGGCGTGGCAGGGCTACTCCGCGCGGTCCGTCCTGGCCGGCGACGTCCCCGACGACTGGCAGCAGTCGATGTACTACCGCTACTGGATGCACGACAACCATCACTGGGTCCGCGCGCATTACGGCGTCCGCACCAGGACTCACAAGCTGATCTGCTACTACGGCGACGGGCTCGACCAGCCCGGCTGCCGGGAGGAGACCTACCCCGTCGAGTGGGAGCTGTTCGATACCGACGCCGACCCCCGCGAGGTGGTCAGCGTCTATGACGATCCCGACTGCGCGGACATCCGCGACGAACTCAAAGCCGAACTCGCCCGCCTCCAGCAGCGCGTCGGCGACGAACCCTACCCGGCAGCGCGGTAGAGGCTTCCCTTGCCGGCCTCGGACCGAGGACTCCCCGCGCCTTGCCCGGCGCTTCCGCTTCATCCACGCCCGGTGTATGCTGTCGGTCTACTCCAGCCGGAAGGGCGAAAGATGCGATTGCGTACGTTCAGGTCTGTGTTTCTGGCGGTTTGCGTGGCGACCGCGCCGGCCATGTTCACCGGCTGCGGGTCGTCGCTGCAGAACGCCTCTCCCTCCGACCGCCCGCCCGGGCTTGCCATGCCTCGGATCTTCGGCGACCACATGGTGATCCAGCAAGGCCGCCCGGTGCGCTTCCGGGGAAGCGCAGCGCCCGGGTCGCGCGTGGACGTCACCGTTCGCCCACGCCAGGGCGAGGCCATCCGTTCAGGCGGCGCCCTCGCCGACGACACCGGCAGCTGGTCGATTACGATGCCGGCTCTCAAGCCCGGTGAGCCGCTTCTGGTCGAGGTGACCAGCGGGGACCAGTCGCTGACCTTCGACGACGTGCTCGTCGGCGAGGTCTGGATCGTGTCGGGGCAGTCGAACATGGTCTGGCCGGTCAAGAAGTGCGACCACGCCGTCCGCGAACTGGACCGCGCCGATCTGCCCGAAATCCGCTTGTTCCGCGTCAAGCGTTCCGTCGCAGCCGCCCCGCAGCGGAACCTGCCCTCGGCGAACGTCGTCACGCCCGACATGACCGAAAAGAAGAAGAAGAAGGTCCTCAAGGACAAGCAGAACCGGTGGGTCCTGTCGACACCCCAGACGGCTGCGGACATCTCGGGCATCGGCTTTTTCTTCGCCCGGACGCTGCACCGGGAGCTCGGCGTGCCCGTGGGCTTGATTCAGATCGCCGAGAGCGGCTCGCCGATCCAGGCCTGGATGCCGCCGGGTTCGCTCCAGTCCGGCCCGGCCGCTCGTAAGGTCCGCAGAGACTGGAACAAGAAGCTCACCGCCCACCGCAAGAAGCTCGCGAAGTATCTCGCCGACCTGGAAACGCTCGAGCATCGCCTTCGCGAGATCGATGCGGCTGGGGAGGTCCTGCCCGACCGGCTGAAAGCCCCCGTCGACCCGCGAACCACCAACGACCGCCCGCACGGCCTGTACAACGGAATGATGGCGCCCTTCGCCGGCCTGCCGATCCGAGGCTGGCTGTGGTACCAGGGCGAAAACGACGCCGGACGCAAGAACGTCTACGATCGTCTGCAGCGGGCCATGGTCGCCGGCTGGCGGGAGGCATGGTCCCAGCCGAGCTTGCCCTTCCTCTATGCCCAACTGTCCTCCGCACCGGCCGGGCCCATGGACGAAATCAAGGAAACCGGCTGGGCACGCATGCGGGAGGCCCAGGCCCGCGCTGCAGACCAGCCCAACACCGTCATGATCGTCACCTGCGACGTGGGCATGCCCTGGCACGTGCACCCGCCCGACAAGCAGACCGTCGCCCGGCGGTTCTGGCGCGCAGCAGCTGCGCTGGCCTATGGCCAGAACACCGCGTGGCAGTCGCCGACGGTTCGCGACATGCAGCGGCGGGGAAACAGGCTGCGGATCCGCTTCCACCACGGCGACGGACTCCACGCTCGCCCCGCGCAGGATGGATCTCCCGGCACGCCGGCGGGGGTTCAGATCGCCGGGGAAGACCGCCGGTTCCGTTGGGCACGTGCCCGCATCGAAGACGACCAGTTGATCGTCTGGCACGAGGAGATCGACAACCCCCGGGCGGTTCGCTACGCGTGGGACGCCTCGCCGGTGGGCAACCTCTACAACGCCCAAGGCCTGCCCGTTGCGCCCTTCCGCACCGACGACTGGGAATGGCCCGACGACCCCACCCGGGAAGACGATACGCTCGAAGACGATCTCTCCCAGGACGACGGGTAAGCGGCTTTGCCTCCGAGATAGCGCCTTTCCGCCCGTTCTGCGAGCCCCCAGAGATGACGCAGAGAGACACGGGCCTGAGCAGCTATCCGCGTTCTTCGATCGGCAGGAGCAGGCGCAGCTGGCAGCCGTCTCCTGGGAAGCTGACCAGTTCCATGCTGCCGCCCAACGCCTCAATCTGCTCGGAGATACGATAGAGGCCCATCCCCCCGGCCGTGCTTCGCGGCATGCCTTCTTCCAGGTCGAATCCCATGCCGCCGTCCTGCACGATCACCTCGAGCAGGTCACCATCGCTTGACAACTTCAGATCCGCCTCCCGTACCCCCGCGTGCTTGACGACGTTGAAGAGGATCTCACGCGTGGCCTTGTAGAGGAACGTCCGGAACTCCGCGGGAAAGTCGACGGCCTGTTCTTCGGACTCGAAGTGCACGGTCAGCCCATGTTGAGATTTCATCTGGCCGCAGAGCATCTGCAGTGCGGCGCCCAGTCCCTTCTTACCCAAGGCAGGCGGGCTGAGTTCGTGAGACAGCGACCGGGACTTCTCGATCGCGTCGCTGAGCAGGCGATCGATCTCTCCGATGACGTTCAGCACGGCTTGTTGGTCGGTGGCCTTGCGGACCACGTCGAGGTGGAACCGCGAACCCACCAGAATCTGCTGGAGGTCATCGTGCAGGATCTCGGCGAGTTTCTCGCGCTCGCGATTCTCCGCGGTGGACACCTGCAGAGCGAGTCTCTGCAGTTGCTTCGTCCGTCGCTGGAGTTCGGCATTGGTGGCCTCCAGTTGCCGGCTGCGCTTCTGCATGGCATCTTCGGCAAGTTGCCGGCGGGCAATTTCCGTCTGCAGTCGGGACACCATCTCGCGCAGGTCCGTCGTGCGTGCCGAAACGCGATGTTCCAGCTCGTCGCGTGCATGGTCGAGGGCCTCGACGGTCTCGCGGGATTCGGTGATATCGTAGTTTACGCCGATCGCTCGCAGGCCTTTACCGGAAACCGGGAATGTCCTGCCGAGGGAAGCGAACCATCGAACCTGGCCGTCCTCGCGGACCACGCGGAACTCCTCGCGAAAGTCCCCGCCTTCCCGCATCCACCGCTCGGCGTGGGTCCAGGTGGCCTCGCGATCGTCCGGATGGACGTAACTGACGAACGTCTCCTCGTCGACCGGCTCCGCCCTGTCCCTGCCCAACAGGTCGAACAGCATGGGGCTCCAGTACACTCCGCCATTGACGAGATCGTATTCCCAGAGCCCGATGTTGCCCGCCTCGATCGCCAGCGACAGGCGCTGCTGCTCGGCGTCCAACTGCACCTGTGTCTGGTGCTGCGACGTATGGTCGGTCAGAAAGGCGTGGATTCCGGGATCGCCCGACGAACTGTCCAGGTAAGAGCAGATGGTCTCCAGCTGAACCCAGGCAGCTGCGCCCCGTCTGGCGGGAAACCTCAATTTGCATGAGACCTTCTCGGACGAGTGTCCGGCTGCGCTGCGGAGGTGACGCTCACACGCATCCCGGTCTGTTTCCTCGATGAACTCGGTAATCCGCCGGCCGATGAGTTCGTGGGGCGCCTTGTCCAGCAGTTCTCCCGCCTTGGGGTTGGCCTGTCGGATCCTGCCGTCGTTCTGCAGCCACAGGTATCCCACCGGCGCGATTTCAACCAGTCTTCGAAAGCGGATCTCAATGTCGGCCGGCGCTGGCGAGGAGCCGGGGGCACCCTCGGAATGCTCCCCGGACTTGTCGTTTGTGCGAGCAGAGGCGTCCCCGGATACGGTGTTGTTCTCGGGCTGTGAAGACAGACAGGGCGGACGCACGCATTTGCGCTGGCGGTTGCGGTGCTTGGCAGTCATGGATGGCTCCCTCTGGTCAAGGCGACGGATCATCAAGCCACGAAATGGCTCAGATAACCGAAGGGGCCATGGCACTCGCCCGGTCGGGCTCGGTAGCAGGCGTGGGTATGAATCCTGAGATCTGAACTCTGGCTATATTGTAGGGGATGCGAGGGACGACCTCGGCAGAAAGCAAAAACAAAATGCGCAATCCAAGAATTCATGATTTGGCTTTGCGCATGGCCGGTTGGTGGGGCGCAGACAAACGGGCCCGCCCGGGAGGGGCAGACCCGTCTGCGATGGCCATCTTCTGCTGCTTCGGGATCAGCGACGTCGACGTCGGACCAGGGCAACGGCTCCGATCGTCAGCAGGCTGAGTGAAGCCGGCTCGGGAACAATCGCCAGCGACCAGTCGTGTCCTTCGGTCCAACTGCTTCCGCTGTCGGAGTACGCCCTGCCGTCCGGGAAGATGTCGACTTCCCGTTCGCCTGCCCACTTGAAGGGCAGGATGTCGTCGGTGTCGGGGTTGTAGAGCATCACGCCGTACCCGGCCGGGGAGGCCAGCGGCGAGAGCGTTACGCCCGAAACACTGACATGCAGAACGCCGTTGGCGGCCGAGGGCGCCTCGTGGTTCCAGGTCAGTACGGCGCTGTCCACGAGTGTCAGCTTGGCGAAGTCGGTGATGTCGTTGTCGCCGTCGGTCCCGGAGTTCAGGACGTCCTGGGTGCTGTAGATCCGCAGTTCAAAGTCATCGGACACGGTGGTGTTCGGCGTGTTGTAATACACGTAGATGTCCGACACCTCGATCTCCTGGGACACCAGGAACGTCTGAAGATGGGGCCTCTGGTTCTTGACATCCCGTTCGCCCTCGTAATCGGGCTGGCCCGTGCCTTCCGGTACGGGCGCGCCGGTGTCGATAACGGCCGCCGCCGGCCAGACATCGTCCTGGCTGACGATGGACATCGCTCCTTGAACGGGTGACAGAAGCAGCAGAAGTGATGCAACAGCGCAGCAGATAAACAAGCCTCTCATAGCAGATCCTCCTCAAGATCAGAGCAATTGTGCGAAATGTCTACGTTCCCCACGGCTGCCAGAATCCTAGGCACGCGCACGGTCCATACCAAGCCGGACAAGCCCGCGGGGGTGAGGATTTTCTTCGCTTCCATGGATCCCGGAGCGAGGGCGTATTGTTGCCGTCATCTCCGCCGGTTGGTTCCCGGGCGAACATGGCTGGCAGCGGAGCCGTCGGCGCGCGCCGGCGGCTCCGACCGATTGCGCGGGGCGCCCGGAAAATGAAATCTTTTCAGTTCCAGATATGGCCAATGCTTACGAGGCCGGCGTCGTCGACACCGGAACGCCCTGCGCGCGCCGGACGTGCCGCCGGTACAAGGGTGGGGGACGGTGCGCTCGCAGAATGTCCGGGCGGTGTGATGCTTCCTGCTTCGCGCGGCGGCAGGACACCGCGCGGAAACGATGATCGATCCGGAAGGACACGTGTGACTGGCGCGGTGGACACAAGGTACATCGGACAACCGCCCGGGGAAGGCGAGTCGTCCAGCCCCCTTTGCTCGGGATTGCCCGCATGGGTTCCGGTGGGGTTGAGCGGTCCGAGCGAGCGACGGCGTGGCGGAGATACCGCCCCGGCCGATGGTGGAGGTCCGCCGGACGCGGATCCCCGCTGGCACACCGCCGCGCGCGTCGCCAGGCGGTGGCGGGGCGATCTCCTTGCCGGGCCTTGCCGGTTCTTGCCGGTTCTTGCCAGCCGTTGCCACCGGCGGCCGATTTCTGCCCGTTCTGCCCCGGCCCGGCCGGCTGGGCCCAGCTCTTGCCGGCCCTTGCCGGTCTCTGCCGAAGCAGAAGCAATGCAACTGTCATTGCATGCGTGGTTTACGTCGGATTCTGCCTGCGCAGAGGTCCGGCCCGAAACGGCTGGGAAACCGCTGCGGGCCGGGATCGCTGCGATTGGCCTACTCGCTCGCCTGGAAACAGTACAGGTGGAACCAGGTCCGCAGGTACACCTTGTCATCGTCGAAGTACAGCGGCATGGGAGTCCCGGCGACGCCCCATTCGCCCTTCTCGTTGCGGTAATGCCACTGGTCGTCGGGCTTCTTGATTTCCTGCCCGACGCGGTTGGTGGCTACGTGGCGGAGTTGGCGGTCGGCAGTCAGCACGCTGATTTCGGCCTTGTTGTCATCGCCGCTGAATACGTATCCGCCGGCGACGGTCAGGTTCCAGGCGCCGGTACGGGCGCCGGTGGTCTTGAGGACCTTGCCCGTGTTGGCGTCGAGCACGGCGACGGCCTTTCGGGTGGTCGCGAAGACCAGCCCGTCGTGGTAGACGATGCCGCGGCCGAAGCTGCCCTCGGATGTCCGGCCGGTACTCCAGAGCACCTCCGGCGTGACCTTGTCCGGACCGGTGAGCTTCAGCCGGACGGCCATGATGCCCTCCTCCACGCCGCGGGACTTCCCGCCGTAGCCTCCGCCGTCTTGGGCGTTGCGCAGGTAGACCACGTCGCCGTGTGCGACGGGGTTGTCGGCTGCCCCGGCCCAGCCGATGCCCTCGGCGAGCACCTTGCCGTCGCGGACGCGCAATACGCGTCCCCCGGCCAGGAAGACCACGTCGGTTCCGTCGAGGTTGAGGTGAACGGGCGTGCCGATGGCGTAGATCGGACAGCGTCCGGGCGTTTCCCACAGCAGCTTGCCGGTCTTCTTATCGAAGCCGCGGCAGAGCACGTCGTCGCGGTCGCGGCTGCCGGGGGTGTAGACGATGATCGTGTCGCCCACGAGAACCGGCGACGGGCCGTAGCAGGTGTAGCCACGCTTGCGGGAGAAGAGTGTCTTCCACTTGCAGTTGCCCTCGAGATCGTAACACGCCAGCAGGTGGTGGGCGGTGCGGAGGTACAGGTGCTCACCGTCGGAGACGGGCGTGGCGAAGGTCAGTCCCATCCAGCGGCCGGGGCAGCTTGGAGAGGGCTCGGACCACGACGGATACCACAGGTTGTACTGCTCCAGGCGGTTGCGGATCTGCTGGCGGGCTTTGGGATCGCCTCCCCAGAAGCGCCCCGTATCGCCCATGTGGTGATCGGAGACCTTCTGGCCTTCCTGGCCCGACAGCTTCTTGTTGGAGAAGCCCATGGCCTTCATCTCCGCCCAGATCTTCGCCAACTCCTGCTTGTCGTCGGGGTTGGCCTGGTGCATCCGCCACGCCAGTTGCCACTTTCGCGCGATGTACTGGCGGTCCTCCACCCACGCCGCGACGATCTTCTCGCGGGCGTCCTGGGGGATCAGGTCCAGGTGCCGCACTTCGCGAGACCATTCAACCTTGCCGGAATCGGCATCGATGCACACCAGCGACGGCCCGAGCTCGTTGCTGTCCCAGAAACGCATTTCCCGCAACAGGTACAGCTTGCCGCCCACGAGAACCGGCTGGCCGTTGCCCCAGAAGGGCAGCTCGGTCTTCCACGCGATGTTGACGGGCTTGTCAGCCGTGACGACGTCCCGTCGGCTGCGACCTTCGCGAACGGTCTTGTATTCGTACTCATTCCAGGTTGTCACCGGCTTGCAGCCGGGGAATACCCCGGTTCCGTCGTACCGGAAGCCGGACGGTTCGCCCGCCACGGCCGCCGACGTCAGAGAAACGGTGAAGACAACGATCAGCCAGAGAACACGCCACGGTTTCATGTGAAGCACTCCTCAGGAAGAACAAGGCCAGGCCTGTCCTGCAGGCCCGGTCATGACAGCGAGTCTGCACAACCCACCCGTACGTTAATGTCCCGCAAAAGCGACAGGTATCGACCCGAATTGCGCAAAGACCCTCGTCGGTCCCAAGGGCAGCGATGCCCTGCAAAAGCCTTGCTAACTGGGGGGATTTTCACGAACCTTGGTGGCCATTTACGCGTCTTAAACAATGGAAGCACGAGGCCGCGAGCCTGGGCTTTCGGAACAATCGCGAGAAACGAATTCATCCGCAACTCCACAAGCTCCGGGGTCGCCTCAGCCCCGGCGGAGACGCGGAAACGGAGCAGCACGCAGGTCTCCCTCCGCCTGTGTGCTGTTCTTTGTGCGCAAAGCCAAACCCGCGGAATCGCCCCCGCCATGCCGGCGCAAACAACAGGCCGGTCCGCGGCAGGGGTGCGTCAGTTGCCCGCCGCATCACGTGGATCTGCCGCAGCCGGCCATGAGATTAGTATCGGACGATGGCGGAAGAACTTAAGCAGGCTTCGGGCGGAGTGGCGGTCAGCCCATGTAGGATTCGGGCGCAGCAGACTCGAACCGCGTGCAGCTCGGGCGGAAGACCAGGTGCACCGTATCGGTCGGGCCGTTCCGCTGCTTGGCGATGATCAGCTCGGTCAGTCCGGTCGGTTCGTAGTCCGGCTCGCCGCGCTTGTAGTAGTCTTCGTTGTGCAGGAGCATCACGAGGTCGGCGTCCTGCTCGATCGAGCCCGATTCGCGAAGGTCGCTCATTCGTGGGCGGTGGGTCGGCCGGTCGGCCGGTCCGCGGTTCAACTGGGCGGCGGCGATCACCGGAACCTGCAGCTCTCTCGCCAGGGCCTTGATCCCGCGGGAGATCTCGGTGATCTGTTCCTGCCGGCTGTCGGCCCGGCCGGAGTAGCTCATCAACTGCAGGTAATCCAGGAAAATCGCCTGGATGTCGTAGGCGCTCTTGAGACGCCGGGCCTTGGCACGCATCTGCGTGATCGTCAGCGCGGGGGAATCATCAATGTAAATCGGGGCTTCCTGAAGCCGACCGGCGGCCATCTGCAACTGCGTCCAGTCGTCGGGCGAAACCATCCCGCGACGCATCTTCTGCATGTCGTACGCGGCGTGCGAAGACAGCAGCCTCTGGGCGATCTGCTGGGCCGACATTTCCAGCGAGAAGAACGCGATCGGCACGCCGTCCTCGACGGCCATGTATTCGGCCATGTTCATCAGGATCGAGGTTTTGCCCATCGAAGGCCGGGCCGCGAGGATCGTCATCTCGCCCGGGTGCATGCCGCATGTCAGCTCATCGAGCTTGTGATAGCCCGTCGCCAGGCCGGTCACCAGGCGCCCGTCTCGGTCCATGAGCTGCTCGAAGGTCTCCTCCAGCAGGCTCTTGATGCCCGCGGTATCGCTGCCGACATGCTCGGCTGCGATCTCGAAGATCTGCTGTTCGGCCCGGTCGATTACCACGCGGGCTTCGTCCTGCGAGTCGTACGCCTCGCGGATGATCGCGTTGCCGGCCGTGATCAGGTTCCGCAGCAGCGCCTTCTCACGGACCACGTTGGCGTAGTATTCGGCGTTGGCGGAGTTGGGTACGCCTTCGACCAGTTCGACGAGATACTCCAGGCCGCCGGCGGCGTCGAGCAGCTTGCGGCGCTGCAACTCTTCCCGCGCCGAGACCAGGTCGATGGGCTTCCGGCCATCGCGCATCTTGACCAGGGCCTCGTAGAGCACCTGGTGGGACGGGCGGTAGAAATGCTCGGGCTCGGTGGACTGGACCACCAGGTCGATGCAGGAGGCGTCCAGGAGCATCGACCCCAGCACGCACGCCTCGGAGTGCAGGTCGTGGGGGGGGACGCGTCCTTCGGAGCCCTGCGGAGCGCGGGAATAGGAGCCGGAATCCGATGATGCCTGCGACCTGGCCATGCCGTGTCCATCCGTGGTTGACGCCTGCGGGGAATTGCGATCCTAACCCGATCGAACGCGCCGCCCGGGATGCCCCCTGCCTCCTTCGCTGCGGCGATACGAAAACGCCCGCCGCCGGGACTCACCCGACGGCGGGACGCGTGGTTGACTGCGGAAGATTACTCTTCGGTCCCTTCGGGTGCTTCCGGGGCTTCGGACGTTTCTTCGGCGGTCTCGGACGCCGGGGCGGCCTGGCCCTCCTCCTGGCCTGCCGGAGGCTCGTAGGGGGGCAGGTCCTCGACGGCCTCGCTGCGGATGGGAACCACCCACACAGCCACGGTAGCCGTGACCTCTTCGCCGAAGTCGACCGTCACTTCATACTTATCCAACTGCCGGATCGGCTCGTCAAGCCTAATGTTATTTTGCTCGATGAAGACGTTCTGCTCGGCCAGGGCGGCGGTGATCTGCGCCGGTCCCACCGAACCGTAGAGGTGACCTTCTTCGTTGGCGCGGGCCTGGATGGTCACTTCCTTGCCGTCGACGAGCTTGGCCTGGGCTTCGAGCTCCTTGCGCTGCTCGGCGAGTTCGGCCAGGTAGGCTGCCTTCTCCGCCTCGACGCGCTTGAGGTTGCCCGCGGTCGGCTGGATCGCCAGGCCCTGGGGCACCAGGTAGTTGCGGGCGTAGCCGGGCTTGACATCCACGACCTCGCCGATGATTCCGAGTTTGCTTACGTTTCTTCGCAGCAGGACTTTCATGCTGGTATCCTCACTTCCTTATCGCACCGGCCGGCGTCAGCCGACGTAGGGCAGCAGGGCCATGAACCGGGCCCGCTTGATCGCCCGCATGCAGGAACGCTGGTGACGAGCGCAGTTTCCGCTGCGCTTCCTGGAGTACATCTTGCCCTGCTGGGTGGTCAGCTTGCCCAGAATGTGCAGGTCCTTGTAGTCCACCTCGGAGACCTTGTCGCGGCAGAAGCGGCACTTGGCCTGTTCCCTGAATCGGGACTTGCGCCGGGACTTCCTGCGGGTGGGTCGTTTGCCTTTTCTCGCCATGGATGCTTACCTCGTCAAACGTGGTTTGATGTCGTGTCCTGGTTCTGTCTCCGTCCCGACCGTCAGTCAGAACGGAATGTCCTCGCCCTCGTCGTACTGCGGGGGCGGGCCGTTGTCGTCGTAATCCGGGCGAACCTGCGAATGATCGCCGCGGGGCTGAGTTTGTGCCTGCGAGGGGCCTCGCTGCTGCTGGTAGTTTCCGCCGCCACCCCCCGGGCCGCCGCCGGACTGGCTGTCGACGAACGTGAACCGCTCGACGAAGACCCGGTGCTTGCTCCGCCGGCTGCCATCCTTGCCTTCCCAGGTGTCGAAGTCCAGGCGACCCTCCACGAGAATGGCCCGGCCTTTGTTCATGTACTTGTTGATCGTCTCGGCCTGCTTGCCGAAGCAACGGCAGTCGATGAAGCACACGTCTTCCCGCTGGTTGCCTTCCCGGTCGCGCCATCGGCGGTTGACCGCCAGGCCGAACTCCACCACCGGCGTCTGGCTGGGCAGGTACGAAAGCTGCGGGTCCCGCGTGAGGTTGCCCATCAGGATCACTTTGTTGTAGCTGGCCATCGATCGCTCCCTTGGCTGTCGTCCGTGGACACCCACCCGCCCGGCAGGCCGGGCTCGGCGTCGCGGCGGGGGTTACTCGTCGTCGGAGTCGTCGTCCGAATCGCTGTCCGAGTCCTTGGAGTCGTCGTCCGAATCGCTGTCCGAGTCCTTGGAGTCGTCGTC
>CAZXSK010000057.1:2427-12939 GCA_964642855.1 uncultured Planctomycetaceae bacterium | reverse complement strand
CCGAGTCCTTGGAGTCGTCGTCCGAATCGCTGTCCGAGTCCTTGGAGTCGTCGTCTTCGTCCTTGTCCTTGCGGGAGGACTTGCTCCTGGAGTCGTCTTCATCCCTGCGGCGGCGTGGGCCTCGACGGTCGTCGTCCTCGTCGACCTTTCGTCCGCCGGTTGCCGGGGTGTCGGCGTTGACCATCTCCTCGGTGAGTTCTTCCTGACGCAGTACCAGCACGCGCAGGATCTCCTCGCTGAGCTGCACGTCCCGCTCGATGTCGGTGATCCTGTCCGGATCGGCATGGAAGTACGCCAGAACGTACAGGCCACGCCGCCTGCCCTTGATCGTGTAGGCGAGTCTCCGCTCTTCCCACGGCTTGATCGCGACGACCTCGGCCTCCGCTCGCTGGAGCACCGTTTCCACCGGGGCGCTGGCGGCCTTGAAGTCCGGCTGCCCGGCGTCCACCAGGAACATTCCTTCGTAGGGGTTCTTGCCGTTCATGTTCCTACCTGTCTGTGTCCTTGTTTGCCTTCGTTGTCCGCCCGCCGCCCGGAGCTATTCTTCCGACGGCTTGCGGTTGTACGTTTCCATCACGACCCGGGGGTCGAGAAACATCCAATCTGTTACGGCGTCGGCAGCCTTCTGGCAGGCCACCTCAATGATCTCCTGCTCGTTCGGCCGGAACCGGCTGAGCACGTAATCGGCCGGGTCCATCCGTCCGGGCGGCTGGCCGATCCCGAGTCGAAGCCTCGGGACGTCCCGCGAGCCCAGTGCCCGCAGGATGTCGTCCAGTCCGTTGTGCCCGCCGGCCGATCCCTGCAGGCGGAATCGCAACTGGCCCAGCGGAAGCGCCATGTCGTCCATCACCACAAGCAGCTCGTCGAGTCCGGCTTTGTAGAAGTCCATCATCTGCCGGACCGCCTGCCCCGAGCGGTTCATATACGTGTGCGGCTCGAGGAGGACCACCTTCGCCCGTCGTGCGTCGGGGCCTTCCAGCCAGCCGTCGGTTACGCGACCGCTCAGGCTCGAACCGCCCGACGTAAGCCCGTGTCGCTCGGCCAGCACCCGGCAGACCGCGAAGCCCACGTTGTGCCTCGTGCCCGCGTACTGCCTGCCCGGGTTGCCCAGGCCCACCACGTATCTGCGGATCGTGTCGCTTGGCATCGGCTTGCGGGATCTGCCCCGGGGGAGGGGAGGGCGTTACTCCTCGCCTCCTTCTCCGCCTTCGCCCTCTTCGTCTTCCTCGGGCTTCTCGCCGATGACCTCGGGCTCGGCTGCGACGTCGAGTCCCTCTTCCGGTTCTTCCTCGACCTCTTCCTCGGTGATGAACGTCACGCTGCAGACCGGGGCTTCGGGTTCGTCGATCGCCTTGACACCGTCGGGAAGCTCCAGATCGGCCACGGTCAGCGTGTCGCCGATTTCCATGTCGTTGACGCGGATCTCGATTTCGTCGGGAATCGAACGGACCATGCACTCGACCGTCAGTTCGGTAAGGATCGGCTGGAGTACGCCGCCTTCCTCGGCGCCCTTGGGCGTGCCAAGCAGCGAGATCGGCACGTCGATCTCGACGGTCTCGTTGAGGTTCACACGCGTCAGGTCCACGTGCAGGATCTCCATCCCGTACGTGTCGTACTGTACGTCCTTGATCAGGGCGTTCTCGCTCTTGCCCTCGATGTCCAGGTCAAGCACGCGCTCGCCGTGCTGGATCGCCAGCTCCACGTCGTGCGAAGACGTCTGGAACGCGAGGTTCTCCTCGCCGTGGCCGTAGAGGATGCCCGGCGTCAGTCCCTGTTTGCGGAGGCGCCGGGCCTCACGCGTGCCCCGTCCGTCCCGCTTGCTGATCTTCAGCTTTGCTATCTCTGCCATGCTTGTGATTCTCCTGGCCTGAGGCCCCGTCGGGGCCCGGTCGCTCGTTGCGTGTTCTGCCTGTGGCTGCTATCTGCTGTCCGCCATCAGAAACAGGCTGCTGACGGACTCGTTGTTGTGGATGCGGTGAATCGCCTCGCCGATCAATGCCGAGATCGAAAGCACCTTCAGCTTCCCGATCGCGTCGATCTTCTCCTGGGGTACCGGTACCGTGTCGGTCACCACGACCTCGTCAATCGGGGCGCTTCGAAGGCGCTCGGCCGCCGGGCCGCACAGCACCGCGTGCGTGGCGCCCACCAGAATCCGCCGGGCGCCCTGCTCCTTGCACAATCCCGCAGCCGAGGCGATCGTCCCGGCCGTGGAGATCATGTCGTCCATCATCAAAACGGTCTTGCCCTTGACGTCGCCGATGAGGCGTCCGATCTCGATGTCCGTGCCGCTTTTGCGGCGCTTGTCGACGATGGCCAATTCCCCGCCGAGGCGGTGGGCGTAGATCCGCGCCCGCTTGACGTTGCCCACGTCCGGGCTGACCAGTACGAGGTCCTCGAGGTTCAGTTGCGAGTAGTAGCGGCTGAGGACCGGCTCGGCGTAGAGGTTGTCCAGGGGCACGTCGAAGAAGCCCTGGATCTGCGCGGCGTGCAGGTCGACAGTCAGCACGCGGTCGGCGCCGGCGGCGATCAGCATGTTGGCTACCAGCTTGGCGGTAATCGGCACGCGGCCTTCGTCTTTGCGGTCCTGCCGGGCGTAGCCAAAATACGGAATCACGGTGGTGACCCGCTCGGCCGAGGCACGGCGGGCGCAATCCAGGAAGATCAGCAGCTCCATGATGTTGTCGTGGACCGGCGAACACGTCGACTGGACGATGAACACGTCCTTGCCGCGGATGTCTTCCTCGATCTTGACGAGCACTTCCCCGTCCGGGAAGGGCTGATACTTCACCGCCGCAAGGGGCATGCCCAGGTAGTCGCTGACCTTCTGGGCCAGCAGCGGGTTGCCGCGTCCGCTGAAGAGTTTCATCGCCCGCCTCCGTCGCTGTCATCCAGCCGCTTGCGCATGATGCGGTCGACTTCCCGGAGCTGCTCGACGTTGTTGATGCTGAGGGTGTCTTCCGGTGGCACGGCCGCGACGGCGGCGAGCTTCTTGCCGTCGTCGCGCAGGATCGACAGCGCGTCGGTGAGGTAGTACTCGCCCTTGGCGTTGTCGTTGCTGAGACGGTCGAGCACGCTTCGCAGGTCGCCGGCGTCGAAGCAGTAGAGGGAGACATTGACTTCGTCGATCGCCCGCTGCTCGTCGGTGGCGTCGAGGTACTCGACGATGCCCGAAAGCTGTCCCGACTTGTCGCGGACGATCCGCCCGTACGCCCCGGGCTCAGGCAGGATGCTGGTCGCCAGCGTGCAGGAGGCGCCTTGCTGGCGGTGGGTGTCGATGAGCTTCTCGAGCGTCTCGGACCGCAGCAGGGGCCCGTCGCCCGCGAGCACCAGCACCTCGCCGGACAGTTCGGCCAGCTCGTCGGCGCAGACCATCACGGCGTGGCCGGTGCCGAGCTGCTCGGTCTGCTCGACCCACCTGACGTCGTCGGCCTGGCCATCGAGTGTCTGGCGGACGAGGTCGGCCTTGTGGCCGATCACGAGGATCAGTTCCTCGGCGCCGGCATCGCGGCAGGCGTCCATGACGTACGCGACCATCGGGCGCCCGCAGACCTCGTGGAGGACCTTGGGCAGGTCGGACTTCATCCGCGTACCCTTGCCAGCTGCCAGAATGATCGCCGAGACGGACATCGTGTCTCCTGTGCTGCAAAATAGGCCCCCCGCAGGGGGCTGGTTTACGCTACCCGGCCAGGACTCGAACCTGGAACGGAAGGACCAAAACCTTCTGTGTTACCAATTACACCACCGGGTAGGATGGATGCGTTGGCACGCGCCGGCACCGGTGTGTGGCTACCGACGTCAACAAGCATGTCGCAGCGGGGGTTTCATCCGGAGGCCCAGGCCGGCGGCTGCGACGTGCCGGCCCGCTCCCCGATCCAACCGGGGGCGCCCCGTGCGGACGAATCACACCAAGACCGAAAATTCTAGAGGCGGGGGGCGAATCGGTCAAGCACCATTTGGCCGCCGAAAGTACGAATTTCTCCTGGCCGCAACGGTTGCATCACCCGCCGACCTGGCGATGGCGGTCACCTGCCCAGCAGCAGGAGCATCAACAACCCGCCGGCCGTGGCGGCTGTGGTATAGCCCAGCACCGCCAGGCTGCCCGTCTCGGCCAGCAGGGTAATCGCCACGCCCCCGGCTGTCATGCCCGCAAGCGCTGCAGAGAGGATCCATCGCCCCGCGCCCAGCTTCCGTCGGGGCGGCGCGGCTGGCGCGTCGGCCTCCTCGACGACGGGGTGGTCGTAAAGCACCGCAATGACCTCGCGCTGGCGATCGCGGTCGACGATCATCTGCGAGAAATCGCCCTCGTAGAGGTTGTCCTGCAGCACGCGGGAGAGATCCTTCTCCTGCGACTGCCTGCCCGTCCGGCGCATCAGGGCCGCCAGGTACGTCTGCCCGCGCGTGCAGCGAGGATCGATGTCCAGCGCCTTTCGCAGCTGCGTTTCCGCCTCGTCGTAGCGGTTCTGGCGAAACAGCGCGAGTCCCAGCGCGGCGTGGCCGTCGGCACTGTTCGGGTCGGTCTGCAGGACGCGTCGGGCGGCCTTCTCGGCCACCTTCGGCGCCCGCCGACCGGCCATGAAGTGCGCGTACTCCGACAGCAGGTACGGGTCGTTGTCGGAAATCGCCAAGGCCTTCTCGAAGGCGTCCTGGGCGGCGTTGTTCCTGCCCATCGCGGTCGCGACGCACGCCATCGCCAGGTGCGTCTGGTACATGCCCGGGCCCAGTTCCACCGCCGTGCGTGCCTCGGCCATGGCCTGGCGGAACTTCCGCTGGGCGATCAGAACATGCACGCGCCAGCAGCGATACACCGGATTGGCGGGCTGGGCGAGCACCAGCCGGCGGGTGACCTCCAGCCCTTCGTCGATGCGCCCCTGGCGGAGCGCCTCGGCTGCCTGCGAGGCGAGTTGCCTGATCTCCCACTCTTCCATGGCGTGCCTGGGGTTACCTGGCCGGGCCGTCCGGCATCGAGGCGACCACTTCCCCGAGAATCTCGTCGGGCAAGACGCCGTCGGCCTGGCCTTCGAACGACAGGATCAGCCGGTGTCGCAGCGCAGGAGCGACTGCCTGCTTCACGTCGCCGGCTGAGACGTTCGCGCGTCCCGCACGCAGCGCCCGGACCTTGGCCGCCAGGAGGATCGCCTGCCCGCCGCGCGGCGACGAGCCATACCGCACCGCCCGACGCACCAGCGCGGGCGCGGTGTCGTTTTCGGGGTGGGTCGCCAGCACCAGGTCGGCGACCAGCCTGCGGATGTGCCCGGGCGCCTCGACGGCCAGCACGGTGTTGCGCATCCGCCCGATCGCGTCGGCGGCGGCTACCTTATCCGCAGCCGGGGTCTCCGCGCCGGTCGTGCGGTCGAGAATCGTCGCGAGCTGCTCGGCCGACGGGGTGGTGATGAGCACCTTCAGCAGGAACCGGTCGAGCTGGGCTTCGGGCAGGGGGTAGGTGCCCTCCATCTCCAGCGGGTTCTGCGTGGCGAGGACCATGAACGGCTGGGGCAGCTCGTGGGTCGTCCGCGAGACGGAAACCGTCTGCTCCTGCATGGCTTCCAGGACGGCTGACTGGGTCTTGGGCGTGGCGCGGTTGATTTCGTCGGCCAGCACGAGGTTCGCGAAGATCGGCCCCTCGGCGAAGCGGAACGCCTTGCCGCCGTTGTCGCTGACGACGATGTTGGTGCCCGTGATGTCGGCCGGCATGAGGTCGGGGGTGAACTGGATCCGCGCGAACGACAGGTCCAGCGCGTCGGCGAGGGTGCGGACCAGCAGCGTCTTGCCCAACCCGGGCACGCCCTCCAGCAGCGCGTGGCCTCCGGCGAGCAGGCACGTGAGCACCTGTTCGACCACGTCGGTCTGGCCTACGATCACGCGGGCGACCTGGTCGGTAATCCGCTGCCAGTCTTCGGCGAACGCGTCGATCTGATCCTGGAAATCGTTCATGGACGGTATTGTAACCATCGGCCGGGGCGGGGGAAACCGTCCACTCCGAGGCCGAGCGGTTGGCGAATCACAACGTTGGACGCCGCCGGAAGCGTAGCGGTTCGCCGGAAGTCAGTCTCCGTCGGCGGGGTTGGCCGGCGGGCCTGCCATGCCGAAAAACTCCCGGGCGTTGGCGGAGGTCTGTTCGGCCAGCGCTTCGGGCGACACGCCGCGGACCTCCGCCAGGCAGGTGGCCACGTGCCGGACGTTCGCCGGCTCGTTGGTCTTCATCTTTCGCACGGGCTCGGGCGAGAGGAACGGCGCGTCGGTCTCGATCAGCAGCCGGTCGTCGGGCACCAGGCGGGCTGCCTCGCGCAGGTAGCCGGTCTTCTTGAACGTCACGATGCCCGAGAAGCTTACCATCGCACCCAGGTCGAGCATGCGTCGCACGGCGGAGGCGTCTTCGGTGACGGAATGAAACACCAGCCGCCGGCCCGGGAAGCCGGATTCCGCGAGGATCGCGGTGGTGTCTTCGAAGGCTTCGCGGGTGTGGATGACGACGTTCTTATCGATTTCTGCGGCCAGGGCGAGCTGCCGGGCGAAGACCTGTTGCTGGACCGGTCGGGGGGAGAAATCGTAGTGGTAGTCCAGGCCGATCTCTCCGAGGGCGACGTTCTCAGCCATGGCTGCGAGGTCGCGGATCTGGCGGAGGGTTTCTTCGTCGACGTCCTTGGCGTCGTGCGGATGCACACCAGCCATGCATCGGACGCCATGGTGCCTTCGGGCGATGCCCAGGGCGGCTTTGGACTCGGCCAGGTCGCTTGCGGCACAGATGACGGCGGCGACGCCGGCTTCGCGCGCCCGGGCGAGGGTGGCGTCGGTGCTCTGGCGAAGTCGGCCGTGCGCGAGATGGCAGTGGGTGTCGATGAGTTCCATGGCCGGGCATGGTAGGGGTGTGGCGCGGCGGATGCAAGCGGGGCGGCCTCGCGGGATTGACCGGTGGGGAGGGCTGGCGGATGAGACTGCGGGCCCCGCTGGCGGTCAGGTCGATCAGGGCGAATCAGAACGCGTCGGGGATGTGCTCGATGGTCGGCCTTTCGCGACGGCCTGGTGGGATGACGATGGACACCACGTCGTAGCGGACGGCGTAGAGGTCGGGTCGCGGGAGGCGGCCGAGGTAGGTGCGGGCAGCATTACGAATCCGCCTCTGCTTGTCGTGGTCGACGGCAGAGGCGGGGTCGGTGTAGGTGTTGTCCGAGCGGGTCTTGACCTCGACGAATACGAGGGTTTCGACGGGCTGGGGGTCCAGGGCGATCAGGTCGATCTCGCCGGCGGGGCATCGGTAGTTGCCCGCGAGGATCTTCATGCCGCGGCGGCGGAGGGTTCTGCGGGCGAGTTTCTCGCCCCGCGGTCCCAGTCGCCGACGGCTGCTTCTGCGCCCCAGCGGCCACATGGACAGGCGTTACTCCTCGGAGGCAGCCTGCTGCCTGGCCTGGGCCTTTTCCTGGGCTCGTTTCTTGCGGGCGATGGACATTTCCTTGACGCGTGTGGCCTTTCCGACGCGGTCGCGGAGGTAGTAGAGCTTGGCCCGTCGCACGTCGCCCTGCCGGACGACCTCAACGTTCGCCACGCGGGGATTGTGGACCGGGAAGACTCGCTCGACGCCTTCGTTGGCGACGATACGACGGACGCGGAAGGTCTCGCTGACGCCCGAGCCCTTTCGCCCGATGCACGTACCGGTGAAGGCCTGCAGTCGTTCCTTGTCGCCTTCGACGATGCGGTACCACACCTTGACCGTGTCGCCGACGTTGAAGTCGGGCACGTCGGTCTTGAGGCACGACTGGGCAGCTTTGTTCAGCAGTTCCTGGCTCACGATGCTACTCCCGTTTTCCGGTGGATCCGTGGTTGCGGTCCTGGTCCTGTCTTCTCTGGTAGGCGTCCCACAGGTCGGGCCTGCGTTTCCGCGTTCGGGCCTCGGCCTGCTCGTGTCGCCACCGGGCGATCCGGCCATGGTCTCCGCTGAGGAGCACCTCCGGCACGCCCATGCCTTCGTATTCCCGCGGCCTGGTGTACTGGGGATACTCCAGCAGGCCTTGCGAGAACGATTCTTCGATTACCGATTCATCTTTTCCCAGCGCCCCGGCCTGCAGTCTGGCCACGGCGTCGACGATCGCCATGGCGGGCACTTCCCCGCCGGAGAGCACGAAATCCCCGAGCGAGATCTCCTCGTCGGCGAGATTCTGCCGGATGCGTTCGTCGAATCCTTCGTAATGTCCCGCGATAAGGATCAGTCGATCCGTCGCGGCAAGCTGCTTCACCCGGTCCTGGGTGAGCGTTTGTCCCTGGGGGGTCAGCAGGACGGTGGTCCCGCGCCCGGCCTGGGGCGTTTGGTTCCGGATGTCGCGCACGGCGTCGAAGATCGGCTGGCACATGAGTACCATGCCGGGCCCGCCCCCGAAGGGGGCATCGTCGACCGTGCCGTACGAGTCCAGCGCGTAGTCACGGATGTTGGTGCAATGGACCTCGATCAGGCCCCGCTGGATCGCCCGCCCGACGATGCTCGTCGAGACCAGCCCGTCGAACATTTCCGGGAACAGCGTCAGAATGTCGATCCGCAGCGCCATAACCGCCGGCGGGGCGTTCGCCTCCGCCTGTGGGCGAAACTACTCGCCGGGCTGCTCGGACTTCTGCTCGTCCGTGGCTGCTTCGGCCTGGGGCTTCTGCTCGGCCTGCTCGTCGGAAGCTTCCGAGGCCTGTGGCTGGGGCTTTTCCTCGGCCTTGGGCTCAGGTGCCTCGGCGGGCTTTTCCTCGGCCTTGGGGGCCTCGGGCCTGGGCGCCGGCTGGGGCTTGGCTGCCGGCGTCGCCGCTTGCTGGGGCGTTCCTTCGGGGAACCGCTTGAGCAGGTCGCGGACCGTCTCGCTGGGCTGGGCGCCGACGCTCAGCCAGTAGTCGATCCGTTCCCGATTGAGGTTCGCCTCCTGGGCAGGATCCTTTGCGCAGGGGTCGTACCAACCGAGCTCTTCGATCACCCGTCCGTTGCGGGGACTCCGCTGGTCCATCGCCGTAAGCCGGAAAAACGCACGATGACGCCTTCCGAACCGTTTCAGTCGTAACCTGACCGCCACTGATTCTCTCCGTATTTTCTGTCTCGCCCGGGCGGCTGGTCCGCGCCGGGTGCGCATACGCGCTGTGTCTCGAATGCGAGAACCGAATATTCTACCAGCCGCCCGAGAACATGCAACCCTCTTTTTCGCCCCGTCTGCAGGGGGCGGTCCGTCCCACGCAAACCCCTTGCTCGCAACGTTGTCTGTTTCAAACGCAGGCGCCCATCGACTACAATATCACCGACAACCCAACGTCAGATCAGGGAGACGCTTCATGGATCGCCACAGGATTCTCGCGAAGCTGGTGCTGCTCGTCGCAGCGGCCGGATTGATCGCCGGCTGCGTGCAGGTGCCCAAGGACATCAACATCAACATCGGGGGCAACGACAGCGACAAGGACAACGGGGGGCGCGTCCAGGTGCCCAGCGGAGGCAATTCTTCCGGGGGTGGTTGGAAGGATTTTCTCTACGGCGTCGGCGGGATGATGGTCGGCTCGGAGAACGGCGCGCTGTTCTACGGGTACGACACGCTGGCGTACCCCGGCGAGGCGATCGAGGTCGCCGTCCGGCTGCGGGCGATCCAGCCGAAGCTCGAAGGCGTCCCCGGCGCACGGATCGGCTTCTACCGCAACGACGAGCTCGAGGCGATCGCCAAAACCGACGGAAACGGCGTGGCGGCCTTCGAGTTCACCCCGCCCAAGGCCGGCGATTACCCCTTCGAGGCGAAGGTGATGTCGGTGCCCGAGGAAGACCTCGAGCCGATGACCCGAATCGCCCCGGTGGAAGTGCTGGTATCGGCCCGGCCGCGTGATCAGAAAATCGTCGTGATCGACCTGGACCACACGGTGTTCGACTCCAGCTTCTTCTACGTATTGATGGGGGGCGGCAAGGCGATGCCCGGCTCGGTGCGGGTGACCGAGCGCATCGACAAGCACTACACCATCGTCTATCTCACGCATCGGCCGGACTTGCTGACCCGCAAGAGCAAGAGCTGGCTGACCGGGCGGGGGTATCCGCGGGGCGTGCTGATGGTCTCGACGCTGAGTCAGGCGTTGGGCGACAGCGGCGAGTTCAAGACCGCCCGGCTGAGCATGCTCACCGAAGCGTATCCCAAGGCGGAGATCGGCATCGGCGACAAGTACTCCGACGCCCAGTCGTATGTCGACAACGGGATGACGGCGTACCTGATTCCCCACTACGATCCCGAGGACCTCGACGAGGTCCGCGAGGCGATCCGCGAGCTCCGCAATCTCGACGGCAAGGGCCGGCTGAACGTGGTGCAAGGTTGGGAGGAGATCGAGGCGGGGATCTTCAAGGGCAGCCGCTATCCGCCCCAGCGATACATCCGCTACCTGCGCGACCGCGAGGACCGACTCGAACGCAGGAAGCGCCGCGAAGACCGCGACGACGACGAGGACGATGACGACGACGAGGACGATGACGGTGATGAGGACGAGGATGATGACGACGAAGAGGAAGACGATGATTGAGGGGTTCGA
>CAZXSK010000057.1:0-2327 GCA_964642855.1 uncultured Planctomycetaceae bacterium | reverse complement strand
TGATGAGGACGAGGATGATGACGACGAAGAGGAAGACGATGATTGAGGGGTTCGATGGCGGGTGAATCGGGCGGGATCAAGGGGGGAGTTCATTTCAGCATGAGTCATCGGATCGGGAGATTCTCTTGAAGATCGAGAAGAAGGCCAGGCCGACGCTGACGGCCTTGGAGATGGATATCGACGACGAGCTGCATTTCACGCTGGCAGACGGCCAGACGCGGCGGATCGTGGTGAAGGATAGCTTCGCGAGCATTACCGAGACCACCTGCGAGAAGGTGGGCGTGGAGCAGCGAGGGGCTGTGACCAATTACCGCTTCCGGGTCCGGCTGGAGATCGACGGGCACACGGTGTGGATCGGGCGGGAGGTGGCCACGCCGCGGAGCTTTTATCAGCCTCGGGAATTGATGGGCATGCGGATCTGGCTGGACGCGTGCGACGACATATTCGAGTTTCTCACGGAAGACCACGGCACGTGCAGGCCCCGAAAGCGCGTGAGGCTTGCGGTGCAGGACGCGTCGCTGGAGATCTGCCCCGTGCTGATGCACCCGTGGTGTCCTCTGCCGGCCGGCGGGCTGCGAATCGAGGATTGCTACAACGGCGAGGACTGTTGGCTGGGGGCGTACTACGGCGCTGCTGCCCACGGCGGGCTGGACATCAACCATCCGGCCGGTACGGCGCTGTGGACGCCGATTCCGATCGACACCCACGAGATGTTCGATTCACTGGCCGCGGGGGACAACAACAACCGCTGGCGTGGCGTGCGCACCTGGCCGGACGGGTCGACGTGGACGCTGCAGGCGCATCACGTGATTCGCCTGCTGGTGGAGGAAGGACAGGCGATGCCCGCGGGGACGCATTACGCGGAGGGCGCGGGGGTGCATATCGGCGCCCACGAGCACAGCCACTTCAAGTTCCGGGTACTCGAGCCCGGTGCGGCCGAGGGGGATGAGATCTGGCTGGACCCGTGGATCCTGTTCTGGCAGATGTATCGCGATCGCGTGCGGACGATGGCTGACTGATTGCCTGGCGGGTCGGACGAATTGGCCATGGATTTCGTGACCTCGCGAGCGGCTGGGCGTGTTGGATAGGATTGCAGGGGCCACCTGGCACGAAACAAGGAGTTCGACCATGAACCACGTGCAGACATTCCTGGGTTGCGTACTGATTGCGTCGGTTGCGATGACCGCTTGGGCGAAGGAGCCCTGGCCCGCGAAGATCGAGGATCACGAGCCGCCCAAGGCCGGCGAGCATCCCCGGCTGCTGTTCCGTGAGGGTGATTTGAAAGCGCTTCGCGAGCGCGCGAATACGGAAGTGGGCAAGGCGATCCTGCAGGAGCTTCGCGAGCGTCTGAACGGCAAGGACGGCAAGACGATGCCCGGCGACATGGGGCACGGCGCGAGCCCGGACAAGACCGATTACGCCTCGCCGCTTGCGAAGGGGACGTTCACGATTTCCCACGTTGCCGGCTACGGGTTGCTGTATCAGGTCACCGGCGAGCAGCTGTATGCGGACCTCGGCAGGAAGGCGATGGACGCGGCGCTGGAAGGCTGGCGTGGCGTGGACAATCGCTATTCGTTCCGCAACCCCAACGGCGCGCTGCGGGCCGGGCCTTCGCTGGGGTGGTACGCCGTCGGCTACGACCTGTGCTACGACGGCTGGGACGAGGACTACCGCAAGAAGATCGCCAGGGAAATCGCCAACTACAACGAGGGGCGCAACAAGTCGCTGGAGGAACTGGTCCGCGGCAGTCGGCATCATCCCCGGAGCAATCACTGGGGCATGCAGGTCGGCGGCGGGGCGATGGCGCTGCTTGCGGTGCTGGGCGACGAAGGGGGCATCTCCGGCGACAAGGCCAAGAAGCTCCTGGCGACCAGCGAGAAGTCGATGATCCGCAACCTCACCGAGGGGTTCGGCGACGGCGGGTACTTCGCCGAAGGCGACGGCACGGGCAGCATGTCCAGCCACATTATCTTCCTGCAGGCGCTGCAGGCGTGGAAGAACGTAGCCGGCAAGGATTTCATCACGCCGCGCCCCAACGCCCAGTGGACGCACCTGCGGTGGGTGCTGGGGACGGTCGTCAAGGACGGCAAGCCGCATTTCCATTCGCGGGACGGCTACCCGCACAATGTCTGGGACCGCGACGGCATCAGCGGGGGTGCGTATTTCGGCATCGGCTTCGGGGCCGCGACGCCCGCCCAGAAGGCTGGCTACCTGTGGTTCTACAACGAGTTCTTCAAGGATCACGACATCAAGAACGGCGTGCCGTACGACACGGTCGGGATCTACCCCCACCAGAGCGTGCTGGCGTACGTGAACTGGCCGATCGG
>CAZXSK010000056.1:0-26637 GCA_964642855.1 uncultured Planctomycetaceae bacterium | reverse complement strand
AAGATCCCGAACCGAGGAGACGTTCCATGGGCGAACCGGCGCAGAGGCTGCAGATTGACACCCACGACGACGTGACCATCATCGGCATGCGGTCGCGGAAGCTGCTGGACGAGATCAACATCAACCAGATCGGCGACACGCTGTTCTCACTGGCGGATCGCAGCCCGAACCCGAAGTTTGTCCTGGATTTCTCCGACGTGTCGCATATGTCGTCCAGTGCGCTGGGGATGTTGATCACGTTGCTCAAGCGGATCCGCGAGAAGGACGGCCAGTTGAGGTTGTGCAACATCCAGCCCAACATTCAGGAGGTCTTCAAGATTACGCGCCTTGACGAGGTGTTGACGATCAAGGACTCCCGGCAGGACGCGCTGGCGAGTCTTCGGTAGGGCACCATGGTTTCCAGGTCAGGCAATGGAAGGAACGACTTGGCGGAGACATTGAAGATAGCTTCGGATCTGGAGGAGGCCCGCAGGCTGGAGGAGAGCATTCTTCGCCAGGCGTCCGAGAAGGGCTATACCGACTCGGAGTTGTTCGCCATCAAGCTGGCGCTCGAAGAGGGATTGACCAACGCCATCCGCCACGGCAACCGCCTCGACCCTGACAAGACCGTCGAGGTCAGCTACGAGGTCACCAACGAGCACATTCACATCGATATCGCAGACCAGGGTCCGGGATTCGTGCCCTGTGACGTGCCCGATCCCACCGCCGATGAGAACATCGAGAAGCCTTGCGGCAGGGGGATCATGCTCATGCGGGTCTACATGGACGAAGTCGAGTACAACGAACGCGGCAACCGCGTGCACCTGCTCAAGCGGAAACTGTGAGGCCGGCATGCTCATCGGCAGCGAACCGCTTGAAATCCGGGTCGAGGACGTCGACCTGGCCACGATCGTAACCATCGAAGGCTCGGCGGGAATCTACAATGCCGAACGCTTCGTGGGTGTCTTGGCGAAGGTCCAGCGAGAGGGCAGGCCGGTGGTGATTCTGGACATCGCGGGAATGACCTTCATCTCATCGAGGGGGCTGGGTTCAATGGTCAGCCTCGCCCGCGATCGGCGCGACCGCGAGGGACACGTTCGGCTGGTGAACCCCACGAGGCAGATTCGCGAGCTTCTATCGGCTACGCGACTGATGCAGATCCTGCCTGTCTATGAAACACTCGATCAAGCGATGATCGTGTGAGCTATCGACTCGTCGAAGTGTCCATCGCTTCAAGCGACTCCTTTGCCGATCCGGCTTCCTCTGCCCCCGTTGCTGCGTCTTCCTTCTGACGGAGCTGCTTCTGGACGCCGCGACCGTTCTCTTTCGCGCGGTTCCTTTGAGGATTCCGGTCACCGTAGGCAGACAGCCCGGCCGGGTTGACCGAAATCAGCCTGCCGCCGCCGGAGATCGTGTTGCCAAGCATCCCCCGGTCGGGTACCTCCGTGGTTCGGATCTTCCACGTGTCCAAAGACAGGCGCAGCAGCTTGGACCAGCCTCCGACCAAGAGTTCGCCTTCCGTAACGGCCGGTCTGCCGATCACCAGCACATCTTTCTGCTGGCGGGTAACCTTGCCGCTTTCGACAGACAGCTCAACGAGATCCGGTCCGGCCAGGATCACGCGGCCGTCTCCGGCGGGAACCAGGTACTTGCGGGTCGCATCGTCCCGGTGCCACAGAAGCTTGCCATCCGCTGCCGACAACGCAGTGACGCCATTGCCATCGGCCGGGTAGATTACCAGCCGCTCACCGATCACCAACGGCGGATTGGATGGGTCTTTCCCTCGCCGGCTGGCGGGGTTGAAGATGCTCCCGTGACGTCGGACGGGTCTGCCACGAGGGTACTGGTACGCCCAGAGCGGGCGACCCGTGATGGCGTCGAAGGAACCGGCCGCACCGGAGGCAAGCATGTACACGCGGTCGCCACGGACTACCGGGGGGGAGGCCCAATCCTTCTGACGCGTGGTCAGGAAGCTACGCTTGCCGATCTGGATTGTAAGCGTGTTTCGTCCGCGGAGAATGGGAGTCCGCCAGAGCAACCTGCCCGTTTCTGCGTCCAGGCAAACCATGGCGTAGTCTCCGAGGTAGAGGGCGACGGCGTAGACCTTGCCGCCATGCACGGCTGGGGGCCCCATGAACAGGCAACGTGAGAGCATCGGGTCGTCAGAGCGGGCGGTCAGGCCGACGCTCCAGAGTTGCTTACCATCTCGAACGGAGAAGGCTGCCAGCACCGAGCCGTCGTTTTTCAGTTCGGCCTGGCGCTTCTCATTCTTTCGCGCAGCCCGGTCGAGGAAGATGCTCTCGGGCAGGAACCGGCCGACGATGAAAGCCCGGCCTTGGGAGACGGTCACGCCGTACTGCCACGTATCCCGCATCGAGCGAGCACCATAGCGGAAGAACTCCCGCCAGTCCTCGATGTCCAGATCACGGAGGAAGGGCAGTTCTTCGGACCTCCAGGCGATCCTGCCCGTTTTGAGGTCCAGCCCGGTAAGCCCCCGGTCCGTCCGGACGATGACCTTCTCGCCCTCAACGGCCGGGTGAGGGCCTCCCTGGAAGATGTACTCTGCGGGCGGGGGACCGCCGAGACTTCGACGGTAACCATAGGCCACGTGGCTGCCGGCAAGGAGGGACTGCGGCGTGACGTAGCGAAGCCAGTCGGTGTAGGCCAGCAGGTGCATTTCGCTGGGCGCCCTGGCCCGCAGGCGTATAAGCGCCCACCGCCGCTTCCGCTCGTCCTTGGGAGCGTCTGCGGGAAGCTTGATCTCGGTCTTCGGGCCGGGCACGCCGGTGTGCGTCCACAACAGGTCCAGGTTGTCGGGGGCAGGGGGCATCGGCTCGGTTCCACCGGAAACCGCTGCTATGCCTGGCCAACCTCTTCGCGATGGCGAGTCGGTTTCCATGCGCCCCGCGAGCAGATCGGCTGCGAAGTCGACGGAATTGCGACTCTTGCCCCCCAGCACCAGCGTTGCATCGGGGAAGCTTCTCCGCAGTCGCCCCAAGGCCCGTCGAGCTGCCTCAGAATCTTCGGCCAAGTGCCACGCAACGACAAGCTTTGTCAAGACGTTTGGGTCAGGTCGATTTCGGGCCAGGTCCTCCAGCGCCAGACCGGCAGCGTCGAACCGGCCCGCGTCCATCAGCAAGGTCGCCCGGACAGCCGACGCCTTGCGGGCCTTGAGAGTAATCGGCCAGGTCGTCGAAACACGGTGCAACTCGTCGGCGTCCCGTGCGGACAGGGCGGCCTGCAGGGCCTGTCCGGCTGGAACGCCGTATGCCCCCCGATAAGCCCTGACGGCATTGGGGTCGCTCCGGAGCGTCTCGGCCATGCGCAGTGCAGCCGAGACGAAGCACCCGTCGCCGTCGCCGGGAACCAGACCCGTCTCAGTTGAGGTGATTACAGCCTGTGCGACGCGTACGGCCCGGTCGTACTCGCCCTGGCCAATCAGGTCGCGAACGTGTGCAATGGTCTCGACGGCCTGCTCGTCGGGGCTGACGAGTGAGTTGGCGTTCGGGTCGTATCGATTGTTCCCGTTGTCCTGCGCTTGCGATGTCGCAGCTGCGGCCAGAATGAGCAGGGCAATGAGAGCTCGGGCAGACTGTCCATCGCGGCGGTTGGAATTCCTCATCGGGCGTGATGTCATGCAACTCTCCGCATCATCAGATCGGAGTGTGGGTGGCCCCGCGAGCGCATGCTCGCCAGTGTAGTTTGTCGCCCGGCAGTTGGATTCGTTCCGGGAAGTTGAGGCTGCTGCGTGACGTTACTACAGATCACCGCCCCACGACTGAACGGCCGTGATGGCCGAGATCAGCACAATGTCCTCGACGCTGCAGCCCCGGGAGAGATCGTTGACGGGCTTGGCGAGTCCCAGCAGCAGCGGGCCGAGCGCGGTGGCCTTGCCCAGTCGTTCCACGAGCTTGTAGGCGATGTTTCCGCAGGACAAGTCCGGGAAGACCAGCGTGTTGGCCTTGCCCGCTACGGGGGAGTCTTTGGCTTTTCGCTCCGCGACGGAGGGTACGATTGCGGCGTCGAGCTGGAGTTCGCCGTCGACTTTCAGGTCCGGCTTCCGCTGGCGGATCTGGTTCGTTGCGTCGATCACCTTCTGCACGGCCGGGCTGAACGCGGAGCCTTTCGTCGAGAAGCTCAGCATGGCTACGTGGGCTTCGACGTCCAAGAGGGCACGGCAGGCGCCAGCGGCTGCGATGCCGATGTCTGCGAGCTGATCGACCGTCGGTTCTGGCACCACGCCGGTATCGGCGAAGATCAGCGATCCGTCCACGCCGACCTCGTCGACAACCGTGTTCATGATGCTACAGGAGCTTACGGTCTTGTTGCCCTCTTCCAGACCCACGCCAAACAAGGCGCTGCGTACGGTGTCGCGGGTGGGGCAGATGCTGCCGGCGACCATACCGTCGACGCGTCCCGAACCGACCATCATTCCGCCGTAGTAGACCCCCTTTTCCAGCAGTCGGTCTGCGTCGTCGGGGGACATGTCTTTGTGCTTGCGTCGTTCGTGGAGCGTCTGGATGTACTCGTCGCGATGCTCGTCGGAGAGATGATCGAGAATCTCCACGTCGGACAAGTCGATACCCTCGTCCTTAGCCTTCGCCTGGATGGTATCCGGGCTGCCCAGCAGGATGACGGTGGCGTACTTGCGATCAGCCACGCGACGGGCGGCGTGGAGCACGCGCGGATCGTCCGTTTCCGGCAGGAGGATCCGCTTGTTGAGGGAAATGGCTCGTTCGGTGATCTTGTTGACGACGGTGTTGCTCATAGCCTTATTGCCTTTGCTTCTGCTTGCCGGTACGATACCTGTCCTTGCTTGCCTTCTCCCGTCTGGAAGAAGCAATAAAACACGTACGGGGGGAGTTGTCACGCGTCTTTTGGGAAATGATCATGAGCCACTGGCGCTTTCACTGGCTGGAGAAAATGCAGGTTCAACTTGCATCGGCGGCCGCGGTCGCCCTGTCGTACTTCCTGCTCTGGCCTCTCGTGCGCCCGGCCGATCCGCAGGGCCCGTTGCTGCTGCTGATGGGTGGGAATGTCTCGGGAACCCTGGTGATTCTCCTTTCCACTATCGGTTTTGCGGCGGCTGCCTGCCTGCTTACGACGCACTCCAGGCCGGAAGGCGCGATGATCGTCACCCTGTTTGGTGTGGGAGGGCTTGTTCTTCGCTCAACGGAACTCCGACCGGAGCTCTGGCAGCAGGGGGGGGACTTCGCGGGCATGTTCGCATGGATGATCATCGAGCTGATCGTCCTGCAGGTGGTTGTGGTACTGGCCGCATTGGTGGTGGGTGTCGTCCGCGGCTGGATTGCCTCGGTCCGCCCGCGCTGGTTGTGGCGCGACCCGTTGGAGGAAATGGCGGAGGTCGAGGAAGATTCCGAACGCAGAGAGGAAGCGGCCTCCAGTGAACCGGTCTTTCTGCGTTGGTACGAGCTGGCGTTTCCGATCGTCTTCCTGGTGATCGTGCCGATGTGGATCCGGCGGGGTCCGAAGAAGCGAACCCACGCCGACCGCGACGAGCAACAACGGTTCTGGCTGTGCCTCGCGATGTCAGGATTTATCTCCATTGCCCTGATCATGGTGCTTATGCAATCAGGGGATCGGGGGCAGATCCTCTTTGCGCTGGTCGCGAGCTTCACGGCGGGCATGCTGATCGCCCATCAGGTGTACCCCACGCTACACAGCGGGGTAGCCTGGATCGTGCCCGTGCCCGTTGCGGTGACGCTGTACGTGATGGGCTCGTTCGCTGCCGGGCAGGGACAGACACACAACGCCTGGCTACGCGTGCCCGCCTATGCCCAGGCGCTGCCGCTGGACTGGGTAACCGCGGCAGCAGGCGGAGCAGGCCTTGGATACTGGATCAGTGCCAGAATTCACGAGTTGAGGCATCTGGAAAAGCATAAGGAGGTCCAGGCTGAGGGCGGCTGAAAGCCTTCGGGTGGACCTCGACTATCCGTTAAGCAGAGGACTGGAAGAATCAGGAGCTAGCAGACATGGCCAAACCCGTTATCGGCGCACAGCTGTTTACCGTGCGCGACTTCACCAACACGCTGGATGACATCCGTGAAACCTTCCGAAAGATCGCTGAGATCGGCTACACGACGGTTCAGATCTCCGCTTTTGGTCCGGTCGATCCGAAGGAAGTTGCCAGAATCGTTGAGGACAGTCCGTTGAGCGTTTCCTGCACCCACATGGGCTGGAAGCGGTTTCAGGAGGATCTCGACGCCGTCATCGAGGAACACAAGATGTGGGGTTGCAATCACCTGGCGATTGGTTCGCTGGGCGGCGACTACCGTACCGAGGACGGCGTCAAGCGGTTCCGCGACGAACTGATCCCCATCGCTGAACGCCTCGAAAAGGAGGACATGGACTTCTCGTTCCACAATCACAACGTGGAACTCCAGAAGATGTCCGATGGCCGGACCTGGCTGGCGCAGCTGTACGAAGATATCGATGGCAAGTACCTCAAGGCCGAGATCGACACCTACTGGATTACCGCCGGCGGCGGCGATCCGGCTGCCTGGATCGACAAGTGTGCCGGTCGCCAGCCGCTCGTACACTTCAAAGACATGGTCATCACCTCCGATCGCGAGATCCGCATGGCCGAAGTCGGCGAAGGCAACCTGAACTGGCCTGCGATTATCGAAGCCTGTCAGAACGGCGGCGTGGAGTATGCCCTCGTCGAGCAGGACCAGTGCTACGGTAAGGATCCGTTCGAGGCGCTGGCGACCAGCTATCGCAATCTCAAGGAGATGGGCCTGGAGTAACCTGGAATATCAACACGAGCAAACTTGACGGGCGTGGCGGGGAAGTCCCCGCGGCGCCCGTTTCTGTTTGTGAGCGCACTGGGCAATCCGGTCCATTTGCCGACTTCCGGGGTTCAAGAACCAGCCAGCCGGGCGAGGGGAGCCAGTGCATTTCGAAATGGAGAGATCACCAATGCAGATCCGCAGATGCTTCGTCATCGTGTTCTGTGCCTGTCTGGCGACAGCAACCGCCCTCGGCCAGACCGTCACCGCCCGCAAGGCCATTCCAAACGGTGGCCGGGACGGGATGGGTTATCGAGGAGACGGTTCATGGGTGGCGTGGGACAGTAACCCGCCTGTCCGCTGGGATGAGAAAACCGGGGAGAACATCCTCTGGCAGACCAGGCTTCCGAGTTGGTCGTTGAGCAGCCCGATCGTTCTCGGTGAAAGGGTCTTTGTGATGTCCGAAATCAGCAGGGACACCGATTTTCCGGAGCTTGTCTGTCTATCGGCGAAGACGGGCAAGCTTCTCTGGCAGAAGCCCATCGATGCGATCGACCTGATGGATGCTTCGAAGGTGGACGTCAGGAAGGTCCGCCAGGCGTGGTCGGAGTTCCACGCTCTCGATCGGCTGATGTATACGATGTCCTACCGCCGCAGGCAGGCCAAAGATCCCAACGAGTTCCGTAAGGAGCTTGCCGGCAAGGGACTCGTTGCCGCACGCAAAGGTTGCCGGGGGATCGCAACAAAGGTGCCCGGCCGACCTTTCAGGATTGCCAAGGTCTTCAATCGGGCGGGGCTGTATTTCGACGTGTGGCATTGGAGCGGCATGGCGATGATCGGATACGGCTACCCGACGCCCGTTACCGACGGCGAGAGCATCTACGTGGCCACAGGCAACCACGCCTTCGCCTGCTTCGACCCCAACGGTCAGATGAGGTGGGCGAAGTTCTATCCTGGTCAGGGAACGTCCAACGCAGGCTACGGGGGCAACGATTTCTGCAAGCAGGCTCGATCACCCATTGTATACGGGGATTTGCTGATCAGCGACGTGGGCAACCTCGTCCGGGCGATTGACAAGAACACCGGCGAACTGTTGTGGTCGCACGAGAAATACAGTGGCCACTATCCGATCACCTCTCCAGTGATCCTGACCACGGGGGATACGGACGTGCTGCTGACGTTCGGTCCGCACGCGTTCCGGCTGCCTGACGGCAGGGAGCTTAAGATTGAGGGTTGGGGCAACCAGGGCGCAACGATGCTCGTCAAGTATGACGAGCCGGACGTGGTCTTCTTCACCGGCGGGGGGGAGCATGGCGGGTGGATCAACAAGGGACGGACGAAGAACCCGCCCCCCTCGGCCGTTCGTTTCCGCGTCGAGGAAGACAAACTCGTGGCGAAGGTCCTCTGGGCGACGCTGGATGGCGAAACGATCCGCCAGCACGCCGGCATCGTTTACCACGACGGCAAGTTATATCATTCGCGCGGGGTGATCGTGGACGCCGACACGGGCAAGATCCTCAACGGCACCCATCGCAAACGTCACCCGAAGAAGCCATACGCCGCTCCGCGGACAAGACACATGCTCTGGGTTGCGGGGGGGCACGTGTACGGTATCGACCAGCGCGGCGGCGGAAGGCGGAGCAAGGAGCCCTCGCGCGGCGTGTGCGAAGTCTACGACCTTACCGGTGAGAAAACTGCCACCAGCACGCTGTCTGTACCCAAGGCCGAGGGTAAGCACCGGGAGAAGATCATAGAGAAATGCGGCAACGAGAGTTGGGGGTTCAGCTACGGCTGTCCTTTTGCGATCCTGGGTGACCGGATTTACATTCGCTCGAACGACCTGCTGACGTGCATTGGCAAGACAGGCAAGGGAAGCAAGTAGCGAGTCCGGTCAGGTCGACAGCGCGTTACCCGTCTCCGTAGTCGAACGGCTTCCGGCCGAGGCGACGACGCGTGTCGTGCTGCATGGCGATGATCGCGCCGCGGATGCGATCGAGGAAGTCACCGGTTTCCATCGAGCGTGCCTGCCGGCGGGGAATGGGCGCTGCGTAGCGTACGACGATGTCGCCCCCCACCGATGGAAGGGCCTGGCTTCGAGGCCAGACGTCGTACGCCCCCTCGACCAGAACGGGGACGGTCCAATCGGCCGATCGCTGGGCGAGGACGGCGACCCCGGGGAGGAAATTGCCGATTTTCCCCGTTCGCGTGCGTGTACCCTCGGCGTAGACAGTTACCTGCCCCCCCGCTTTGAGGCGTCGCATCGCTTCCTTGATTGCACCGGTGTCAGCCTTGCCTCGTTTGACGGGGAAGGCACCCACTGATCGGATCCACCATCCGAAACCGGGAGGTTTGAAGAGGCTTTCCCTGGCCATGTAGTTCATCGGCCGTGTGAGGGCGAATGCGGTAAGCATGGGGTCCAGGAAGCTCTGGTGGTTGCAGATGTACAGCGCCGAGCCGGAGGCCGGTTCGTGGTGGCGGCCGAAGACGCGAACTTGCCAGAGCGTTGACGCGCTTGCGCGGAAGAACATCCGGCAGAACCGGTACCACGGCGTGGCTTGCGGGACGCCATCGGGCAGTCGGTGCTGGAACTCCGGGTTGGGATGGCTGCGGAGTGTCACGATGTCTGCTCCACGTGGCTGGCCAGCGTCCGGACGGTGTTCTCCGGCGAGAGATTGGAGGTGTCGATCTCGATGGCCCCATCGGGTTTAACGAGGGGCGAGGCCGCCCGGCGACGGTCGCGCTCGTCCCGCTGGAGGATCGATTCGAGCACCTGCTCCTGCGTTACGGCTTCCCCGGCCTGTTGAAGCTCCGCGGTTCGTCTGCGAGCGCGTTCGCGGGGGTCGGCTTCCAGGAAGAACTTCACGTCGGCGTCGGGGAACACCACCGAGCCCTGATCCCTGCCTTCGGTGACGAAATGGCCCAACTGGCGGCCGATTTGTCGTTGGAGGTCGACGAGAACTTCCCTCGCCGCCGCGCAACGGGCGATATAGTGGGCGTTGTCGGTCACACGCTGCGTGCGGATGTCTTCTGTGACGTCCCGGCCGTCGAGCAGGACGGTCAGGGCCAGGGAGTCGGGATCCACCCGGAGCTGCACGTCGGCCTGGCGGGCGATGTGGACGACCTGCGACTCGTCCTCGAGGTCGATATCTTCGCGCAGGGCTTTGAGCGTGACTGCCCGGTACGTTGCACCGGTGTCGAGATACGCCAGGCCCAAGGCCTTGGCGAGATTCCGGGCTGCGGTGCTCTTACCCGAGCCTGCTGGTCCGTCGATGGTAATGATCATGATGCCCGGGAGTGTATTCGATGGCGGGGCCCAAGCCAAGAGGCTGCCCAGCAGGCGGGGGGCGCGAAGAAACAGGCCCGAGGGTGTCTGCCCCACGGGCCTGTGTGGAAGGGCGAAACGAAAGGTCAGTCCTGCGTTCCGGTCGTGGTAAAGCTTGTTAGTGCCTTCATGTAGTTGGCACGCTCGAAAGCAGCCGGTTCCGCGCAGTTCTGTTGGCTGAGCTTGCCACGCATATCGTCGACCGAATCATACCCCTTGGCCTTCATGATGGTCTTCAGGCCGTCCAGCACGGTGGCAATGTGGTCCGGCCCGTTGCGCAGAAGGGCCGAGCACATCATCGTCACATCCGCGCCGACCAGGAGCATCTTGGCGACATCCTCGGCGGTATGGATACCCGAGGTCGCTGCCAGTGACGTCTGTAGCTTGCCGAACATGATCGCGATCCACCGCATGGGCAGGCGGTTGTCGTATGAGCGGCTGAGCTTGAGGCCGGGCTTGGCCTCGAGCGCATCGACGTCGATATCGGGCTGATAGAACCGGTTGAACAGCACCAGGGCGTCGGCACCGGCTTTGTCGAGACGGGTCAACATGTTCGCCGTCGAGGAGAAGTATGGCGAGAGCTTCATTGCCACGGGGATGTCCACCGTCGACTTGACCGCGTCGAGCACGGCCCAGTAGACGTTTTCGACATCGACGGCGGCGAGCTTGGGATCGGTTGGAATGTAGTAGACGTTCAGCTCGAGAGCGTCGGCGCCAGCGTCTTCCATGCGCTTGGCGTACTTCGTCCACCCTCCGGCGCTGATGCCGTTCAGCGAGCCGATGATCGGGATGTCGACGGCGTCCTTGGCCTTGGTGATGTGGTCGACGTAGTCGTCGATGCCCAGGCGGTAGTCCTGCATGGGAGGGAAGTAGGTCAAGGACTCGGCGAACCGTTCTGCCCCGTGCTGCAGATAGTAGTCCAATTCGCGGGCTTCGTGCTCGACCTGCTCCTCGAAAATCGACCATAGAACGACCGCGCCTGCGCCGGCATCGGCCATCGCCTTGATCTTGTCAATATCCTGGCTGAGGGGGCTTGCCGACGGGATAATCGGCGAAGGAAGCTCCAATCCCATGTACGTTGTTGTAAGGTTCATTTTCCGAATCCTTTCCAGTCTACAGAAGTTGGTTTCCACCTACCCCATCATAGGCCCCCGGCCGGCGAAAGCGGGCAAAACCGTTTTTCAGCAATTCGTTGCGCCAGGGGCTTGACATTTCCTTCACGTTCGATAGAGTAACGCTTCTTGCCGCCGGCCATGCCGGTGGTCAGCCCGCGGCCGTGGCGGAATTGGCAGACGCGCAGGCTTCAGGTGCCTGTTCCCTTCGGGGAGTGAAGGTTCGACTCCTTTCGGCCGCATTTTTTTATGCGCTTCACCCACCTGATTCGCCTCCGAAGACCTGACCGGAACCTATCGGGTCTGGATCCCGCCTATAATTTGTGCTAACATGTCGACCAGTGCGATTACCTGTTCTGATGGCTGCGCAAGAGGTGTATTGTGAACGTTGAGGTGATGAAGACCTTCTGTGACCTGGTGGAAACCGGGAGTTTCTCCAAGGCGGCCGAGGCGAATTATATCTCCCAGTCGGCGGTATCCCAGCAGCTTGCCAAGCTCGAGCGAGATCTGTCGGTGCAGTTAATCTCACGTGGAGGAGGTCTGGTTGCGCCCACCGAGGCGGGCAAAGCGTTCTACCAAGGCTCCAAGGAAATCATCCGGCGGTTCGAGAAACTCCTGGGCGAGGTCAGATCCGCCGCCGACGCGGTGCGGGGCGTGCTGCGCGTGGGCACGATCTACTCGGTGGGTTTCTATCTGCTGGAGTCGTACGTCCGGACGTTCCTTCAGTCGCACGCGGAAGTGAATCTGCACGTGGAGTACACCCGGTGGAACCGGATCTACGCTGCGGTGATCAGCGGCGAGATGGACCTCGGCGTGGTTGCCTGTCCCGAGAAGCACCGGTCGATCGAGACGATCCCGCTGGCCAGCGAGGAGATGGTGATGGTCTGCTCGCCGCGACATCGCCTGGCCGAAGCGGACGAAATCAACGTTCGGGACCTGCAGGACGAGGGCGTGGTTGCCTTCGAGAACAACATCCCCACGCGGAGACACATCGACCGTCAGCTCAAGAGCAAGCGGGTGAACGTCAACGTTGTGATGGAGTTCGACAACATTGAGCTGCTCAAACGGGCGATCGAGGTCAATGCCGGGATCGGCATCCTCCCGCTCGACAACGTCCGGCGGGAGGTCGAGCACGGGGATCTGAGTTTCTCGAGAATCGTCGGAGGAGGAGACTGGCACAGGCCGGTGGCGCTGCTGCGCCGCAGGGGCAAAGCCCCCAGCCCGGCCGAACGGATGTTTCTGGCGATCCTCCGGGGCGGGGAGGCGAAGCAGGAAGCGATTGAGCGGGGGTGAAAGGCATAGAGAGGGCCAGGGCGATCAGCAAGCGCGATCGCCCCGCCCGCGATGATCAGGTTGCTTCTCAGACCTTGATCTTGAAGGTCTCGTTTTTCTTCAGGTCGCAGCAGAACTCAGCCAGCAGTTTGGCCGTTTTCTCCAGATCCCTGAGATCGAGCATTTCGACCGTCGAATGCATGTAACGGTTGGGGATGCTCACGATTGCCGACGGCACGCCGCCGTTTTTCGTCCAGAACGCGTAGGCATCGGTCCCGCCCGAGAGGCTGAACGTTTCGATCTGCAGATCGATTTTCTTGGTCTTGGCGACCTTCCGAAGCCGGTCGGTGACCAACGGGTGGTTCTCCCGGCCTAGGCTGACGGTAGGCCCTTGCCCGAGCTTGACCGCGCCGTGCTGCTTGTTGTCGATGCCAGGCGTGTCGGTGGCGTGGGTGACGTCGACGGCGATGGCTGCGTCGGGCTGGTGCTGGACGACCTGCATCTGCGCGCCGTTGAGTCCGGTTTCCTCCTGGATCGAGCTGCACGCGTAGATCGCACAGGCGGGTTTGGAACTCTTGGCGATCCGCAGGGCCTCAATGACCGCCCAGATCCCCGCCTTGTTATCGAAGGCACGGGAGACGGCGATGTTCTTGTCGAGCATCTCGAATTCGTCGACAAAGGTGATCGGGTCGCCAATGGCGATCTTCTTCTTGGCATCCTTCTCGTCTTTGGCCCCGATGTCGATGAACAGCTCATGCATCTTGGGCACTTTGCGGTCCTTGTCGCGGTCCTGAAGGTGGATGGCCGTAGCTCCGATTACGCCTCGAACCGTGCCCTTCTCGGTGTGGATGTCGACGCGCTTGGACTTGATCAGCGCCGGGTCCACTCCGCCGATCCGCTGGAAGTAGACGAACCCCTTGTCGTCGATATGCTTGACCATCAAGCCGATTTCATCGACATGTCCGTCGAGGATGATCCTGGGGCCGGCGTCGGGGTTGAGGATTGCCACGGCGTTGCCGTAGGCGTCGGTGCGGACCTCGTCGGCATATTTCCGAGCGTATTCGCACCAGATCTTCTGATTGGCCGATTCGTATCCGCTGGGCGAGGCCGTCGACAGCAGCTTCTTGAGGAATTCAAGCGATTCCTTGCGCATCGTGCTTCCTTTCTTCTTTTGCGGGTCTGAGCCAAGAACGTATCGCAACGGCCTGCCCAAAGCAAGCGGGGGGATACCTGCGGCAAAACAATCCACAGATCCGCGCTGTCTGTCCGATAGGTAGTGGAGAAGCGCAGGCAGCCGGACCATGCGCCCCGTGTGTCTGCGCCGAGGAACGAAGTGCATGAAGCTGGGTATCCGAAGCAAACTCGTAGCGTTGCTCATTCTCGTCGGGCTTTTGCCTCTGACAGGGGCACTGGTGACGATCGTAAGGTTCGGCAGCGAGCTTCGGCGTGAATCCTTCGGGCAGGTTACGATGGCGTCGGCGGGGGTGGAGGCGGCGGAACTCCGGTGGATCCTGATCAATGACATCGACAATCTCCAGCTTGTCCTGGGCGAATCCCGTGCAGCAGAAATGCTCAGCGAGGCTGCCAAGCCCTATACCCCCGTCGAGATCGCCGAAATAGAGGATGCCTGGCCTTCGCTGACGCCCAACGACCCGCTGCTGGAAGGCATACTACAACATCCGATTGATCCGCTTCTCCGAAGGTTGCTTCGGACCGATCCGAGGCTGGTCGAAGTGTTCGTGACTGATCGAGCGGGACACCTGATTGCTGCTACCAGCAAGACGACCGACTACTTCCAGGGCGACGAAGCCTGGTGGAAGGCCGCCTACGCGGAAGGCAAGGGCCAGATCTACGTCCCGCCGGTCGGGTACGACCGCAGCGCAGGTTGCTGGAGCATTGACCTGTGCATCCCGATCAGCCGCGATGGAGAGGTGGTCGGCGTCGCCAAGGCAGTCATGGACGTCTCCCGATGGATGGACAGCCCCCGTCGTGCGGTATTTGATAAGACCGTCGGGCTGATGCTGGTCTCCGAGGAGGGTGATGTCGTTTATCGGGAGGGGGTCGACCCTCACGGCCAGAGGGTCGAGCAATGGAACGAGTCGATGCTCTACGAGTCCGGCTGGCGGGTGACGCACGGAGGCGAGCTCCAAGCGTACGCACCGCTGATCCTGCCAGGCCGTTCCGGACGATATCCGATTCGCGCAGGCCGGTGGAGTCTCGTGCTCTATGCCGACGAGTCGGAAGCGATGGCCGCGCTGTACGAACTCAGTGCACTGGTGTTGGGCATTGGTCTGGTGATCATCCTGGCCATTTTCGCAGTGGGCATCGGGCTGGTCGAGCGCAGCGTGGTACGGAGGCTTCGCCTGCTCGCAGGAGCGACGCGCCAGGTCACGGAGGGCAACCTCGAACACAGGCTGGAATCGGACTGGGGCGGAAAACGCCTGCTTGGCAGCGACGAAATTGACGAACTCGCCGAGGATTTCAATCGCATGGTCGATAACGTGCAGGCATCGCACGAGGCGCTGCGATCGGCCAACGAGCTGAAGGAGGATTTCATCAAGATCGCCGGCCATGAACTCCGTACGCCGGTGAGCTACATGCTCGCCACGGGCAAGCTCCTGGCCGACTGCCAGGACACCGACCGCCTTCGACGCGCGATCGAAACCATTTCGTTCAAGGCCCGTAGGCTGGATAAGATCATCACGGCGATGTTCAAGCTCATGCCCTCCAGCGAGCATCTCGAGGAGATCGAGTATGAAGGATTCTCGCTGGCAGGACTGCTGGAGGAGATCTACCTGGAAAGCCAGCCTTTCGTAGAGCGACGCGATCAGAGCCTCATTATCGATACGCCCGAGGAGCTTCCAGCCGTCCGCGGCGATCGGGACAAACTCTTCGATGTTATCTCGAACCTGGTTTCCAATGCCATCAAGTTCACGCCCAACGGGGGAACGGTTCGGGTGGTGGTTTCGCAGGAGCTTGGCGGGCGGGTCTCAATCTCGGTATCGGATCAGGGCCCGGGGATTCCCGATGACGAGTTGCGTCACGTCTTCAAGCCGTTCTTCACGGGCAAAGATGTCATGCAGCACTCGACTGGCTGGAGCGGATACCAGAAGCGTGGTATCGGTCTGGGCCTGGCAGTGGTCAAGCACTTCGTTGAACTCCACCACGGCAGCATCCGGGTGCAGACCGGAGAGACCGGAACGACGTTCACCGTGACGCTGCCGACCGATCAGGCACCGGCCCTGGACGAGCACGAAGGTCAGTGATCTCCCTGTCCCATCAGAGAGCGGATCTTCTGGATGACTTCGTCGGGATCGAAAGGTTTTGCGAAATAGGCGTCTGCTCCGGCTTCAGCACCTCGCTGCCTGCTGTCCTCGGTGTCCAGGGCAGAGACGATCACGATAGGCAGACGCCTTCCGTTGTCACGCTCTCGAAGGCGGGCACACGTCTGGAAACCATCGAGGTCGGGGAGCATCAGGTCCAAGAGTACCGCGTCGGGCCTGCGTTGCTGATGCAGCTCGAGCGCCTCGGGCCCGGTGTAGGCTGCAACCGCGTCACAGCCATGAAGCGCGAGGAGTTCCCTCTCCAGTTCATTCATCTCCACGTCATCTTCGACGACCATGATCGTGGGTCGGTCCGTATCATCCATCCGCACACTCCAGCAAAACCGCTGTCGCGGAGTCTTCTCCTTTGCCTCCGCCTTCAGTATACGGTTAAATAAGGGGGCAGGGCGGGCAGGCGAAAGAGATTTCCTTAGAATTCACGTAATCGCAACCATGTCAGAATCTTCCGAACGTACGGCAAACTTGCCCGATGAACAATGTCTCCGTGGGGCGATCGAACTCTATCTCGAGCGGGCATATGAAGTTGTGCCGGACGCGGTTCGCGAGCGGTTCCTGCCGTCGCCGTCCCTGGACCCCGCCAAGTATCTCATGGAAGACTTCGTCGAACGGACCCCAGCTGAGGCAGGACTGGAGGAAGTCAGGGTCTTTGCCCTCCGGCTGGGCAACGCCCAGTACCCCAACATGAAGCTCCGGATCGCAAGACCCCCCAACGACGCGATTTACCTGTTCAGCGTCGATTGCCACGACGGCATGCTGCAGGTGCCTGAGACCAGTCCGGACTTCGAGCCATTGGAACAGCTAAAGAAGTACAATGCCTCTCTGGCGGGGGACATCGATGCAGCGTGGGAGGAGTCGGGGCTGGTGACCGAGAAAGTCTATCTCCGCCATCGCATCCGCCAGGCGAGAGTGATGGACGCCGGCAGAAACGAATACAGGGAAAAGGCTTGAGACGATGGAAGCCTATCTCCAGAGACGATACCTGGTTGGGTTTGAGGGCAGACGCCTGCCACATATCTTCACCGATGTGCTGATCATCGGCACCGGCGCAGCTGGCCTGCGGGCGGCGATTGAGTCGGCCCAATCTGCCGAGACGATTGTCCTTACCAAGTGCGAGGCTCTCGAGTCGAACACGTACTACGCCCAGGGCGGGCTGGCAGCCGTCATGGACGACCAGGACAGCATCGAAGCCCATATTGCCGATACCCTGGAGACGTCGTGCGGGCTGGGTGACGAGACGGTCATCAGGCACGTGCTCACCCGGAGCCCGGAGCATATCCGACAGCTTCGTCAGTGGGGCGTGCCCTTTGATACCGAAGACGGAGAACTGCGACTGGGACGCGAAGGCGGACATTCAGCCAATCGGATCGTCCACGCCAATGGTGACACCACCGGCAAGGCGATGGCCGAGGTGCTGGTCGATCGTGCCCGCCAATGTGAGAGGCTGAAGATCTTCGAGGAGTGTTTCACGATCGACCTTTTGACGGACCCGCCAGCCGGCGGGCCGGACTCCCGATGCATTGGGGCGCTGACATATCATCCTCGGTTCGGCGTGCAGGCGATCCTGGCCAGGCGGACGATTCTTGCTGCAGGGGGGGCGGGAACGCTCTGGCGCGAGTCATCGAATCCACCCGGCGCTACGGCCGACGCTTTGGCGCTGGCGTTCCGGGCAGGGGTTGCCATCGCCGACGCCGAGATGATGCAGTTCCACCCGACCACGCTTTACGTGGCAGGTGCTACTCGGTCGCTCATTTCCGAGGCCGTTCGCGGCGAGGGGGCATTGCTGGTCGACCGGACGGGGCGTCGGTTCATGCCGGATTATCATGAGATGGCGGAACTGGCCCCACGCGACGTGGTCAGCCGGTCGATCCTGCAACAGATGGTCAAGACCAACTTCACGCACGTCTATCTCGACGTCAAACCAATCGGGGCGGAGCGGTTCTCCCTTCGGTTTCCGGACGTCGACCGTCGGTGTCGGTCGTTCGGGCTCGACCCCTCGAAGGACCTGATCCCGGTGCATCCGGCTGCCCACTATATGATCGGAGGAGCCAGGGCGGACTTGGATGGCCACACGAATCTGCCCGGTTTGCTGGCGTGCGGAGAGGCTTCCTGCACCGGATTGCACGGAGCCAATCGGCTGGCCTCAAACAGCCTGACCGAGGCGCTGGTGTTCGGTCAACGTTGTGGGTCCCTGGCGGCTCAGGAAGCCGTTCGCGGTTCACACGATACCCCCGCCCACGTAGGCGACTGGAAGAACGAGCTTTCCGAACGCAGCGAGCTTGACCTGGTGGACATCCGCAACTCTCTTAGGTCGGTGATGTGGCGCAACGTGGGGATCGTGCGACGCGGCGAACGACTCAGCGACACGCTGGAGATCGTCGGCTTCTGGGGCAGGTACGTCCTGGACAAGGAGTTCTTCAACGATCCCGGCGGCTGGGAGGTGCAGAATATGCTTACCGCAGCGTACTTGATTACAGAATGCGCGCTCCGCCGGACAGAGACGCGAGGGGTACACTACCGGGAAGACTTCCCCAAGACCGACCCGATCTGGGATCGGCACCAAGCCGTACGGCGAACAGCCCACCAACTGGTGGTTGAGTAGCGCAGGCTACAGCAGCGGATCGACAAGCGTGCCAGGAGCCAGTCCGAGAATCAGTAGAAGCCCACCTCCCAGTGCGCAGATTGCCAGCGTCACGGCGGACCGTCTTTGGCGAGGCAGTTTCGGCTGGCGAAGGGGCAGTTCCACGGATTGAGCGCACGCCGATGCGATGAACGCCTGCGAGGCAAGCAGGACTGCGGCCGGAGCAATCTGGCCGCCCGATACGAGTACGCTGGCTACCAGTACAACCCGGACAAACCCAAGCGTCGGCGGCACGCCCGACAAACTCAAAAGGGCAATCCTCGCTGGCGTAGAGGGGCAGGTATCACCGGCCGGGAAGGCGCGCGAAGTGAGAAGTATGAGCCATTCAAGCCCCAGCGACACACAGCAGACGGCCAGGACCGTCATCTGGCTGAGGAACCAGCGTCCGGGAGGCGGCTGTGTCCGGCCGATGGCGGCGAGAACCAACAACCCGACGGCCCAGCATGCCAGAGCTACCGGCTTTCGCCATCGCCCCGGTCTGTGGAGGATCAGCAGGGCTGCAAGGACCGCCAGGAACAGGCCCCCCGCCAGAAGCATGCCCCGCGGGTCCAAGGCTACTGACGCCGGCCCACCGAGGACCGGGGCCTCGGCGCGGCTGACCGCCGAGGCGTAGACGCCACTGAGATGGGAAAGCAACCCGTTGACGACTCGCCCCGGCCAGGCTGCCATACCCAGACCCAATCCTGCCAGGACCAGGACCAGTCCAGGCGAACGAACCGTCGACGGACGGTCGCTCAGACGAGAGGGCAGGTGCTCCTTCCCGTGCCCGGCAGGGCGGCCTAGGAGTATACGCATCGCTACCATGCCGAGAATGGCCGTGTGAACTGCCGCGACCAAGCCGATGGCAGTTGTGACGGCCAGCCAGATGGAACCGGAGCTTCCCTCCACCGTGTGTTTGGTAAGCGAGATTGATGATCCCAGAATCATGGAACCACCGACGAATCCCGGCATTCCTGGCATTGCCGTCGAGATCAGCAGAAAAATGCTCAGCGCGATTGCGGGAACCAGCCGGTGCCGCGCGAACCCGAACATGGCGGGGATAGGAGCTCGTGACGGACTGGCGATTGCACGCGAAGCGATCAGGAAAATGCCCGCAACGCCGAGGGTATGTGCCCCGGCCAGCAGGTTTGCGCCGGTCGAGGCCACCGGAGAGCTCGTGAGAATTCCCGTCACCGCCATGGCCGCGACCGCAGAGCTGGATGCGATGAGCAGCCCTGTCAACGTCCGCTGACGATAGCACCACAACGCCGCGACCAGGCCGGCGGCTACGGCGAACATCGCCGCCAGAGCGTTCGAGGTTCTCAGCAGCGGAAGACAGAGGGGCAACGCAAACTCTGACAGGATGTACAATGCCACCTTCATCAGCCCGGCTAGCACGAGAATAATCCCGCCCGATGGAGCACCCGTGAGCAGACGGCGCAGCCCGAATGCACCCGGCCAGACTCCTGCAAGGATCGCCAGTCCGGGCAGCATCAGCCAAGCCGACAGCCGTAACGCATCGGTGGATCCCCGCAGCGTGAGCAGGTCTGGCATCTCGTAGCTGACAACACCGGCACGCAGGCGGTGCTGCCAGCCAAGGTGCAGACAGGCCAGCCCGAAGGCCGAGACAGCCAGCAATTGCAGCAACAGCCAACGGGTGCGGACCTGGTTCGCTTCCTGGTGGGCGTCTGCCGTGGCCAGATACGCGACCCAGACCGATGCCATCAACCCGCCGGACAGGAGCAGGACGTCCCGCGAGAGCAGACAGAGCAGCAGCAAGCCTTCCAGCGCCAGCAGCCATGCGAAATGTCCGGGTTCGGGCTCAGGACGCTGACGGGAACTGGCAACCATGGCGGCTGTGGATGCGACGATGACCCCCACCATCCACAGAGCGGAGGTCGGAGTAAGGGACAGTGCAACCCGCATGCCCAGACCTTCCCACGGACCGGTGACGACGGACTCTATCGCGCCACCTGCGAGCAGACGGAACAGGGCAAGGGCGCCTGCCCCGGCCGTGGCTACCGAGAACATCGAAGCGTTGAAACGCGCAAGCATCGCTGCCGCAGGGAGCTGGCCGCGCCGCGCCCGCCCGACAACGCCTACCAGCACCGCGCCCAGAAGGGGCAAGGCGAGGACTGTCAGCAGAATAATGCGGTCGATCAGTGGGATCATGTCCGTCAAATGATTGGCTCGGCCAAGGATTGCATAGCGGCTGGAATCAGTCTGTGGAAAAAGTACATCCCGGGAGGCACAATAGCTCACGCCGTCGCATACAGCAAGCGGCCAGAGGCGCCGGCAGCGTTTTCCGCAGGACAGAAACCGGGAGCCCCGCATGAGCAATCCAGACATCAAGCCCATCCGTCGGAAGTGGTCCGGGACGATGACCGACCGCCAGCGGTTCAATGCCCAGATGCACCACCAGCCCGTGGACCGATGCTTCAATATGGAATTCGGCTACTGGCAGGAGAATTTCCAGCAGTGGGATCTGTTCCGAGAGAACGGAATCACCAGCAACGCCGAGGCGGACGCGTTCTTCTCGTTCGATCAGTTGGCCAAGGCCTCCGGTGTTATCTGGATGCATCCACCCATGGAAGAGAAAGTCATCGGCGAGACGGAGACTACCCGCATCATCCGTAACGTGGATGGTCTGACCGGTGAGGTCCCGAAGGACGGTCATAGCACGATCCCTTACTTCACCCGATCGTCAATCAACGGGCCCGGGGACTGGCAGCGGATCAAGGAGGAACGGTTCCGGCGCGACGAACCTGCCCGAGGAATCGATCTCGACGGCCTGCGAGCGTGGATTACGCCGGATCGCGACTTCGCGGTGGGCGTCAACACCGGCTCGCTGATCGGCAAGGTCCGCGACATGCTTACGCTGGAGGGGCTGACCTACGCAATCCACGACTACCCCGACATGGTCGAAGACATGGTCGAAACCGCTTGCCTGCTGGTGGAAGACCAGCTCGATCAGTTGCTTGGCGAGTTCGATTTTGACTTCGCAAGCGGATGGGAGGACATCTCATGCAACAGTGGTCCGCTTGTCTCGATGGCATTCTTTCGGGACGTTCTCCTGCCGAGATATCGACGCATCGGTGATAAGCTCGAGGCCGCAGGGATCGACATCTGGTATACGGACTGCGACGGTGACGTCAGGCCGTTCATTCCCGGGTTCCTGGAGGCCGGGCTGAACACCATGTTCCCCTGGGAAGTCAACGGCAGCGGGCATCCGGGCGAAGCCCTGGATGAGTTCGGTCCGGATCTGCGGATCCTTGGCGGGATGGACAAGATGGTCCTGGCCCGTGGCAGGGGGGAGATTCGGGAGTATCTCCGGTCGCTCCAGCCTTACGTGGAACGGGGCGGGTTCATTCCGTTCTGCGACCACCGCTGTCCACCCAACGTGGACCCGGAGGACTATCTGTATTACCTGGACCTCAAGCAGGACCTGCTGGGGATGGAAGGCGGCGCCTGACTACTCGAACGGGTATCGCAGGCCGATTTGCCGGCGCGCCTCGTCGAGCGTTCGCATGATCGAGAGGCTTTCGTCCAGAGGCATGACGTCGCTTTCAGTCTTGCCGTCCCGGATGCAGTGTGCGACCTCATCGGCCTCGTAGTTGTAGCCGTTTCCTTTGCGAGGAAGGTCGTAGTGCTTCTCCTCGCCATTGGCCTGGATCAACGTCGCGCCCCGGTCTCCCCACCACGCATTCTCCACGCGCAGGGAACCTTCGGTCCCATGGACGCAGGCGGTCTTGGGCGTGTTGGTTCGCACGGCACAGGAAAGCACGGCGGCCTGTCCACTTTCGTACCCCAAGATGATCCCGTCCTGCTCGTCAACGTTGGTTTCGCCAATGTGACCTGTTGCATGGATGCTTTTCGGGGGGCCGAAGACCATCGACGCAAAGGATATCGGGTAAATGCCGACGTCGAGTAATGCTCCGCCTGCGAGTTCCGGATTCAGCAGCCTGCCCTGGGGGTTCCAGCCGGTCCGGAAGCCGAAATGGGCGTGCACCATGCGGGGCTCGCCGATATCGCCCTGCCGGATCATCTTTCGAACGTTTACGAAGGGCGGATGGAATCGGGACCACATCGCCTCCATGCAGAACACGCTCTCTTCTCGCGCCACGTGCACGATCTCCTCGGCTTGCGAGGCGTTCACGGCGAATGGTTTTTCGCAGAGAACCGCCTTGCCAGCTCGAAGGCAGAGCACGCTGTTGTCCCGGTGAGCCGGATGTGGGGTGGCGACGTAGACGGCGTCGACTTCGGGGTCTTCTGACAGCGATTCGTAGCTTCCGTGGCGATTGGGAACTTCGTATTCGTTCCCGAACTCCTCGGCCTTGTTTTGTGTTCGCGAGCCAACAGCAGTCAACACGCCGGTACTGGATTGCCCAAGGCCGATCGCGAATTTCCGGGCGATCGAACCTGTCCCGATGATGCCCCATCGAAGTCTCTCAGCCATGTTTCAGATCCTTCTTCGAAATCCTTGTCTCCCTGTCCCATCCATGGTAGCGAGGTGCAACACCGGTGACGGTCTCGTGGCTCAGTCCGCGGTGCTGCGCGGGTCCCATGGCGGGTGCTCCGGTAGCAGCGACCTGAACGTTGCGATCCGGTCTGATTCGTACTGGCCGGCGTACGATCCCTCCAGAAACCGTGCGATTGCCTCATCGTGGAAACGCTGCCAACTCTCCGCTTCCTGTCCGGGGTTGATCGGGTAGTACAGGAAACCGTTCTCCTTGGCTGCACGCATGTCTCCAGGCGCGTCGCCGACCATGAGAACTCGCTCGGGTGGATACTTGCCCCCCGCACCGTATCGCAGGTGTTCCGATTTCGATCCCTGCTCTTGTCCGCAGATCATGTCCAGGTGCTCGGCGAGGCCATGCTCCTGCCATTCCCTCGTAAGAGCTTCATGGGGCGTGGACGAACAGACGATGATGTTCGCGTGAGGCGCCAGGCGGGCGATGCTCTCCCGCACGGCTGGATAGGGAGGCATTCCATGGACCATCTCCTCGATGGCGGCGTTGGCCGCATCGGACCACCTCAACGCCCGTTTAAGCACGGGATCATCTGTCTGCTGGACCTTCTCATCGAGCGTTGCGCTGGACAACCGGGTTTCGCCCGCGATCCAGTCACGTAGCGGATCGATCATCGGGGGAGTGAAGCCGCGTTGCAGAGGTTGATTCCATTGCACCAGCAGATCGAACGTCTTGACTAACGCGATGAAGCGGTTGCTGCCACGGTGGACGCTGTAGAGGTTGACGAACTCAGACGCCTGACGCGCAAAGCGGGAGATGGGCTGCAGGTCCCAGTGTTTGATCAGCGCGGGGATGAAGCACTCCTTGTGCTTGATCTCCATGGTGTCGAACGCGCAGCCGTCCGAGTCGATGCCTACGAAGAAGTCCCTGCTTTTCGGCAGGGACTTCAGTTGTTCCAGATGCCTGCTCATCGGTGTCCTCCGGCGGGGGGGGATTCGCTCAGACGCCCGAAAACGCGTTGAACCCGCCATCGATGGGGATCACTGTGCCCGTGACGAACTTTGAGGCCTCGGTCATCAGCCAGATGATCGTGCCTATGAGTTCCTCAGGCTCGCCGAAGCGGCCTGCCGGGGTGTTGTCGACAATGGTCTGGCCGCGGGGGGTCAGTTCGCCGGTCTTCTCGTCGGTCAGGAGGAACCGGTTCTGTTCGGTCAGGAAGAAGCCCGGGGCGATCGCGTTCACGCGGATATCCGGCGAGTGGTTCTGGGCCATGTACACCGCCAGCCATTCTGTGAAGTTCATGATGGCGGCCTTGGCGGCCGAGTAGCCCACCACGCGGGTCAGTGGGTGATAGCCGCTCATGGAGGCGACGTTGATGATCACGCCGTTGCTCTGCTCGGCCATGTACTTTCCGAACACCTGGCAGGGAAGCATGGTCCCTAGACAGTTGAGGTCGAAGACCCATCGGATCGCGTCGGCATCGAGGTCGAAATAGCTCAGGTCCGGCGGGATGGCGGTGGCCTCCTTCTTGTTCCCGCCAGCACCGTTGATCAGCACATCGATCCGCCCGAGGCTGTCGACCGTGCACTGGAAAGCTTCCTGGATGGCCTTCTTCTCCAGCACATTGGCTTCGACGGGAATCGCGAACCCGCCAGCATCTTCGATTTCCTTGGCCAGATCATTGGCCCGCATGACATCGTAATCGATGATGCTGACCTTGGCTCCTCGCTCTGCCAGCGCTCGGGCCATGCATCCGCAAAGCACGCCGGCTCCTCCGGTGATCGCGATGCACTTGTCCTTTACGTCAAAGAGGGGGGTTGCATTGTCCACCATAATCTGCTGCTCTCCGTCTGCTTGAGGTTCTCACTTGATGAAGGGCACACTTGTACCCTCTGAGCGGGTGAGTTGCCACCTTTTCGTGAGAACGGAGAGCCGGTTCATGGCTGCGACCGCCTGGGTGCGGGATATTTACGACAGGTGATCCCCTCAGTTCAGCAGCGGTGTCAGGTACTTCGAGAACCTGCCTTTGAGGAACGCGTACAGAAGTTCCTCTTCTCCGTTGATGGCGTCGTAGAGCACCTGGCGGAAACGGTGAACGCCCGGACCAGAGAAGACCGACCCCACGGTTGCGTGGAGGACCTGCCGTGTTGCGGCATTATCCAGGACCGTGTAGAGTTCATCGTCGGGGATCTTGCGCAGGTCTGGAATGTCGGACGTTTCTGCCGAGACGCTGAAGTCCTTGCGATGACTCGCGTACCGGAGCTTTGCGAACTCGATGGTATCTCGAAGCAGTTCGGGCTGGACAACAGCTACGACGCGCATAGCTTCGAGGTAGCTTGCCCCCGTCACTTTCACGCCACAGACCCCGTCGGTCTGGTCGCGCAGGACAGGCAGCAGGCTGAACTTGTCTGCGCCGGGAGACAGAACAAGACGGTAGGGACCGTTCCGCTTCATGATCGCAACGTGGGGAGCCAGTTCCTCGGCAAACTGCTCGGGCGCGATTACCGAAGCGACGACATCGCCCGAGACACCAGGCAGGGCTGGAGAGAACGCCTTGATCGTTACGCCCAGCCTTCGTAGTTCAGCCGTGAAGAAGTAGTGCTCCTCCGGGGAGAGAGGTTCGGTCATCTCAGCGAGACTCACGCCGATGTCAGGGTTGCCTGGGCAGGCATCCTGGAGGAATCGCACCAGCCGGAGGGTCTCGGCAATCGCTTGTCCCAGCCGGACTGCCGCCCGAACGAACGTCCTGCCATCCATCACGATCTCGACATCGTTCGGAAGTCGAATGGGCCGGCCTACATAGACCTCCGGCCACTCTTCCAACGAGGTTTCCAAGGCACCGAAATCGATATGACTGTATGCATCGGCTACGGCCTCGATGGAAGCATTCGGCGGCAAGTCCCAGACATGCTCGCAAGGATTGATTGTGAAGAGATTAAACTGGCCGCGAATGGCGGCTGTGATGTCGACTTCGCAACGGAGATTGTCCGCTTCTGCGACGAACCCCTTGCGGTACCCTTCCTGGAAGCAGCCCCAGGTCGCTGCATCAATTACCTCGTGAGCGAGTCGCCCCACAGCGGCAACTTCGTCAACGCGCAGCAGGGCGAGAGCAGGGGCGATCTTCGCTTCGACTTCCTGGATCGCTCGTAGGTGCCCAGCGCAGGCAGCCCCCAGACGGTCACCGAAGGAGACGATCGGCCCGCCGCCCAAGGCTGTTGGCTTGGTCCACGGGACGTTCCTCCGTAGAGCTTCGGCATTTACGTGGTTGGGAGGTCCGAGGATAATCGGCCGCTCTTCGTATTCGCCTGAGGTCTGACCATCCAGATCCCCGGAGCCGATGGCTCCGACGAACTTATCGCTCCCCCGATGCCCGTAGAAGAACGTCATATCTTCTACGCGGAAGATAGAGGCCGGATAGATGTCGATCCCCGCTGCTTCCGAAATGTCTTTGGCCTGGCCGACCAGCATGGATGGATTCCCCGATTACCGACTGGAGTCGTGCGTGCGAGCATGAAACTGGTCCCGGTTCAGAATACTGTTCGTCGGCCCTGCACATACCGACGAATAGCAGTCGGCTGGACCTTCGCAGCTAGGCTCCGAAGAGGATTCCTTCCCGTGTCCACGCCTTGTGCAGGCTACTTCACCTGAATGGTACGATTCTGAAATAGGAAAAGCCACCGACGGGTCGAATCCCTCGTCGGTGGCTTCCTTTTCTCGCTTCTTAAACGCTATCTAGACAGAGACTTCGGAGAACGGATCCACGTGCTTGCCAA
>CAZXSK010000055.1:24046-26989 GCA_964642855.1 uncultured Planctomycetaceae bacterium | reverse complement strand
CCTGGGCGGCACGGCGATCGGCACGGGCCTGGGCGCGCCGCGGCGGTACATCTTCCGGGCGACCGAACACCTGCGCGAGATCACGGGCATGGGGCTCGCGCGGGCGGAGAATCTCGTCGAAGCCACCCAGAACGCCGACGTGTTCGTCGAGGTCAGCGGCATACTCAAGGCCTGCGCAACCAATCTGCTGAAGGTCTCCGGCGACCTGCGGCTGATGTCGTCCGGACCGTCGGCGGGACTGGGCGAGATCCGCCTGCCGGCCGTGCAGGCGGGGTCGTCGATCATGCCCGGCAAGGTCAATCCGGTAATCCCCGAGGCAGTCTCGCAGGCGGCGATGCTGGTGATGTCCCACGACCAGGCGATCGCCATGGCCTGCGCGTCGGGGTCGCTCGAGCTCAACCCGTTCCTGCCGCTGGTAGCCTGCTGCCTGCTGGAGAGTCTCGACCTGCTGGCCGGGGCGTGCGATATCCTGCGGACGCGCTGCGTGGCGGGTATCGAGGCCGACGAGGACACCTGTCGCCGACATGTGGACTCCGCGACCGCCACGGCCACCGCGCTGGTGCCCGAGATCGGCTACGACGCCGCCTGTCGCGTGGTCGGCAAGGCCCGCGACGAAGGCCTGACCATCCGCCAGGCCGCGGTCGACGGCGGGTTCGTTTCGCCCGATCAGTTCGACCAGCTCACCTCGCCCGAGGCCGTCACGCGACTGGGCTCGCCGCCCAAGCCGAAGGAGCCCGACGCATGAGGAGCACACCCCGAGGCCTCCGGCTGCACATCGCCCTGTTCGGGCGGCGGAACGTGGGCAAGAGCTCGCTGCTGAACGCCCTGACGCGCCAGAGCGTGTCGATTGTGTCCGACACGGCCGGGACGACCACCGACCCGGTCGAGAAGCCCATGGAACTGCTGCCCGTGGGCCCGGTGGTGTTCATCGACACGGCCGGGGTCGACGACGTCGGCGCCCTCGGCGCGATGCGCGTCCGCCGGACCCGGGAGATCTTCGACCGCGCCGACGTGGGTGTGATCGTCGCCGAGGCGGGAAGCTGGACGCCGTTCGAGGCGCAACTGCTCGACGAGCTCGATCGTCGCGAGATTCCAGCCATCGTGATCTTCAACAAGTGCGACCTTGCCCGGCCTGACGACGCGCAGATCGCGAGCCTCACCGAGGCCGGCGTCCGCGTGGTGCGCACCGTCGCCAGCAAGGGCGAGGGGATCCTCGATGTGCGCGAAGCGCTGATCCGCTCAGCGCCGGAGGATTTCATCAACGCTCCGACGATCCTGGGGGACCTGGTCCCGGCCGGGGAGCTTGCGGTGCTGGTGGTGCCCATCGACCTCGAAGCCCCCAGGGGCCGGCTGATCCTGCCGCAGGTGCAGTCCATTCGCGACCTGCTGGATAACGACGCCTACTGCATGGTCGTCAAGGAGCGCGAGCTTCGCGACGCGCTGGACCGCCTGAATCGTCCGCCGGCGCTGGTGGTCACCGATTCCCAGGCGTTCCTGAAAGTCGCCGGCGACACCCCGCCGAATGTGCCGATGACGTCGTTCTCGATCCTGTTCGCGCGGTTCAAGGGCGACCTGGCCGAGTTCGTGCGCGGTGCGACGACGATCGAGCGCCTGCGCCCGGGCGACCGCGTGCTGATCGCCGAGGCCTGCACGCACCACCCCATCGGCGAGGATATCGGGCGGGTGAAGATTCCGCGCTGGCTGACGCAGTACGTCGGCGGGAAGCTGGAGATCGACACCGTCGCCGGGCGCGACTTCCCCGACGACGTCTCACCCTATCGGCTGGTCGTGCACTGCGGGGCGTGCATGTGGAACCGGCGCGAGGTGCTCTCGCGCATCGTCCGCTGCCGACGTGCGGGCGTGGCGATTACCAACTATGGCCTGACGATCGCCTACTCGCTGGGCATTTTCGAGCGTGCGCTCCAGCCGTTTCCGGCTGCCCAGGACGTTTACCGCGCGTCGCGGGATTCCTGACTCTGGGCATACTTCAGGGAGAACTTCGCCCAGGGCTTGGCCTGCAGGCGGTTCCTGTCGATCTTCTCCCCGGTGCCCAGGCACACGCCGTAGGTTCCCTGGTCGATCCGCTCGAGCGCTTCGTCGATTCCCTGGATCATCTCGCGCTCGTTCTCCGTCAGGCGAAGCGCCATCTTCTCCTGGCGCTCGTCGGCGGCTGCATCGGAGGGATGCGTCGGCGCGGAGGATGTTTCCATCTGCCCCTCGGGCTGGGTTTCCTGGTCCAGGTCCCTCGCCAGCTCGGCCTTCTCCTCGGCCAGTTGCTCGCGCTTGTCGAGAAGCTGCTGGCGGAAATCTTCCAGTTCCTGCTTGCTGAGATAGGTCGTACCTTCCTGCATGATCGTTCCTTCCACCGGGTCGATGCCCGGGACTGAGTACGTAGAGAACTTCGTTCGATGGTTCAGTTGAGCACCAGGATCGCCGTGTTCAGCACGCCGGCGAATGATACCCAGGCGATGTACGGCAGGATCAGAATTCCCGCCGGTCTGGAAACGCGCCAGAAAGTGATCGCCATCGCGACGATCAGGCCCCACAGGATGACCAGGTCGGTCAGTCCGGCTGCCGGGCTCTGGAGCCCGAAGAACAGCCACGACCAGATCGCGTTGAGCACCAGCTGCAGGCCGAACAGCGTCATCGGTACGGACACGGGCGTCAACTGCCGGCGCTTCCACACCAGCCACGCCGCCACGCCCATCAGCACGTACAGCGTCGTCCAGACGGGGGCGAACACCCAGCCGGGCGGGTTGTACGCGGGTTTCTCCAGCTGCTGGTACCACGCGGAGGGCATGGACCCACCGAGCGCGCTGCCCACCGCCCCGGCTGCCAGCGACAACCCCACCAGCAGCGCGAGCGACCCGATACGGGCCTTGCGCGGCGTGGCGCGGCTGGGGCCGGTCTGGGCGTCGGTCAGCGTCATCGGCTAGAGCTCCT
>CAZXSK010000055.1:0-23946 GCA_964642855.1 uncultured Planctomycetaceae bacterium | reverse complement strand
TCGAGCCACCGGTTACCAGTACGTTTGCGTCTTTCAGTCTTTCCGGTTGCATGATCTTCCTTCCTGCATGCCGGGGCCTTGCCCCGAGAGAATTGTAGTTGCGACTTACAGTTCTTGCCGGATCCCGCTCTTCTGCCGGCGCTTTTCGCTGTGAGGCTGGACCTGCTCGGACAACTCCAGATCCTCGAGCTTCGGGTTCTCCGCCGTCAGGTCGTCGTGCGGGTCGTAGCCCAGCAGTTCCCGGGCTTCCTGAATGTTCATCCGGTTGAACGGGTTGTCCGACAGGCCCGCGACGATCGCAAACTGCAGTTGCTCGTCGTCGATGCAGCGCTGGAGCAGTTGGGTGAGGTCCTTGCGCGAGACGAACGAATTCATCAGCCGCACGCTGTCGGGCTCCTGAGCCCGGTCGATGGGCTGGAACGCGCCGATGCGAACACAAATTGTGGAAACGCCCTGTTGGAGGGCGATGAATCGGCCCATCGCCTCGCCGAAGCACTTGCTCACGCCGTAGAGGTCGCCCGGATTGACCGGGTCGTCCATCTGCACCTGGCGCTGAACCGGGTAGCCCGACACCGCGTGAATGCTCGATGCGTAAACCACGCGGCGGCAACCGCCAGCCACCGCAGCGACCATCGCGTTGTACGTGCCGATGATGTTGTTCCTCAGCACCGGGTCCCACGGGGTGTCCGGCGACGGACACGCCGCCAGATGCACCACCGTGTCGATGCCCTCAACATGCTTCTTCAGGGCGTCGAGGTCGGTCAGGTCGGCGCGAACGACCGTGCCGTGCCCCTCGATCGACCCGGCGTCGGCATCCGGATGAACCATCAGCGTCAACTCGTAGCGCCCGGCGGAATGCTCCGCCAGGTGCGAGCCGATATTCCCGGCCGCTCCGGTGATCAGCACCGGGCGCGATGTGGATTCCCGTCGCGATGCGGCGGGTCGTTTCAGGACAAACGAATCGGACATGAAAACATCCTTTCGACGTGCACATGTGCGGCGAGGCGCAGGGGCTCGGGAGTCCTGCGCCTCGGCCGCCAGACGATTGCATGGGCGAACCGTCTGGAACCGGGCGATGGGGTACGGGGACCGCCCGGCTGCTTGTGCTGTTCCGTTGGGTTACTCGATCTCGATCTTGTTGACGACCCAGGTTGCGCCGCCTTCGTAGGCGTTCTCGATCGCAGCGTCCTGTTCACTCAACGAGTCGACCGTGCCGGTCAACGTGGCTACCCCGTTTTCGACGGAGACGGTCACTTCATCCTCGCCCACGAACGGACTCCACCACATCTCGTCGGAGATGTCGTCCTTGATCTCGGCGTCGGTCTCGAAGGTGTACGACGGCTGGTAGTCGTACCAGTCGTAGTCGTAGATGTAGTTCTCGTCGAGATACGGGTCATAGGTCAGGGCGTCGCCGTAGTCGACTTCCAGGTTGTTCTTGACCGTGGTGACACCCTTGGCACGCGAGGCCACGTCGTCGGCCGTGCCCTTCTCAAAGTACGTGTCGACGCTACCGTTGAGAGTCACCTTTCCGTCGTCGGCGGTCACAACAATCTGGTAACGGTCGACCAGCGGGTCGCGCAGCAGCGCGTCGCGAACGTTGGATGCGATCTCGGCGTCGGTCAATTCGTCCTCCGGACGCACCTTCAGGCGATTGATCACCGAGGTGACCCCGACGGTATTCCGCGCCGTCTGTGCAGCCGACCGTTTGGCCTTGAGGTTCCGCACGTTACCGCGGAGCGTGACAAGGCTTCCGGTCGCTTCGGCTTCGACATTGAACGAAAGGACCTGGGGGTTGTAGACCAGGGCGTCTTCGATGGCCTGTTCGATCTCGTCTTCCGACTTGATCTGGTACTTGTTCTTGCGAAGGTCCTGGTCGCGGGCCCATCGCTCGACATCCAGGCCGGAGTCGTCCACGGAATTGACGCCGGCGACCCAGGCATCGTAGCGGGCGCGGCGCTTCTCGGCAGCCGATCCGACCGTGCCGGTGAGCGTCACGTTGCCGTCATCGACGTTCACGTCGATCAGCGCGTGGTCGACGAGGGCATCCCACCGGAGGGCCTTCTCGACTTCCGGCTCGATCTCGAGGTCGCTTCGCTCGGACTTGTAGTCGACGTCGATCCGATTTTCGATCGCCGTTACGCCCTTTACGCCGGCAGCGACCTTCTCGGCCAGTTGCTTCTCCTGCCACGACTGAACGGTTCCGTTGAGCGTGGCGCGGTTGTCCTTGACCTTCACCTTGAGGTCGTAGAGATCGGTGGCGCGATCGTACAGCAGCGAGTCACGAATGTCCGCTGCGATGGCGGAATCCGAACGCTCGGCCGCCGGTTTGACCTGAATGTTGTTCGATACCGATCGCACGCCCTTGACGATCTCGGCAAGGCGGGCCGCGCGTCGCTTGGCCATCAGGTTGTCGACCGTCCCCTTGAGGGTTACGATCCCGTCGCTGGAGGAGACGTCGACATCGTTCAGGCCGACCGCTGCGTCGTAGAGGATCTCATCCTCGACGGCGTCGTTGATCGCCTGGTCGGTCATCTTCCTTCCGCTCCTGGCAGCGTCGGCGGTTACGAAAACCATCGCTACCGCCAACAGGACGACAGCAGAGAACAATGACAGCTTGTTCCGTTTCGTTGAGATCACTATGAAACTCCTTTGCGTCACAAACGTGCGGCTTGCTGACTCCGGGGCTGGTCGGGGAGAAATCGGGAGACGACACTCTCCCCACCCCGTTCATTGGAAGGCTAGTCTCCGCACCGCCCCGCCCCCATGGTTGGCGGGCATGAAGTCCTCCACGGGACATCAGCCAGAGGTGATGGGAGATTCTCCCACCCGCCATGGCAGGCTGCGGTCTCGGGAATGGCTTCAAGGTGGTCTCCGGCCATGCAGCGATCTCTGCGGGCTACCGACCCTGGGTGATCTTGTCTTCCACCCACTCCTCGGCGAGGGCATGCAGCGACTCCTGCAGGCCGGGGTGGGCGTGGATGGTCCAGAACAGGTCGGTCATCGTCAGACCATGACGGATCGCCAGGGCGGCTTCGTGGATCATGTCGGAGGCCCGTTCGCCCGACCACAGACAGCCACAGATTTCGCCGGAACCGGAGCGGACATGCACCTTCAGCAGGCCCTCGGCCAGGCCGAGAACCATCCCGCTTCCGCTGTCGGCCATGTCGCGATGGAGGGTGGTCACTTCGTCGCGGTCAGCACACTGCAGTTCGCCGCAGCTGCCCACCGAGGCGATCTCGGGATGGGTGTACACCACCACGGGAACCACGGTGCGGTCGTCTCGGGAGGCGACGCCCATGATGTTGTCCCCGGCCACCGTGCCCATCCGCACCGCAAGGTGAGCATGCTTCCGCTGCTCGGCGACGTCGCCGACGGCGTAGACATTCTCCACGTTGGTGGTGCAGCGCGCGTCGACGCATACGTGCCCGTCCTTGATCTCCAGGCCGAGTTCCTCCAGCCCGAGGTTCTCGATCCGGGGCCTGCGTCCCGTGGCAGCCAGGAGCATGTCGCAATGCACGTCATCGCCTTCATCGAAGGATACGCAGAGCTCGTCGCCGCGGTCCTGAACATCGGTGACCTTCGCGGACAATCGCAGCTGGGCTCCGCGATCGCGGAGCGATCGACAGGCCTGGTCGGAGACGTCCGGATCGAACCGACCGAGGAGGCGATCCTGCATTTCAGCCAGCACGACTTCGCTGCCCAGCTCCGCCCAGGCGGTGGCAAACTCGCAGCCCAGCGGCCCGCCGCCCATGACCACGACCCGCCGGGGCAGGTCGTCGGCGCGGATGGCGCGGTCGGACGTGACCACGTGGGGGGACTCCCACGGGAGCATCTCCGGCTGGATCGGCTCGGAGCCGGTCGCCAGGACCACGCTGTCAGCTTCGATGGTTTCGGTTGTGTTGTCGGTTTCTACGACGACCGCGCCGGGCGTAACCTTTCGAGCCCTGCCTCGCACCAGGTCCAGCCCGTCGATGGATTCGACCTTCTCCCGCGTGGCGGCCTGGAGTTTGTCGGCCAAGCGGCTGACCCGCTTCATGATCTTCTTGCCGTCAACATGAAAGCTCGCGTTGCTCAGGCCGAAGCCGTCAGCGGTGCGAATCGCCCATGCTCGATGACTGGCGGCCAGCAGGGCCTTGGTGGGCATGCAGCCGACGTTGACGCAGGTGCCGCCAATCCTTCCGGCTTCGATCATGCAGGCCCTGCCGCCTCGCAGGACAACCTGCTGGGCCGCGGCGCTTCCGCCGGGCCCTGCTCCAATGACGACCGCGTCGTATCTGGTCATGGTGCTCCCGGGAATGAAGTAGATCGAGACAGAGACGTGCTACGCCCGGCCGATGTCTTCGGTGCCGTGATGTGTCTCGGAGGGGGCGTCGGCCTGACCGCCGCGGTATCTGCCCTCGATGGAAGTCTTGTCCTCGATGTCCCATCGCGTGATGACACCAAGGTAGCGATTCCGACGGTCGACCACCAGCAGGCCGTCTGCGTTCTCCTCGGCCATGCGGGCGGCAACGTCGGCGGCTGATTCGTGCTCGAAGCAGAGGCCGGGCAGGTCGCGCATGATCTCTTTGACTGACCGCTTCGACGCATCCTGCCGGGAGGTCGGATATTCCCGGTCGAGTGTCTCGCGGTCGAGGACGCCGACGATCTTGCCTTCGTCGGCGACGACCAGCCAGTGGCAGTCGTCGAGTTCCATCTGGAGACGGGCCTGGATGAACGATGCGTGGGCTTCGATGGCGACGCCACCGTGAGACATGATCTCTTTGACCCGCATGGCCAGCCTCCCACGCAATCGATGGGTAATGGATGTCTTCCAGCATATATCGCCGCACATCGTATTTCCAACCAATCAAGCTCCGGAGAGAACATCCTGCACTTTGCGATCCATGTCCTGCTGGTCTTTGTCGAAGTGGTTCCACCCGGCCAGGTTCATCAGCGCATCCAGCGCCACGCCCTTTCCGAGCTGCTCTTTCCAGTTTTCCAGCGACGGGATCTTGCCTTCCTCGCGGCTGGTTTCGAGTTGCTGATCGGACCACTTGGGCAGCACGTCGCCGGCCCCCTGCTTGTGGAAGAAGCTTACCAATCGCCGCGACGTGAACTGGTCCAGCCGGTGATTCTCGAGCTCTTCGATACACTCGCGTAGCGGCGGATCGACGTCCCAGAGCGTATCGAGCGACAGATCGCGGGGGTCGATACCTTCCTTCAGGCCGGAGTATACCTCTGCGTCGACCTGGTCCTGCAGGTCGTCGGGGGAGACATCCATTTCCAGCAGTTCCCGCGCTACTTCCGGCGGGAAGGTCATCACGTCGATCCCTGCGAGGTCGACGATCTGCCCAGCCGATCGGAAGCTCGCGCCGATCTGCCGGGTGGGCAGGTCGGGATCGCTCCTGCGCAGCTCGCGAAGCATGTTCTGCGAGGCGAGGGTTGACTTCTCTCCGGCGAAAGCGCCGTTGTCCTCGGCCAGGTTGTTCTGTTCCAGGAAGCTGTTGAGCCTGCCCATGAACACGTTGACGAACGTCGGCTGGGCGATGCGGGCGGCGAGGTAATTCTGCCGCGCCGAGAACCCCAGTGTGTGGTTGACCGGGACTCCGTCGGCCCGGACGATTCGCGTGGCCAGCAGCCCGGCCGGGGAGAAGGGGATCTTGACGATGAACCGTTCGGGGCAGATCGCGTGGAACCTGCGGGCGTAATTGACGGCGTTTTCCACGTCGTCGGTCAGGTCGGTGTGCTCCTCGACCGAGACGTACGCGTCGAACTTTTCCACGAGCTTCAGCCCGTGAACAGCGTTGAGGATGAACGCCAGCTCCAGGCGCTTTTCGTGCTCGGGAAGCAGGGAGAAACCATCGAGCAGGTCGGCGGCCTCGGTGATCAGATCGTCGTAGGTGCCCTTCTGGACTTCCTTGTTCAGCAGGCTGTTGTTGGTGGTCAGCGCGTTGAACTGGCGGGTATACACGCCGTCGATGTCGTCGATGTCGCCCGAGTCGAGCCAGAGCTCGGTCCCGAGCTCGCGCAGCTTCTGCCAGAGCGGGTGCGACGGAAGCGTGTCGCGCACCTCGCCGTAGCGGGGCGTGAAATCGCGCGTCACGAATTCGTGAACGCGTTTGGCCAGGTCGGATCCCTGTTCGGTCAGTGTCATCGTTGTTTTCTCCAGAAGCTCATGACTCGTCCAGGAACGCCAGCACGTCCTGGAGCTTCGCCCGGGCAAGGCAGACGCAGGTGTCGGCCGCTCCGTAGTACATCCAGAGCTCGCCGTCCCGCTGGATCAGCCCGGAGGGGAACACCACGTTCGGCAGCAGGCCGGTTGTTTCGTACGACTCGGTCGGCTTGAAGATGGAGTGCTTCGCCCGGGCGAGAACGCGATGGGGTTCGTCCAGGTCCAGCAGCGCCAGGCCCACGCGGTAGACCCGCATGCCGCCGTAGATCTTCACTCCATGGTAGAGCGCCAGCCAGCCGCGATCGGTCCGGATCGGTGGCGGGCCCATGCCCACCTTCTCGCCATCCCAGGAAGGCCCGTCGCCCTCGGGAAGCACGCAGTGCGGCTCGCCCCAGTAGACGAGGTCTTCCGAGAAGGCGATCCAGATGTTTTCGATTCCGCCTCCGGCGTCGGGACGATGCAGCGCGGCGAACCGTCCCTGGATTTTCTCGGGGAACAGCGTGGCGTCCTTGTTGCTGGGCGAGAACGCAAGGCAGACCCGCCGGGCGGTCTTGAGATCGTCGGAGCTTGCCAGCCCCACCGCCGCCCCGGCCGGGGAATACGCGGTGTAGGTGATGTACCACTTGCGGCATTCTTCGATCCATACCACGCGGGCATCTTCGCAGCCCCAGTTCTCGTAGTGCATGTCGGGCAGACCTCGCTCGAGGATCGGCGCGGGGTCGATCTGCCAGTTGGTCATGCCATCGTCGCTGCGGGCGACGTGAATGTTCGACAGGCCGGTCGTGTCTTCCACCCGAAGCAGCAGCACGACCTGCCCGTCCTGCTGGGTCGCTCCGGGATTCAGGACCGCCGCACTGCGGACGGGCATATCCTCGGCCGTCAGGATCGGGTTGTTGCTGTACCGTCGGAACAACGGTTCCATTCGGCTACCTCACTGCTCGTGACATCAGGAACACTCAGCCTCGGACCGGTTCGCTGCCGGCCTTGGACTTCGAAGCTTCGCTGCTGTACTCGCCCTGGAACGTGTCCAGGATCGTCTTGCAGAAGATCGGCAGGTCGTCGGGCGCCCGGCTGGTGATGAGGTTGCCATCCACCACGCAGGGCTCGTCGCGGAAGTCAGCGCCCGCGGCCTTGAGATCGTCGCGGATGCCCTTCCAGCACGTTGCCCTTCGCCCCTGCACGGCATCGACGGTAATCAGCGTCTGGATGCCGTGACAGATTGCCGCGACCAGCTTGCCGGAATCCATCATCGACTTGGCGATGCGCTGGGCGTCGGGGTCCAGCCGAACCAGTTCCGGAGCACTTCCGCCGGGCAGAACCAGCAGGTCGTAGTCTTCCGGATCGATGTCCCTGCATTCCCTGGCAACGCCGATCGAGTAGCCATGCTTGCCGGTGATTTCCACCTGCGTGGGCGAAGCGATCGTGATGTCCGCGCCTTCTTCACGCAGACGATACAGCGGATAGAACAGTTCCATGTCTTCGAAGTGGTCTGCCGTCAGGAACAGGACTTTGGCGTTCATGATATACTCCTTGCGTAGGGGCTGCGGAGGTCGGTTCCGGTGTTTCTGTCGGCGTCGCTGAGCGTGCGATGCCTCCAGTGGAACTGTATGTGCCTGCCCCGTCGGTGAACCACCTCCAGGCGTGGATTCATCCGGGCCGGGTTCTCCCTCGCCTCCTGGGCAGGCTGGATCCGCGACCGACTCGACGCCGGCCTGGACGTCTGGGCGTACTTCAACAACGACGCCCACGGCTACGCGCTGGACAACTCCCGCACGCTCCGCGACACGCTGGACGGTTGATCCCGTCACCCCGGGCGGTGTCCAATTCGGACCCGCCGGAGTCGCGTTCGAGCGGCAACACGTTGTTTCAGAATGCGTTACACACATATCCTCTTGTCGCGATATGTTCAGGGCCGGCCACGGCCGGCAGGAACTGGCAGCCGCTGGCAATGGCCGGGCGCAGCCGGCAAGAATCGGCAAGGGCCGGCAAGAACGGGACAGTCCCGTGCAGTTTCGTTCAGAACACCCTGAATCCGTTCGATGTCCGCGGGAAGCGGGTGCCCGACGACACGCTCCCCCCGACGCAGTCGGTGGGCTTTCCGTCCCTTCCCGTTCGGGGTCTCGCTTGTGAATTTCCATGGAACTGGATCCCAACCTATCCGGGTACCTGTTTCGTTCGGTTGCACCTTCGTCGACTTGTCGCATCGTTGCGCGAACCGGGCCTGCCGCGTCGTAGCGCAGATCACGAGGACAGGCCTGCCGCCTGTCTCCATTCGCGCCATTTGGGTTATTCGCAGCCATCCGTTTGCCGCGGCGCATAGCGCAGCATGAAGACGGGCTCTCTACCCTCTCCCACCGCGCCCCACTAAAGTCGACGCGATCCGTTCCGCAAAACGCGATCGATATCCGGCAACACGCTGATTTCTCTTGCCGTTACAGGAATCCGATTTCTGCGTGCAGGTCCGGGTTTCCTGGGAGCCGGCGGCGCGCGCAAACGGCTCCGGAGAAAGCAGCCATGGAACAACAGCCTCAACAGCCGTTCATGGCACGGATGTCGAGAATGCAGCGGAGTCAACAGGCGCAAGGCCGTTGGAAGCAGGGAAGACCTGATCGATGGCTCGGAACCTTTCGCAGAAGCTGGCTGGATGCCGACGCAACGAACCCCGGCCTCCCCCGGGCCGGGATTCGTGCCTTACTGCGCTCGTATTCCAGTATGAAATGGCCGCTAGCGTTTTCTGCGGACAACGGCGGCCAGGGCACCTGCTGCCAGCAGGCTCAGCGAGGCCGGCTCGGGAACGCACTGCGCTTCGAAGTCCACACCGGTGATCAGGGCCTCTCCACCGGTGAGAAAGGCAGGGTCGACGCCGGCTTCGATCTCGATGCTCACCCACCGGGGCTGATGGTCCCAGATCTCGTGGATGTTCAGCAGGAAGCTCTCCTGTCCGGTGGAATTCTCCGGATCGGGCGTAAACCACCCCGGGTCTTCACCGGGGAGGATCAGATCGGGGCGATCCTCGAAGTCGCCCGGAAGGTTCGGAGCCCCCGGGCCGGCAACGTACCACTCGGTATAGCCGTCGGGCGCCGGGCCCGGAGCGGCCGGGTCATTGGACGGGCGGTCGATCGTCTCGTCGTCCCACCAGTCGAAACGGACCTTCAAGTACCCGCCCCCAGCAATGTGCGCAAAGACGGAGAAGTCGATCTCCTTCTGGTCGTAGGCGGGATTCCACAGGCCGTCGTAGTCGTCGACGATCGTGCGGAGGAACGCCACGTCTCCGGGGTTGCGCCCGGGGTCAAAGTAACTGCCCGGAAGGTTCCCGGGGTTGCCCTGGGAGACCGACCAGGTCTGTCCCTCAACGTACCAGTCCTGACTGATGTTCTCGAACCACGGGTCCTGCACTTCGTTGGGGGCGTTCTCGATGGATCGTGCCGAAACGGCTGCCGGCACCAGAACGACGGCAACCAAAGCAATCGATACGAGCAAGCGATGATTCATTCTGCTTCTCCTTTCTCTCTGGGGCCGCAGACAGGCCAGATCCCGGGCGGAGTCGCAACCTTCCCGAAGCGGGCGCAATGCAGCCGGTTGGGATAGGCTGCGTCAACGAAGCACGCTTGAGCGGCGAACCAAGCGAGTGAAGCTCAAGCGGAGGCCCCGGCGAGTAACGCAACGCACGCAACCCTCACGAAAACCGCCTGTCCGCCGTTCCCCTGGCGGATGGTTGCCCCGGCTGTCCGGCTCAGGACATGGTCTCCGGGGCACGTGGTTATTATTCGAGGGTAGACAGAACGGAGACAACCGGGAAACAGAACTACATTCGAACTGCATTCTTCGTCAAACAGAGACCTGCGTGCCGAAGGAAGAGCCGAGCGGGGGGGCGGTCGCGATGGGGTTCTTCCGTATTCGTTCGGAATGCCCCTTGTCTGGCCGGGCTTGCGGGGGCATATAATTGCAGCGCTTGCTCTCGCCCGCTCTCCCCCGGGCGCAGACAGACAGTCAGCCTTGGCGGGGTGTTTCTCCCGCGGGGCGTGTACTGCGTGGGGACCTTTCTTGCTGGGTGTCTTTCTGCAAATGATCAGGCAGTTCCGGCTGCGCGGGCATGCGCTACGGGCGACGTGGAACACTCCTACAGCCGGTTACCCGCTGCCGGTTGCCTGTTCTGATGGAAAGGAGGCTTGTAATGGGCGCGAGACACCATTGCCGAAGCCCGTAACGGGCATCTGCGCATTTCGTTCGCTCGCTTACGCCGGCAACGGACGGCTCACACGCCACCGCCGCCGGACAACACGCACCACGATTCCCAAGGAGGAACGCAAGATGAGACGCTTGCCTCTTTCCTGCCTGCTGGTGGCGGGCCTGCTGTTGCTTCTGGCAGCCGGTCCACCGGCCGGGGCGATGAGCATCGTCGACCTGGACACCACGGACCTGAACAGCATCACCGGCCAGGCAGAAGACGATCAACTCAACGAGTTGGTCATCTCTGAAGACTACAACGAGACGTTCCGCATTCCGTACCCCTCCCACGACGGGTACGCCATCGTGAACCCCCGAGGCGGGTTCTTCGACAAGGTTGTCACCTTCACGGAAGACGACCTCGACGGCCCGTGGGTGCTGGACTTCCGGGTGCTGAACACCAGCCCCTACTGCTGGTCGGATTACCATTTCAGCTTCTGGACGGAAGACTTCGCCGAGCCACTCCTGGACTTTCCGCTGGAGAATTGGGGAAACAACCTTTTCCTCAGCAACAGTTTTGACGGCCAGGAGGTGCAGTTCTGGGCACCGGGCAGCCAGTGTCCCGGACAGACGAATCAGTACCTCCTGCGTATCGACCCGCGTTTGATCAACAACGGCCTGCCGGGCTCGTTCGGCGTCCGACAGATCGCCACGACCGTCCCCGAGCCGCTGACCATGCTGGGGCTGGGCCTGTCGGTCTGCGGGGTGGGCTCGTATCTCCGCCGAAGGGTCAGCCGGGAAACATAATCGGGTGGATACACGCGAACTCCAGAGCCGTTGCCGGGCACCCTGCCCGCGCAGCGAAACGGGCGATCCCGTGGGATCGCCCGTATTGTTGTGTGCCGGCGGAAGTCAACAGCCAGGTGTATTTCACCCGCCGTCGGGAATATCGTACTCCGCTGCGAAGTACGGATGGTCGGGGTTGAACTGCGTCAGCGGCTTGTTGTTTTCAACGCGTCCGATCGGCCGGCGGTCGGTGCCCTCGATACCCAGCGTGCGGTCGCCGAGTTCCTGTCGCTTGGTCTCGATCAGAGCGGACAATTCGCGGACCACGTCGGGGTGGTCGTCGTAGAGGTCCCGCGTTTCGCCGATGTCCGCCTGCAGGTCGTACAGTTCGCGGACCTCGTCCTGCTTCTTGAGCACGTGGAGCTTCCACCTGCCCTTGCGGACGGCTTCCAGCCCGCCGTGGCGGAAGTAGTAGAACGCCTCGTGCGGGGATCGTGCGCCCTCCTGCCCGACCACCAGCGGGGTGATGTCCCTGCCGTCGATGACCGGCTCGGTGGGCACGTCTCCACCGGCGAGTTTCACCAGCGTCGGCAGGAAGTCCATCGCGGTGACGACTTCGCCGCAGGTCCTTCCCGCGGCGATCTGCCCGGGCCAGTACATGATGCACGGCAGCCGCTGGCCTCCTTCCCAGGTGCTGCCCTTCGTGCCGCGAAGCGGCGCGTTGCTGCCGCCCTCGTCCCTCGCCCGGCTACCGTTGTCGGAGGTGAAGATCACCAGCGTGTCCTCCTCGATGCCCTGCCGGCGGAGTTCGTCGAGGATCACCGCGACCGACCAGTCCACGTGTTCGACGGCCGCTCCGTAGTTGCCGTTCTCCGAGCGACGCAGGTAATGCTCGGGCACGATGATCGGCCGGTGGACGTACATGTGGGCGAAATAGAGGAAGAACGGCCCCTGGCGGTTTTCGCGGATGAATTCCACGCACCGCTCGACGTACCGCTCGGTGAGGCCGGCCTGGTCGGGCTGCTCCTGGATGACCTGCTCATCTTCCATGAGGGGCAGGGGCGGATAGTCCTTGGTCTCGGGCCTGGTGCGGTCGTAGTACTGCGTTTCGGCGTGGCCTTCGATGCGGTCCAGCCAGGCCAGGTCGCCCGGGCGGTTCTGCCGGCCCATGTCGTTGCTGTACGGCAGCCCGTAGTAGTGGTCGAAGCCGTGTCTCGTGGGCAGGAACTCGGGCTGGTCGCCGCAATGCCACTTGCCCACCAGTTGGGTGGCGTAGCCCTGCTCCTTGAGCAACGAGGCGATGGTGTTCTCGCCGGGGTTCAAGCCGACCGCGTGTCCGGGGAAGAGCACGGGCACACCGTTGAAGTCGTCGAAGCCGATTCGGTTGGGATAGCACCCGGTGAGCATGGCTCCGCGCGAGGGGCTGCAGACGGGGGCAGCCATGTAGAAGTCCGTGAACCGCACGCCCTTGGCAGCCATGGCATCCAGGGCGGGGGTCCGGTTGACCTGCGAGCCGTAGCAGCCCAGATCGCCGTAGCCCATGTCGTCGCAATTGATGAGAATGATGTTCGGTTTCTTCATGTTCCTGCTTTCGGTGAACTGTGGGGAAAGGGGCATGATAGCGGACCCAGCGCCGCGTCGCCAGCGTGGCAATTGCCACTGCAGACCGCTTGCAGCTGTTGGGGGCGTGTCGATAGGATGCGAACAGTTTTGATCGTCGGGATTTACGGACCAACGTCGGGTCGGGGCTGCTGTCTTTGCCGATCGTGCGACGAGGGCGTCGCGGGTCCGATGGCCACAGGAGCGGGATATGATCGTACGGAAAGTCGTTGCGGGAATCTGCCTCGTCGGGCTGGGGATGCTGGTCGGTTGCGTCAGCGACGATCAGTTCCGCCAGGCGTATCTGCGGGCGAATATCGACACCTTCACCATCAGCGGCCGGTCAGCCGACGGCCAGAGCGAGACGGTGCTCGTGCACTCCTACTTCGGGGGTTTCGAGGTCTCCAACGACGATCTGACGATCACCTACAGCGACCGGGAGATGGCGCCCCAGGCGAGGGAACTTCTGAGCTGGCTGACCGAAGCCCACCAAAGCGCCGCCGACGAGGCAGGATTCTCCTACCCGGGCAAGATCACCTGGACGCTGACGGAGGTCCCCGATTTCCCGCGCTCGGTCAAGTTCAAATTCGACGCGCACAACGACCGGGTGAACTTCCCCCTCTGCTACAGCGACCCCAACGCCCCGGCCGGGAAGATCCTCGCCGACAACCTCCGCTGGGGGCTGGTCAAGGCGATGTATCACGAGTTGGCGGAGTGCTCGCTGATTTCGCCGAACATGGATCCGGTCGTGATGCCCGACCTCGACGCGCGGGCTTCGGTCGGGCTGATCAGCTACCCGATCCGCATCGATCACCGCACGCGCTGGTTCCGTGACGGCTGGGCGAACTACGTCGCATGGGTCTTCGAGGAATCGCTGTACACCAAAGTCCCCGGCCACCATGTCGCGCCGGTACTGGACTACCTGCCCTTCAAGCATTTGGCCTCGGAGGGAAGAAAGCTCAAGGGCTGGACACAGTTCAACAGCGACGACGGCCGGCTGTACAGCGCGGCGCTGGGAGTGTTCCTGGACTGTCGCGAGCGTCACGGCGACCGGGCGGTAGCCACGATCATCCGCGAATGCAACCGGTACACGTGGCTGGACGGCGGGGACCTGGAGACCATCTGGTTCCGCTGCTGCAACGAGAACCCACACGAAATCGCCAAGGCCTTCCGCTGGCCGACGACGGGCGTTTGGGTGGACTTCGACGGGAACGGGCCCTACATCGACGACGTGGACCCCGACACCCCGGCCGCCGATGCCCAACTGGCCGAGGGGGACCGCATCGTCTCGATCGCCGGGCGGGAGGTCCGCTCGTGGACGGGCTGGCAGATGGCTATGTATCGCGGAGGCTGGTCGCGTGGCAAGGCGGTGGAGGTCGTCTTCCGTCGGGGCGAGTCGCTGCGAAAGGTCATGCTGACGCCCCGTGACGACGACTGACCGCCCAAGGCGCCGGAAGTCCCGCTTGCGTATGGAGACGACCCTGCCTCGACGCCTCGTACCGCGGGGAATCCCTTGGGCCAACCTGACGGCAATGACGAGGGCGATGCCTCAGGGGGATCGGTCATCCTCGCTGTCGGACCGGTGCAGCCGGCCGTCTGAATACAGGTATCGGCGGCCGTTGACGACGATCGTCCGGCGATCGCCGCTGCCGGTCATCGACACCTTCGGGCCGTCGCCGGGCTGGATCGTGATGACCGCCACGAAGTACACGGGCGGGAGCTTCTTCTCACGCTGCCTGCGCTCCCTGTCGAGAGCGTCTTCCATCTCGCCGAGGAGGTCGTCGGTCGCGGTGCTGGTGGATGGTCCGTCCAGCGACGGGCCATCCTGCAGGCGGGGCCGGCGCGACTTGCCCCCGCCGTGCGGATCGCTGACGCCCACGCTCTCGGTCTCGCGCATCAGGTCGTCCACGCCCTCGCCCAGGCGATTCTTCTCGAGCCTCTCTTCAGCCGAGATGTGCCGATCGAGCTTGGCCTCGACGATCGTCCCCCGCTCGTTCTTGCCGCTGGGCCCGCGAAGTCGCAGCTCGACGTCCTCCGGCGAAAGAAAGCGGATGTCCATGGCGGCGTTTGCGTCCTTCGGCGTGACGCGCAGCGACCGCTTGCCGACCTCCAGCGTCGGACGCCGACGGTTGTACGCGGTGTCGGTGTACACCCGGCCGAGATCCATCCGCCACGACTTCTCCCGCCTGCCCGAGCCGCTGACCCGATCGACGACGATCATCGTCATCGCGTTGGGATCGTCCTGCCCGTAATCCACCAGCACCGATCGCTGGATGACCACGTTCGGGTCCTTCTTCGCGAGCTTCGCCCGGCCGTGATTGTCCCACCCGATGATCTCCCGCAGCGAGCGCAGCCGGAGGGTCATCGACCCCGAGCCGTCCCTCGCCGCCCGCACGTGGGTGACCTCCGCCGGACCGACGGGCAGCAGGTTGCGGACGCTGATGGTGTTGAGGTGGCGATAACCCCTGTGGGGGTGGCGGGCGTCCCATCGCGTCAGCGCCCAGGTTCGCCCTGCCGCCCGGATGCGCAGGTGCCCCGCCGTGTAGATCGACTCGCCCGGCGCGTCGCTGCCTGCCTCCACGGAGACAAACCGCGACCCGTCGCCCGACCAGCCCCCCGCCATGGCAAGCAGACCCGCCGACCGATGGAACCCGGCCAGAGGATATCGCTCCGTCGGGTGAACCGCCTCGACGTCGAGCGGGTGGGTCCGCAGCGCGATGATCGCGTCCATCGGCCGACGCAGCGCCCGGCCATGCCCGCGGAGATACCACGCTGCAACCTGCCGGTCCCTGGGCGACATCAGGAAAACGCCCTGCGAGACCATCGTGTCGGCGGCGCGGGTGTGGAGGTGGCCTTTCAGCCGGGCTGCGATGGGCATGAGCCGTTCAAGCCCCGTCTCGGCGGCGAGGTCCTCGCCCATCGCGGTACGGATCGCCAGCAGCAGGGGCAGGACGGTCTCGTGGGTCTCCCAGCCGCCCCAGCCGTCGTCTGCCACCGTGCGGCGTAGGTACCGCTGCACCGACCGCCGCAGCACGTGATAGTTGCGGAGCATTTCGTTGGTCTGCTCGTCGTTGCCCGCATAGGCGGTTCGGGCGCGGCGGGCGCGGGCGACGTCCGCCGCATGCATGCGCGGGGTGTACTCCCGCAGCTTGGGCGCCTGGGCGGAATAGCCCCCCATCACCGGCACGTCGACCACGACCGGGTAGAGGCCCTTCTCCAGACGCACGAGCTGCCCGTCGTGCACTTCCCTGCCCGCCAGCCACATCCGGGCACCTTCCGAGCGGCTTCGCCAGTTCGGCAGCGCCTGGATCACCCGCGCACGATCGTTGTCCAGCACGGTGTACAGCACCACATGAACGCCCGGCCGCCTGCCAAGACGCTCCTTCCATTTCCGCACCAGGCGGATGCCGGGGTAATACCCCCCGCCGGTGGAACTGGTCCAGTAGCGGCTGCAGTTGCGAGCGTAGATGCTCGGGCCGTTCTGGTCGTCGGCGCCTGCGGGCAGGTACAGCCGGAACTCCAGGCGCTCGCCATCCACCTCGACCGCGTCGCCCGGCTCGGGGCGGAGCTTCTTCCATCCGCCGAGACTGGCGATGTGCTCGTCCTGCGTGCCGCGGAGGAACGGCCCGTTGACCAGCCAGCGGCGGAACATCTTGTCGCTTTCGAGTTTCACCACGGGCACGCCGACCCACGGCTGGTAGTCGTCGGGTGCGGAGATCACCGGGACCTCCTGCAGTTCCGGCGGCTGATAGATCGGCGGCGTGTCGCCCAGCAGCGCGAGGGCAGCGATCGCAGCGGCTGCCCGGAACTTCGCGGCGCGGGCGTCGGTGGGTGAATCAACGGCGAACTCCGTCTGGTCGTTGGCGAAGTGGTACCGCTCGCCGGTCCCCAGCAGGTCGTCGAGATCGTGACGGTGGGCCAGGTCGCGAATATTGCGCTCCAGGAAGGCGTAGACGATTTCCCGCCGCCGCGCAGGCCAGGCGTCTTTGCACAGATCGTACGACACGGCCATGCCCATCAGCGCGTACGGATGGATCCACCACCCGCCGTAGTAATACGAGCCGTACATCGGCCCGCGGAACTGCTCGCCCGCCTTGAGAGCGTAGTCCTTCTCGCCGGTCATCTGGTACAGCAGGCCCCAGCCGGCGGCCCACATCGGGCCCATCGTGTGCTCGGCCTGGGGGTAGCGGAACCCGTAACCGTACTTCTCTGCGCGCTGGAGCATGCTCTTGAGCTGGGCGATGATCTCCCGGCCTCGGGGGGTCTTCGCGCGCCGGCGGAGTTCATCGAGATGCTCCGGGCGGAACAGCAGCCTCGGGTGCTCACCGTCTGCGAACCGCTCGACGCCTTCGATCTTCCGCACGTGCGGACGCACGTTCCCGCGAGCCTTGCCGCGAGTCGTAGCGGACTTCAAAAATGCCTGCAGGCGGTTGGCCAGCGTGGGCTGCTGCCAGTCCTTCCTGCCCGGCGAACGCCCCATGCCCCACCGCCGCTCCAGCCTGGCCATGGTTTCGGCGTCGTGCGTATCGCGCGAGGTCAGCTCGTACGTACCAGCCAGGCCTTCCCCGGTCGCCTCAAGCGACAGGTCGATCGTCACCGGCCCGCCCAAGGTGCACGGACGGTGGCGGCTGGGGTTGATGTCCATCTCGATCGTCAGCGACCAGGATCGATCGCCGGTGGATCGGGCGTCGGTAATCCGGCCGAGGTGCTCCTGGCCGGGGATGTACGTCGTGAAGCCCCAGGCCGTCCGGTCCCACGTGCCATCGCGGCAGACAAGGTCCAGCGTCAGGTCCCCCACGGGCTTCCAGGGCGTCCGCCGGCTGGTGCGGAGCGTTTTGAATTGCAGCGCCCCGGCAAGCGACACCGACACGCGCCCGTCGAGTTTGTCCTCTTCGGCGACAGCCAGCCCGGGCAAACTCGCCAGCATACAGACGGCCGCCACCAGCACCCACGTAGCGGGCTTGAGCGCATCGCGCCGCTTGGAAGCCATTACCGATCCTCCTCGCCGTGGAAGGTCAACAGGTACTCGCGGTACCGCACCCGCACCGGGCCAACGTGCAGCAGCACGGGGGCTTCCCTGTCCGCGACGGTCACCTTCGGCGGATCGCCTTTCTGGACGGTCAGCACCATTACGCAGTTGTTGACCGCCCGGATGAACCGGTCCGTGCCACCCATCTTTACCGAGCTGGTGTGCCGGTAGAGCTTGTTGAGCACGACCTGGCCGTCCTTCTGGTCCTGCTGGCGGTTCTGTTTGTCCTTGGGCAGGTTGAAGGCCGCGTCGATGTCGATGTCCACGTCGTTGGGTTCCTGCCAGTCCACGCCCTCAGCGAGCTTGCGGACGTCGGCGAGCATGTCGTCCATGCTCTGCTCGAGCATCTGATCGTTGGTCTTGCCCGGCGGCATGGTGGAGCAGAGAATCCGCCCGCCCCGTCCTTCCTTGGGCGGCTGGTAGGTGACGTACCCGGTCGGAGGGTAGACCATCGTGCCAGCCAGCGCCGCGTCGGTGCCTTCGGGCGAGACAACGAACCGCCGGCCTTCGATGCGCACCTGCCTGGCGGATACGTCGCCGACATTGATCTCCCAGATTCGCCGTCGGTCTTTCAGCCCCGAGGCCCCGCCGACGGTCACCAGCAGCATCGGCGCGCCGCACCGGCCGGATGTGTCCACGCCGACTGTCCGCCAGAGCCTGGCATCGTCGACGTCGCCGCCGGAGGTCCTGCCCTTCTCGTCGGGCACTTCTTCGAAGCCCGTGGCGAGCATGCTGAGGCTGCCCCCGCCCTGGCGGTCTGCACGGATGCGCTGAAGTCGTCCGGGCCCGAGGGGCACAACGCCCTTGTGGCCGGTGAGCAGCGCATCGTAGGTCTGCAAGGCGTTGTACCATCGTTTCTCCGGCCAGGCGCCGACGGGCCGGTCGTCGGCCGGGTGCACCCAATGCCGCCCCAGACCATAAAGCGTGAAGTGCCCGCGTCGCTGGGCTGCCCGTCGCGGGCCGGTCGCTGCGTGGAAGATCGTCAGCCAGTCCTTCCCGTCGCCGCTGCGGAGGACGATCGAACCCATGGTGCGGTCGATCGCCGCGGCGGGCAGTTCGAGCGGGCTGGCCTTGTCGCCACTGCCTGCCAGCACGCACGCAAGCAGCGCAGGCCACGGAGACGACCACGCAGGGGCATCGGCCATGGCGGCAAGCACGCCGGCCCGGCCTTGCCTGTCCGCGACGAGCCCCGCTGCGGGCAGCCAGTCGGCCTGCTCGTCCAGGCGCCTGCCATCCATGCCGATCCCGCGTGTGACCAGACCCCACCGGGCGATCTGTCGCGCTGGAGTTCCGGCAGCGATATCCACGCCCGTTGCGTTTCGTTCGGCAAGGATGTACGGAACGACGATGCTGACTGCCTCGGTGAACCCCGCCTGCCCCGTCGGAGCGCCGCTCTCGCCGACGGCGGACTGCAGGAACCGCCGGACGCTGCGACGGGCGATTTTGCGACAGGCGGGTAGGTTCGCATCGGCCTGCTCGATCTGGCCGTTGGCGACGAGGTCGTCCATCGCTCGCTGTGCGGCCAGTGCAGCCAGTCCCTGGGCGGCGCGAAGCATTGCGAGCCTCGCATCGGCCTGGTCTGCGATTCCATGGAAGACCCCACCCTCAGCCAGGGGCAGCCTGTCTGTATCGGCAGGCAGCTCCTGAAGAGCAAGCCGTCGCGACCACCCGGCCAATTGCTCGGCGATTTTGTACCGATAGCCGCCCGGCCAATCGCTGCCGGCCAGTTCGGTCGCAACGGCAACGGCGACCAGGTCGCGTGAGAGGTCGACCGCTTCGAGTTTGCCCCGCTTGCGTGCAGTTTCCAGCGCGGACAGGGCCTTCGACGCAGCGCGCAGCGTGTCCGCCTCGGAGCCTTTCTCGTCACTCGCCAGCTTGAGCATCGCCAGCCCGGCAGCCCGGAAGGCGGGCGGACATTCGCCGGACAGGTGCTTCCTGAGCCGGGCGGCCGATTCGCTGCCGGAACCATCGCCGAGACCCTTGCGAAGCGCCTCGACGGTCCCGGTCAGGATCGCAGGCCGATCGGGGTCTGCCTTGCAGGTCGCAAGGGTCCGGATCTTCCCGAGGGCAAGCACGGGCTGGGCAGCGTCTCCGCCGATCCCGTAATACCGCCGGGGCACGCGCGTGACCGACTCGGTCGCCCGCGCCTGCAGGCCGTGGGTGATCGGACAGTCCGACCCGCCCCCGAGGCGTCGCCAGAGTTGCAGCGTCTCCGCCTTGCCGGGGGCCGTGAAGTTCGCGTCGTAGCTGCCTCGCAGGCGACCGCCGTCCCGCTGGCAGCGAACGACCATCCGCCCGCTGCCGCCGATGCAGCGTGGCAGGGCGTGACGGACGGTGACCTCGAGCGTCAGCGTGACCTCGTCGTCCGAGACGCTTGAGCGGACCACCCGCACGGGGTGCTCCAGGGGGCCCGAAGCTGGCGACCACGCCCAGCCGTTGGCGTCCACCTTGCCATTCTCCTGGAGCCTCAGCCCGACATGCAGGTCCCAGAGCTCCTGCCGCTGGCCGACGACGCGGTAGGGCAGCGCCTGCTGAAGTGTCAATGACAGGGATTGCCGCTCGCCTCCCGGCGCGACGGATGCCGCTGCCGCCATCGCAGCGGCAGCGGCCAGCAACCCTGCAGAATGGGCAAGTCTGAGGATCATTCGCTGAAATCGCTCCTTTCCTAATCCAACCCCTGCCACGCTCGGCAGTTCTCTGGAACCGCCCGGAATCGGAAAGATCTGCACGAAACGACCCGCTGTTGCCGATCAGGTGTTTACGTGGGGGTATCGGGGTTACATAATGACGGAGAGGGTTTCGGGATCACCAAGGCACCGGAGACACATCGTGAGTGATATCGGAATTATCGGGGCAGGCTTTGTGGGAAAGGCGCTGCTGAAGCTGTTCGGCGAAGACTGCTGCACGGTCTACGATCCGCCCCAGGGCATCGGCAGCCGGGACGAGATCAACCGCTGCAGGTACGCGCTGATCTGCGTGCCCACGCCGACAGCCAGCGACGGTTCCTGCGATACATCGCTGGTCGAGCAGACGGTGGAGTGGTGCGAGTCGGAGTTGCTGATTATCCGATCGACGGTGTCGCCGGGCACGACCGATCGCCTTCGTGAGCAAAGCGGCAAGCGGATCATCTTCCAGCCGGAGTATGTCGGCGAAACCGTCGCCCACCCCCTGCTGGACCACCAGATGCAGGGCTTCAGCGTGCTCGGCGGGCCGATGGAAGACACCTCCCTGGCGGCCGACATGTACAAGCGCTTCTTCCACGCCGACCACCGGTTCCACTTCTGCCCTGCCATGACGGCCGAACTGGCGAAGTACATGGAGAACGCCTTCTACGCGGTGAAGGTGATCTTCTGTAACGAGTGGTTCGACATTGCCCGGACCTTCGGCGTGGACTTCAACGAACTCCGCGAGGTCTGGCTGGCCGATCCGCGCATCAGCCGGGATCACACGTTCGTCTTCCCCGACGATCGGGGCTTTGGCGGCAAGTGCCTGCCCAAAGACGTCACGGCGATCATCAAGGCCGCCCGTGATGAGGGCATGCTGCCGCAGCTTATGCAGGCGGTGATGACCATCAACTCCGAACTGCGGGACCACGACCCGACCTACGAAGGCTATCGCCAGCTGTTCGCCCGGGCAGCACGGAGAATCGCTCACGTGCCTGCCTCGGCGCCTCAGCCAGCCGAAGCTCCCTGCGAGTAAACCCCAACGGGCAGGCAGGCAGAATCCTCGCGCTGACGGGCTTCGAGTTCCGCTCCGTGCGGGGAGTCAGCGTTGTGGTCCTGAGTGAGGAGCTCAGCTACGAAGAGATCTTCCAACCCTCGTGGACCGACATCCGCAGCGTGTGGCAGGGCCTGGCCGGCCGCCAGGTGCTGACGATCCCTCACTTCCACAACCTCGGCAGGCTGGACGACGACGATCAGCCGGCGTTCTTGTACGTACGGGCAGCGCAGGTCGACGGCGAGACCGCCTGGTCGAGCCCGATCCGGTTCGAGTGAGGACGGCCTTTGGGCCCGGGGAACCCGACCGGTCAGAGGCGCAAGATTCAGCAATGTCGAGAAAGCGCGGCCGTTTTCGAGTTGTCCCGGGGAGCGTCAGCTGCGTACAATTTCGAGACTGCGTTCCAGTAAGGGGATCGCTTTTCGTCACTGACCAATGGGAGGATGTAGACATGCGCATGTCCGTATGCTTCGTGGAATTTCTCTGTCTTTGCTTGGTTGGCGTAGTTGCGTTCGCGGGAACGGAAACCGCTCAAGGCGACGTCGTACTGCAGTGGTGGTTCCAGGATGCCAAGTGCTCGCTCTCCAACGACGGAGGTACCTCGACACTCGTCGAGGATGTGGGAGCACCTGACTGGTTCGATGGCGGGAACAGCTTCTTCTGCGAGGCTGAATGCGGGTACCCCGACGTGGGCAGTGCTGTTACCGAACTGCAGGCCGAGCAGATTCTTTCGGGCGATGGAGTTGTGACAGTATCCCTTGAAGCTTCGCTGGACCTCTGGGCAGAAAGCCCATTGCCTGGCGCGGCAAACCAGGCTTCCGGGTACGCATACTTCCAGTTGGCGGCCGTCTTCTCGGAACAGGAGTACGAGATGGACCTCGCGGAGGAGCTGAATGAGCCCGCGGAATTCTGGATGACCCAGGCCGACCACTTTGTCAACCGGGCGCCGGAATCAACGTTCTCTCCGAGTACGGACCCGGTTCTGCTTCTCTGGGGTGGGCTGGACTACACCTGTCTGCTGGATTTTGAGAACCCCGGGGGCTGGGGAGGCCACGCCGACACGAACCTGACGGTCACGCTGACTCCGATCCCCGAACCGGCCATTACCTGGTGCCTCCTGCTGGGCGTGGGCCTGGTTACCAGGGCCAGGCGGGCCCGAAGCCAGCGCTCGTGAAACGAGTTGCGACACTCGCTGCCGCGAGTGGGGCTCAGCAAGCCCGAGATGACGGTTACGGCTGGTGAACAGCACGGCGACCCAACCGCCTTCGCTGCTGTCTACTGCTAACCTTCTCTGTCGGCTTTCATATGACGGGTCCTTCTCCCGCGGGGATCCGGATGTGCTCTGCCCCGCCGATCTCGGGGTGTGTTTTCGCGCGCCCATCTGACGCTGTTCGATCTCTCCGACCAACGAACACCTCGGATGGCGTTACGGTCCGGCCCCCTGATGGGCGGGGCAACGCGCCCGGCCACGCGCAATTGAGCCCCCCACGGGAACAGACCGGAACCTTGACCGGCGTGCTGCATTAGAGTATTCGTAATATGCATGATGACCCCCAACCCGTTCATTGACAGCATGCCATGGATATCGACAACCTGACGACAAACGGAACGCAATCGATCGTTCGCGGGCTGCAGATCCTCGCGGCCCTGATCGACAGCGACCGTCCGATGACCGCCACCGAACTGGCCGGGCGGGTCGGGCTTCACCAGAGCACCGCCAGCCGGATCCTCTCGACGTTCCAGGCCATCGGATTCGTTCGCAAGCCGGACTACCACCACTTCGCGCCGGACCTGGGGTTGGCACTATTCGCCGGTCGAATGGCCAAGCAGTACCCGATGATCCGCCGGGCGCTCCCGGTCCTCCAGAGACGGGTCGAAGAATACGCCGGCTTCGGGGTAACGCTCTGCTCGCTGTGGCGACAGGAGTTGCTGATCCTCGTCAAGCGAGACCCGCACGGGGAGTTCCTCGCGATGCCGGCGAACCGCTCGCCGTTGCATCTTTCCGCTGCGGGGCTGAGGCATCTGCTGGAGATGTCCGAGCGCGAAGCCCTGGCGCACCTGAAGCACTCGCGCGACGAGTTCGGCTGGCAGCGCCCGACGAAGAATGTTCCTGCCACTGCGAAGGCAACGCTGGCTGCCGCCCGGAAGGCCTGCAAAGGGGACGTTCTTACGCTGACCGACTGGGCGGGCCCGGACGAGCAGAAGGCGGCCGTGCCGATCCGACAGGACGGGCAGGTCGTAGCCACACTGGTGCTTTACGCAAGCATTGCACCGGCTCGGCTGGAGGATGGTCTCGACCTGCTGGAAGACCTTGCCCGAGATGTGGAAGAGAGTCTTGCCGCCACGGATACGGCCGATGCGGCACCAACGCCGAAGGGAATGCACCTGTGAACCCTTCATCGAAACTCACCGCGTGTCTGCTGGTAACGCTTACAGTGGCCGCCATGGCGAGCGGACAGGAAGACATCGACCTGCAGCTCCTTCTGGACGACGCCGT
>CAZXSK010000054.1:0-27195 GCA_964642855.1 uncultured Planctomycetaceae bacterium | reverse complement strand
TAGACCGCGAAATGCGTGCCCTCGATCTCGCGCGGCTCGCCGGCGTACTTGCCCCCGTAATACCCCCGACTCCCGCGACGAATCAAATACTCCAGCCGCTCCACCGGCCAGAGCTCGTCCTTGCCTCCGCCGTCAACGAGCGGATCGATCTTGCCCTTCAGGAAACCCACCAGCTTGCTGTCCTGGCAGATCACCGGGCCGGCTGCCTCCCCGGCTGCAAGATTCGTGTCCACCGCCAGCGAACCTTCCGCCTGCGTGACCTCGCCGGCAATCGGGAAGATCTTGGTGCCCATGTCCGGGAACAACCCCAAACCGTATGCCACGACACTCTGGCCCTTCGCGAAAGCAGGGTCGCCCTCCTCCTGGTCGTCATCGGAGTAGCTCGACCGCTTCATCCTGGCTACCGGAGTGGTGAACTTCACGCCGTCCACCTGCACAATCGCCAGCGGCGGAGCATCGGCCTTGCCTCGAGAGAACGTCGAAACCTTCAGCACCTTCGCGGGCACCAGCAGGCCGTCGCTGAGCTTCACGTAAAGGTCCAGATGATCCTTCACTGCCGCCTGGTCGACCAGCAGCGAGCACTCGCCGATCGGCACGCCAACCGCCTGGCGGAACGCCAGGCGCGTATACTCCGGCGTGGGCAATGAGTCGTCCCGCTCGGTCAGGTCGCGACCCGGCATCAGCCACGACCGCTTGCTCGACGTCGAGCCCCGCACCCGGAACCGTTCCTTGTAGCCCTTCAGGAAGTCCCGGGCGGCTACGAAGGTCTCGTTCTCCAGGTACCTGCCCGGCACGGCTTGCAGCGCCTGGTTCGCCAGTTCCAGCGCCTCCGGCTCGTAGGGCTCAAGCTTGAGGCACGCCATGGCTGCTTCCAGCGCGTCGATGGGCTTTTCATCGCCCAGGCACGCGATGGCCAGCCCCTGGTGCAACCCAGCCACCCGCGGGGCATACTCGATCGCCCGGGTGAACGCGAACCGCGCCTGACGGAAGTTCTCCGACCGGAGCTCTGCCACCCCCACCAGAAAGTACCGAATCGCCGGGTCGGGAAACAACGGGGCAGCCTTCTCCAGCTTCACCTGCGCCGACGCTTCCAGCCGACGACGCTTGATCTTGTCCTCGCGGTCCGAACCGTAGATCTTGCTGGCTCGCTTGAACAGGTCCTCGGCCTCGGCGAGTTTCTCGATGTACGCATCCCGCCTGCGAACGAAATCCTCCGGCCCGATCCAGTCGGTATCGACCTTGCGTTTGCGATCCTTCACCGCGCTCTGCCACGCCCGGATCTGCCGCCGGACCTCCAGCGACCGCGTCCCCACCCGCGTGACCTCCATCGATCGCATGAGCGCAAAGACAACCGTCTCGGGACGTCGGGCATCGGCCAGGCCGATCGATCTGCGCATCGGCCTGACGGAATTGGCGTCCTCATCGCTGGTGATCCCGTTGGGATCGGGCGAGGTGGAGTTCGCATCGACCTTCGGGTCTTCGTCCTTGCGGAGCTTGCTTTTGGAGATGTACAGCACGTCGGCAGCCGGGTATTCCTTGACGACCGTCCCGCCGCTCTTTCGGCTTTCGACCACGACCACGTCCCCCTTGCGCGTAGCCTTGCCGCGGACCTTGCTGCCGTCTTTCATGTACACTACGTCGCCCGCGGCCAGGCACGCCAGCAGAAGGCACGCGGCCAGGGCTGTCAGCATTCGACCCATCGTTCGCTCCATGCAGGGTTAAACGTCGCTCGGGAATGATTATCGCACAAAATCACGAAGTTCCCAAGCCCCCGGCCTTGCCGGCGCGGGGACAACCATCGCCCATCCGGGGTAGGCGGGCCGGTCGATTGCTGCTATACTCGCCGGATCATGACCGACTCGACAGCCAAACAACCGAACGTCATCTGGGTCTTTGGAGACCAGCACCGCGCCCAGGCCACCGGCTACGCCGGCGACCCGAACGTCTGCACGCCCGCCCTGGACACACTCGACCGACAAGGCGTAACCTTCACCAACGCGGTGACGGGCAACCCATGGTGCACGCCTTTTCGCGCGTGCGCCCTGACCAGCCGGTACCCGCATCACACCTGCATCCGGACGCCCCAGCTGCTCGATCCCGACATCCCCACCATCGCCCAGCCCTTTAACGGCGCGGGCTACGACACCGCCTACTTCGGCAAGTGGCATCTCGATGGCTGGATCGAAGCCGACGGACGTTCGGCGCTGCATATCGTCCCGCCCGAACGCCGCGGAGGATTCAACACCTGGATCGGCTACGAGAACAACAACTCGCAGTACGACTGCTGGGTACACGGCCACTCCGCCGGGGGCGACGAGGTGGAACTCTACAAGCTACCCGGCTACGAAACCGATGCCCTCACCGACCTGCTGATCGACTACCTCACCGGCAGGAAATCCAGCAACGAGGACGAGCCGTTTTTCGCGGTGCTCAGCGTCCAGCCGCCACACGGCCCGTACGTCGCGCCGAGGCAGTTCATGGAGCGCCACACACCCGGACGGGTCGAATTGCGCCCGAACGTTCCCGAACAGTACGGCATCGCCGACCAGGCCCGCAGGAATCTCGCCGGCTACTACGCCCAGATTGAGAATCTCGACTGGAACATCGCCCGCCTGCAATCGGCGCTTGATCAACTCGGACTCTCCGACGACACGCACATCATGTTCTTCAGCGACCACGGCGACATGCAGGGATCGCACGCGTGTTTCGGCAAGAGCGTGCCCTACGAAGAGTCGATCCGCATCCCGATGATCGTCGCCGGCCAGGTGCCCTACTATCAACACAGGGCAGGCACGTGCGACGCGCCTCTCAACCATGTGGACATCGCCCCGACCACGCTCGGGCTCTGCGGCATCGACAAACCGGAGTACATGGTCGGCTACGATTACAGCGGCTATCGCCTCAAGGACCGTCAGCTGGCAGCAGGCGAACCGGACAGCGCCTATCTGACCCAATATGTGCGTAAGTACCACTCGATGATGATCGACAGGCCGTGGCGCGGCATCGTCACTCGCGATCGGTGGAAGTACGTCTGCCTGCCGGGCCAGCCGCTGATGCTCTACAACCTCAATGAAGACCCCTACGAACAGGTAAACCTCGCACTGAAATACAAGTTCAATGACGTGCGGAAGAAGCTCCAGGATCGACTCGCCCAGTGGATTTCCGACACCGGCGACGAATTCGAGCTGCCGGAATTGTGATCCGCGCCCGCATCCGCAAACCACCCGGATTTGGATGGAGAGAAATCCCTTGAAGAAGATTGCTGTACTCCCCGGCGACGGAATCGGAGAAGAAGTAACCGTCCAGGCCGTCAAGGCCTTGGCGGCTGTCGGCGACGCCTTCGGCCACGCGTTCGAGACCACCGAGCTGCCCTGCGGATGGCAGGCGATCGACCAGTACGGCCAGGCGCTGCCCCAGGAGATCCTCGCGCAATGTCGCGCCCACGACGCGGTGTTCCTGGGCGCGGTAGGCCTGCCGGACCGCGACCAGACCCTCCCCCAGGAGCAAAGACCCGAACGCGCAACCCTGCTGCCCCTGCGCGAGGGCAACTACGCAAACCTCCGCCCGTTGTGGCTCCCGCCCTGCCTCGCTACCGAAGGCCGCCACGCCACGGACATCCTCATCGTCCGCGAGCTGACTGGCGGGATCTACATGAACGCACCACGCGGCGTGCGAGAAGTCGACGGCCAGCCCGAGGCGTTCGACACCATGCGCTACAACGTCGGCGAGATCCGACGCGTCGCCCGCGTCGCCTTCGACGCCGCCATGGACCGCGGAAAACGGGTCTGCTCGGTCGATAAGGCCAATATCCTCGCCACGTCGCAACTGTGGCGGGAAACCGTCGAAACCGTCGCCGACGAATACCCCGACGTCGAGCTTCGCCACCAGCTTGCCGACTCGGCTGCCCCCCGCCTGGTGCTCCAGCCCGAGGACTTCGACGTCCTCCTGACGGGCAACCTCTTCGGCGATATCCTCTCCGACCTCGGTGCCGTGCTGGTCGGTTCGCTGGGCATGCTTCCCTCGGCCTGCATCGGCGGGGACGTCGGGCTCTTCGAGCCTGCCCACGGCAGTGCACCGGATATCCACGGCAAGGACCTGGCCAACCCCATCGCAGCGATCCTTACCATGGACATGCTGCTGGATTACGGCCTGGGCATGCACGCCGAAGGCATGGCCATCCGCGACGCCGTGCAGGCGGTCCTGCGAGAGGGCTTCCGGACCGTCGACCTCATGGAGGACGGCTGCACGCAGACCGGCTGCGAGAGATTCGGAGATCTTGTCGCGGAGAAAATCGTCAAGACGGGCAAATAGCCTGGCCCCGCGGCGTCACGGACGGTTGCTGTTGACCTTGAAGCTCAGCTCTTCCAGATGGGCGGTGATGTCGACATTGGAAACGTAAACGCCCCCGGGAGTATCCAGCCCGGAGGTCGCGAAGTTCAGAATGCCCTCGATCCCCGCGCGGACCAGGCGATCGGTGATGGGCTGGGCGACGTCGGGCGGCACGGCCAGAATCGCAAGCCGGGCGCTGTATTCGTCGATCACGTCCTCCAGTTCTTCCATCGGACGGACGATCGTGTTGCCGATCTGCGTGCCGATCTTCTTGTCGTCGACGTCGAACGCAGCGACCAGGTCGAACCCACGCAGGCCGAATCCGGGGTAGCGAAGCAACGCCCCGGAGAGCTGACCCGCCCCGACGATGACCACCTTCCACTGCCGACGTGTGCCCAGGATGACCCGGATCACCTCGATGAGGTCGGCAACCTCGTAGCCCACGCCAGGCCGGCCGAACTGACCGAACAGCGCGAGGTCCCGCCGGACCTGGGCGTCGCCCACCAGCAGATGCTTGGCGAGCTGCTTGCTGTAGACCCTCTCGACCCCCGTCGCTGCGAGCACTTCCAACTGGCGCAGATACGCGCTCAGGCGACGCACCGATGAATCGGGGATGTTCTCGTTCATGCAGGCCGTCTCCTTGTTCCCTCGCCACGTCCCGGCCGGGGAATCCTATGCAACCCCGCCTTCCTGTGCAACGATCCTCCGCCTTTGTCCCACGCCGGAGCTCTGGTATACTCGAGAGATACCGGGCACACCCGTTTATAAGTTCCAACCACGCAGGATCCCCATGGCCCGCCGCACCGCTGCACAACCCGACTCCTCCGCGGACGACCGTCGCGCCGCATCGCCGGTGCGCAGGTCGCTGCGCATCGCAGGCCGGGTACAGGGCGTGGGCTTCCGCCCGTTCGTCTATCGCCTGGCGAGCGAGGAAGGCCTGGCGGGGTTCGTGGGCAACGACGCCCGCGGCGTGTTCGTCGAGGTGGAAGGCCCGCCCGAGGCGGTCGGCGCATTCGTGCGTCGGCTGCCCGAGGAACTGCCCCCCCTGGCGACGATCGCATCCCTCGAGATCAACGAGATTCCTGCCCGGGGCGAGACAAGCTTTCGCATCTTCGCGTCCCGCAGCCAGGGCGACCAGACCGCCGAGATCTCGCCCGACATGGCGACGTGTCCCGACTGTCTGGCGGAAATCGCCGACCCGGCCGACCGGCGACATCGCTACGCCTTCACCAATTGCACCAACTGCGGGCCGAGGTATTCCATCGTCACCGGTGTGCCCTACGACAGGCCGAACACGACGATGGCACACTTCACGATGTGCCCCGCCTGCCGCGCGGAGTATGAGAACCCCGCCGACCGGCGCTTTCATGCTCAGCCCAATGCGTGTCCCGCATGCGGGCCGACCCTGACTCTGCTGGATGGGACAGGCAAGCCCCTCGAAGGCGACCCGATCGATCAGGCCGCCACCCTGCTGACCCGTGGCAGGATCGTCGCCGTCAAAGGCCTGGGAGGCTTTCATCTGGCGTGCCTGGCGACCGACGACCATGCCGTCCGCGAATTGCGCCGCCGGAAGCAGCGCGAAGCCAAACCCCTGGCCGTCATGGCCGCCGACCTGGACGCCGCCCGTGACCTGGCTGTCATCGACGAAGCCGCCCGCGAGGCACTGGTCTCGCCTGAGCGGCCTATCGTGCTCGCGCCCAAGCAGCCCGATGCAGGTCTCAGCCCCGCCGTCGCACCCGGCAGCGAGTTGCTGGGGATTCTCCTGCCATACACCCCGCTGCACGAGATGCTGCTCCCTGCCGTCGACGCGCCGCTGGTGATGACCTCGGGCAACCCCTCCGCCGAGCCGCTCTGCAAAGATAACGATGACGCGTTGCATCGCCTTGCAGGCATCGCCGATGCGTTTCTGATGCACAACCGCCCCATCGCCCGGGGCGTGGACGACTCGGTCGTGCTGGCCGTCCGTCTGCAGGCAGCCAATACGAAACCGGCCGGCGAGTCCGGCGAGCTGTCCGCCGTGGTCCCGCTCCGCCGTGCGCGGGGATACGTGCCCCAGCCGCTCAGGCTTGGCGACGACGCAACCGGCCCGGCGATCCTGGCTGTCGGCGGGGAGTTGAAGTCAACCATCTGTCTGCTGGATGGCGACCGGGCGACGCCCAGTGAGCACCTGGGCGACCTGACGAACCCGGCTGCCTACCGCAACTTCGTCGCTGCCATCGAAGCCTTCGAGCGCCTGCTGGACACACGCCCGGAGGTGCTCGCCTGCGACCTGCACCCCGACTATGCATCCACCCGGTACGCCCGAAAGCGTGCGCGCGACGAGGGGCTCGAACTTCTGCAGATCCAGCACCACCACGCCCACGTCGCCGCATGCATGGCCGAGAATGATCTCCACGAACCGGTCCTCGGCCTGTCGTGCGACGGCACGGGCTTCGGCGACGACGGAACCGTCTGGGGCTGCGAAATCCTCCTGGCCGACCGGGCCGACTACAAGCGGGCAGGTTGCCTCCGCCCCTTCGGACTGGTCGGTGGAGACGCTGCCTCCCGCGAGACCTGGCGTCCCGCGGCCGGTCTTCTGCGGGAAGCGTTCGGCGAAGACTGGCCTGACCGATCGCCCATGCTGGCCGACGTCGACGGGCAGGCCATAGAGGTCGCCGCGACACGGCTTGAATCCGGCCGCGGCGTGGTGACCACGTCCAGCCTCGGGCGTCTGTTCGACGCCGCTGCGTTTCTGCTGGGAATCGCAACCGAGAACCGCTGCGAGGCACAGGCCCCGATGGCTTTGGAAGCCTCGGCCGCTGCGGCCGGCCGCGCAGGCGCCCTGCCCCACGAAATCGTGCGTGACGAAGCGCGCGACCTCTGGCTGCTGGATCCCGTGCCGATGATTCGCAGGCTTTCGGAGGGAGCGTGTGGCCCGCAGGCCCGCAACCGCCTGGCGGCAGGTTTTCACGAAACCGTCGCCGCGATGCTCGTGGAAGGCGCGCTGCGCGTTTCCGAAGAATCCGCCATCGACGAGATCGTCCTCACCGGCGGGTGCTTCGCCAATCGATTGTTGCTCCGGCGAACGTGGGAAATGCTCCGCGCAGCAGGCAAAAACGTGTATATTCATCGATTCGCCCCGCCCGGCGATGGCGGGATCGCACTCGGACAGGCCGTGGCCGCTCGTGCCCGCCTGACACGATAGACAGGAGACACACGATGTGCCTTGCCGTACCCGGAAAGATCGTTGAGATCGCCGAGCAGACCGGGCCCGCCGACCAGCGCGTGGGCGTGGTCGATTTCCAGGGCTCGCGCGTGGAGGCGTCCCTGGCGATGACACCCGAAGCCGACCTCGGCGACTGGGTGCTCGTCCATGCCGGCTTCGCGCTGACCGTCCTCGACGAGCAGGAAGCCCGCGAGACGTTCGACTCCCTGCGCGCCGCGCTTGGCGATGACGCACACCTGGCGCCCCCCACCGCAGGCTGAGTCCGTCATGACACGCCCCGATGCAACGCATCTCGTCGAGGAAATCACCGCCGCCATGTCGGGCGCGCAGCGCGTGCAACTCATGGAAGTCTGCGGCACGCACACCGTCAGCCTGTTCCGAAGCGGCGTCAAGAGCCTGCTGCCACTGGGGCTTCAACTGATCTCCGGACCCGGCTGTCCTGTCTGCGTGACCTCCCAGGGCTACGTCGACACCGCCTGCCAGCTGGCCGGACGCACCGACGTGACGGTCGCTACCTACGGCGACATGGTTCGCGTGCCGGGCAGCGAGACCAGCCTGGAACTCATGCGGTCCCAGGGCGCCGAGGTGACCGTCGTCTACTCCGCCCGGGACGCACTGAAGCTCGCCGCATCCCACCCGGACCGAACCGTCGCTTTCCTGGCCGTGGGGTTCGAGACCACCGCGCCCGCCACCGCGGCCACACTGCTGGAAGCAGACAGAATGGGCGTGGAGAACTTCTGCATCCTCCCGGGTCACAAGCTCGTCCTTCCCGCCATGAAGCTGCTGCTGGAAGGCGGGGAGGTGCCCATCGACGGGTTCCTGTGTCCCGGGCACGTATCCGTCGTGCTCGGAGCGGCCGCCTACGAACCCATCGTCAACGACTACCGCAAGCCCTGCGTGGTCGCGGGATTCGAGCCCGAAAACATGCTCGAAGGCATCCTGCACCTGGTGCGACAGGCAACGGCCAGACAGGCCCGACTGGAGAACGTCTACAGCGTCGCGGTCAAGCCGGAGGGCAACACGGTAGCGATGAAGATGATCGACCATGTCTTCGTGCCCGGCCCGGCCGTGTGGCGTGCGATGGGCGAGATTCCCGAGAGCGGCCTGGAACTGCGACACGACTTCCGCCGCTACGATGCCCGGGAGATGCTCGGCGTGGAATTCGGGCCCGACCGGTGTCCCGAAGGCTGCCGATGCGGAGAGGTAATACAGGGCAAGATCGTTCCCCCCGCGTGCGACCAGTTCGCCACGGGCTGCACGCCCGTTCACCCGATCGGGCCGTGCATGGTTTCGTCGGAAGGCACGTGCGCAGCGTGGTACAAGTATCGCGGATCGTCGGCGGGGAAAGGCAAGCCATGAACGGTGATCACTCCGGCGGGAAGGTGATCCTCGCACACGGCGGCGGGGGCGAGCTGACGCGACAGCTCCTGGCTGAGCGCATCCTGCCTGCCCTGCGGAACGACCTGCTGGATCCGCTGACCGACGCGGCGGTACTGCCCCCCGGTGACGGACAACTCTGCTTCACCACCGACGCATACGTCGTGACGCCCATCGAGTTTCCCGGCGCGGATATCGGCCGGCTGGCCGTGTGCGGCACGGTCAATGACCTGGCGGTCATGGGCGCCGTTCCGGTGGCGCTGTCCCTGGCGATGGTGCTTGAGGAAGGCCTGTCCTTCGAGACGCTGGATCGCATCGTCGCATCCATCGCAGATGCTGCCAGGGAGGCCGGCGTGGTCGTCGCCACCGGCGACACCAAGGTCGTCGAGCGGCGAAGCTCCTCCACGGGCGCACCTGGCATGACGATTACCACCGCCGGCGTCGGACGCCTGGATCGCAGGCTGGATCTCTCACCCGGACGCGTCGAGCCGGGCGATGCGGTGCTGATCAATGGGCCGATCGCCGAACACGGCCTGGCCGTCATGAGCGCCCGGGAGGACCTGTCGTTCCAGACGGAGATCCGATCGGACGCCGCCCCGCTTGCCGGACTGATCGCCGCAACGCTGGACAGCGGGGCCGACGTGAAATTCCTGCGTGACCCGACGCGCGGAGGCCTGGCCGGGCTTCTGGCTGATCTTTCGGAGGACACCTCCCTGAGCGTCGAGATCACGGAGACCGACCTGCCGGTAACGCCCCCCTGCCGCAGCGCCGCGGACATGCTCGGGCTCGACCCCCTGACCGTCGCCAACGAGGGTAAGGTCGTAGCGGTCGTCGCATCGGCCGACGCCCAAGCCGCTCTGCACGCCATGCGAAACCACCCCCTGGGAACCGAGGCGGCGATCATCGGTCAGGTGACGCCCTCCGACCCGCCGCTGGTGGAACTGGTGACCCGAGTAGGCGGGCGACGGATTGTTTCCAGGCCGTACGGCGAGGACCTGCCGCGAATCTGCTGAGAGAGACCATGCACGAAATGTCCATCGCAATCGAACTGCTTGGCCAGATCGAAGCCGTCGCCGCCCAGCACGGTCTGGAGCGCGTGGACGAAGTCCGCATCCAGGCGGGCGAAATGCGGGGCGTCGTGCCCGAGGCGTTGGACATCGCGTTCGAGTCGGCCGCGGCGGGGACCGTCGCTGAAGGCGCCGAGATCCGGCTGGAAATCGTATCTGCCCGCGCGCGCTGTCGGGTCTGCAGCCGCGAGTTCCAGCCGCGCATCGACGATTTTCTGTGTCCCGACTGTCGCCAGGCGAATGTCGAACTGATATCGGGCAACGACGTGATCCTGACGTCGCTGACCAGCAATGAAACCGAGGGAGCAACCACCGATGAAGAAGATTAACGTCGTCAAGAGCGTGCTGGAAGCCAACGATGCCATCGCCGCGGCCAGTCGTCAACGCCTGGACGAAGCCGGCGTCTTGTCGATCAACATCACCAGCGCCCCGGGAAGCGGGAAGACCACGCTGCTCCAGAAGACGATTCCCGCCCTTGGTGCGGACCTGCCCTGCGCGGTGGTCGTCGGCGACCTGCAGACCACCCGGGACGCCGAACGCCTCGAGGGCGTTGCAGCTGAGGTTACGCAGATCAACACCGAAGGGGGGTGTCACCTGTCAGCCGCCCAGGTTGCAGAAGCCCTCAACGGACTGGACCTCGGGAGTCTGCGGATCGTGTTCATCGAGAATGTGGGCAACATGGTCTGTCCGGCGGGGTTCGACCTGGGCGAACACGCCCGGGTCGCGATGCTCTCGACCCCAGAGGGCGACGACAAGGTCGCCAAGTACCCCACGCTGTTTCAACCGGCCGATGTGATCCTGCTCAACAAGATGGACCTCGCCGAAGCGCTGGAGTTCGACGTCGCGAAGGTGGTCGAGGATCTCTCAAAGGTCAACACAGCCGCCCCGCTGCTGCAGCTTTCCACCAAGACGGGCGAGGGGCTCGACGCCTGGGTCGACTGGCTGAAGGTCCGCGCCAAGCCGAAGGCCTGATGACTGATGGGCTGATGTCGAGAGGCAGGAAGTTCCTTCGTTACGGCGCTGCGGGTCCAGCCTGGCCGATACCATTCTCCCAGAGACCCCGAATCGGTTGGAAAGGAGTATCCCATGGGCGGATGTCTTGTCGCAATTCTGGCCCTGCTGACGCCACGGATGGTCATGGTCTTCGTCTGGCTGCTGACGGACTGGTTCTCCCGCGCCTACGACACGGTCATCTGGCCCCTGCTTGGGTTCGTCTTCCTGCCCTATACGACGCTGGCATACATGGGCGCGATGCTTCACGGCGGCCTGAAGGGAGTCTGGCTGGTGCTGTTTGTGCTGGCGATCCTCGCCGACCTGGGCACCTTCTCCAGTAGCGGGCGGTCGGTGCACGTCCGTCGCAGGCGACGTCGCAGCAGCTGACCGCGGCCAGGCGGCCTGGGTGCCTATCCCGGAGACAGGCAACCAACCGATTTTGACGGAACGTGTCCGGGGGGCTGGACGTCCAGAACTGTGGAGACAACCATGAGAGTAACGGTACGGCAACTCGTTCTGGCTGCTTTGTTGGTTTGGATGGCAATCCTTGGTCCCCTCGAATCGGCCCACGGGGCCGATGGCGACGCCGCAGCTGCCATTCTTGCCGGACGCGACTACACCGAAACGCGGCGGGCCTTCCTCCGCGTGCCCGACGCCCGCAAGACCGCGGCGATCCACGAGGCGTATGTTCTCCGCATGGTGCAGCTCGGCCGAACGCGTGATGTCGCCCTGCGAGCGCAGATCGTGGTCAATCGCGACGCCAACAGCGCTATTGGCTGGGCGGTGCTCGCCTGGTCGGCGGCGCAACGGAACAACATGCCCCAGGCTGCGGAGGATCTTCTCAGGCCGGTCGGCAGCACGTGCAATGAACCGATGGCGATACAACTCGCAGCCCGGTTGATTGCCTGGCAGGAGACGGCCGATGTGCCCGATCTCCTTTCCCGGAAGATCGCCCCTCGCTTCGCGAAGCTCCGCCAGCGATACGACGACGTCGTGGGCTTCGACAGAGCCCTCCGCCAGGCACGAGTTGAGGCACGAAAGCAGCCCGCGAACAGTGCAACCCAACCAACCGCCCGCAAGGCGCGCCGCAGAGAACGCCCGGCTGCATCGGCCAGACCGGCCGCTCGATCGGCCTCTCCTGCTGACGCACGGAGACCCGCAAGAAGCTCCGGCAGCGAGGGCTTTCTGCCTTCGTCGGACATCATCGACCCCGACGACCTGTTCCCGAGACAGCCGGACTCCGCCCCTCCGCCGAGTTCGGACTCCGAGGACCGCGCGGCGCTGTCGCTGGCGGTTTCCGAATCGATCGCGTCCCTCACACAAAGCAACATGACCTTCGCAGCCGGTGGCGGGTCGATCCGCATCGGCACCAGTCAGGCTGCGGTGGTGGGCATCGAAGTGGAGGACCGGCTGGGAGAAATCGCGATCCGTCCGATCGTTCGGGAGATCTTCACGGGCACGGTGTTCGGCACGGGGGCGACGATCTCGCACGACGGGCGGCTGGTCACGCTGAGTTCCGTACGCCTGTCATCAGCGAGCAACCTGACGTTCATCCGGGTGCCCGTCCCGGGCAACCCCAACAACACGATCGCTGCGTTTACGGGCCCGGGCGCGCTTCAGCCGGTGCGCCTGAGTCAGCCGGTGCTTGTCAATCAGCAACTCAGGCAGCCGAACCTAGCCCAGCCTCAACTGACCCGCCAGCGGCTGGTGGACCCGGCAGAGAACCTGGTGAACGACCCGACACCAAAACCGAGATTGACCAACCAGCCTCTGATCCCGCCGAGGCTTCTGCGAAGGCGGCCTCGCTTGCGGGGCCCAGGCGTGTTGCCTCCCCGCCGGACGGTTCGATCTGCTCGAAACGGCGGCCAGAACGGGGCGAGCAGGGCCCGCCGAAGGATCATCCGCAACAAGCCTGATCGCAAGACCGCGACCAACCAGCAGCCAGGCCGGGGGCGATTCGCACCCAACGGCCACCGCGAGCTTCGCGACAAGCTGGCCGGCTCCAACGGTCGGTAACGCGGAACGTCACTGCACGCCGGCAGGGAAGTACTCCTGCAGAGACCGAACACCCCAGGCAAGGTGCGCGGGCGTGTCTGCGTCGGCGCCCTGTCGGAAGGCATCGATGGCGTCGACGGCCGCCTTGGCAGCCGTGAGTGTGGTGATCAGCGGAAGCTGGTGCAACGTCGCCAGGGCACGGATCTTGCCTTCGTCGGTCGTCGGGCCGCGACGCGTGGGTGTGTTGATCAGGAGATCCACTTCCTGGTTGGTGATCATGTCGGCGATGTTGGGGCGTCCTTCTGCGAGCTTGGGCAGGCGTGTGGATTCGATGCCCGCCTCGGCCAGTACACGGTGCGTTCCGCCCGTGGCGAACAGGCGGAACCCCGCCTCGACCAGCTTGCCCGCCACCTCGGCCACCTGGGGCTTGTCGGCATCGCAGACGCTGAGAAATACCGATCCGCCGGCAGGCAGGGCCATTGTTCCGGCCATCTGGCTCTTGCCGAAGGCGATGGGGAAACTCATGTCCACGCCCATTACTTCGCCCGTGGACCTCATCTCCGGGCCCAGGACCACGTCCACGCCGGGGAACTTGGTGAACGGGAAGACGCTCTCCTTGACCGACGTCTGCGCCGGACGCGGGGCTTCGACCACGCCGAGCTCGGCCAGGCCCATGCCCGTCATCACCTTGGCAGCCAGCTTGGCCCAGGGAACCCCCGTAGCCTTGGAGACGAACGGAACCGTCCGCGACGCACGCGGATTGACCTCGATGATGTAGACCTTTGAGTCTTTCACGGCGAACTGGATGTTCATCAGTCCGCGAACTTCCAGCCGCCTGGCCAGCAACAGCGCCTGGCGTTTGATCTCGTCGACGACGTCCTCGGTGAGCGAGTATGGGGGCAACGCACAGGCGGAATCGCCGGAGTGGATCCCCGCCTGCTCGATGTGTTCCATTACGCCGCAGACGATCGCGCGGGCCTCGGGCGAGACGTTCCCGTCCGGGCCCGGACCGAAGTCGGAAATGCAGTCGACGTCGACTTCGATCGCGCCGTCCAGGAACTTATCGATCAGGATCGGGTGATCCCGCCCCACGGTGGAGGCGTCGACGGCCTTGGCCATGTAGACGTCGAGCTGCTGCTGATCGGAGACGATCTCCATCGCCCGGCCGCCCAGAACGTAGCTGGGTCGAACCAGCACGGGATACCCGATGCGCTCGGCCACCTCGCGGGCCTGCTCGACGGAGTACGCCGTCCCACCGGCGGGACACTGCAGCTGGAGTTCCTCGAGGATCTCGCCGAATCGCTTGCGGTCCTCGGCCAGGTCGATGCTCTCGGGGGAGGTGCCAATGATCGGCACGCCGTACTCCTCCAGGCCCCGGGCGAGGTTCAGGGGAGTCTGGCCGCCGAACTGGACGATCACGCCCAGCAGCTTGCCCTCCTGTCCGAGGGGGGCATCGTTGAGCTTTTCGCAGAGGTTCAGCACGTCTTCCAGCGTCAGCGGCTCGAAGAACAGCATGTCGGAGGTGTCGTAATCCGTCGAGACGGTCTCGGGGTTGGAGTTGACCATGACCGCTTCGTACCCGAGTTCCTTCGAGGCGAAGGCTGCGTGCACGCAGCAGTAGTCGAACTCGATGCCCTGCCCGATGCGGTTGGGCCCGCCGCCGAGAATCACGACCTTCTTGTTGTCGGTCACGCGAATCTCGTCGTCGACGTACGGCTGCCCGCCGACCTTCGCGATGGGCGACTCGTAGGCGGAGTAGTAATACGGCGTGTAGGCTTCGAACTCCGCGGCGCACGTGTCCACCAGCTTGTACACCGGCGAGATGCCGAACTCGGCGCGGCGGGCGCGGACTTCTTCGGGCGTCGCATTCCATGCCCGGGCAAGCTGAATGTCGCTGTAGCCCCACTGCTTGGCCCTGCGGAGGAGGTCGACGCCGGCGCCGGCCAGCGAACCGGCAGCCAGGATGTCATCCTCGAAATCCACGAGCTGCTTGATGTGCCGCAGGAACCAGCGGTCGATCTTCGTCAGCTCGAAGACGTCGTCGATCGTGTAGCCCATCTTCATCGCGTAGCGGATGTAGTACAGCCTGCCCTGACAGGGCACGGCGAGCTTGCGACGCAGCTTGGTCTTCTCGATCGGCCACTCGATGTCGAGCTCCCTGCCCGGGGCGGGTTTGTCCAGCCCCTGCTCGACCCGCCGGGCGTTGAGCCACTTGTCGTTGGCGTCCAGCCCGAGGCCGTAACGCTTGACCTCCATCGAGCGGATGCCCTTCTGCAGCGACTCCTTGAACGTCCGGCCGATGCTCATCGCCTCGCCGACCGACTTCATCTGCGTTGTAAGCGTTTCATCGGCTTCGGGGAACTTCTCGAAGGTCCACCGCGGGATCTTGGTGACGACGTAATCGATGGTCGGCTCGAAACACGCGGGGGTCTCGCGGGTGATGTCGTTGCGGATCTCGTCGAGCGTGTAGCCGACCGCGAGCTTGGCCGCGATCTTGGCGATGGGGAAGCCTGTGGCCTTCGACGCCAGCGCCGAGCTCCGCGAGACGCGCGGGTTCATCTCCACGACGATCATGCGCCCGGTTTCGGGATCGGTCGCGAACTGGATGTTCGACCCGCCGGTCTCCACGCCGATGGCGCGGATGATCCGGATCGACGCGTCCCGCATGAGTTGGTATTCCTTGTCGGTCAGCGTCTGGGCGGGGGCGACGGTGATCGAATCGCCCGTGTGCACGCCCATGGGGTCGAGGTTCTCGATCGAGCAGACAATCACCACGTTGTCTGCCTTGTCGCGCATGACCTCCAGCTCGTACTCCTTCCAACCCAGGACCGACTCCTCGATGAGGATCTCGCTGATCGGCGAGTAATCCAGGCCACGGGCGGCGATGGTCTCGAACTCCTGGATGTTGAACGCAAAGCCCCCGCCGGTGCCCCCGAGCGTGTACGCCGGGCGAATGCAGCACGGCAGGCCGACGGTCTCGAGGATCTCCTTGGCTTCGCTCATCGAATGAGCGATGCCGCTTGCGGGAACATCCAGGCCGATATCCAGGCAGACCTGCTTGAACTCCGTTCGATCCTCAGCCCGGTGGATCACTTCGCGCGTCGCGCCGATCATCTCGACGTTGTACTTCTGGAGGACGCCGGCGTCCCAGGCATCGACAGCCGTATTCAGACCGGTCTGCCCCCCGAGGGTCGGCAGCAGTGCGTCGGGGCGTTCCTTCTCGATGATCTTGGCGACGGCGTCGACGGTGATCGGCTCGATGTATGTCCGGTCGGCAAACTGCGGATCGGTCATGATCGTAGCCGGGTTGGAGTTGATCAGCACGATCCGGTAGCCCTCTTCCTGAAGGGCCTTGCACGCCTGGGTACCGGAGTAGTCGAACTCGCATCCCTGGCCGATCACGATGGGCCCGGAACCGATGATGAGAATCGTCTCGAGGTCGTCCCTGCGAGGCATGGTGCTCCCGTTTCCTGTCTTCGTGGAGAAGCCAGGCCGGCCGGGGAGGATCCGTCCCTCCCGCGATTTTCGCCAGCCTGCGGCGATAAATTCGGGGCAGGTTACCACAGGCCCGATGCGGTGGCAAGGGAATGTCGCCCGGCGCGGTTGTCCGCCCGACCCCCGCTCAGTAGAATACACCGGATCACGCGGCCCGGAGGTGTGCCATGGAAGTGCCCGTAGAGCTGTCACGCATCGTCATCAGCGAACTCGGCGACCAGCAGGTGATCTTCCTGAAAGAGAAGGAGGGTCAGCAGCGATCGTTCCCCATCGTCATCGGCATTCACGAGGCGCTTGCCATCGACCGCAGGCTCAAGGGCATCAAGACCCCGCGCCCGATGACCCACGACCTGATCGACAACATCCTCGAAGGTCTCTCGGTCGCCATCGAACGGATCGTCGTCAGCGACCTGGAGTACAGCAGCTACGACGGCGGGGGCACGTTCATCGGCGTGATCCACCTCGTGCAGGACGGCAGGGAGTTCCAGATCGATTCCCGCCCCTCCGATGCCATCGCCCTGGGAGCCGCCCACGACGTGCCCCTCTTCGTCGACGAGAAGGTCCTCGACCGCGTGACCTCCTCCCCCGCGACGCTGGAAGAACGTCTCGACCTGCTGCGAAGACGCCTGGATATCCTCGGCAAGCGGATCTCGCAGTACACCCAACTACTGGACAACCAGGACTTCCTCGACCAGGCGCCCGAAGAGGTCATCCAGGAGCACCGGCGACAACTGACGGAAATGAGTCGCGAGTACGAGGCCATCGATCAGATCCTCAAGAAGCTCGGCTGATCGGCCACGCGAGGGGAGTGCTGCCAGCCATCATTCAGGTTTGCGCACCGTCCCGAACGGGAACACGCCCATGGAAACCACCACCCCTTCGGGGTTGTAGTAGTGCGCGCAGAACGCCTTGCTCGAAACACTGGTGAGAATCAGCCCGTAGTAGTTCTGCTGGGCGGCATCGCGGAGTTCCTCCCGCCCCGGCCCGGCGCGGGAGGCATTGTTGACTTCCTCAAAGTGACCGTAGAACCGGCAGAGGGCAGCCCGGCTGTCGATCTCGGCCTTCGCGGAGGGGATGTACGTCAGGTCGCTGGCGGGTGGTTCGTACGACGGCGTATACAGCCGGGCCTGGGCCTGGCCGTTCTCGTAGAACACCAGCCCGCCGTGCGCGCTGCGCTTGTCGGCGAGGTCCTTGTCGGCCATCGTCGTCAGCGCCACCTGCACCCAACGACGCTTGAGCATTTCGTTGAGCAGGTGGATGTTCCAGAGATCGGCGATGCTGAGCTTGTGCGAGACGATCCAGAAGTTGCCCGGATCCAGCCGGCCCCGGCCTTCGGCCTGATGGCGGATGTGCTTGCGGGCTTTGAACTCCCGCCCGAGTTGAAGGATCAGGCTCGACCGCTGCATGTTCCGGCGAAGCGGATCTTCCGCCAGCGATCCAAGCAGATGGAAGTCCCGCACGTTGAACACGTATCCGTGCGATTCCCGCCAGCTATCGTAGAGTTCCGCGGCCGGCTTGACCTCTCCAAGCCTGGCCTTGACCAGCCAGACCGTCGAAAGCAGTTCCTGCGCCGAAGCGGGAAGATAATCGAAGCGCTTCAGGAACAACTGCATCGCGACGATCGCGTCGGTCCGCCCGCGCAGCTGCTCGATGCGCTTGCGCAGCGTGATCACCGGCAGGCGCCTGCGAAGGACCTCCAGCGCCGAACCCTTGGCCGTGAAGCCATCGGTATTCAGCCCGGCCAGGAGCGAATCGTCCCACGACTTGCGGGTGATCTTTTCGACCACCGCTTCGTACCGCTCTTCCATTGCGTCGCTGGGCGCACGTTCCTTTGCCCAGAGCGTGACGACCGACGAGAGGACCTCCGGCGTGGGGTGACGCGCCAGCCACTCCAGCACGGTCGCCCGGATCGGGTCGTCCGGTTCGAGTTCGGGCAGCACCTGCACGATGTGCCCGGTCAGGTCCGGGTAGTTGCGCTTCAGCAGCAGTTGGAGGATCTCCTTGCGAAGCTCCGGAGGCGTGTCGCTGGAAGCAAGGACTTTGGCGAGTTCGACGCGAACGGAATGATTCTCCTCGCCGAGTCGGGATACGAGCTTCAGCGAAGCCGCCCTCTGCGAGGCGGGCACGTCGCCATCGAGAACCCGCTGCAGATTGTAGAGCATCACGGTACGCCGGGGGTACGCCGTGCGGTTGCCGATCCGCATCTGCTCGTATTCCGGCGGGCTGGAAGGCGGAGGGCTTGCGGGCATGCCGCCGCATCCGGCAAGCAAGAGCACTCCCGACACCATGGCCAGCGTGAGCGTTCTCAACGTACAAGTCCCGGTAAAATCAAAACCTATCGGCCTTTGTCCAGCAACGTCCGGGTCGCCGGGTCCGGCCATTCTAGCCGCTCGCCCCGCCTGGGGGCAAGCGGATCCCTCCCTAGGGCTATTCGGCAGCGAAGTCTACCAAATTGCAGTCTAAGACGGTTTGTGTCGATCACTTACATTCCCCCCGGCAGTGCTTTCTGCAGCCTTGCCTGCAGACCGGCTCGCGGGTACACTTTCACGTCCCATGGCTACCCTGACAGACGAACAACTGCGCGACCAGCTGACGACCCTTTCGCGAGGCTGCGACGCGATCTACTCCGAGAACGAGCTGGCCGAGCGGCTGAAATCCGCCGCCCGCGAGGGCAGGCAGATGCGCATCAAGCTGGGCATGGATCCCACGGCCCCGGATATCCACCTCGGACACACGGTGGTCCTCCGGAAAATGCGTCAGTTCCAGGACCTCGGGCACAAGGCTGTGCTGATCATCGGGAACTACACGGCCCGGGTCGGCGACCCCAGCGGCCAGAACAAGACCCGACCGGTGCTGACGGGCGAAGAGATCGAGCAGAACGCCCGGACGTATTTCGAACAGGCGGGCAAGGTGCTGGATGTATCGCCCGAGAAATGCGAGATTCGCTACAACAGCGAGTGGCTGGAGAAGCTGAACCTGATCGATATCATCCGCCTGGCGTCGCAGATGACCGTCGCAAGGATGATGGAGCGCGACACGTTCGAGATCCGCTACAAAGCCGGGGTCCCCATCGGCGTGCACGAGTTCTTCTACCCGCTGATGCAGGGGTACGACAGCGTCTGCATCGAGTCGGACGTGGAGCTCGGGGGCACGGACCAGACGTTCAACAACCTCGTCGGGCGCGACCTGCAGGGCAACGCGGGCCAGCCGCCGCAGATTGTCATGATCATGCCCATCCTCGTGGGCCTCGACGGCAGCGACAAGATGAGCAAGTCCAAGGGCAACTATATCGGCGTCGACGACGCGCCCAACGACATGTTCGGCAAGGTGATGAGCATCCCCGACGGCCTCATGCGCAACTACTACACCTTGCTGACCGACGTGCCGGCAGACGAGATCGACGTGCTGGTCGACCCGTCGAAGACCCATCCGCGTGAGGCCAAGGTCAGGCTGGGAAGGATCATCGTGGAGACCTACCACGACGCGCAGGCAGCTACGTCTGCCGCAGCGGAATTCGACCGCGTGTTCACCCAGCGCAACCTTCCCAGCGACATGCCCGAGATCCCGGTGGAATCCTCGCCGGTCTGGATCGTCGAGCTGGTCACCACAGCGGGGTTCGCCAAGAGCAACGGCGAGGCCCGCAGGCTGATCAAGCAAAGCGCCGTAAGCCTCGACGACGAGAAGATCACCGATGTCGACGCCCAGGTGCAGGTCGAAACCGGCCAGGTGCTGAAGGTCGGCAAGCGCCGCTTCGGACGCATCGTCGTCAACTGACCGCTGCGGACCAACGCCCGGAGGAACACATGGAGTCAATCGCTGTCCGCAGGGCCTTGCGAGCCCTGCCAACGCTTCTCGTCGCGGTCTCGGCCTTTCTCCTGTGCACCGGTTGCGACCGGGGATGGCAGGTCTACCAGCAGATCGAACTCGGCAAGCCCCTGGCCAAGCAGTCGCCCCTGGAGCTGCACTGGTCAGACAAAGACCCCAACCGGACCGTCGACTACCCGCGGACCGTCCCCGACAGCAAACTTCACGTCTGGAACGAACTGGGATTCTGGCCGCTGCCGTGGTCGACGAGTTCCTGCCAGGTTTCTGCGCTTGTCGATGCCAACGGCCTGGCGGTCGCCAAGTCGTACGAAGCCTTGCTGGCTGTGAATTACCTGGTGGTCAAGACACCGGCTCGGCGTTCGGTTCTGGAAATCCGCGTGCCGGAATCGCTGCTCAAGCCCCCGGCCGACCGGAAAGCCTTGCAGGACTGCGATGACACCGAGTCCGATTCGGTGGTGCGGTACATCTTCGACGTCCGCGCCGAACTCTCGTTCACGCCCCGCGTGCCCCCTGCGGGCATGCGGATAGCCCACATCATCGCAAACTACTACGGGGTTCTGATGGCCTTCTCGATGGAGGGGGCTCACGGCGCGCTGGAGTCATCCCTCGGGGAGGTACCCCTCAAGGGGATCTCCGAGGAAGGGTTCGACCGGACGTACCACACGGTGGAGGGAGGAAGCCTGCGCGTGCAGAACCTCGGCGGCGGGCGGATCCGCATCGAGACCAACCTGCTGCGCTTCTACGACCCGCTGGACATGGCAGTCTTTTTGTATGGCACGCCGGACTGACGGATCGGGACAGAAGCAACGGGGCTGGAGGACTCGCTCTTCCCACGCCGCGCTGTCCGGCCTTGTTACAAACCGCCGCCGGTGTACCCTTCGCGGTGATAGGGGTTGAATGCCCGCACCGGAAAGTTCTGGGCGGTCATTTCCAGCGTTTCGGCATGGCCGTCGTAGAACACCGCGGTCGTCTTGCCATCGTGACGCCTGTCGGTGGCCTTGATCATCCGCGGGCCTTTGATCATCTCGCCGAACTGGTCGTACATCAGGTGCCCGATCTTGTGCATGTCGATGTACATCAGGTGTCCGCTGCTCTTGACCTCCACGAGGTAGAACACCTGCGACGGGATCCCGGGCACCTCGTCCATGCGGACCAGGTTGGTCTTCTGGCCGTCCTTGTACTCGCCTGTTCTGAGATAGTGCTCCCAGTTGATGTGGTTGCACGTGTAGTGCAGCTTGTTGGAGCCGTCGTCGCGAATCGAGGGGCAATGGTAAGCGTCCACGCTGTTGACCCAGTCGACCACGGTCTGATAGTCCTTGATCTCCTGGTCATCAAGAGCCGGCGGACCCCCGACATATTCAACCAGCCGGAACGCCCAGAACGTGTACTTGCCGTTGAGGTCGTTGCGGGGAACGTAGCCCTTGTACTCGTGGGCGTACATGTGGGTCGCGCGGGCCAGAGCGTAGACGTTCGTGGAGCACTTGAGCGTCCTGGCCATCTGCTTGGCCTTGGTGAGAGAGGGCAGAAGGATGCTCACCAGCAGCGCGATGATCGCGATGACCACCAGAAGCTCGATGAGCGTGAAGCCGCGATGAAAGCAGCGCCCGCCTGCACCCCCCGGCGCGGTTCTCGGGGTGCCTGGCATGGTTTTCTCCTGTTCTGCATCGAAGAAATGGGTTTTTTCTGCGTCCGGCTGGATTATAGCCGATGCGACCACCCGGCGGAAAGAAAACCTGCAAGGGGAGGGGCGATCAGAACCGAAGCCCCGACCGCCCACTGTCCCACTGCAATGCCTGTAGCTCGGCGTGCCTGCCCTGCTGTTCGGAATTGCAGGCGAAGAACTTCAGGAGCAATTGGCGGGCTCAATCCATTGGCAAATCACAGGTTGTCGATTGCCAGGGGAGGAATCTCGTCGGCGGGATCGAACCCCAGCACCCGGCCGAAGAACAGCAGCTCCCATTCCATCGCCCGCTGGATGTTCCCAGCCTTGCGGAACCCGTGCTGCTCGCCTTCGAAGGGCACGTAGGCGGTGGCGACGCCCCGGGCCTTGAGGGCCTCGTACATGGTCTCGGCCTGATTGGCAGGCACGATCTCGTCCTCCAGCCCCTGGAAGAACACCACCGGCCTGTCGAAGCCGTCGAGGTGGTGGATCGGCGACCGCTCGACGTACAGGTCGCGTTGCTCGGGATACGGCCCGAGGATCGTATCGAGATAGCGCGACTCGAACTTGTGGGTTTCCTGGGCAAGCGCTTCGCAATCGCTGACACCGAAGTGGCTGGCACCTGCGGCGAACGCGTCGCGGAACGCCAGGGCGGCAAGGGTCGTGTACCCCCCGGCCGACCCGCCGGTAATCGCCAGCCTCTCTCCGTCGACCAGGCCCTGCTCGGCGAGATACTGCGCGCCCCGGCAGCAGTCGTCCACGTCCGCCACGCCCCACCGGCCATAGAGTGCCTCGCGATACTCGCGTCCATACCCGGTCGACCCGCGGTAGTTGACGTCAAGCACGGCCAGCCCGCGCGACGTGTAGTACTGGATGTCCAGCCGCCGGGCGGACGTGGTGGCCGCGGTGGGCCCCCCGTGGATCATCACCACGCACGGGGGCTTTTCACCCTCCGGCGCGACGAAGTCCGGGTTCTGAGGCCGATAGAACAACCCGTGGGCTGTCGCGTCGTCCGCCGTGGGGAACTCCACCGGCTCGGGAACCGAAAGCAGATCCCGATCGAGATCGATCGTCCCGCCCGTGCGGATCGTTCGAACCGCGCCCGAATCGGTGTCGATCTCCACCACGGCCGAGTCGACCTCCGGCCCGCCGGCCACGCACAGGATCTTCCTGCCCAGCACCGTGATGCCGCTGAAAACCGTATACGGCGTCGCAAGCTCCCGCAGTTCGCCGGACTGGGTGCCCAGCACCGCAAGATGCCCCATGCCGCCCTGCTCGTACGTACAGACAATCTCCTCCGGCGAGAGGAAGTCGTACATCTTCAGGCCCAGCCGCCACAGCGGCCTGGCGAACTCCGCCTCCATCGGACAGACCGCCTCGACCTCGTCGCCGACCAGCCGGTACAGGTTCCACCAGTTCGTGCGGTCGCAGACGAAGTGCAGCCTTCCGTCCGGCGACCACGCGGGCAGGACGACCGATTCCCCCTCGCCCCCCGCAATCCGACGGGCCTCGCCCAGGGAACCGTCCGCGTCGATGGGCGCAAGCCACAACTCCGCTGCGTCCCAGGGCATCTTCGGATGGTCCCAGGCCAGGAACGCAAGATGTCCGCCGTCCGGGCTTACCCGCGGCGCTGCGAAGAAATCCCGGCCGTCCACCAGCAGCTCGCCCACGCCGCCTGCCTCGGGAGCAATCGCCACCAGCGAGTTGACCGCCTCTCGGTCTCCCCTGTGGTCTTCCCGCACACAGATCAGCCGGCTGCGCTCGGCGTCCCACGTGAAGTCGGCATACCGAACCGGCGCCTCGTCGGTTACCGCTGACGGCGAGCCCGAACCCCGGGTCACGTACAGCCGCTGGTCGCCGAACTCCGTGAAGTACACCGCCTCTCCGACCACCGCAAACGACCCGCCGCCATACTCGTGCACGCGCGTGCGCGCATTGCTCGGGGCCGGGTTGCAGTCGATGCGATCCCCCGCCGGGTCCTGGCGAACGATCACGTACCGCCCGCCCTCGCCCGGCCTCATCTCCAGCCAGTACAGGTCGTCGCCCGAGGCGCACGTGCCCCCCAGGCCCACCGTACCTTTCACGATCATCTCGGCGGTGATCGGCGATCTCCACGTTCCGTAAGCAGCCGTCTGTGGCATGGGTTTCTCCTGATTCCGGTTCACGCCCCGATGATGCAGACCCAGCCGATCATGTCCAGCGAAAACAACCCGGACCCGGGTGCCCATGTCCCGATCGCCCCCCGGCCAAGCATCCCCGCGCGCAGAAAGAAGGCCGGGCGACCTTTCCCTTTCGCCCGGCCTTTCTGCGACCTGAACCGCTACCCGTCAATGAGCCCGACTACCCGCCCTGGGCTTCCTTCTCCGGCTGATAGAGCACGGGCAATTCGAGGTAGTGTACCTCGTGCACGAACTCCAGGCTCCGAAGCTCTTCCAGCACGGTCTCGGACGGGGCGTTGTCGAGATTGATCCCGACGACCGCCCGCGCGGGGTCCAGCTTGCGGCTGAAGGTCATGTCTGCGATGTTGATGCCGTTCTCACCGAGAAGCGACCCGTACTTGCCCACCACACCGGGCTTGTCGTCGTTGAAGATCACCAGCACATGGCCTTCGGGCTTCATCTCCATCCGATAGCCGTCGATGGCAATGATCCGCGGGAAACGGTTCCCGAAAATGCTCCCCTTGGCCGATCGCTTGCCCTGGTCGGTATGGACGGTCACCTCGACCATGTTCGTGAATTCCTTGACCTTCGCGGAGGTGATCTGCTCGACCTCCACGCCGCGTTCCTTGGCCATCACCGGAGCGTTGACGATGTTCACCGGGTAGTCCATCCGCGGCTCGAGCAAGCCCACCAGCAGGTAGGTCGTCAGCGGCGGAATGTTCTCGTCGGCGATCTTGCCCCGATAGATGACCTCCACCTTCTTGATCGCCCCTTCGGTGATCGAGGCGAGAATCGTGCCCAACCTGCGGTTGAGCTCGGTGTACGGCATGAGCCAGTCGGGAATCTTCTGGCTGAACCCCGGCGCGTTCAGCGCGTTGCGGACCTCTCCGCCGCGAATCGCGGTGACCAACTGCTCGGCTGCGTCCAGCGCGACCTGCTCCTGGGCTTCCTCGGTCGAGGCTCCAAGGTGCGGCACGCCCAGCACGTTGGGCTGGTCGATCAGTTCCTTCTCGGCTTCGGTCTCCGGCGGCTCCGACGTCCAAACGTCGATTGCCGCCCCGGCGATGCGCTCTTCCTTGATCGCCTTCAGCAAAGCGTCGGGATCGATGATTCCGCCCCGCGCTGCGTTGACCAGCCGGCAGGTGGGCTTCATCGCCGCGATCTGCTCCTCGCCGATCATGCCCAGGGTCTCGGGGCTCTTGGGCACGTGGACCGTGATGTAGTCCGCCCGCTTGCAGAGCTCCTGGAGGTCCTTGACCATCTCGAACTTCTCCTCGGTTCCGCCCGCAAAGAACGGGTCGTACCCGACCACCCGCATGTCGAACGCCAGTGCGCGCTCAGCCACGGCCCGGCCGATGCGACCCATCCCAACGACACCCAGCGTCTTGCCCGCAAGCTGCGTGCCCTGGTAGGCCTTGCGGTTCCACTCGCCGCCCTTGAGCGACGCATTGGCCGGGGCGATCTTCCGAGACAGCGAGAGCATCAGCGTAAACGCCAACTCGGCCGTGGAAATCGTGTTCCCGCCCGGCGTGTTCATCACGATCACGCCCTTGCCCGTCGCCACCGGAACATTGATGTTGTCCACGCCCACGCCCGCCCGGGCGATACCCTTCAGCCGACCGGGTTCGGCGAGGACTTCCTCGGTGACCTTCACACCCGAGCGAATGATCATGCCGTCGTACTCGCCGACAATCTTGGCCAGTTCCTCCGGCGAAAGCCCGGTCTTGACGGTCATTTCCACGTCGTCCTGCGATTCCAGCCAGTCCAGGCCGACCTTGCTGAGTTTATCTGCTACGAGAATCTTGATCATGGGTTGATCCCTCCTTACTGCCAGTCCTTGAGCACCTGGGACGCCGCGGCGACGCCCTTGCCGATTTCGATGTCCGCACCGCAATCGGCCAGGCTGTATTCAATCGCTGCAATCACGCCCAGCGTTTCGAGCGGATCGACATAACCCATGTGCGAAATCCGCATGAGCTTGCCCTTCAGTTCGTTCTGTCCGCCGGCCACCGAGACCCCGTACTTGCCCTGCAGCTTCTTGCGGAATCCGTCGTCGACGCCCTCAGGGAACAGCAGTCCCGTGACCGAGTCGCTGGGCTGCTTCGAGAACACCTTCAGGCCAATCGCCTTCGCCGCCTCGCGGGTGGCCTTGGCAAGGGTCGCAGTGCGCTGCCAGATGGTCTCAATGCCGACCTCGTTGAGCATATCCACAGCCACCTTCAGGCCACGGATCAGCGATACTGCCGGCGTGTACGGCGTGTCGTTGTTCGCGATGGATTTCCGGTACGCCTTGAGATCCAGGTAGAAGCACGGCGCGTCGATCTGGTCGATCAGCTTCCAGGCCTTCTCGCTGACCGACAAATTCGCCAGGCCCGGCGGGAGCATCAAGGCCTTCTGGCTGCCCGAGCCGACGATGTCCACGCCCCAGTCATCGGTGTAGAGGGGCAGCGTCCCGGCCGCCGTTATGCAGTCGGCAATCAGAATCGCGTCGCTCCCGGCGACCACCTTGCCGATGGCCTCCAGGTCGCAGGCCGTAGCCGTCGACGTCTCGGAGTACACGGTGATGACGGCTCCGTATTCGCCCGTGTCCAGCTTCTCCCTGACGGTCTCGGGCTGCAGGGCTGTGCCCCACTCCAGCTCGACCTCGTCGACGTCCAGGCCGTAGATCTTGGCGATCTTGACCCACCGCTCGCCGAACTTGCCTCCGTTGGAGACGAGGACCTTCTTGTCTCGCGGACACGCACAGGCGATGGCGGCTTCCATCCCTGCCGTGCCCGACCCGGCGATGGTCAGGATGTCGTTGTCGGTCTTGAAAACTTTCTTCAGGCCTGCGTTGACCTCCCCGAGCATCTCGCGAAAACGCGGCGTCCGATGGTGAAAGATCGGCTTGGCCATCTCGTTGAGAACTTCCGGGGGAACGTCCGTGGGGCCTGGGGTCAGAAGGCGGGACTTCAACATGAGAGTATCTCCTGCTGGTGCCTGCGACAGGTACTTGCCGGCAGAGCCGCAGCCCCTTGCTACGGTTGCCACGCTGTCGCGGAATTAGCCCCGATCGGGTGGGAGGCTGAACTCGCCGGATCCGACCGGGAA
>CAZXSK010000053.1:23997-31213 GCA_964642855.1 uncultured Planctomycetaceae bacterium | reverse complement strand
TGCGCTTCGGGTATGGTAGTGGTCGTTGTCCGGCCGGTTCCACTGGTGTCTTGGAACGTTGGCAGTTCGCCGATAGAATATGGCTCAATCGAACACTACTGGAAGGAGATCGCGCGTGCTGCGTTTCACGAAGATGCATGGTCTGGGTAACGACTACGTCTATGTCGATGGCTTCGACCAGGACATCCCTGACGCTCCGGGCGAACTGGCCAAGGTGATCGCCGACCGACATTTCGGGGTGGGTGGCGACGGGATGATCCTTATTCTTCCGTCCGACTCTGCGGACGTGCGCATGCGGATGTTCAACGCGGATGGCTCCGAAGGGGAAATGTGCGGCAATGGCGTACGGTGCGTCGCGAAGTACGCCTGGGATCATGACCGGGCCAAAGCCAACCCCATGCACGTGGAAACCGGGGCTGGAATTCTGAGGATCGATCTTCAGGTGGAGAACGGCAAGGTCCAGTCCGCAACGGTCGACATGGGACAGCCCATTCTTGAAGCAGAGAAAATTCCCAGCAAACTGCCCGGCGAGCGAAACGTGGATGTGCCCCTGGAGATCGGCGGGAAGACGATGAAGGTCACCTGCGTGTCGATGGGTAATCCGCACGCAGTGGTTTTCGTGGAGGACGTCGGGTCGGTCCTGCTTGAGCAGTGGGGCCCGGAACTCGAAAACCATCCGTCGTTCCCGAACCGCATCAACGTCCACTTCGTGCAGGTCCACGACAAGACCGAAGTCACCGTCCGGACGTGGGAACGGGGCAGCGGGGTGACTCTCGCTTGCGGTACGGGAGCCTCGGCGGTGTGTGTGGCCGGAGTGCTCACCGGGCGGACCGACCGGGCGATCATCGGACACTTGCCCGGAGGAGACTTGAACCTTCACTGGCAGGAACGCGATAATCACGTGAAGATGACGGGCCCGGCCAGCGAGGTGTTCTCTGGCGAGTGGCCCGAGAAGTAGCGGACGTTAAGGCCAGGCCGGGCGGGAGAAAGCGAGCCGTCAATGGGCGACTTCCCCAGAACGCAGATCGAGGATCTCTCGGTTTCGCGCATGATCATCGGCAGCAATTGGTTCCTGGGATATTCCCACACATCCAAGGCCAAGGACGAGTTCATCAAGCAGCGCATGGATGCCCAGCGCATCGCTGAAGTGCTGGAAGTATTCCTGCGAGAGGGTATCGACACGTTCTTCGGAGTTCGTCCGGAAGCCACCCACCTGCAGGATGCTGCGAAGATGGCTGAGGATCGGGTAGGCAGGGAGCTGATCGGCATCGCCACGCCGCATATCAACGTCGGCGACAATCAGGAGGATTTCGACGAGACGCGACGGATCATCGATGCCCACGCAGACCTGGGCGCGAAGATCTGCATGCCCCACCAGGCCTCGACCGACGCGCTGGTCGACCGCCGGACGCGATCGATCCGCAATCTCGACCAGTACACGAAGATGATCCGAGATCGTGGGATGATCCCTGGCCTCTCGACGCACATGCCCGAGACGCCCATCTACGCCGACGAGTCCGGCTCGGATGTCGCGACCTACATTCAAATCTACAACGCCGCGGGATTTCTCATGCAGATCGAGGTCGACTGGGTACATCGTTCGATCTGGCAGCGGAAGAACCCCGTGCTCACGATCAAGCCCCTCGCGGCCGGCAGGCTGCTTCCGCTGGTCGGCCTGGCATTCTCGTGGGCGACGCTTCGCGATATCGACATGGTCGCCGTGGGTTGCATGACACCAGACGAGGCGAAAGAAGTTATCGAGATCTCCCGGGCTCAACTCGAGCGTCGGGGTTCGAATATCGAACTCCAGCGAACCCGCAGCAAGGAGTCGGTCGAGGCTCGCACCTGAGCGATCACGGTTCCGACGCGGTCAACGGCTCTGTCTGCGGGCGACGATCATCGCCGTGACGGAACTGGTCGGATCGTGCGGCGAGAAATCCAGGCCGCCGTGGGTGCCTTCGATCTCGAATCCCGATTGCTTCAACGCCCTGGCAATCTCGTCGACCACGTAAGGTCGGAGTGTCGTGCTGTGGAGTTCGTGGTTGGGCGGGTCCTTTGACCAGTCGATGGCAAGCACATTGAACTGCACGACCGACGGTTCGAAGTCGTAGAAGCGGACGTACTCCCTGTCTCCGCTTCGGTTGATGTTGACGATCCGCTGATGCTCTGCGAGAACCCGCGCATAGTTCAGCACCTGCAGGATCAGGATCCCGGACTTGCTCAGCAGACTGGCGAAGCTGTTCAACGCTGCCTCGAGGTCCGCCTGCGATACCAGGTGGGGCAGAGAATTTCCCATGCAGAGAACGGCATCGTAGCTTCCGGTTACGTCCTGTCCAAGTCGCTGCATCGGCGCCTGCAGCCAGGTGACCCGCAAGTCTTCCTTGCGGGCATCCCGTGCGGCCTGGTCGAGCATGGCCGACGAGAGATCCGTTCCCAGCACCCGCACTCCCCGCTTGGCCAGGGCGATCGCATAGACCCCCGTACCGGTAGCGGCGTCCAAGGCCGAGCCAATGGAGTACTGGGAAAGCAGACGGTCGGCGAAGCCGTCAGCGAGTTCGCGTCTTCTGGCAGTGTCAGTCAGATCGGCGTACTGGTCCGCCAGTTGGTCATAGAGCGTCATCTGGTTTCTCCTGCTAGCAGGGAACCCCACTCGGCGGACAGGGCAACGCAGCGGGAACAGAGCACGCATCAGATGATGATAGCCCCTTGAGCGACCAGAGTCTCGCGCAGTTTCGCGATATCAACGTCGGCTACCGACCGCCCCGACTCGATCGCCAGGTGAGCGGCCACGCCGGCAGCCTGGCCGGTCTGGTTGCAGTTGACCATCACGCGAACCGCACCGAATGCGCCGCGGTCGGCGTCGATCGCTCTTCCGGCGGCGAGAACGTTTTCCGCACCTGCCGGCACCATGCAGCGGTAGGGGATCTGGTAGAAGGTCGGGTCGGCGTCTCGTTGTTCCCGCCATCGGCCGGTCTGTCTCGGCTCCCCAGGGGCTACGTACTCTTCGACGCCGTCGAGGTACCGGAACGTCAAGCCGGGTTTGTCGGGGTGGTGAACATCGACCCTGTAGCTGCCGTTGGCGATGGCGTCCTCGAACCGCACGCCCTCCAGGACCTCCCTCTCCAGCAGCTGGTGCATGCACCTTGCCTGTCGTGATTGCCGGATGCCGATGTAAGTCGGGAGCGTGACAATCGCGATGTTGTCTCCGCCGGGCTGGCGCCTCAGGATGTCGCCGATGGCTCTGATCTGCCGGCGTGTTTCCATCTCCGCACCGGTGAGCTGGTCGGCGTCGCTGCAGTCGGCGCCGTGTGCGCGCGTGCCGGCGATCATGGCCAGCTCTTCCGCACCGACGACCCTTGAGTGCCACAAGAAGCCCTGCTTCAGCGCCTCGGGCTGCGCCGGGTCGTGCACGATCTCCGCAATCTTCCTGTTCGGATTCGCCTCCAGCACGTCGTCGACGCCCTTCATGTGTACGCATCCCGTAGCCGGCTGAAGCACGCTGTCGGTGTGCGTTTCAAGCCCCAGCCGATGTACCACGTCGGCGTCGCCGGTGGCGTCGATGAACACTCGCGCAGCCACGGCACGGCGCCCGGTCTTGTCCTCGATGATCGCAGCCTGCATGCGTCCATCCTCGGCGACGGGGCGAACGAACTTCGTGTGCAGGAACGGTCGGATGCCGGACTTCGTGACCAGGGCGTCCAGCTCGATCGCGAGTTCTGCAGTATTCAGCGTGAACTGGGCATCCGACGACGGCGGGTTGACCTCGTTGACGGCCTTTCGTTTGCGAAGTCGCTCGACGACCTCCCGCGTGAGCCCGGCGATGATCGTCTGATCGTTGGCGGTGTCCAGCAGCGAGTGCCAGATGTTCACCAAGCCCGCCGACGCGACGCCGCCGAACATGCCGTTGTTCTCGATGACAGCTGCCGATGCCCCCAGCCTGGCTGCTGCGACTGCGGCAAAGACGCCCGTGCAGCTTCCGCCGATGACGCATACGTCGCACTCGTGGACGACGGGCACAGTTTGGGTGGGCTCGTGGATCTCATGCATGGTGTGGGTTCCCGCTATCGTCTGCTCTGCTTGATAAGGTCTCGGATATCGTCTGGGGAGATCTCGCTGAGGGAATCGACCACGCGGTGCGATCGTTCGGCGAGTTTCTCGCGCGGGGCTGTTCCCGTCATCGCAATGGCAGCCATTCCTGCTCGCCGGGCGGCCTCCACACCGGCTGGTGCGTCCTCCACGACCGCGCAACAGGACGGGTCCAGACCGAGTTTCTCTGCAGCTTTGAGGAACACCTCCGGATCGGGCTTACCGTGGGTGACGTCGGAGCCGGTCACACGGGCAGATACCAGTTCTCCCCCGTCAAGACATTCCAGCACCGCCTCGACGTTCTCGGCCGGACCCGACGAACCAATGGCGATTGCCATGCCCGCGCCGTCGATCGCACGCAGGAGGTCACCTGCTCCAGCCATCTCGGGGAAATCCTCGCGAAGGAGTTCTCGGAACGCCTGCTCCTTCTCCTCACCCCACCGGGCGATCGTCTCGTCGCTGGCGCGGTCAGGATACAGCCCGGTGATGATCGACCGATTCGTCTGGCCGAAGGTGGAAGCGAACTGCTCCTCGGTCATCTCCAGGTCGTGTCGGGCGAGCATCCGCCGCCAGGACTCGAAATGGGCCTGATAGCTGTCGATGAGTACGCCGTCCATATCGAAAATCACGCCAAGGTCTGCCACGTCTGTCTCCCGGGTTGTGTCCGTGGAAAGTCGAGAGGGGATTCTACGTCCTGTCGAGGCGATCCGAAAGGGAGGAAACGGGCAGGGGGTGTCTCCGGTGTTCCCGGACCCGGCAAGCGGTGGGGAATCAGGGAGATTTCGGCGATTTCACTTGTCATGCGCCCAAGGAAGCCTACATTGGCGTGTTGTGCCATCGTTGGCACATCGAAGAGAGGCAATCACCCATGGCTGGGCTGAAGGACATCGCAGCGGCTTCCGGCGTGTCGGTCCGTACCGTCAATCGCGCACTGAAAGGCAACGGATACGTCGGCAAAGACACGCGCGAACGCGTGCTGCGAGCTGCGCGGGAACTGGGCTATCGGCCGAATCGTCTGGCCAGAAGCCTCCGAACGCGCAGAAGCTTTGAAGTCGCCGTGGTCGCCTGGTCGACCGACGAACTGCACATGGCCAAGATTGCTGCATTGGAGCAGCGCCTCAGACCGGCTGAGCTTTCCGTGACCGTACTGCTGGGCAGTCGGCATGGTTCGGCCGGAGACCACCAGGGACTCCTGGGCGAAACCCTCGCCCGCAGGCCGGCCGGGGTTGCTCTGTTCTTCCCGCCGGACGGTGACGTCGATCGATGGGTGGAAAGCTGTCAGCAGCAGGGCACTCCGTGCGTTGTGATCGACCCGCCCGAGAGAATGTCCGCCAGCGTCCGCATCGACCGCCAGCAAGGCGTGTACGAAGCCGCACTGCACCTTGCCCGCCGCGGGCGCATGCGGATCGCCTATCTCGGCGGACAGAAGGATACTACTCGCCTTGAAGGATACCATCGCGCAATGTCTGAACTGGGTCGCGAATCCATGTACCTCGACGTGACGGGCGTTTCCGATCAGACCCAGGCCGGCTGCTATGCAGCGAAGCTGTTCCTGGAGATGTCGCCCCAGCCCGATGGCATTCAGGCGTACTCCGACGTCATGGCGATGTCGTTGCTGGCTGGGCTTCACGAAGCCTCAGTGCGCGTGCCCGAAGACGTCGCGGTTGTCGGCTTCGACGATCGCCAGGCTGCGTCGCTCGCCTGGCCTTCACTGACGACCGTCGCACAGCCCAATGCCGGCATCGGCGTGGCAGTGGCTGACATGCTTCTTGAGAGCATGCGCGATCCGTCGGTTCGGCTCGACGAGGGCATCTGCCTTCCGACCCGGCTTGTCGTGCGCAAGTCGACCTAGAGAAGAAGCGGTACGGTCCCGACCCGGACCGAATCGATGGATAACAGAACCCGACAAAGGCCGGCGGGGCCGAAACGTTCGATAGGAAAGGAATCAGCAGATCATGGCCAAGAAACGCTACGCCCAGGTAGGCTGCGGCGGAAGAAGCAGCATGTACACCAAAGCCCTCTGCGAGGTGTACAACGACGCGTGCGAGATCGTGGCGTTGTGCGACACCAACCAGGGGCGCATGGAGGTCAAGAACAAGCGCATCGCGGAGATGGGCTGCAAGCCCGTTGCCACCTACGAAGCAGCCGATTTCGACAGAATGGTCGAGGAGACCAGGCCCGATTACGTCATCGTGACGACGGTAGACGCCACGCACGACCAGTACCTCATTCGCGGCATGGAGCTCGGCTGTGACGTCATCACGGAAAAACCGATGACCACCGACGAACAAAAGTGCCGCAATATCCTTGAGACCGTCGACGCCACCGGCCAAAGCTGTCAGGTTACCTTCAACTATCGCTACGCGCCGCACCGCAGCCAGTTGAAAGAGCTTCTGGACACAGGCACGATCGGCGATGTGCTGAGCGTCGACTTCTGCTGGCCACTCGATACCCGCCACGGGGCCGATTACTTCCGCCGATGGCACCGGAACCGGAAGAACTCCGGCTCGCTGCTGGTCCACAAGGCGACGCACCACTTCGACTTGGTCAACTGGTGGCTGGACGACGACCCCGCGGAGGTGTTCTGCCATGCCTCGAGGCGGTTCTATGTTCCGAAGACCGCGGAGAGGCTGGGCTTGTCCAATCGCTCCGAACGCTGCCTGGACTGCCCCGAGAGAGACAAGTGCCCGTTTGTGCTGAAGCTCGAGGAGAGCGAGCGGCTGAAGGAACTGTACCTGGACAACGAGGACGAGGACGGCTACTTCCGCGACCGGTGCGTGTTCAGCGACGAGATCGACATCTGGGACAACATGTCGGTGTCGGTAAAGTACAAGGGCGGGGCGATTCTCAATTACCTGCTGCACACGTTCAGCCCGTGGGAGGGCTACCAGATCGCCTTCAACGGTAACCAGGGCCGGCTGGAGCATGGCAGCACGCAGTTCTCCTATATCTCCGGAGAGCAGGAAGACATGGCCCCGGGGCAGATCAAACGGGAAGGGCAGTACACGACCATCATGCCTCACTTCAAGGAGGCCGGCGAGTTCGAGTCCGTCCAGGTTCGCAAGAGCGAAGGCGGGCACGGCGGCGGGGACCCGGCTCTGCTGGCGGACATCTTCGACCCCGACGCCCC
>CAZXSK010000053.1:678-23897 GCA_964642855.1 uncultured Planctomycetaceae bacterium | reverse complement strand
CTCCGGGGCTGCACGACAGGAATGTTAAGGTTTGGCAACATTGCGTTGTTTCTGTGCAACATCGTTGCAAGAATGACGATATAGACACCATGCACACCGATCCAGGCGAATTCGGGTTGCTGGCGATGAAGTCGATCCAGCAGCCGGTCTTGGTCGCCTCCGCGACCGGGGAGTTGCTCTATCGCAACCCCGCTGCGGAAGAATTGCTTCCGGCCGGCACGCAGGTAGCCGAAGCCCTGGTTACCTCTTCCCCCGAGTCGACGTCGCTCGTGAGAGGGTTCTTCTCGGGCGATCCGATCCGGCCGGGCGGCTCCAACGCGATGCTCCGGGAAGTCAGCCTTCGACTCAGTGACAGCCGGGTGATGCTCGCAAATGTCGAACTGATCTGGGAGAAGACCGCTGCGCAGGTGCCCGTCGTCGTGGTCATGGTCGAGGACGTATCGGAATCGGCCAGCGCGGCAGGGAGGCTTGCGATTTATGAGCGTCTCAACGGAGCGGGCAGATGTGGCGCCGAGGTCGCCCACGAGCTTAACAGCCCACTCGACGGGGTGATGCGCTACCTGGGCCTGGCAGAAAAGGCCGATGGCGAGAAAAGGGGGGGCTATCTTCGTTCGGCCAGACAAGGTCTTGAACGCATAGGACAGATCATACGGAGCTACTCCTCCCATGGCCGATCGGGTGCCGCCCTACCTTCCGAGCCGATCGAACTGCTTCTGCGCGATGCCGTTGGGGTCATGAAACCCCGGGCGGATCGTCTCGGCGTGAGGGTAATGCTGGACATCGAGGCTGCCGGTGCGGGCCGGGCCGATGGGCGAGCTTTCCAGGTGTTCTGCAACATCCTCCGCAACGCGCTGGACGTCATGCCCGACGGCGGTGAGCTGGCTGTCTGCATGACCGAAGAGGACGAAGGCGTCTGCGTGATAGAGTTCGCGGACACAGGGCCGGGAATCGACCCCCAGGATCGGGAGAGAATCTTCCTGCCTTTCTACTCTACCAAGCCTGACGGCCGGGGATCGGGGCTGGGATTGGCGATCTGCCGGGAGATCCTCGCTCGGTTGGACGGCGTGATCTCGGCGTCTCCGCGTGACGAGGGCGGAACGGTCATCACGGTATGTCTGCCTGTGGAACGAGTCACGGCTGTTTCTGCTACGGAGTAACCCATGACCGGACATGAGAAAGCCAATTCGTTCGCAGGTGCGCGGATTCTGCTGGTCGACGATGACGACATCATCCTCGACAGCCTCGGGGATTTTCTGGAGATGGAAGGTTACGAGCTCGTGCGATGCCAGTCCGTGGCCCGCGCGATCGACCACCTCCGGGGGGGCACGTTTCGCCTGGTGATTACGGACGTGATGCTCGGGGAATCGAATGGGCTGGAGTTGCTGAGGCATATCCGCGAGAACTATCCGGACCTGGTCGTGATGGTCATCACCGGGTACGGGACCATCGAATCTGCGGTAGAGGCTATGAAGCAGGGCGCCTACGAGTACCTCACCAAGCCGATCATCGACGACGACGTGCGAATCGCAGTTCGTCGGGCGTTGTCGCAGCAGAATCTGATTGCGGAGAACCGTCAGTTGAGGCAGGCGCTGCACGAGCGGTACAGCTTCTCGTCGGTCATTGGCGAGGACTACCGCATGCAGAGAGTGTTCGATCTGCTGGAGACGGCGGCCGAGAGCTCCGCTACGGTACTCATCACGGGCGAGTCGGGCACCGGCAAGAGCCTGGTAGCCCGGGCAGTCCACACCCAGTCTCCCCGGCGGGAAGGGCCGTTCGTGGAGGTCTCTTGCGGGGCGTTGCCGGACACACTGCTGGAAAGTGAGCTGTTCGGGCACGTCAAGGGCGCGTTTACCGATGCCACCGGAGACAAGACCGGCAAGTTCGCCGCTGCCGATGGCGGGACGATCTTCCTGGACGAGATTGCCACCGCGTCTCCACAGCTTCAGGTCAGGCTATTGCGCGTCCTGCAGGAGCAGGTGTTTGAGCCGGTCGGTTCGAACGAATCCCGCCAGGTGGACGTACGTGTGATTCTGGCGACCAACTGCGATCTGGCCGAGGAGGTCAAGGCCGGTCGGTTCCGGGAGGATCTGTACTTCAGGGTTAACGTAGTGAACGTAGAGCTTCCGCCGCTGCGCGAGCGTGTGGCGGACATTCCACTGCTGGCTGAACACTTCGTCGACCAGTACGCCCGAGAGAACAGCAAGGAAATCGCCGGGTTCTCGGAGGAAGCGATCGGCCTGATGCGCCGTTACGACTGGCCCGGCAATGTGCGCGAACTGGAGAACTGCGTCCAGCGAGCGGTGGTTCTTTGCAGGCAGGCTCTGATCGGGCCCGACGATCTGCCCCCCGCGGTCCTTGGGGGTTCGAAACCTTCCAGCCGGTCCGAACAGAAACTGACCGTTGCAGCAGCGGTGCAGGTGGGCACGACGTTGGAGGAGGCGATGGAAGCCTCGGAGCGGAGTCTCATCGAGATCACGCTGGACGCCAACCGGGGGCGGCGCCAGGAAACGGCCGAGCAGCTGGGCATCAACCGGGTGACACTGTACAAGAAGATGAAGAAGTACGGGATGATGTAGCGTCAGCTTCCGTCATCCGCCCGCCGGGCGGCTTGGAATCGTTGGTTGCCCCACAGTATCACCGCCGGGAGAATCAGCCCATAGGGCAGCCACAGAACGTGCCGCCACGGCCCGGACAGCAGGGCGAGCCCCACGAGCAACGCCGCAACCAGGGCCCAGATGAGGACGGAGAAGCGGATCGCCTCTTTGCGCTGGCGGGGTCCGGCGGCGCGGCGGATGGTCATCCACGTTCCAATCCCCCCGCCGAGCAGCCCGGCTGTCATCCCGAGCACCGGCCCGACCCAGTAGATCGCGCTGCACAGAACGCCCATTGTTGTCTCCCCGGGTGAAGTGGTTCCTCCAGGTAGACGCCGGTCGAGGCGGATTGTAGCGTTACTTCTTCTTGCGACGGTACCCGCCCGGCCTGCCGTCGTCGGCGTCGTACGGGCCGCCTTCCAGCGTTCTGCCACGGATCTCGATACGCTCGATCCCGCGTGCCTTGCCGGTTGTCGGATCGACGCTGGCGATGATTCCACACAGCCTCGGGTCGCTCCGGGCGACTTCGAACTGCGTGGGCACGCCGGTGGTGAGAAAGCTCAGCACACGATCCTTTCGCCGACCCAGCACGCTGTCGTACGGCCCGGTCATGCCGCAGTCGGAGATGAATGCCGTACCGCCGTCCAGCACGCGGCAGTCTGCCGTGGGAACGTGGGTGTGTGTGCCGAATACAACGCTTGCCCGACCGGCCAGATGCCAGCCCATCGCAACCTTTTCGCTGGTCGCTTCGGCGTGGAAGTCGACGACGATCATCTTTACGTGGCCCGGCAGGGCGGCGATCGCCTTGTCGATGGCATACCACGGGGAATCGAAGTTGCCCATCGACATCTGCCCGAGAACGCAGATGACCCCCACCTCGTGGTTGCCGGATTTCGTGGGCACCACAGCTACCGTCTTGCCCGGCGAACGCGGCGAATGGTTAGCTGGCTTGATGATCCGGTCGGAGGACTGGAGCATCTCGATGATCTCACGTTTGCGGAACGCGTGGTCGCCGAGAGTCACCACATCGACGCCGTATTTCTGGAGCTTGTCGAAGATCTGTGGTGTCAGCCCGCTGCCGCCTGCTGCGTTCTCGGCGTTGCAGACCACCAACTCGATCTCCCGTTCCTCGATGAGCGAACTGAGATGGTCGGCGAGGACGCCGCGCCCTGCCCGTCCCACCACGTCTCCGATGCACAAAATGTTGACTGCCATGAAGTTTGCCGCTTTCTAGCCCTCCGTCCAACGGATTATAGACGAGCAGCGTTCATCCGAAAGGGAATTCCGGCCGAACGCGACCCGGTCGTGAATCGTCCCACCATTGGACGACGGACGTCGCGCAGAGTATGATGACACAGAACGCCATTTGTCGAGAATCCTCACCAGGGACACCCAGATCATGATCCAGTGCAAAGACTGCGAGTTTTTCATCCGCCGCGAAGACGGCCAGGTTGCCTTTTCGTGCGATCCGTTCAGCACCATCAAGGAGCCCGAGTGCCTGGAGAAGTGGCAGCTGATCAAGACCAATCAGCTCGAAGCCGGCCTCAATCAGGTCGCAAAGGGCATGGAGACCATGGTCCGCAGCTACCAGGCGACGCTGGAGTACTACCACAAGCTTGCCCCCATGCAGGAGAAGATGTTCGAGTTCATGGAACGCGAAATGGACGATATCAGCGAGGCGGACAAGTGGAAGATCGATGACGAAGAAGAGACCGACGACTGGGGGCCCGGACTCTGACCGGAATGGGGAACATGAGACGGAAGATTCTGGAACTGCTCGCCGTCGCGGGAGTGATCTTCGCCCTGGCAGGATGTGCCGACCCAAACGATCCTGCGATCAATCCCAAAGCAGAGTACGCGCTGCGCACCGGCTTGAGGCTGTTCAACGGCCACGACCGGTCGGGTTGGCTGACGGTTGCCGGACGCTCGGCCGTCAAGGACGGCAAACTGGTGCTCAACCCCCGGGGCGGCAAGAAGGCGATCGTAGCCAGCCTGAACCTCGACGCGCGCGATGGCGAAGTGGTCTTGGAGATCGATAATACGGATCACGAACTGTACGAGAACCCCGGTCCTTACTCGATCTCCGTGCGTGTGAAACTCCGCATCGACTGGTCGGCGGTGTATTTCGTCTGCTGGCCTGACAAGGTCGGTGCCTATCTCGGCACATCGACCAACCCGTATCCCGAGCCGGTGGAGATTGTGGATGTCCCGCCGGTCGACGGGCCGATCCGCTGGCGGATGGTGATGGAGGACCATCGGATCCGGTGCTACCGGGAAGGGAAGCTTGTGGCGACGGTCTCGGATCCGAACCCGCGGTCAGGAACGCTGGCGATTACCGCCGATCGATGCCGGGTAAGGGTATCTGAGATACGGTACCGAAAACCTCCCAAACCTTCTGCAAACACGCATGCAGAAAGCAACTAACGTTCCCCCCCTCCGCAGTCCGATAGGGACAGTGGGGAGAGAATTTCATGCTTGTGAGACGGTTGATCCGCATTTCGGCATCGGCTGGAGTTACGCTCGCGGCGGGACTGGTCCTGCTGCACCTGGCCAGCCTGGCTGTTCTGGACCGGTCGGCCTCTGCCGCCACGGCCGATGGGAGCGGTGTCGATGCGTCCGGGACCTGTCCCGCCGACCCGGTATTGGAAACCTACAGCCAACTGCTGCGAGATGTCTCCAGCCGGCGTGAAGTCCTCGCCGGACGATATCGCGCGGCACGGACCGAGTCCCGGCGACAGGAAGTATTGGCCGACGCGCGGGATCTGCTGGTCTCCGTCGTGGCCGATCGAATCGCTCCGCGATGGTATGGCACAAGATGGGCGTACGAGGGGACCACGCAGACGCCCCGCAAGGGCTCCATCGCCTGTGGCTACTTCGTCTCGACGGTTCTCCGCGATGCGGGCATTGCTCTGGAGCGGGTGTCCCTTTCCCAGCAGCCAGCGGAGAGGATCATTCTCTCGCTGACGTCCGAACCGTACGTTCGCAGGTTCTCCGATGCGTCCATGGAGCGGTTCGTCTCCGAGGTACTCGATACCGGAGAAGGCCTCTACGTCGTCGGCCTGGACCGCCACGTGGGCTTTCTAATCTGTCGAGGCGGGAAGGTTCGCATGGTGCATTCCTCGGGCCTGTCTCCGTGGGCTGTCGTTTCCGAGCCGGCGATGCAATGTCAGGCTCTGTTTCGATCCCGGTACCGCGTGATCGGCAGGATATCGGGCGATGACAGCCTGCTGCGGGATTGGTTGCTTGGACAGCCGGTGCCTACCCGCATGAACTGAGGGGCATCACTTGGATTTCGCCCGTCGTTTCCGTATCGCCATCTGTGCCCACATCGCAACGCCCGAGAGCACCATCAGAACGAGTCCTCCAGCGACGACGACTCCTGCGTAGCTGGTTACGATTTCCCAGTTATGCCAGTCCAGCAGGTCGTGCTTCAGGTCCGGGTGGAAGTGCTTTCGCCACAACAGGACACCGCCCGTGACAGCAGTGACCAGGATCAGCGGAGACAGGGCCAACCCGAGATAACGGTGAAATTTGCGTAGCCACATAAACTCTCTCTCCCTAAAAGGCGAAGCAGAAGTGGTTATGCCAGCGAATGATAGGGTTACTACATTCACGGGTCAACGCCCCGCATTTGAAATGGCAGCGGCGTTGGGTATACAATATCTTGATATTGCGGTTGGCAAGGCCGACACACCGAAGGGAGCTGACCATGACCAACAAGGGATTTGCAGGACTTCTGGGGCTGGCGATCCTCGCCGGGATTCTCCTGGCCGGGTGTAGCGGAGGCGACGACGAGGTCGCCAGCGGCACGTACGAAGGGAAAATCGTCAAGGTCGTGCCCGAGGAAAAGGAAATCTACGTCGAGACCAACGATGGCAGGACGCTGGAGTTGTACTTCACCGAGAACACCAAGTTACTTTCGGGTGACAAGCCTGTGATGTTCACCGCCTTGGCCGATGGGGCCAGCGTGAAGGTCGAGGTGAAGAACGAAGGAGGGCGGGTCGTTCCCGTCAAGGTCGAAATCACCGACTGATCCAAGCGATGGTTTCGTGCTGTGTTCGAGGAGCTTCCGTGGCGGCCTGGAAGCGGGTCGCCGCCTTTGGCAGCAACACGCGGCGAGTCCCCCATCCTCGCCGCGTTTTTGTTGCGCTCGTCTTGCATCGATCCGGGGGGCAGGGCACAATGGACCGTTCTTTGTGACCCCAGCTCGGAGGCAAGCATGAGCGACAATCAGGCCAGGCGCCCCAACGTGATCTGGATCTTCGGCGATCAGCACCGAGGCCAGGCGCTTTCCTGCATGGGAGACCCCAACGTCAACACCCCCAACCTCGACGCCATGTCACGGCAGGGGGCCCATTTCACCAACGCCGTGGCGGGGATGCCCCTTTGCTGTCCGTTCCGCGGATCGCTGATAACCAGCCGGTACCCGCACCAGGCTGTCCCAGGTCACGAGTATCCGCTCGATCCGGAACTGCCCACCGTGGCCACCGCGTTCAAGGAGGGCGGCTACCACACGGCCTATTTCGGTAAATGGCATCTCGATGGGTTCAGGGAGTCCCGCGGACGCTCCGCGATGCACGTGGTCCCGCCCGGCAGGCGGGGGCATTTCGACACCTGGATCGGGTACGACAACAACAACGCCCAGTGGGACTGCTGGGTCGCCGGTGGAGAAGGCGACGATGCATTCCACGAAAGGCTGCCCGGCTACGAGACCGATTGCCTCACCGACATGCTGCTGGACTATCTTCACGACCGCGCAGCCAGCGGAAACGGAGACCAGCCGTTCTTCGCCGCGCTCTCGGTCCAGCCGCCGCACGATCCGTACCTGGCGCCCGAGGAATTCATGGCCCAGCACAACCCCGGCGACATCCAGTTCCGGCCGAATGTCGCCCATGTCGACGCACTGCGCGAGGAGTCGGCTCGGGACCTTGCCGGCTATTACGCGCAGATCGAGAACCTCGATTGGAACGTCGGCCGCGTTCGAGACACGCTCGACGAGTTGGGCATGGGTGACGATACCTGGGTGATCTTCTTCTCCGATCACGGCGACATGCACGGATCGCACGGCCAGTCGCGGAAGATGACTCCCTATGAGGAGGCAATCCGCGTACCGATGATCATCGCCCGCGGACGGTCCCGCTACGGCCGGCCCGGCGGGCGGGTCGATATCCCCATGAACCACGTGGACATCGCGCCGACGTCGCTTGGCCTCTGCGGCCTGGATGTGCCCGATTGGATGCAGGGCTCGGACTTCTCCGGCGCGGTCGTACGCGGCAAGGAGATCCCTCCCACCGCCGACAGCGCGTTTCTGCAGTCAGTCATTCCGACCTGCCATGGCCCGAGCGTGGACAGGCCCTGGCGGGGCATCGTGACCCGAGACGGATGGAAGTATATCTGTCTCGAACACCAGCCCTGGATGCTGTTCAACCTCAACGTCGACCCCTACGAGCAGCAGAACCTGGCGCATACCTCGCGGGCGTGGAACAAGCGGCGGGAACTCCAGTTGCAGCTTCAGGACTGGATCGAACGGACCGACGACGAGTTCGCCCTGCCCGAACTGCCACCGGAGAAATAGCACCCGGCCGAGCGATTTCCGGAAGCCTCGCGGCCTGGGCGTACGTTGCAGATAGGGGCAGGGCACGCCAGCTTCAGGTTTGGGCGGTCGACTGACGAACCCCGTCGTGGCGTGTCCGTACCAAGTGTACCAAGTGATGGGAACTTTGCGAGTGTCCCATTGCTCTAAGAGAAGGCCCGCGAGGTATCCGATTGGATACACTGAGGCCGGAGGAAAGCGTTTCGGCCAAAGGGCAGATATCGGCTATAATGTCAGCCTTCAGGTTGCAGGACGTAACTGTCGACTAGCAGGAGAATTCCGTGAAGCGATTCGAACTGTTCCGGCGCACGCTCATCCCCCAGATCCTGGCGGGCTTCCTCGTAACCTTTGCAGTGGCGTGTATCTCCAACCAAGCCGCTGCCAACGGCTCGGACGATGCCAACGATCCGCAGGCCTCTGGTGAGCGGAGCGAAGCATTTGCTTCCCTGCAGGAGAAGGGCTTTCGCGAAGCGATGGAGGGCGACTTCGACAACGCCCTGACCGTTCTCAAGAAGGCTGCCTCCAGCGAACACGATTTCGCCTCTGCAGCGGCCGGGCTCATCTCCGACCACCTCAGCGATATCGATGCGGTGCGTTCCGCCCAGAAGCAGGAGTATCGAAAGGCCGTTCGGTGGGTGGAGACAGCACTCGTTGCCGACGCCTACCAGCCCAAGCTTAAGGAGAAGGAGCTTTACGAGAAGCTGCACGATGCCGTCTTCGACGGGATCGCAGCGGAGTTCAACAAGGCGGAGACATCCGAGTCGATCCGCCTGGCCGAACCCAACGCCATCAGTGACCTCCGCAAGAAGACCATCGAAGCAATGGACAGCTCGATCGAGAAGGCCGATGAGGCTGTCGGGATCCTCGAAGGAGACGATTCACAGTTCGCCTCGCTGTTTCGCGGTGCGATCAAAGACTACCGCAAAGCCGTGAAGGAATATGAAAAGGCGTGGGAGTCGGTGAAGTTCCAGACGGCCATTGAACGTCGCGAGGCGGCCGATGAGCTCACCGGCGAGGAGGACGACCTGTCCGACTCGCTGGGTCAGATCGAACTGCTGGTTATGGACAAGCCGTGGCAGGTGGCGATCACCCAGGCGCAGCTTGCCAAACAGCTCGCCAATGGGCAGCGCGACGTCACGAAGACAGACTGGTACAAGTCGATTGTCAAGGCCGTGCAGGCCAAAGGCGCCCAGGCGATGCGGGAGGCGGAGTGGTACGACGCCTATCGCGCCTGGTCCGGCCTGAAGGACCTCCAGCCGGACAGCGAGACCTATCGCACCAAGGCCAAGACGGCCGCCAGGCACGTGCGAGTGCTGCAGTTGTACGGCCAGAAGGAAGACCCAAACGTCGCCGCCGACGAAGATCTGACCACCTGGCGGGACCGCGTGAAAGGCATCGACGGCAGGATGGTCGAAGGTGCCATCTCGCAGGTGTCCCGGGCGTACGTTACGAACGTGGATTACCTTTCGTTGACCCTTGGTGGGCTTGGCAGCATCAAGATCCTCGCCGAGACGCCCCAGGCGGCTGAGAGCTTCCCCGGGCTGAAGAACGAAAAGGACAAGGCCAAGTTCATCGACAGCATCGACCGTGCGATGGCGCAGTTCAAGAATCGCACCCGCATGGACAACCTCTGCCTGCAGCTTGCGATGAACAAGGTCCTGCTGGCCTCGGAGGAGACCGTCGAGATCCCCACCGAGGTACTCGCGATGGAGTTCACCGACGGGTTCCTGGAGGAGCTCGACCAGTTCAGCTCGATGATCTGGCCGTATGACGTCGAGGAGTTCAACAAGCAGACCATGGGCAAGTTCGTGGGCGTGGGGATTCAGATCACCAAGTCTCCCGGCGAGCCCCTGCGCGTGGTCACCCCGCTGGTCGGTTCGCCCGCATACAAGGCTGGCGTGAAGACAGACGACGTCATTTTGAAGGTCGATGGCGTGGAGACCACCCCGCTGGACATCAACAAGCTCGTCCGCAGGATTACGGGCAAGGAAGGGTCGATCGTGACGCTGACGATCAAGCGGCAGGGCCTGCCCAAGCCCATTGACATCGACATCAAGCGCGAGCAGATCCACATCCGCACCGTCAAGGGTTGGAAACGACTCGACGACGGCGAGTGGAACTACGTGCTCGATCCCGACTGGGGGATCGGCTACATCCGGCTGACGCAGTTCACCCGCAAGTCGGCCGAGTACATGGAGTCAGCCCTGAAGGACCTCCGCAGCAAGGGCATCAACAATCTCGTGCTGGATCTGCGCTTCAATCCGGGCGGCCTGTTGGGTTCGGCCCGCGATATCGCCAGCGAGTTCCTGGACTCGGGCACCGTCGTCAGCACCTCCGGAAGGCAGACGCGGAAGACCGTCCTCAGCGCGTTGTCGTCGGGCAATTTTGAAGAAGGCAAGCTGATCGTTCTGGTCAACGAGTATTCAGCCTCTGCGGCGGAGATTGTCTCGGGCGCCCTGCAGGATTGGAAGCGAGCGACGATCGTGGGCAGCAGGACGTATGGCAAGGGCAGCGTTCAGCACGTGATCGACCTCGGCGACGACCGCGCCTTTCTGAAGCTCACGACGGCGTACTACTACCTGCCCTCCAATCGGTTGCTGCATCGCAAGCCCGGCGCCAAGACCTGGGGCGTCGACCCTGACGTGTCGGTCTATATCAGCCCGCGGCAGACGCGTCGCTGGCTGGACATCCGCAGGACGACCGACCTGGTCCAGGACGAACTCGATTCGTCGCAACTGGAGAAGGACCTCAAGGAGCAGCTCAATGCCGACGTGCAGCTCAAGACGGCCTTGCTGCTGCTGAAGCTCCAGAAGCTCCACGACAACCAGGGAGTCAAGACCGCTTCTTCCGGAAGCTGAAAGGACCGCCCGGCGGGGAATGCAACGGATGCGTGACAGGCTCGGCTTGACCCTCCTGATGCTGGCCGCTGTGGCAGGATGCCGCAGCACCGCCGAGCACGGCAAAACCTATACGCCGCCGGCTCCGAAGCAGGTCGAAGCCTTCGGCATCAAGAGTCCCGACCTGGTCCTGCTTGTCACCGGGGGGACCAACGGCACGCTGGAGCTCTGCAACTGTTCCGGCCCCATGCCAGGCGGGCTTGCCCGACGGGCCGGCCTGCTTCGAAGCTATCGCGCCTCTTTCCCCGCGACGTTCACCGTCGATCTGGGCGATGCCACCTGGGTGGACCCCAACGACCTGCGCAACGAATATGTGCTCCGCGGGTACCAGCGGGTCGGATACGACGCGGTCGTCCTGGGAGACCAGGAATGGGCCATCCACGCCGATCGGCTTGATCGGCTGCTGACCGACGCCAACCAGACCTATCTCTCCACGACAGTGCGTCATGGCCCGGATGTCCCCAAGTTGCCCGTCGTCGATGAGATCCGGCGCGAGTACCCGTCGGTCAAGCTCGCCGTGCTCACCCAGCTGCAGCGGGAGTGGCTCCTGTTCATGCCGGAAGGCAGGATCGATCAGCTCCGCTTTACCGGAACAGAAGCCCTCGCACGTCGTGCTGCCGATCTGAAAGCGGACGGCTACACCGTTGTGGTGGCCTGCCACGGCGACGATATCCAGGCCGACGAAACGGCGCGCGTCGTTCAGCCTGACCTGCTGCTGCGAGGGAACACCGTGCGAACGCGGAAGAAGATCCGCCGTGCTCACGGCGTGCCGATCGCCAAGATCGGTGGCGGCGAGCGAGTCGGCGCCATTGCGCTGGATGTCGACACGCACGGACGCATAAAGAGGCTGGAGTTCCGTGTCGTGCCCGTCACGGAGCACTGGCCAATGGATTACCGACTGATCCAACTGTACCAGTCGTTTGTGCACGTAGCCCTTCGCGATGAAATCGACAGCCAGCGTAAGGAACCCCTGCGTTACGTCTCGCCGGAGCAGTGCGGCGTCTGCCACGAGCCCGAGTACGATGCCTGGAAGCGCTCCCCGCACGGACAGGCGGTCTACAGCGTCCGCCGGGCGGAACGCGGCGACGATCCCGACTGCCTGATGTGTCACACAACAGGGCAGGGACGGGAAGGGGGTTTCATTTCCATGGCCGAAACACCCAGCCTCGCGGGAGTCACCTGCCAGGCGTGCCATCGCTTCAATCTCGACGAGCATCGCCGCAATGACTACCGGGCGCCGAAGGTCTCTGAGGCATCGTGCAGCCTCTGTCATACCCCGATTACTTCCCCCGGCTTCCGCGCGGAGGTGCAGATGAAGCGCATCCATTGTCTGCAAGCGCATCGGCAGGGGAGGTCGGGCGAGCGGGATCCCAACGCCCGGCCGGTCACCACGAGGCAACCCGACTCGCAGTCGCAGTAGAATGCTCGATCCGGGGCGCAGCAGAAGGGCCCGCCCACGCCGGGCAGGCCCGTCTGAATGCTCCTGTCAGATCCGCCGGGCGACCTACTTGCCGTCCGATGCCGTCTTGAGCTTGGCAGCCTTCTGTTCGTCCGAGAGCTTGTCCCAGGCGGCAGGACACCCGCCGCAGCAGAACGCGACCTTCCTGCCGTCGAACGTCCGAGTCAGCCGGTCCGGGACATTGTCCGGATCGATCTTGCTACCCATGATCGGGCACCGGGTGTTGGCAAATCCCTGTTTGACGTGGGCATCGTCTGACTTGGCCGAACTCTGCGGGGTGACGTCGGCGAGCTTCTCCGCCTTCTTCTCGTCTGAGAGCTTGTCCCACGCAGACGGGCAACCCGCACAGCAGAAGCCCACGCCCTGGCCATCGAACCGGCGATACAGATTGGCCGGGACCTCATCTGGATCGATCTTGTTGCCCATGATCGGGCAGCGACTGTTCACGATCGCCGGACGGCTTTCCGCTACCGCCTTGGAGTGAAGGTCTTTCAGCGTCGACTCGGCAGCTGCCAGCGCCTTGAGGGCAGCGTCCCTCTCGCCGGATTCCACAGCCTTGCGGGCCTCGGAGATCTTCGTCATCGCCGACTTGAGCAGCTCAGCGTGGCGGGCGGCGTGGTGTTCGTGGTCCGACTTCGCGGCTGCACATGCCTTGCAGTCTTCACCTTTACACTGGTGTCCTTTCTCTTTGCTCGCTGCGCACGCCTTGCAATCCTCGCTTTCGCACTGATGGCCGGATGCTTTGTGGTTGCCGGCAAACACCGTAGGTCCGGCCGCGGCGAGTACGGTCAGCACGCTCAGGCCAACGGTCCATGTAAGCAGTTTTCTGGAAGTCATCGTTACCTCCTGCGTCGGGATCAGCCCGACGCATGTTCGGGGTCAGAAGAAACCGGAACACCGCCCAGCGGGGCCAGGTCTTCCTGGCTGGTAGCCCGGAGGCGTTGCTCCTGGATTGCGCAATACAGAACGGGTACGACCAACATGGTCAGTACCTCAATCGCCATCCCGCCGAACGACGGAATGGCCATGGGAATCATGATGTCGCTGCCCCGGCCGGCTGAGGTCAGCACCGGCAGCAGCGCGAGAATCGTCGTAGCGGTGGTCATCAGGCAGGCGCGTACGCGACGCGTTCCCGCTGCAACAACCGCCGAGCGGATGTCCGCAACGTCCCTGGTTTTGCGGCGCCGAAAGGTCTGCTGGAGATACGTGCCCATCACCACGCCGTCGTCGGTGGCGATGCCGAACAGCGCCAGGAAGCCCACCCACACCGCGACCGACAGGTTGACCGGGTGCACCTGGAAGACCTCCCGCATCGACTGGCCGAAGATCTGGAAGTCCAGGAACCAAGGTCGGCCGTACAGCCAGATCAGCAGGAACCCTCCCGCAAATGCCACGAAGATGCCCATGAACACGATGGCCGTACCCAGCGCTGACCGGAACTGCATGTACAGCAGCAGGAAGATCAGCAGCCCGGCCAGGGGCAGGATCAGCGAGAGTGTTCTGCTGGCACGGATCTCCGCTTCGTACGCGCCGGCGAACTCCCAGCGGATCCCCTCGGGCAGCACGAGTTCCCCCGACGCCAGTTGACGCCGCAGGTGCTCCTCAGCTTCCCTGACCACTTCGAGATCCGGCTGGCTGCCGCTGGGTCCGAACGTGATGTAGGCGACCTTGAACGTGTCCTCGCTGCGGATCATCTGGGGGCCCGCGACGTACTCGACGTCGACGATCTCTTCGAGAGGAATCTGGGCCCCGTCGGGTGTGGGCACCTGCACCCGGCCGATCGCCTCAATGTCGTCGCGAAGCTCGCGCTGATATTGCACACGCACGCCCAGGCGCTTGCGGCCTTCGATGGTGTGTGTCACGATCTCCCCGCCGACCGCGGCCTGCATCGCCGACAGCACGTCCGCCACGCGCAGGTTGTGCAGTCTCATCCGCCGGCGGGCCTGCTCGTCCTGGGCGTCCACGACGAGATAGGGCTTGCCGATGACCCTGCTGGCGTTGACCGTAGCTGGCTCGATGGCGGGAACGCGCCGGAGCTGCTGCTCCACCATCGTCGTGGCCTTCTCGAGTTCGTCAAGGTCCTCCCCGAAGAGCTTGATGCCCATCCGGGCGGTCATACCGGTCTGGAGCATCACGAGTCGAGTCTCGATGGGCTGAAGCCTCGGTGCAGACGTCGACCCCGGGAACTCCCCCGCCTCGGCGATCTCTCGCCAGATGTCCTCCGGCGAGCGGATGTGGTCGCGCCACTGCCTGACCCGCCTGCCGTTGGGATCGGTGCGGTACTCACTCTTGTAGTGGATCACCGTTTCAACCATCGAGATCGGGGCCGGGTCGAGGGCGGAGTCCACGCGCCCGATCTTGCCGACCACTTCGTCCACCTCGGGCACGGCGCGGATCGCGCGGTCCTGGTGGCTGAGCACGTCGAGCGCTTCGGAGATCGAGCCGTGTACGCTGATGGTGGGCATCCACAGGAAGGACCCTTCGTCGAGGTCGGGCATGAACTCGCGGCTCAGGCCGGGCAGGGACGCTGAGCCGTGCACATACAGGTTGGTGCGTCGCCAGCGCTGGCCGAGACCGACAGCATCGGCCGTTGCGGTCACCGGCGACATCACGAACGTAAAGCCCAGCCAGACCATCAGCCCGAAGACCGTCAGCCCGGCAGGGAGCATCAGGAACAGGACCTTGTGGTTGAGGCACCAGCCCAGGATCGCCGGGTACCCCCATTGGAACAGGCGGAACGCACCGATCAGCACCGCTATGATTCCGCCCACGAACAGCAGGTTCGTCAGCCATGTCATCGTCCTGCCGTTTGGGCTTGGCCCCAGCGGCTCCCACAGGCCCGTCAGCAGCACGAAGACTGCCAGTACGAGGATGATGTTGATCGTCCATCGTACGACGATGCTCGCCCGGCCTGGCCTTCGGCGACCGCGACCCAGGACCAGCATCGCCAGCGGCGGCAGGACCAGAAGCGCCACGAGGATCGAACCGATCAGCACGAAGGTCTTGGTGAACGCCAGAGGCCGGAACAGCTTGCCCTCCTGGCCGACCATCGTGAACACCGGCAGGAAGCTGATGACGGTGGTGGCCACGGCAGTCAGAACGGCCGGGCCCACTTCGCTGGCTGCCCGGTGGATCACCTCGAGCTTCGGCTCGTCGGGCGCAGCCTGGTCGAGGTGGCGCAGCATGTTGTCGCTCAGCACGATGCCCATGTCGACGATCGTGCCAATGGCGATGGCGATGCCCGAGAGTGCCACGATGTTGGCGTCGACGCCGAAAAGCTTCATTGCCAGAAAGCACAGCAGCACGGCGAGGGGAAGCATCGAACCGATCAGCACGCTTGTGCGGAGGTTGGCGACCATCAGAACGACCACCAGCAGCGTGATGAGCAGCTGCTGGGTCAGGGCAGCTTCCAGCGTGCCGAGGGTTTCCCCGATAAGCTTCGAACGGTCGTAGAATGGCACGACGCGCACGGAACTGACCGTCGCCCACGTAGGCCAGTCTTCCCGGGGGGTTCGCGTGAGATGCTCAACCCAGGCGCTATCATTCAGGACCGCGTCGTCGTATGCCTCAAATCCGTGGCGGGCAGCGTACTGCCGGACTGTCTCGGTCGCAACGGCAGCCTGGTCGATCAGGACCTTTCGCGGCAGAGAATCCTGCAGCGCCCGGACTTCGTCCTGCACGGCTTGGATCGTTTCCATGGGGTTCGCGCCGAACCGCGCGACCACCACCCCGCCGACCGCTTCAACGCCGTCCTTGTCGAGCGCGCCGCGCCGGCGTGCAGGGCCGAGCGTCACCGCCGCGACCTGTTTGAGAAGGATCGGCGCGCCTTGCCGCGTGGTGATGACGGCTTCTTCCAACTGGTCGAGGCTACGGACGAATCCGATGCCCCGAACGAAGTACTCGACCCGGTTGATCTCCATCGTGCGCGCGGAGACGTCCAGGTTCGCGCCCTGAATCGCCCGGGTCACATCCTGCAGCGACACGTCATAGGTGTCCATCGCTTGGGGGTCGAGCTCGACGTGATACTCCCGCACGAACCCGCCCACCGACGCGACCTCGGCCACGCCTTCCACAGCCGAAAGGGCGTAGCGGACGGTATAGTCCTGAATGGTACGCAACTCGGCCAGGTCCCAACCGCCGACAGGGTCCCCGTTGGGATCGTGACCTTCCAGCGTGTACCAGAAGACCTGTCCCAGCGCGGTGGCCTCGGGACCAAGTCGCGGCGCCACGCCCTGTGGAAGCGATTGGGCCGGCAGGGATGAGAGCTTCTCCAGCAGTCGCGTGCGGGATTCGTAGAAGTCCGCGTCTTCGTTGAAGATCACGTACACCGACGAGAACCCGTACTTCGACGAACTGCGAATGGTCTCGACGTCTTTGAGGCCCATCATCGCCGTGGTGAGGGGAAGCGTCACCTGGTCGTCGACGTCCTGGGGGGAATGGCCCGGCCATTCGGTGAAGACGATCTGCTGATTCTCGCCGAGGTCGGGAATGGCGTCGACCGGGACGCGCTCTCTCGGGATGGGCCCGAGATTCCACCCGAAGGGCGAGACGATCATTCCCAGAACGACCAGCAGGATCACGGCTATCGCCACCAGCAGCTTGTTGGTCAGCGCGAGTCGAAGCAGCCTTCCGATGATCGACCGTTGCTCCGGCGTTGGAGTCGGGGCGTTGGCGTCCTGTCGATCACTCATGGGCGCCCTCCATGGCGTTATGGTTGTGACCTTCTTCGGGCTTGGAGAACGTCAGCGATTCCTTGACCTCGCCGCAGCGGAACATGCTTTCGCCGAAGTAAGGATTGGCCACGTCCGTCGAAAGCTGCAGCCAGGTAGCGCCGCGATTCTCGAACGCCATCGGGCAGAGCATCAGGTGCAGGTCCCGCCCCTCGGGATGGCCAAAATGCCGCGCGATCACGAGCATTTCCTGGGACAGCGGATGGAATCCATCGCGGAGAGTCTGCAGTGAGCCAGCTTCGTCGAGCGGCTCGAGCAGCTTGGCAAGGTCTGCTGCATTGCGCTGCCAGACCGTCTTCGCCGAGGCCGGCAGGTCGTCCGAAGGAACCTTGGCCAGACTGGTGACAGCGACCTCAGCTGCGTTCCGGGCGGAATTGGGATCGTCACCGGCGAGAGCGTCCGACAGGTCGAAGTAGGCGCTCCAGACGTCGGCGAGGGCCCGCCGGAAGGCTGCGGGTTGATCACCGATGTCCAGAAGCAGGCTGTCGTCCGTGTCGGCAGGTTGCGGGCCCGCCTGGCCGGCAGGAGGGTTCATCATGCTGGACATTCCGCGAAGCTGGCGTTCGCTGTCGATCTTGAAATTGCCCCGCACGACCACTCGCTCTCCTTCGCGGAGGCCCTGGCGGACGATGAAATGATCTCCCGCCCGGGGTCCGAGCGTGACCTGTCGCAGAACGTACTCGAGTTCGCCCTCGGGCGTGGCCTGCTCGACGTAGACGATCGATCGCCTGCCTGTCCGAAGCACGGCCAGGTTGGGGATGACCAGGGGCTTGGGCGCCTGCTCGCGAGGCAGGGACACGTACCCCAGCGACTCGGTCGTCTCCAGCGGCATCCCGCAGATGGTGCATTCGCCCGGGCCTTCCTTGACCACGTCCGGGTGCATGGGGCACATCCACTTGTCCGCGAGCTGGTCGACCACGACCTTGCCCCCCGCTGCGACCTCCGCTCGCACCGTAGCCGAGACCACCATGCCGGGCTTGAGCCTTCCCTGGTCGTTGGGCGCGGTCACGCGTACCTGGACGGTCCGGCTGGCCTTGTTGAGTGTGGGGGCGATGAAGTTGACCGTTCCGCGGAACGTGTCTCCCGGATAGGCCTCGGTCGTGAAACTGACGGTCTGTCCCAGCCGAAGCCACGTCAGATCGCTCTCGAAGGCGTCGAGTTCGATCCAGACCTGGGCAAGGTTCGCGAGGCTGTAGATCGGCGTGCCGGTCTGGACATACGTGCCTTCCTTCCGGTGCTTCTCGATCACCACCCCCCCCATGGGCGCGTAGATCGTCAGCGTGTCGGCGGGCTGGCCTCGCTCGATAATCTGGCTGATCTGCTCGTCGGTCAGGCCCAGGAGGCGGGCCTTCTCACGGGCCGCCTTGGCGGTGGCGATCGCTGAGTTCCGGACCAGCGCCGAGTCGTTTTCCCCGAGCTCCGCGACGGACTGGAACGCCTGGATGAGCTCCTGCTGTGTCTCCAGCAGCTTCGGGCTGTAGATCTCCACCATGTGGTCGCCCTTGCGGACGGACATGCCGGTAAAGTCGACGAACAGACGGTCCAGCCGGCCGGGCACCCAGGCCGAGATGGTCGCCGTGCGGGTTTCGTCGTAGCCGACCGTACCGCTCAGGTGCACCTCTGCGGTGACGGTCCTTCGTTCGACCGCTGCGGTCTGGACCTGCATCAGTCGCAACGCCCGGTCGGAGAAACGAATGGCCTGGGTCTTTCCGCTTCCGACCGTTTTCCGTGGCACGAGGTCCATGCTGCAGATGGGACAGGTGCCGGGCTCGGGCTGGTCGATTTCCGGATGCATGGAGCACGTCCACGAGGTGGGGCCAGCCTGCGGAGGCTGGGAGCCCACAGCCGGCTGGCGACCGTCCGTGCGTTCCGGATGCGTGTACTCCGAAAGCCCCCACTGCAGGGCCATGCCGACCAGGAATGCGATTACGACCAGCACAGCCGTCATGGCGCCACGCTCCAGCAGCCACCGGCGGAGGCCAGACGCTTCGGCGGTTCGACTTTCTGAAGGCGTTTCCGTGGCGGGGGTCTTGTCGCTATCGTGTGGGTTCGATTGCATCGACGATTCTCCTGCCGGCTTCAGCTTCGAGCGGACGGTGCTATCCAGCGACCGATGCTCATGTTACTCAACGGATGTGTCGGGTCGGGTCGTTCCGGAATCTGTGGGAACCTGCCCCACCAGCGAGGTCAGTTTCGAGAGGCCCATGGCGCGGTCCGTGCGTGCCCTCGCCAGGGAGAGCTGAAATTCAAGCAACACGCGCTGTGCGTCGATCAGATCGGTGAAGCCGGCGGTGTTCCCCTGGTATGCCGTCTGGGTTACTTCGACAGCCTCCCGGGCCTTGGGCAGCAGGATCCGCTGGTACAGGCGGATCTTCCTGCCCGCGTCGCGATAGCGGAAGCTCGCCTCGCGAAGCTCAGCGATCAGCGTTTGCGTGCGAGAGGACTTGTCCAGGGAGGCAGCCAGCCGTTGGTGTCGGGCTTCGGCGATGCCCGCCCGGATGCGGTCCCACCAGATGGGCAGGTTAACCGAAACGGCTGCCAGCCAGGCGTCTTTGCCGTCATCGCTCGGCCGGCCTGGCCTGTCCGACGAGGCGGTGTCGATCCACGTCAGGCCGAGTGATACATCGGGGTAGTATCCCTTCCTGGCCAGTTGCACGCGTGCATCGGCGGCGTCGACTTGTTCGTCGAGGGCAGCCAGCGCCGGGCTGCGCTTCCGCAGGGCGTTGACGAGCTGCTGGTCGTTGGGGTCGTCCTCCCGCAGTTCGAGTTCGTCGGTCGGCCAGGGGAGAGGTCGGTCGCGGTCGGGCAGGTGCACGGCCGCTGCGAGTCGGGCCGAAGCGGCCGATCTGCGGTCACCGAGGGAGGTCAGGCGATCGTCGAGCCGGCCGATTTCCACCTGAAGACGGATCAGATCCGTCCGTTTGGCTGAATCGGACTTGTACCTGGTGAGCAGGATCTTCTCGACGGACTTCAGCAGCTTGAGGTTCTCGCGCGTAATCTCGAGGGACCGGGCGAGATAATGGTACTCGTAGTAGGCGCTGCGGACCTCGTGAAACGTGCTTAGCCGGACCTGCTGAAACCGCTGCCACGTCGCGCGCGCGTTGGCAGCTGCCGCGTCGCCGGCGAGGCGGAGCTTGCCCAGCCAGGGGAAGGTCTGGGACATCGACACCGCCTGCCGCTGCGGGCCTACGCGCGTCTCGACTTCCCGCACGTAGTACGTGTAGCTGAGCTTCGGGTCGGGCAGGGAGGTCACCTGCGGGATGCGTTCAACAGCAGCGCGAAAGCGGGCGAACGCAGCCCGCATCTGCGGATTCCGGGCGGCGGCGTGGGTGAGGTAGTCGTCCAGGGAGGGCTTATCGGGCAGCGCAGAGGAGGCCCCTGCGGGCCCGGACTGCTCGGCTGCGTCCCGAAGGAGTTGGCGATAATCGGTTCGCGCGAACCGAGAGGGGTGCTCGGGGCCGGCGGGGGCGCATCCGGCTGCGGTCAGCGCGGCCAGAGCCACCAGCCTGCCGGCGGCAACAACTGGGTTTCGCATGGGTTTCCCTTCCTTGCCGGTTCTTCTCTTTTACAGTGTAGCGCGGGAAGGGGGGCGGAGTTGGTACGATTCGCATGCCGCAGGCCGGCGCGCAGAAACAGGCAGGCGCCTGGAAGCACCTGCCTGCGGGATGTCTGCTGGTATTGTCCGACGCCTACCGGCGGCGGGGTTACTTCTTGAGCTTGGTGTCGAGCACCTTCAGCAGCCGCTCGGTGGAAATGGGCTTCTGGAAGACGCCCGAGAGCCCGAGCTGGTTGTAGTCGGCCGAGAGGTTCAGGTTGTCGCCGACGGAGCTGAGCATGTAGATCGGCACGTTGGAACCCTTGGCCTTGACGTCCTTGACGAAGCCGGTACCTGCGTCGACTTCTTCCATCATCAGGTCGACGATGACCGCGTCGGGCTTGACGTCTTCGAAGACGCCCAGGCCTTCTTCTGCCGTTTCCGCCTCGGCGAAGACATAGTCATTCTTCTCCAGGACGCTCTTGAGGAAGAAGCGAACGTCGGGGTCGTCGTCGATGCAGAGAATAACGTGCTTTCCGTCTTGCATGTGTGGTCCTCAATCTTTCGCGTTGCCAGCGGAGGACTGCTCCGCCTGTTCGGCGCGAATCTCGTGAATGGTTCCCTTCTCCAGCGCCGTCCGGAGGTACTCGACCGCATGGGCGAGGTTTTCCGTCGCCCGGTCGGACAGCGCTTCGCCGAATTCATTGAACTCGTACCCGCGGATGCCCACGAGGTACGCCTCGACCTCTCTGCCGAACAGGTCCCGTGACAGCGCCACCACCGCACGCGGCTCGACACTGTGGGTCGAGAAGCTCACGTGCGAGCTGCCCGGCTGAATCCGACGGACCCAGAACGGCTCGGGCCCGGACGTGTCGGCGTCGACGAATACCACCACGTCGTGGGCGGCGATGTCGGCGGCGTCCTCGACGGTCAGCTGGTAATCCGACTCCACGGTCACCCGGGGCAGGGCCAGCTTCTCGATCCGCCGGGCGGCTTCGGGACCCAGGCCGTCATCAAGCCGGCCGGGGTTGCCGAAACCGATCAGCAGCACCTTGCGCGGCGCGTCGGTCATTCGGTTGTCGATTTCTCCTGGACGACCTGCCCGCTGGAGTCGACCAACTGGACGACCAAGGGCATCTTGCCCAGCGCGTGGGTCGCACACGACAGGCAGGGGTCGTACGCCCGGATTGCCACTTCCACGTGGTTCAGCAGGCCCTCGGTGATCTCGGCCTGGCCGGAGATGTGATCCTGGGCGACCTTCTGGACCGCGCGGTTCATCGGTTCGTTGTTATGCGTGGTCGAGACGATCAGGTTCGCCATGGTGACCTGGTCGTTCTCGTCGACCTTGTAGTGATGGAACAGTGTTCCTCGTGGGGCCTCGATCAGGCCGACCGCTTCGCCGCGACGATCGCCGGTGGTCACCAGGTCGTCGCCCTGGAGATCCGGATCGTTCAGCAGGTCGCGGATCTTCTCGCAGCTGTGGAGCAGCTCGATCATGCGCGTCCAGTGATAAGCCATCGTCACGTTGCAGACGTTGGTGCCCACGGTCTGGCGGAACTCCTTGAGGGCGGCGTCGGCTTCGGGGGTGTCGATGGAGTCGGCTACGTTGCACCGGGCGAGCGGGCCCACGCGGTACCAGCCGTCCTCCGGGCCGATGCTCTTGATGAACGGGAACTTCATGTACGACCAGTTGCGGACCTCTTCCTGGATGTAGTCGCAGTAGTCCTGGTAGTCGACCTGGTCGAAGATCTTGTTTCCGTCCTTGTCCACGGCCCGCAGGTTGCCGTGGTAGATGTCCATCGCCCCGTCCTCCCGGACGAAGCCGAGATGGTTGGAATCGAACGAGCCGAAGTCGGCGATGTCACCGAGATGCTCGATGGTGTAGTCCTTGGCGATCTTCAGGGCGCCGCGCGACCACTCGAGCATCTGGTCGATGTCCTTGAGGAACGTATCCCGCTCCTCGATGGAGAGGTTCTTGTTCACGCCGCCGGGAATCGCGCCCGTGCCATGGATCTTCTTGCCGGCAGTGGCCTTGATGATCTCCTGGCCGTACTTGCGCATCATCACGCCCTGGACGGCGAGATCGGGGTACTCCGCCGCCACGCCGATGACGTTACGCTTCTTGGGGTCGGCGTCGAACCCGAACAGCAGGTCCGGGCTGCACAGGTGGAAGAAGTGCAGGGCGTGCGACTGGAAGAACTGCCCGTAGTGCATCAGGCGGCGGATCTTCTCAGCGGTGGGGGTGAGGTTCTCGCCTCCCACGATCCAGTCCATCGCCTTGGCCGCGGCCAGATGGTGGCTGACAGGGCAGATCCCGCAAAGTCTCTGGACCAGGAGGGGCCGTTGGCTGAGGGGCCTGCGCAGCACGAAGCGCTCGAAGCCGCGGGCGGGCGGGGGTGGGCGTCGGGGCTGGG
>CAZXSK010000053.1:0-668 GCA_964642855.1 uncultured Planctomycetaceae bacterium | reverse complement strand
GGACGGGCACTTCCCAGAAGGGCCTGCCCTGCACGAACCGCTCAAAGCCACGGAATTCCACGATGTGGAGTCGGGCCTGGGTTACGTTGTTGCTGTCGTCCAGCAGGATCGACACCTTGCCGTGCCCCTCAACGCGGGTGACCGGCTCGATGATGACTCGTTTCTGATTGTTGCTGACCACGATATTCGCTCCATTCTGGTTCGTCGCTGCGAACCCGTATGGCATTGTATTCCGCTCGCCGGGGGCGCTTGCCCGTCGGCACGTGCGAGGCTTAGTCGTACTTGATCAACTCGTAAGGCAGCTCGACGGGCTTGTCCGTCAGCAGCGCCACGAGGGCTTCCCACAACGTATCTGCCGGCGGGGGGCATCCGGGCAGGTGGTAGTCGATCTTGACCACCTCGTGGCACGGATAGACCCGGTTGAGCAGCAGGGGCAACTCGGGATCGTTGGGGATGATGTTGTCCGGGTTGAGGACCTCGGGCCCACGGCGGCCGTTGGTGCTGTAGGCTTCGTCGAGGCATTCCTTCAGGGGCATGGTGTTGCGCAGGGCGGGAATGCCGCCGTTGATCGCGCAGTCGCCCACGGAGATCAGGATCTGGCAGTGCTCGCGGAAATCCTTCAGCACGCGGACGTTCTCCTCGTTGCAGCAGCCGCCTTCGATCAGGCC
>CAZXSK010000052.1:26559-32355 GCA_964642855.1 uncultured Planctomycetaceae bacterium | reverse complement strand
TGTTTCCGTGACAATCTCCCTGCGCGGCGGTACGATACCGATTTCGTCGGGACGGACCGCAGCATTTCTGTAAGCCGTTTGCGGATTTCTGCGCGCACGAAACCTTGAGGGAGATTGCCATGTTGCATGAACCGGCAGGCCAGCCGGCCAAGGATTACGGCTTGGCCTACAAGACTCGTCTGGGCGTCTGGATGTTTCTTCTGTACGCCTTGGTGTACGCGGGCTTCATGGGCCTGAACATCGCAGCCCCGAAGCTGATGGCCAAGGTGACCCCGATTCTGGGGATGAACCTTGCATCGGTGTACGGGTTCGGGCTGATCGTCTTCGCGTTGGTCCTGGCGATCATCTACAACCGCCTGTGCTCGCGGAAGGAATCCACGCTTCGCAAAGCCGATGAGGCCAACCGAGGGGAGGGCGACGCATGATTCTCGCCCAGACCGAAACCCTCGCCGTGGTCATCTTCACCATCTTCGTGCTGTTCGTGCTGGGCCTGAGTTTCTACCTCGGGCGCCGGGCGAAATCCGCCAGCGGATACTTCGCAGCCGGCGGACAGATCCATTGGTCGGTCAACGGCATCAGCTTCGCGGGCGACTACCTCTCGGCTGCGTCGTTCCTGGGCATCTGCGGCATGATCGCCGTGGCGGGCTACGACGGGTTCCTGTATTCCATCGGGTACCTGGCCGGGTGGATCGTCGCGCTGTTCGTGGTGGCAGAGCCCATGAAGCGCCTGGGCAAATACACCTTCACCGACGCGCTGGACAGCCAGTTCAACTCGCGCGGCATCCAGTTCATCGCTGCTTTGGCGACGTTGATCGTCTCGGTGTTCTACCTTATCCCGCAGATGGTCGGGGCGGGCGTGCTGGTCACGCCGCTGCTGGGCCTGGAGCACCACTGGGGCGTGATCATGGTCGGAGCGATCGTGATTTTCATCGTCGCCACGGCGGGCATGGCCTCGACGACGTACGTGCAGTTCCTCAAGGGCGGGCTGCTGATCGTCTTCTCGACGGTGCTGGTGGTCGTCGTGCTGATGCGCGGCCTGTCGACCACGCCCGACCAGGGCGGCAACGTGCCCCACTATGACTACCGTACGATCGCTGCCCGCCAGCAGGATGGCCGGTACCTTCCGGCCGACCCGAACCTGTCCTACCTGGGCAAGCACGAGGTGGAACTGCATCGCACGGGCGACGTGGAGATGACGTTCGTCAAACTGGCGGAGACGGTTCCGCTGATGAAAGACGACGCCGGATGGTACGCGCAGATCAAGGGTCGCAACGTACACCTGGGCGCCCATGAGAACGTCTTGGAGATGCTCGCCAAGGCTGAAGAGCAGGAGAAGTCCGAGATGGTCGTCGAGGACCTCTGGCTGGTCAAGAACGGCCAGGAGCTCTCGGCGAAGATCGCCAACTGGTGGCTGGTCAGGAAGGACGCCAACGGCGTGACGCTCCGGGAGATCCAGTCGGCTACCGAGAAGGCGGACAAGGGCAAGTGGGTCAACGGCCTGCCCGTGACCAAGAAGAACCAGGATGAGAACGTGCTCCGCCAGGTGGGCGGCCTGCAGTCGATCGCCGGCAAGTCCGACGCCAACGAAGCCACCGCCGCAGCGACCGGCGGCAAAGACACCGGCGGCAAGGGGCCCTTCGGGTTCCTGGCCACCCTCGGCGACGAGAAGACCGTCTTCGACCTGCCCAAGGAAGCCAAATTCACCGACGGCCAGAACAAGGTCGCGGTCTACTATCCCAAGCCCACGCCGGGCACGAAGGTCATGAGGCCCGGTCAGAAGTTCAAGGTCGAGGGCACGCCCCTGGAGAAGCTGGACTTCGCCTCGCTCATGCTGGCGCTGTTTTTCGGAACCGCGGCGCTGCCGCACATCCTCATCCGCTACTACACCGTGCCCAGCCCCGCCTGCGCCCGCAAGAGCACCATCGTCGCCATCGCGGCGATCGGGTTCTTCTACATCCTGACGATGTACATGGGCCTCGGCGCGCTGGTCAACGAGGCGGTCAACCCCACGAGCAACAACATGTCGGCCCCGCTGCTGGCGCGGTCGTTCAGCACGCTGCTGTTCGCGATCATCTCCGCGATCGCCTTCGCCACCGTGCTGGGCACCGTCAGCGGGCTGATCGTGGCATCCTCCGGCGCGGTCGCCCACGACCTGATGGACCGGTTCTTCAGCCTGAAGATGAACGAGAAGCAGAAGGTCTACGCCGGCAAGCTCGCTGCCCTGACGATCGGCCTGATCGCGATCATCCTGGGCATCGTTTTCGAGGGAATGAACGTGGCGTTCCTGGTCGGCTGGGCGTTCGCGGTGGCAGCCTCCGCCAACCTGCCCGCCATCGTGATGCTGCTGTTCTGGAAGAAGACCACGGCCAAGGGCATCATCGCGTCGGTCGCGGTGGGCGCGATTTCCGCGGTGGGGCTGATCCTGATCTCGCCGTCGATGTTCGCCAAGTATCACGGCGTGGCGCGGGCCCAGGCGATGGACCTCGCCCCGATCCCGATCGACAACCCGGGGATCATCTCCATCCCGTTGAGTTTCATCACGCTGGTGGTCGTCTCGCTGCTGACCCAGAAGTCCGGCGAGAAGCCCGAAATCGCCGAGAAGGGCGAGCAGCCGCTGGCAGGCGACGAGTAAAACCACGCCCGGTTTCCCGTCGGTCGCGTCACGGCCGATCGGGGATGAGATGCGTGCAATCATCCGGCCGGGGTGAGGATTCCCTCGCCCGGGCCGGCTTTGTGCGCGGTCCGCCCGGAGAGGGGGTTCACGGCTTCGTACGCTTGCCCGTTACCGGTAATTCGGGGCGACTGCTCGACAAACTCGGGACGCCTTCGCTTACGGCTTATCCTTCACCGGCCCGAAGTCCGTTGCATACAGTGCGGGCAGGTCGAAACGGTCGGTGTCGTCGAGCATCATCCATGTTGCGCGGTCGTCGGGCACGTCCGGCTGGAGCTTCGCCCGAAGGCGGCTTCCTTTCTTCAGCGAGCCGGCGGATGTGATCTTGCGTGCCTCGATCAGCGGGAAGACCACCAGCACCTCGTCGCTGTCGTAGCGGCCTTGCACCACGCGGGAGACCCTCGCCGGCAGCGTCACCAGCGCATCGGGGTAGTCCAGCGTTTCGGGATCGACCTTCGGCGGCGAGGCAGCCAGCACGATCTCGGCCGTGAAGCCCTTCCTGTCGGCAGCCACGCCCGATGCCTCCCGCGGGGGCTTGAATTCCTGCTCGTACAGCGAGCAGTTGGTCAGCAGCCAGATCACCACCCGCCGGCGTTTCTTCAGCGCCCCGGTGCGCGAAATGTTCTTCGCCTGCCAGGACGCCCCGCCGGCTTTGTTCTCTGCGGCTACGGGCAGGTTCGTCTCGCGGGACAGCCAGGCCCAGAAACTCAGCCGTCCGTCGTAGGGGAACACCGCGTAGCTGTCGCCCAGCACCAGCACGGGCGAATCGCGATCCGTCCACGCCGCCTTGCCGCTGCCCGCGCGGCATACGCCCGGCAGCCGGTAGCGCTCCGGCGGGAAGGCTTTCTTCCCGGCAGCCGTCCAGTTCTTCGCCAGGTCCCCCACGCGGTCGAGCGTGGCGGGCTTGAGTTCGAAGCGGTCCTTCTGCAGGCCGGCGTGGGCGACCGCCTCGTAACGCTTCAGCCTCCGGGCGAGTTCCTTTGCGGCGATCCGCATTCCCCGGGGCGCCCAGTGGGTGTCGCGAAGCATGTAGACCGGGTCGTTCTTCTTCTCCGCAGCGGCTGCCTTGCGCAGCGCGGGTTCCATGTCGACCACTTCCACGCCTGCGCGCATCAGTTGCAGGTACGTTCGCTTGGACTGCAGTTGCACGGTGGCGTTGGCATCGGGAAGCTCCGCCAGGTCGCCGGGGTAGATGTCGCCCTTGTCGGGCACGGGCACCACGATCAGGTCGATCCCCCGCGACGCCAGCAGCCGGTGCAGGGCGAGGGTGGTCTTGCGGAACTGCTCGTAACGCTGCAGGCCAAGACGGTCGGTGGAGGGCACGTTGGCGTCGTGGAGGAGCTGTTCGGTCCGCCGGGCGGAGATCAGCCGGCCTGCGGTTCCGGCCAGGGGGGCGTCCCGGGCGATGAACGACTTTCCCCGCGCCGGGGTCGGCCTGTTGTCCAGGCGCCGTGCGACGCCCGCCCGCCAGCGTTTCAGACGGTCGGAAGCCTGCCGCCAGCCTCCCGCAGCGGCGATCTGTTTCTGGAGGGCGGCGATGTCGCGTCGGACCTGCCGGTCTCGCGAAACCGCGTCGTTGGCGTCGGCCTGTCGTTGCGTGTCCTGCCCCGACGCCCGGTTTGGCAAGCACGCCAACACGCAGCACACGGCGCAGCAGATCGCTGCCGGAACGATCCACCGGCCTGCGGCTGCGGGGTACCTGTTGTGGTTGGTCATCATGGGATCCATCCTACGTCGCTGCAAAGAGCGCGACAAGCCTGCCCGCCCGGGCCGGGAAGCCCGGCCGCAGGTTCGCTCAACCGATCGCTGGGATCGGTCAGGGCATGCAGGTGGGAGTCGGCGCATAAGAACACCGCCCGGGCAGGGGCCCGGGCGGTGTGAACTGTCTGCAGGGAGAACGGCTTACCGGCGCCGACGCTTGAGGGCGATCAGCCCGCCGACCGACAGCACCGCCAGCGTTGCCGGTTCGGGGATCGTCGAGACCACCTGCACGCCCGAGATGCCCGACTCCGCACCGCTTCGCTGGTGAATTACCGCTCGAACCGTGTCGGCCTGCAGGCCGGGGATCACGAGGTAGTTGCCCTCGACCGACGTGTCGCCCTGGATATCCTCGACGTAGGCCCCGTCGTAGGTCAGGTAGCCCAGGCGATTGGTGGTTCCTGCATCCGAGCCGTCGATCGTCAGGTCGTAGTCGCCATAGCCTCTTCCGCCGCCGAAGTAGATATACACGTCGTACGTGTTCGTGGCGTCGTACATTTCCGCCAGGCCGGTCAGCTCGATGTACTCATTCTTGCCGCCGTCACCACCGGTCTTGTCGCCGAAGAACGTGCTGCCCATCATCCGGTATCCCACGCCGTTTGCGGGATCGGGATTGCTGACGGTACTCTCGACCTTCTGCCCGGCCCGCCAGTTGAGGCCAAGCCCGGTGGGGTTGCCCCCGCCGTCGACCAGAGTTCCGGGATAGGTCACGAAGACGTCGTTGTTCGGGTCGGTACTCTTCTCGACCAGCACGTTGTTCCAGTTGGCTGCGTCGACGGCCCCGGTGGACTCACCGGGCAGCAGCGTGTGGTTCTCGGTGGGGGTGTGGAAGTTGATGCTGACGACGACCTCGGCACCGGCAGTTGACACCAATGCCAAGGCTGCAACGAGCATCAGTAGAGCGAATCTCTGCATGGTTTCTCCTCCTGCATGTTCTGGACTTGAGCGTGTGTCAATGAGCGTTGACGATATAGATTGTATTGCGCAACGCCGGTTTCGCAACCTGAAAATGGTTCGTCAGGCTGGGTATTTCGTGAACACCAAAGCCGGGCGGTGTGATACCCCGGGCTGCTTTGTCGACCGGAGCCGTCTGCGCGCGCCGCGTGTTCCGGTGTTCTCGGGGGCAGCGAGAAGGTCGGGATTTTTCTCATGCTTTGGCTGGTCCTGTAGTTGGCGCTGCCGCCGCGGCCTTATCGGAGCCGTCTGCGCGCGCAGGCCGTACCGCCGGGACAAGGGTGAGGGCGCCCACGGTGCGTCCGGATCGGTGCAGGTGGGCTACACGTCGACATGGCAGCCATGAAAGCGATGGACCAACACATTCCCCAAGCGAAGCAGAGACCCGGTCGAGAACCCGTCTGCACACCCGC
>CAZXSK010000052.1:0-26459 GCA_964642855.1 uncultured Planctomycetaceae bacterium | reverse complement strand
ACGGTGCGATCCCCGATCCCGCGCCAATCCAAAGCCCGCCCACTTCGTGGGCGGGGGGGTGTTGCCGGGCGTCCCGCGAGATTCCGCGCGGTTCGGGCGTTGAGGGACCCCGCGAAACGGCCCTGTACGGGACTGAACGAAACTGCACCGTTCTTGCCGGCGCTGGCCGATTCCTGCCGGCTGAGTACGGCCGCTGCCGGCCGTTGCCAGTCAGTGCCGATCCTGAACAGATCGCGCCGGTCGAATATGTACACAACCCATGGAATCTTCATGGCTTGTGCCGATCTCGGTCTTCGCAGAGCCCGGAATCGGCGAGATCAGCCATTGGCGGGGTCGTCGAGATCGCGGCGCGACGCGATGAGCGTGAAGTCGTTGGGCAGGTAGTCGTCGAGGATTTCCACGTCGACCGGCAGGGGCAGGAGCATGTGGATGACGCGGTCGGGGTCGTAGTAGAAGTACCGGCCGGGCTGGTCGGGTGTGCGATGGTGCAGGAGGTTGACGACGAATCGCTGGCGGGCGATTTCATAGAATCGCGAGACCGCGCGGGCGAGGAAGTCGTAGTTGTTGCCGAGGTTGAGGTTGAACATGCCCGAGGCAAAGACCACGTCGGAGCGGATCGGCGGGGAGTGTCCATCGAAGACGTTGAGGTTCCGGAAATCGCCGGCGGGGTGTCGGCGGCGGGCTTCGTCGACCATCTTGGCGACGATATCAACGCCGATGTATCGCGTGGCGACGTCGCGACGCTGGAGATAGGCCCACAGGTCGCCCAGGCCGCACCCGACATCCAGCAGCGTTCGCCCGGCGAGCGGGACGTGATCGACCAGCACCTGGAACCGGCGGACCTGCGAGCCGGCCGACGCCCAGTCGAGGACGTCGAAGTTGTCACGCTCCGGCGAGATGCGCGGTTCGTAGTGGCTGTGGATTTCGCGGAGCGGGTCATTCACGGGCCGGTCTCCGGTCGCTGGCGTGGGCTGCGGATTCCTCGTAGATCTCTGCCGAGGCGAGCACGCGGCGGTAGAACGACGAGCCGCCCAGGGCGACGCACCACGGCCAGATCGCGCCGCGCGAGTCCCAGTAGTCCATGTGGGCGACGTGATAGTCGCGAACGATGTGGCGGAACGTGCGATCGAGCAACTCGTGCTCCAGGCGGCGGACCTCGTGCGACAGGTCGCGGATTTCCTGGCCTTTGGGATCGGAGCGTCCGAGTTCGCGACGGCGGGCGTCGAGGCCGTCGATGCGGCGGGCGAGTTGGGGGAACGTTTCCCGCTGCCAGTGGGTTCGGAACTCGTCGTCGGCGAGCCGGTCAAGTCGCCCGGCCGCTTCGGCCATCAGGTCGGGATGGATCTCCGCGAGCCGACTGGCGGGCATTTCTTCGCTGCCGGTCGCCTCGGCGAGGTAGTCGGGCAGGCGGACGGTGGTATCGACCTCAGCCATACGGTCCAGCAGGTGCAATCGAACGCGAAGCACCGGCGCCAGCGGCGAGGGCAGCAGGTCGTTCTCGGCGAGCAGCTCGGCGAAGCGATGGGCGGCCGGGACGTACAGCGAGCCCTGGTAAGGCAGGGCGAGAGGCCCGGCGCGGGGGCCCGTGCGGACCTGGATCACCAGCACGACAGCCTTTCCGGCGATGCAGCGAACGCCGGCCTCGGCGAGGGCTTTCGGGTCGAAGTCACCGCTGGACGTGCGGTCGAATTCGAGATCCGCGATCTTCAGCTTCGGGCCCAGCAGGCGCATTGCGGAGCGGACAAGATGCCCGTCGTGTTCGAGCGTGGCGAAAAAGGGCAGCTCACCGGCGTCGGTCTTCAGGGGGCGCAGGGCCGAGGCGGTTTCTGCCAGCGCCTGGTTGTACAGGCCGGCGAGGCGGTCGTAGTCGGTCAGGAACGCCTGCAGCAGCGCGAAACCGTCCGGCGAGCGGTCGCCCTCGATGTGAAACAGCGACGAGGTCAGGTCGAGCCCGGCATCGGGGCCGAGCGTCTCACGCATCCATGCTGCGTACAGATCGACCAGGCGCCCGGCGGAGAATTCATCGAGCAGGTCGTCCAGCAGGCGCCGCTGCGGGGCGAGCCACCGGCCGATGCGGGTGCGTGCTTTGCGGCCGGGAAAACTGCCGCGCAGGTCGCGCTGGGCGAGGTCCATCAGGAGTCGCAGATGATCAGCTGTTTCCGAGACACTCAGGTCGCCGATGACGCGATGGTGCTTGCGGTCGCCGACGTAGCTCGGGCCGATGAGCTGGAAGTTGTCACCGGGCGAGAACTCCTCGTACAGCTCGTCGAGGTCGCGCCCGGTCTGGCGGGCCAGGGCGCTGACCTTCATGCCGATGACCGGCTCGAGATCGCGGAGCTCCAGCGGCAGCCGGCCGAGGAATTCCGAGTAGAAGAGCGCCGCGCCCCAGTCCTGCCCGCCGGATGCGTGAAAGCGTTCGCGTTCGACGGCCAGTTCGTCGCCCGGGTGGGTGCCCAGGGCGGTAAAGGCCACGTCGATGTCCTCGACGAAGTGCGTGGCGGGCCGGCCTGCTTCGGCCAGGGCGAGCAGCTTGGCGGGTGTGTCCCAGAGGGGGTGGGAATTTTGATCGATACTGTAGATCACGCGGTCGGGTCAGTCCGTGACAGTTCCATTGAGCGCGAGCTCGGCGAGTTCCGGGTGCACCGTGCCGGTATACACGAAGCGAACGATCGACTCCAGGCAGAGGTCGACAAACCGCCCGTGATCGTCGCGCTCGAAGTAGATCCGCAGCGTGTCGCCGCTGCGGGCGAGCACCTCCACGGGCTTCTCGCCGCGGAAGTATTCCTCCGGCCAGTCGTGCCGCAGCGCAGCGAGGATCGCAGCCGACGCGCTGCCCGTACCGCAGGCGAGCGTCTCGTTCTCCACGCCGAACTCAAACGTCCGCAGTGCGATGCGCCCCGTGCCGAGGACCTGCACGAAATTCGCGTTCGCCCCGCGAGGCCGGAACCGCCTGTGGTGGCGGATCCGCCGGCCGAGGGAGTACACGTCCACCGCGTCGATGTCGTCGACGTACTTGATGACGTGGGGCACGCCGGTGATGGCGAAGTCGCACCGCATGGGCATGCCGTCAACGGTCAGTTCGATGTCCGGGGAGATTTCATCGGGCAGGGGGATGCACACGCGGACGTACATGCCGTCGCTATTGCGGCCTCGGACGATGCCCGCCGGCGTGAGAATGCGGATCTCCGGGCCTTCGGCGCAGCGCGTGCCGAGAACCCAATGCGTGAAGCAGGCCGTGCCGTTCCCGCAGAGCTCAGCCTCCGATCCGTCGGCTTCGAGGAACCTCGCGCCGACGTCTGCCTCTTCGGGAATCTCACTGGCGAGGGCGAAGATCACGCCGTCGGCGCCCACGCTGATGCCACGCTTGCAAAGCGTGCGCGCGAAATGCGCGACCCGCTCCGGGTCGCCGACGATGTCGTCGTATCTGCCGTCGCGGTTGTCGATGCAGAGGAAATCGTTGCCGCTGCCGGACAACTTGAAGATCTCGATGGGGACGATCGGACGTCTCCTTCCAACAGCCAGTTCTGCGAGGTGCACGACCACTCGGCACCCGCCCACACCCGGCACGCGAAGTATATCCGCCAGCTCGCCGCGGGCTCAACCCTGTGGGCCGTCGCCAGCGTCCTCTGCGGGCAGAATGTTCACACGGAATGCCCACAGCCTGACCCCGGCCGGCTGGCCCTTCGGGGGATACACGAGAATGGCTTCACACCGCGGGTCGGAGGCGAAATCGGAGACGACCTCCGAAGCCGACCTGCCCTCGGCGCGGGATGCGACGTCGTCGCTGAACACGACCACCCCGCTGGGCACCATCGCCAGGCGGAATCGCTGGGCGATGCTCTCGGGCGTGAGCTGGCTCGGGCCCGTGCCGTAGTAGTCCGGCCCGGTGTTGGCAAAACGCTCCGGCGGACTGCCCGCGTAGAAAGGCACCCAGGCGTATGGTGCAAGCACGACCTCCCGCGGACGCAGCCTGCCGGCCAGTTCCTCGCCCGCCCTGCGGTACACGCCCTTGCCCTCGTGAGAGACGGGGAACGCGGTCACGCCGGCAGCGATCACTGCGGCCAAGGCCCAGCCCGCGCGGGCCAGTGCGGGCTTGCGGGGCCAGCCCAGCCTGCCCGCCAGTTGGAGTGTCCATCGGGCCATGACGGCCGCGCCCGCCCCGGCCGCCGGAGCCAGCAGCAGCGCCGGGATCATCAGATGCCGGCTGGAGATGTACGCCTCGTCGGGGCGGCCACGCTGCATCTCCAACGACACCACGAGCGGGCCCAGAATCGCCAGGCCCCCGAGCATCAACAGCCAGCCGACCGGTCGCCGAGGCCTCGCAGCCTGCCTGACCGCCTCCGGCAGGCGAAGGCGAAGCAGGTACATGCCCACCCACGTAGCCGCTGCGAGCAGCACGAACACCGCGGTCGCATCGCCGCCGATCGAACGCAGGCGGTCCAGCGTGCGGCGGATGCCGCGCCACAGGTCGCTGACCGAACCCACTTGCGCCAGCGGCAAGGCGGCACCGGCCGAGACAAAGTCCGTCGCCTCCTTCTTGCTGGTCAGCCCGCCGATAGCCTGGGCGTAGGGAAGGGCGGCCGACAGCGTTCCGGCGATCAGGGCGACCACGCACACCGCCTGCAGCAGACGCCAGCGACGTGGAAGGCCCCAGATTCCCGCCACCAGCACCAATCCGAGCATCGCGCCGATCAATCCCTCCGGGCGGACGAGATAGGCCATTCCTGCGTTGAGGCCGGCACCGAAAGCGAGCAACGGGCTCAGCGCCCCGGCCAGGCCTCTGGCGCGGCGAACCTGGCCCGACAACATCTGCCGGGCCCATATGGCCAGCACCACCGACAGCATCGCAAGTCCGGCGGCCGAAACGTCGGACGCGACCTCCACGCTCTTCTCGACGAACTCACCGTGCAGGCCCACCAGCAGCATCGCGGTCAGTCCGGCCGTGCGATCGAAGATGAGGCTCCCCAGGAGGTACACGCACAGCAGGGCGATCATGGAATGGAGGATCGATACGCCCCGCGCGGCGGCAATCCATCCGTCCGGCCAGGTCGCGCCCACCGCGCGGGCAGCATGCAGGACCTTCAGCGGGTATCCGGGCGGATAGTCGTACTGGGTGACGAGCTTCTCTGCAGGCGTATCGGCCAGGCGACGGGCATAGGTCAGATAGATCGCGCCGTCGCGGGCGATGATCTCGCTGCGCCTCGCCGCCACGACGCGGACGCCCAGCAGCGCTGCCAGCGAGACCACAAGCAGCAGCGCATGGAACTTCCAGCGATTTCGGTGATTCCCCAACCCCTCTGCAGACATTGCGCGGTGCCTCCAGTTGTGTCAGATATTCTCTCCGTACAACAGGGCCCGGGTGAACTTGGCCACGATTCTCTCGTTGGCGAACAGCAGCGGCAGCAACATGTGCAGCGACGTGTTCGGGGGGCGGAGATAATCGGCCAGCGTCTTCCGCCAGTGCGTCTTGAAGGACATCAGCACCTCCTGGGTGTCCTCCGATTTCAGCGCCTTGATCGCCACTTCGGCGCCCAGCAGCGCCGAACGCACGCAGGGCAGGAGCGTGTGGCCGGTGATGGTCTCCACGAATCCGCCGGCCGTTCCCACCAGCAGGCAGCGCTTAGCTACATGGGCCTCCAGTTCGAGGGCCACCCCGGCCGGGGGATGCCACGTCGCTCCCGTCGCCCGGTGCAGTTGGAGCGTATCCGGCACCAGTTCTTTCTGCTGAAGGTGGGCGACCATGGAGGAGAGTTCCTCGGCGCGGTTGCCCGCTGCAGCAGAGGAAGACACCACCCGCATGTGCAGCACGTCGCGGTGGGCGAAGTACATTCCCATCTCCGTTCGCTCGGGCAGTTCCACCACGTGGAGAATCTCGCTGAGGTCTTTGGGCGTTTTGCCCGAGATGGGCACGTCCAGCCCGGAGACGACCAGTTCGGAACGCGGAACGGTGCGCACCGGGAGCGACAGCTCACTGACGACGTCGCTCGGGCGGTCGTGAGCGATCAGCAGCATTCTCGCAGCCACGCGAGACGAGCCGATGACCTCCACGCCGTCTTCCTGCAGCGAAACGGTCGGCGTGGTCTTGCTGGACCGCATCTTGGCGCCCGCCTTGCCGGCTGCCGATTTCAGCGCCGACGCGAGATCCCCGGACCGCACGAAATGGCCGACGACCGTCCGGGAGCGGTAGTCGACTTCCTTGTCCAGTGCCATGCTGTGGAACCGAGCCTTCTTGAATGCTACTGCCCTGGCCTTCTTCCCCAGGTCCCCGGGGAGCTCCGAAAGCTTCAGGAGATCGCGCGGAATCCACTCCAGCAGGGGCGACTCCACCGCACGCGACGGGGCGACGACGTTCGCGACGTCCAGCCCCTCTTTGGCGAGGTGATAGGAGGCTGCGAAGGCAGCAGGAGTCGAACCCAGCACGGCGATGTCGTAGGTCTTGCTCATGGGCGAGATGCTACCGGCGGGGCGAATGTCCTGCAAGGGGCTGGTGTTGTCCGTTGCTGCCCAAAAGCAGATGCTGCAGGAAGATGGCCGCGGATGGCGCCGATGGCGCGAAGGGGGATGGACGTCCCCCCGATGGAATCGGGGGGCTTGGGTCTGGGGGACGGCGCGGCCGTCCTGGAGGCGGAACGTTGCGGACTGGGCGCCCGGGTTGGGGTTCGAATGTTCCCGTACGCTCGCAGAACCATGCGAGGGCGTCTGCGCGGATTCCGGAATCGTGCAAGTGGACCACCGCAAGTCGGTGGGTCGCGCTGGCCCGGAGTATTCTGCGATCCTGCACGGGTATCGGGGCCGTGGTATCGGCGGCCTGGAGGAGATGGGTTTGGAGCGGACGGGCTGGTTGGTTGGTCGGACGGGTTGTCCTGGTTGGTTGGTCGGGGGGGCTCGCCGGGCTTGTCAGGTCGGGTCGGCGAGGTCTTCCTCGCCGACGAGCTCATAACCTCTTCGGGTGAGGGCATGGGCGGCCAGGATGTGATCGTCGACGTGAAGCACCATGATCGGCTGGTTCTCGACGCGATAGACCAGCGGATAGGCGAAGTGGATATTCAGCTCCGCCCGCAGGAGGATGTCGCAGACGTCGCGGAGCGTTTCGGACGAGGGCATGACCACCAGCAGGACGTGGCTGACGGTGAAGGGAAACTCCCGGCGCTCGAGGATCGCGCGGGCCTTGTTGGGGTCGGAGAAGACGGTCCGCACGACGGCCCAGTCGGTGGAGTCCACCACGGACATCCCCAGGACGTCGACCTTCTGCTGGGCGAATTCCTCCAGGAGCTCCTGGAGCTGGCCGACGCGGTTGGCCAGGAAGATGCTGAACTGGCAGCAGAGCGGTTCTTCGTGTCCACGTTTGGTCTGGTTGGCGCTGGCAGTCATATGTGTATTGTAGGTTCTCGCAGGAGTGGAAGACGATCAGCCGCCCCGCGTGGAGTGGCCCCGAGTTGTCCATCGGCGAAAAATGCCCTTGTCATGAAGCCCGGAGGCAAGTAAAAGACGCGTCATGAACGGCAAATCGCTAGGGATGGTGGGTGTCGTGCTGGTGGCGTTGCTGGCCGGCGGATGCGTGGAACGCAAGCTGAACATCACGTCCGAGCCGGCAGGGGCCATCGTTCGTATCTCCGACGTCGAGGTCGGCAGGACGCCGGTGACCGTGCCCTTCACCTATTACGGGGACTACGAGATCATCCTCCGTCGCGACGGCTACGAGACCGTCAAGACCCACGCGAACCTCACGCCGCCGGTCTACGAGATTCCGCCGTTGGATCTGCTCAGCGCGATCGTGCCATGGACGTATCGCGACCATCGCTACGTGCACGTGACGATGTCCGAGCAGCAGACGCCCGGCGACGAGGAACTCATCGAAAAGGCCCGCCAGCTGCACCAGGAGAACCTCCAGCCGGCGGATTGACGTCGGTGGGGTCCTGCCAGTGCGAACTGCTCGCGGCGACTATTGGTTGCCCGTGGCGTTGGGGTCGGCCGGGCTGTTGGCGTCGGGCGAGTCCAACTGCAGCCGGGGGATGGGGAACCCGCTCCTGCGGATCACCGCGGGCAGCACCACGGCGGGATTGGGCAGGATTTCCAGTTGCATCACTTCCTGGCGCGTGGCTGCGAGGATTTCCAACTGGCCATCGACTGCGCCCGCGAGGTTGCCCTGGTCGTCGAGAAAGGAGACTCTCTCGGAGGCCACGGCGGGCGAGACCATCTGCGACCGGACCTTGGCGGTGCCGGGGAAGCGGTCGCCACCGGCGCCTTCGTAGGCGATTTCGATGATGGCGAATCGCGTCCTGCTGCCGTTGGGGGGCATGTAGTCGGAGACCAGCTTGAACCGGCCCGAGGTCTGTTTGCGGGCGACCATCACGCGGACAAGCGGCAGGGCTCCTTCGGGGATGTAGTTGCCCTCGGGGCAGTCGCTGGATTTGACCTTCTGCTTCATGCGGGAAATCGTCTGCACGGCCTGCACGCAGCCATCTGCGAACGTGATGACCGTATCGTCGAGCGGAATGGCGGTCAACCCGCCGTTGCGGATGTCCAGCCGCCCGGCGCGGTAGGTGGAGCGGGAGAGGTCGTTGGCCAGCTCGGAGTACGACCAGTATCCGCGGACCTGGCCGTTCTCGACGGCGACGCGGGTATCGAGCGTTCCCCAGGCTCCGTTGGCCCGGGCGACCCGCGCGGTCAGCTTCCAGCCGATGGGCTTGCCCTGTTGGCGGATGATGAACCACCGGGCGGTTCCGCCGTTCCAGACGGCGTCGGCGCCCTGTTTCCGGAGATCGTCCATGACGGCCAGGCCCTTGTGGGCATCGCGGCCGGACGTGAGCGTCAGCGTCCACGCCACGCCGACACTGGCGACCAGCACGACAAACAGGATGATGTTGAGCATTCCCTGGCGCGAACGCGGGGAGTCGGGTCTCGTAGTAGGCATGGTGATATGATAGAAGATCGCCCCGGCCGGTGCAAAGGCTGTTGTCCGGGGCGCCGGCTGGCCGAAGGTATACGCAGGACGGAAGCGCTCGCTGACGCCCGGCGGAAAGCCCGGGCGCCGGGAGCGGAAGGAGCAAGGCCGTTGAGACGGAAATCCAGCGACGAACGGGACCACGGGCAGGGCACCGACAAGCACAATGCCTCGGACGCTGCGCCCGCCTGCGGGGTTGGCGAATTCCGGCGTCGCTGGATTCCGCCGCTGGGCGTGTTGGCTACGGTGGGGCTGTTGACGCTGGCGTTTGCTCCCCTCGACCAGTGGTATCTCGCGTACGTCGGCCTGGTGCCGTTTGTGGTTTCGCTGACGCTCTGCAAGGGCAGGGCGGTGACGATGCTCTGGGCCTGGCTGGGCGGGTTGGCGTTCTGGGCGCTGAGCCTGTACTGGCTGACATGGGTGACGCCCTGGGGCGTGGGGTACATCGCCACGGTCCTGTTCCTGTCGCTGTACTTCCTCCCCGCAGCCGCGATTGTGCGCTCGGCGATCCGCCGGGGCTGGCCCGGCTGGGTTGTCCTGCCGGTGGCGTGGGTGACGCTGGAGTTCCTGCGTGCCCACGTGATCAGCGGGTTCCCCTGGTTTTTCCTGGCCCACACGCAGTACCGCCGCACCGTGCTGATCCAGATCGTCGACGCCACGGGCGTCTATGGCGTGTCGTTTTTCGTGGCCATGGTCAACGGGCTGGTCGCCGACGGCGTGCTTGCCTGGATGCGTGGCCGGGGCGATGCGATCCGTCGCGACCGGCGGGTTTTCGTCGGCGGCGGGGTCTGCCTTGCGAGCCTGGCGGGCCTGCTGGCCTATGGCGGCTGGCGGGTGTCGCAGTACCCCGAGCACACCCGTCCGGGCCCGAGCATGCTGGTCATCCAGGAGGCGTTTCCGATTTCCCTGGCCGAGCGGACCGCCTCGCCCGACGAGATCTACGCAGCCCATCTGGCCTCGTCGAGGGTGGCGCTGCGCAGATTGCAGAACCGCGGGGTGGACATCGACCTGATCGTCTGGCCGGAGAGCGTGCTGACACGGGGCATGAACCGCGAGTTCCTGACGCTGGACCCCAACGAGCTGTCGCTTCGTGAGCTTCGCCCCATGGCTGAGCGGTATTACAGCCCAGGCGATCGCAAGCGTGCCGACGCGCTGATTCCGCCCGAGGTCACCGACCCCGATGAGCGGCTGCTGCGGGCGTATCGCAAGCTGCTGTCGTTCCACGTCGCCAACGTCGGGCACCGGGTGGAGGGCGTGGCGGAACTCTCCCGCCAGGCGGACACGCCGGTCCTGGCGGGGGGCACGTCGATGCACATCAACCCCACGCCGATTGACGACGGCGACATCTGGCTGTCGAGCAACAGCGCGATGCTCTTCGACCGCGAGGCGATTCCGGCCGAGGAGTACTCCAAGATGAACCTCGTTCCATTCAGCGAGTACGTGCCCTTCAAGCGGAGCTGGCTGGGCGCACACCGGGCGCTGCGGTGGTTCGTGCCGGAGGTCATGGAGCAGCTCGAACCCGGCCTGGAGCCCACGCGGTTCCCTCTGGCGGCCGAGGAGGGTACATTCCGGCTGGTGGTGCCCATCTGCTACGAGGGAACATTTGCACGTGTCTGCCGCGAGCTGGTCATGGACGGGCCCGACAAGCAGGCCGATGTGCTCGTGAACCTGTCCAACGACGGGTGGTTCGTACGGAAGGTGGACGGCCGGTGGCGGGGGAGCTTCGAGCATGCCCAGCACCTGACGCAGTATTGCTTCCGGGCGATCGAGACGCGCGTGCCGGTGGTCCGGGCGGTGAACACGGGCGTTTCGGCTTCGATCGACTCGTGCGGGCGCGTGCTGGCGACCGTCCGCCGCGACGGGCAGATCACCATGGTTTCCGGCCGCATGCTGCTGGCGGAAGACAGCGAATGGTTTGCTGAGAAATCCGGCGATGTAGCGGCCGCTCAAGTTCTTGTGGACGACCGCCGAACCCTGTATAGTGTCGCCGGCGACTGGTTCGCCCTGGCCGTATCGGCCGGCTGCGTGGTGCTGATCGCGCTGCTGGTGATCCGGCCGGGAAGATTTCGAAGGAGCGAGGTGAATGCGTGAATAGTCATCGTCTTCGCTGGGCTGGGCTGGTGTTGCTGGGCGGATGGGCGGTCCTGGCCACCGGCTGTCAGCCGAGAGTTGAGACGCTGCAGGTGCGACCGTCGGACGCGCTGACTGATGCCCGCGTGGTGTTGATGCGTTCGTTCGAGTCCGACAGCCCGATCGTGCGGGCCAATGCCCTGGAGGGCATGTGCGAGACGCTGGGCGCCCAGGCCGGCGGTGCGTTGATCCAGTCGCTGGAGGACCCCTCGCCGGTCGTGCGGTTCACCGCTGCGATGTGCGTCGGCGATCTGCAGTATGGGCCCGCCGAGGACAAGCTGCGGACGATGATGAAGGAAGAGCCCGGCGTCGGCGAGCGCGACTGGCGGGTCATCTGCGCCACGATCTACGCGCTGCACCGGCTGGGTATCGACGAATACACCACCATGCTGGGCGACCTGCTGGTGTCCGAAGAGCCCGAGATTCAGGCGAACGCAGCCTGGGCGATGGGCAAGATCGGCGAGCCGGCTGCCCGCATCCCACTTCGCAGCGTCCTGAGCGACCAGAACAAACCCCTTGTGCGGCTGAATATTCTCACGGCCCTTGCGTTGCTTGGCGATCGTCAGGCGGCGGGTTATCTCGAAGCGCTGACCAAGACCCCCTCGCTGGACGGCAGGATGGCAGCCATCGAGGCACTGGGCAACCTGGACACGCCGCGGGTGCCGATGGTACTGGAGGGCCTGACGACCGCCAAGCACCCCCCGCAGGTTCGCCTGGCTGCGATGCGCGAGCTGGCCGGGCGGGGCGAGGTCAGCGACCGCAACTACGCCTTTGCAGTCAAGTGCTGCCACGACCCGAACGAGATGATGCGAAGAACCGTCGGTCGGTACCACCGGTACCATTCCGAAGACGTCATCCAGTTGCGGATGGTCGCCGCCCGGGCCCTGGGGGCCATGGGACGAGAAGCGGCCGTCAACACCCTGCACCCGATGCTGGAGAATGCGGTCCCGCGGGTGAGGCTAGCCGCTGCGGTGAGCGTGATGCAACTGCTGGAGGCCTATCGGACGGCGCAGGAAGAGGTCCGGCCTCTGGTGCCGCAGGAGCGGATCGAGCCCCAGCCGGAGGACGACACGCCGCCCCTTCCGGAGCGAAAGCTGCACACCTCCGGCGGGAAAGAGTGATACCCGCGTACTGGCGGCACGGAAGCCGATGGAAATTTGCTTGACTTGGGTATACCCGAAAATACAATCGGCCAGCGGAAGCGGGCGTCTGGTGAAAGCCCGGTACAGCAGGCATTCGAATCATTCATTCGCTATTACAGAATGAGATGACATCGTCGGGCCCCTGGCCACCTTACTGTCGTATCGAAGGAGAAGTCTCTTGAGCATCCTAACGAAGGTTCTCATTGTCGTGCAGGCCGTGGTGATCCTGGTCGCGGTACCCCTGTTCATCGCCCAGGCGACGGCGCCGGTCAATTGGCGTCATGCCTACGAGAGGGAGCAGGACTTCCGCCAGGCGGCCGAGCAGACCTCCCGGCAGTACCAGATCGCTGCGAAGAACGCCGCCGTGCAGCTCAGCGATATCCAGCAGGCCCTCTCGGCCAGTCGGGACAAGCTGATCCGCACCCAGGCCGACCTGCAGCGCCAGCTCGCCTCCGAGCGAAGCCGCAACGCCCAGTTGCTGGCCCGGCTGGATGCCCTCAGCAAGGACACCTCCGACCTGAAGATCAGCCTCGACCGTGAGATCACCATCCGCGAGAAGCTTACCAACGAGCGCGACGGTTTGCTGGAGGAGTTGGACAAGACCTCCGCTCGGCTTCGCGAGATGGAAGACACCCTCGCCCAGGTCACCGGTGAACGCGATCGCCTGCTGAAGCTGGATCGCCAGCGTCAGCAGACCATCGCCCAGTTGAAAGTCGAACTGCAGGAGTGCCAGGACCAGATCCGCGACCTGAAGGTCGCTGTGGCGTCCGGCGGTGGCAGTGTCGACGGTGACGAAGGCGACGACGGCGAGGTCACGACCGACGTCGAAATCAGCGGAACCGTCACCGCGGTCCGCAACGGGTTGGCGAGCATCAATATCGGCTCGGCCCAGGGCATCAAGAAGGGCCTGAAGATGATGGTCTACCGTGGCCCGAATTTCGTCGCGTATCTGCGGATCGATGAGGTCCAGGCCGACAAGGCTGCGGGCACGATCCTGGACAAGCAACTCGATCCGATGCAGGGCGACAAAGTCGCCACGATGGAGTAGTCATGAGTCAGCTTCCGCCAAACAACGCTCAAGTCGTCGAGGTCAAGCCGCAGGCGAACATCTATACCGTTCTGCTGCTGGTGAGCATCCTGGCGCTGGTGGTGGGGATCGCGTTCGTCGCGATCAACCTCCTCGGTGAAGCGCCCAACGGGTACGGCATGGAATTTGGTGAACTCTTCGAGCCCGTTGACCCGACAGGAGCTAAGTAAGGCCTGCCGGACGTCCGCAAGGTCGGGCGAACCGGCATGCCAGCCACAACGGCGCGATGCCACGGGTGAATTCCGCATACGGAAGTGCGGGACACGCCCTGGAGAACACGTGGATGGTCTCCGCGGCCCGGACGTTCATGTCGTGTGCCCCTCGCGGGAACCGGGTAGAAACCAAGGAATGATTTCGGTGTAGCGTCGCGGCCGAACAGGGAAGGTTCCACATGATCTTCGACCCGATCTTGGGGCTGTTTTCGTTGGACATGGGGATTGACCTGGGCACCTGCAATACGCTGGTGGCCATCCGGGGGCAGGGAATCGTTCTCAACGAGCCCTCCGTGGTGGCCGTGCGACGCGGCACGAACAAGGTCCTCCGCCTTCGGGACGGATCGGCCGTCGGCCTGGTCGCCAAGGAAATGCTCGGAAAAACCCCGGGCAGCATCACCGCCATCCGCCCCATGAAAGACGGCGTCATCGCCGACTTCGACATCACCGAAGAAATGCTGGGCTATTTCATCAAGAAGGCCCACCGAAGAAGGCGGTTCATCAAGCCACGCGTGGTCATCTCCATCCCCTCGGGCATCACGGCCGTCGAAAAACGCGCCGTGCTCAACTCCGCTGAACGCGCCGGGGCCCGCCGGGTTTATCTCGTCGAGGAACCCATGGCTGCGGGGATCGGGGCCGGGCTGCCCATCAACGAGCCCACCGCCTCGATGATCGTCGACATCGGCGGCGGAACCACCGAGGTCGCCATCATGTCCCTCGCCGACATCTCCGTCTGCGAGTCGATTCGCGTGGCAGGCGACGACATGGACGAAGCCATCGCCGCCCACATGAAGCGAACCTACAACCTCATGATCGGCGAGCAGACGGCCGAACGCATCAAGCTCGAAATCGGCTCGGCCGCCGAGATGGAACAGGAAATGACGATGGAGGTCCGCGGGCGCGACATGATCTCCGGCCTGCCGCGAAAGACCGTCATCTCCTCGGAAGAGATCCGCGAGGCGCTCAAGGAACCCATCGGGTCGATCATCGACTGCGTCGTCCGCACGCTGGAACGTGCAGAGCCCGAACTGGCTGCCGACCTGGTCGACAACGGCATCGTGCTCGCCGGCGGCGGGGCGCTGCTGCGGGGCATGGACACCGTGCTCTCCAACGCCACCGGCCTGGAAGTCCGCCTTGCCGACGATCCGCTGACCTGCGTCGCACGCGGAACGGCCGTGTATCTCGACCACATCGACGACTGGAAAGATACCATGGAGTCCGACGAGGACGAGTTCGCCTAGGCTCTGTTTGAAAGCCCAATGACGGGCTGCGAGCGTGTCTTCCGTCCCCGGCTCTGTCCCCGATGCTCGGCGTTTCTGTCGTTTCGTCCGGGCCTCCCCCTTCGGTCAGGCATCCAACAGCTGGAGTCGCAGGGAATTCAGCGCCGCAAGCGCGGTGCGCCTTCGGATGAATGCCCGGTCGCCCGGGAACACGTGGCGATGGGCCCGCGCTCCTTCAGGACCGGCCAGGCCGATCCAGACCGTACCCACCGGCTTTTCGTCCGTGCCGCCGGTCGGGCCTGCGATCCCCGTCGCCGAGACCGCCCAGTCGGCAGACAGCCTGTCGCGAACGCCCGTTGCCATGGCGACGGCCACCTGCTCGCTGACCGCTCCGGACGTTTCAATGACTCCCGGATCCACGCCCAGCTGCGAGCTCTTCACGCGGTTCGCGTAGGAGATGATCCCGCCCAGGAAGTAATCGCTGGCGCCCGGAACCTGCGTGAGCATCTCCCCGATCAGCCCGCCCGTGCAGCTCTCCGCGGTTGCAAGTGTCATTCGACGCTGGCTGAGCAGATCCCCCACCACCGAGGCCATGGTGTCCTGGCCCTCGCCGATCACCAGCGAACCCAGCCGCCGGCGGATCTCATCGCGAACGCTGCGGAATTTCCCGTCGGCCTCGTCGAGCGAGTCGCCGCGGGAGACGATGCGGATCGACACCAGCCCCGCAGCGACGGTCGTGCCCACGGCCGGTTCTCTGCCCCGTTCCATCAGGTCGGCGATCTTCGTGGCGATGTCGGATTCACCCGAGCCGAAGGAATGCACGATGTGGTGGGTCACAACCCCCGCCCCGTCGCCGAGGTGAGGGGCTACGCCGGCTTCGTACATGTGTCGCATCTCGTGGGGCACGCCGGGCATGGCGAAGACCGTCGCCCGTCCGATACGCGCGAGGATCCCCGGGGCCGTTCCCCGCTCGTTGGGGATCATCGACGCCGACGTGGGACGCATCGCCTGCACGCGATTGGCGTCGACCATCTGCCGGCCTCGCTTTCGGAAAAACGCCTCGATCTCGGCGAGGCTGTCTTCGTCGAGCACCAGTTGTTCGTCCATCGCACGGGCGATGGCATGGCGCGTGAGGTCGTCGGCCGTCGGTCCCAGACCGCCGGAGATCAGCACGACGTCCGCGTCGCCGGCCGCCCGGGAGACGGCCGCTGCGAGCTGGGTGAGTTCGTCGCCGACGGTTTCGTGTCGCAGCACGCCGATGCCGCGCATCGCGAGCCTGCGGGAGAGGTGAGCGCTGTTGGAGTCGACGGTCTGGCCGGAGACGAGTTCGTCGCCCACGGCGAGGATGATCGCCTTCATGAAAACGAGCTCCTGTCGATCGGGGCGTTGCAGTGGGGGCAGACGATCGGCCCGCCGGCGGCGCCCCGGAGATCCTGCGGGCCCAAGGGGCCTTCGCAGTGGGGGCAGGCGAGCACGGCGTCGCGTCCGGGAGGCAGGTGACCTGCGTCGCCCTGGTAGTCCTTCGATGCCCGGACGGAGTCCATGTGGTAGACGATTGCAGCCGGTATCGGCGTGCAGAAGATCGTGATCAGCGACCACAGCAGGGGGCTCCGGCCATACCGGCGGGCGGCCAGGCCCATGCGGACGCACGAAAGCAGGTACAGCGCCCCGAGCACGCCGAGGATCGCGTAGTGCTGTGTCTCCCAGCCTTCGAAGAGTTCGTCCAGCCAATCCATGTCCACATCATAGCGGCCGATGGATTCGTGCGGAACGTCAAAAGTCAGGCGCCCCCAACGTCCGACTCTGTATAATGTTGGCACACTTTTGGAGACACGACGTGACGAGAATGCAATCGGTATGGATCCCTGCGATGCTGCTGGCCTTCGTGGCAGGCTGCAACGGCGAGTTCAGCCACAACGCCCCGCGTCCGGGCGGCTCGCGGGTCTCCAGCCCCTCGGAATGGAAGATTGATGGCGACCTGGCCTACGTCGAGCGGGCGATCGACCAGAACCCCGACAGCGTTGCGATGGCGATGATGCCCCAGCAGCAGGCGACGGTTACCGTCGACCTGGGCAAGGCGTGCCTGTTCAATACCGTGGTGGTCTCGCACGGGCTGGAGAACCAGCATGGCTACGTCCGACGCCTGGCGGTGTCGACGAGTCTGGACGGCAAGACGTTCTCTCGCCGCTACGTCGGCTCCGGTACCCGCCGCAAGACCATTCTGCCGATCATCACGCCGGTGCTCGCGCGGTACGTCAGGCTGGAGGTCCTCCAGCCGGGCGACAAGCCCTGGGCGATAGCCGAAATCTTCTTCCAGTAGCGCACTGACAGTGCAACTCTGGCGGAAGGATGCCGCCCGAAAGGAACGATCATGGACGATTCGACGCAAACCGAAGACGCTGCGAAGGCGACCAGGGAAGAGTTGTTGATCGACGTTCGCTTCCTGATTGTTGTCGGCGGGCTGTTGCTTCTGATTCTCGTGGTTGTGGGGCTGCTGTTCGTGCGTGAACGAAGCCGGCGGAGCTTCTTCCAGGCCCGGGCGACCATCCTCGAACGACGCCTGGAAGGCCTCCAGGACACCCGCGCCCTGCTGGAACGAGCGAGCGGCGGGGGGATTGCTCCCGACGAGGTCACCGTTGGCGAGTTGACCATCGAAGGCCGGACGCGGAAGATCCTCGAGGTTCCGCCGGAGGTCGGCATACGCCTGGGGCTTTCGCCCGGCGTGCTGCTGAAGGTTGGCGAACTGCCCGAAGGCCAGCCCGGAACCGGTCCGAACGACTCCCGGCCCGGGGACCCCAACGGATAGGCCGCGTGGCCGGACGGGCTGGCCCGTGTGCCCCTGCGATGCCGATAACACGCAAGGACTCCCGCGCCGCGCTGCCGGTGCCCGCCGACGGAAGTGATACCTATGCCCAGCATGCTGAAGCCAACCCGAACGAAAGTCCTCACCGGGCTGATGATGCTCGCGGTTATCCTGACGCTCCTGGGGGAGAACGTTTCGGCCACGTTGCGCGGGCCCACCCGCGTGGCGCTCGATCCGCTCGGCGATGCGGGCATGTACGTCGCGACGTCCGTCAAGCGGATTGCGTCTGACGTGGGAGAGGAGTCTCTCACCGGTGCCGATGCCCGGGAGCTTCGCGAGGAGAACGAGCGTCTCTGGGACGCCGTTCACCTGCTGTACGGCCGGCTGGTCGAGCAGCGCGACCGCCAGGAGGAGCGAGACAACCTGCTGCTGAGCCTCTACGCCAGCCGCAACCGCCTGTTCGGCCCGATTCCGGAGGAGGAGTTCCAGTGGGAGATCGTTCCGGCGCGGTTTGTCGGCATGGATTCGCTGCCGTACGGACGCAGCCGGGCGGTCAACGCCGGCAGCGTTCGCGGCGTGGTGGACGGTTCGAAGCTTCTGACGCGGCGGGTAGCGCTGACCAGCCGGTCCAAGGCGCTGGTGGGCACGGATCTGGCGGTGATCTCCACCGAGGCGCTGGTCGGCGAGGTCACGCGGTCGTGGGCGTTCGGCGCCCGGGTGCGGCTGGTGACCGATCGTGATTTCGACGTCAACGCGCTGATCCGTCGGGAGATCGACCCGGAGAACCCGCGGACGGTGACGATTGTCACGCGCGGCAGCGCGTCGGAGCAGACCCTCACGCCGGACAACGACTTCGCCGTGCCCGTTCGCGCCGTCGGCGACGGCGACAGGCTGCTGGTCATGCGAGACGTGCCCGAGCAGCACAACATCCTGCCCGGCGACAAGCTGTACCTGCGCGAGGACGACTACTACCTGCCCGCACGCGTGCGAATCGGCACGATCGTCCGCGTCGAGAAACAGCCCAAAGACCCCAGCTTCGCGACGCTCTATGCCGAGCCGGCTGCCAATCTCCAGGGCGTTCGCGACGTGTACGTGGTCGTGCCCGCCAAGTCCTGGCCGGCTGCCATCGGCGAGGGGGGCTGACATGCGCTGGATCCCTCTGCTGATCGTGGGCTTCCTGCTGGTCGTGGTGCAGCAGTCGCTGCTGGGCGTGGCCTCGATCTACACGTTCCTCGGTCGGACATTTCCGGACCTCTTGGCCGTGCTTGCGGTGCTGATCGCCCTGCGTGCCCGCGATGCGGTGGACGTGGCTTTGGCGTGCTGGGTGCTGGGGATGATGGTCGACCTGACGACCGCTTCGGGGCCGGCCGGTGCGACGGTAGTGGGCCCGATGGCAATTTCGTACGTGCTGGCCGGGGCGGCGATCTTCCGCATCCGGGAGGCGTTCTTCCGCGAGGCGATCGTCATGCAGATGCTCTTTGCGGGCCTGTTTACGCTGATGGCGCATTTCATCTGGCTGACGGTGCAGACGCTCGCCGGAGGCGGATCCTGGTCGCCGTACGTCGGATCGCTCGGGCAGATGCTCCTGGTGGCCGGCTACACCGCGCTGGCGACCGGGGCGCTGGTGTTCGTGCTGGGTCCGGCGACGCGCTGGTTGCTGCCGGGTGCCGCGGCGCGGTCGTCGCGACGCAGACGCGGACTGAAATAACCCCATCGCCCGGCTGCCGGATCCGATAGAATAGCGCCTCGGACTCTTCCGACGGACAGAGGGTCATGTACAGACGACGCATCAAAATCTTCATGGCGCTGATGGTGGTCGTGCTCGCCGGGCTCATCTGGCGGCTGGGGTATCTCCAGCTCGTCAAGGGCGAGCAGTTCCGCGAACAGGCCGCCCTCGCGCTGCAGACCGAGGAACTCCTTCCCGCCCGGCGCGGCCGGATTCTCGACCGCAACGGCGAGATCCTCGCGCTCGATCAGCCCTGCTTCGATTTCTGCCTCGATTACCGCTTCCTGACCGGCAACAAGGACTGGGCCCGCAGCGTGCAGTACCGCCTCCGTCGCAGGCGGGGCCTCAGCCGCGAGCAGGCGGCCCGCGAATACGCACGCCTGGCCGAGAACACCTGGAAGCTGGCGCGCAGCCTGGCCGAGGAAGCCGGCGTGGACCTCACCTACACCGTCTCGCGCATCCAGGAACGCGTCGAGGCGATGCGCGATCACCTGGGCTTCGACATCCGCGAACAACGGCAGGCGCATCCGGTAGTCCCCGGGCTGGACGAAGCCCTCGCCGTGGCCGCGCGCACCCAGCTCGACGAAACCGTCGGCGCGTCGGTCCGCCCGAGTCACAAGCGATACTACCCCCACGGATCGACGGCGTGCCACATCATCGGCATCACGGGCAACGTCACGGCCGAGGAGCAGAAAGCGCTGAACCTCGGGTCCGACCAGGCCGGGCGTCTCGAGCGGATGCGCCACAACTATCTCGCGTGGGACAAGATCGGCAAGAGCGGCGTGGAGAAGATGTCCGAGTCGCACCTGCGGGGCGTGCGCGGCTACCGCCGGCTGATGCAGGGCACCGAGCAGCTGGAGGGTGCCCCGGCCGAGGCGGGGCAGGACGTGTACCTGACGCTGGACATCAAGCTCCAGCGGGTGCTGACCGAGCGGATGGAATATGAACGGCGAACCGGGGCGATCGTCGTGCTCGACGTGCGTTCCGGCGAGGTGCTGGCAATGGTCTCGGTACCCACCTTCGACCTCAATCGCTTCTACGAGATCGCCGGAAGCCTGTACAAGGACCAGGTCGACTTCAAGTGGCTCAACCGCGCCGTCGCCTACGCCTATCCCCCCGGGTCCACGGTCAAGCCCATCTCGGCCGTGGCTGCGCTGGGGTCGGGTAAGTTCAACACCACCGAAAAGATCTACTGTCGCGGGTACCTCCACCGGCCGGGCTCGTTCCGGTGCTATCACAGCATTCCCCACGGCGACGTCGACGTTCGGCGATCGCTGAAGAAAAGCTGCAACGTGTTCTACTACACCGTCGCCGACCGCATCGGGCGTGACGAGCTGATCTACTGGTTCACGAATCTCGGGTTTGGACAGAAGCCCGGGACCGGCCTGCCGGAAGAATCGGCCGGTACCGTGCCGACCAGTTCGTTCATCCGCCAGCGCTACGGGCGCCCCCCGGTTCCCGCCGACGGGCGGTTCATGGCGATCGGCCAGGGCGGACTCACCGCTACCCCGCTGCAGGTTGCCAACGCGATTGCCTCCGTCGCGCGCGGCGGGAAGTACCTCTCGCCGGTACTCGCCGTCAGCGGCGGGCCGGAGCAGGTCTCCCGCGAGATGCCCATCCCCGCCGAGCATGCCGCATTGATCCGCGACGGCATGTGGGCGGTGGTCAACGAGCAGGGCGGGACCGCCTACCGCGTGTTCCGACACCTGAACATGGGCGTGGAGATCTGTGGTAAGACGGGCACGGCCGGCACGCCGCCGCTGAAGATCGACACCGACAACGACGGCCGGCGGGATACGATCGTCAAGCAGGGTGACATGGGTTGGTTCGCCGGCTTCGCTCCGAAGGAGGATCCGCGGATCGCGGTGGCGGTAGTGATGGAATACGTCGATCGCGGCGGAGGCTCGACTGCCGGTCCCATCGCCCGCGATGTACTCGAGATCTGCAAGGAGTTCGGCTACCTCGAGAAGTAGCTTTCGCCATGAGCGCTACCGCGACCGTCAAACGCTACCTCCGCTACACCAGTTGGCCGATCCTGGGGGCGATGATCGCGCTGATGATTGTGGGGGTGATGACGATCCATGTCTCGGAAGAGGCAGCGGGAACGGCCGGCCGGGCCACGCGACAGACCATCTACGCCCTCGCCGGCGTATTGGTTTTCTTCGTCATTACGCTGGTGCCGTACCAGAAGATCGGCCGGTTGGCGTATCCGCTGTTCGGCCTGACGCTGGCGGTGCTTCTGGTGCTGGCAGCCGCCCGGGTAACGCACCATTCCTCCTGGCTGCTGCCGGCCAAGCGGGGGGCTCACCGCTGGCTGAACTTCGGCGTGGTCGAGTTTCAGCCTTCGGAGCTTGCGAAGCTGACGTTCGTGGTGATGCTCGCGTGGTATCTCCGCCAGGGGGACCGCTACCGCACGCTGTCGGGTCTGGTGATCCCGTTCGTGCTGACCTTCCTGCCGATGGGCCTGATCCTCATCGAGCCGGACCTGGGGACCAGCCTGCTGTTCCTGCCGACGCTGTACTTCATGCTGTTCATGGCCGGGGCGAAATGGAAACACTTGCTGGGCGTCATCGCGCTGGGCACGGCGATGGTGCTGCTGCCCATGCCCCAACGCGCCGGGCCCGACTGGTCGTCCCGCGAGCGGGAGGCCCGCGCGGCGCTGGCCTACTGGGTGATCGGCGAGGAGCCCGAAGACCAGATCCTGATTACCGCAGCCCCGCTTGCCGTCATGGAAGGCCACCAGTTCGATCGCATCGACGGCTGGCTTCGACAGGGCGACCCGGAAGTGGCGATGGACAAGGGCTTTCAATTGCTGTGGTCGAAGATCGTTCTGGGCGGGGGCAGAACCACCGGGGCCGGCGACTGGCCGGACGCGAAGGTGTTCTTCCGCATCCTGCCCGACGACCACACGGACTTCATCTTCAGCATCATCGGAGGCCAGTGGGGTTTCGCCGGCTGCGTGCTGGTGTTGCTGCTGTACGCGGTGATCTTCCTGTTCGGCATCGAGATCGCGGTGGTCACCTACGATCCGTTCGCCCGGCTTCTGGCGGTGGGGGTTCTGGGGCTGCTGTTCTCGCAGTTGTTCATCAATGTGGGGATGACGATGGGCCTCATGCCGATCACGGGGATGACCCTGCCACTGGTCAGCTATGGCGGGTCGTCGCTGGTGGTGAACTGTGCGGCATTGGGCTTGCTGGTCAACGTCGGACAGCGCCGGCCGATCTTCCTGTCTCGCCGGCCGTTCGAGCATGGCGAAAAGCGCGAGAAGTTACCCGGCGCGGCGGGTCCGCTGGGAGAGGGCAGCTGGCGTCGGGAGCCGCCCGGCAGGGAGGGCGAGGAACAACCTACGGAAGGTAGGCGATCGCCACGGGCTCGTACGAATAGTACGCCCACCAGATGACCACCAGCACGCTGTAGACGGTCAGGAGTCCCCAGCAGCCCAGTTCGGTCAGGGCGTGCCTGCGGAACGCCAGGATGATGACCGATGAAACCGCCACCAGCGTGAGCTTGTAGCACACCAACGCACCGGCCGAGTGGAGGAAATGCCTCGCGACGGGATTGGCTTCGTGAAAGCCCCCGAGGTCGACGGCGTGGAGGGTGAACCACAGATCGCATAGGTTCATTATCCACAGCGCCAGGACGATGAAGACCACCCGCCGTGCCCGCCGTGCAATTGCGTCGCCCTGCATGGTGCGGATGATCGTCCACAGGTAGGAAGGTCGGTAGCGAACCGCGGTGGAGTCCAGGGCCTGCATCTCGGGTCGTGCTGTGGTCGTGGTGGTCATGGTATCCTGCGTATCGGCGGGGCGAAGATCGCGCTTTAGCAGGGAATGCTTGCAGGTGGCGGTAGGCCGGTCGAGAATATCGGCATTCGAAGTCCATGGAACCCCTTGTGTTGCGACATTCCGACGGCGTCTCGACGGAGGCGTTTTTTCACCCGGCTGCGGAAAATTCCACGCGGCTTGCCGTCCTGCAGGTCCACGGCATCCAATCGCACCCGGGCTGGTTCACGCGGTCGGCGGAATACCTGGCCGGTGAGGGCTGGCCTGTCCTGCAGGTGACCCGTCGGGGCAGCGGCAGGAGCCCCGACCCCTGGCGAGGCGATGCCCCCTCGGCCGGCCGGTTGCTGGATGACCTGGACGAAGCCGTCCGACGACTGCAGGAACTTACGGGCGTCGATAGGGTCCATCTGGTTGGCATCAGCTGGGGGGGCAAGTGGCTTGCGGCCTGGCTGGCGGGGGGCAGGGGCAGGCAGACGGGCGCCTCGCTGACGATGATCGCGCCTGGCCTGGCGCCGCGCGTGGACGTGCGGCTGGGCAAGAAACTCGCCATCGCGGCCTGCCTGGTTGTCCGCAGCCGGACGCGGTTCGAGATTCCCCTCAGCGACGTCGATCTGTTCACCGACAATCCCGCCCGCCGCCAGTGGCTTCGGGAGGATGAGCATCGACTCCATCGCGCGACCGCCCGATTCCTGTACGCCAGCCGAAAGCTCGACGGGCTGATCGCCCGCGCCCCCCGGGGAGCCATCAACCTGCCGACCAGCCTGATGCTGGCCTCACGGGATCGAATCATCGACAACGAGCGGACGCGGGAGATCGTGGACCGGCTGACCGCGGAGCAGGCGGACGTGCACGTGCTGGAGGGGGCTCACACGCTGGAGTTCGAGCCCGACCCCTCGCCGCTGCTGGAGTTGCTTGCCGGTTCGCTCCAATCGGCCGAAGCCGACGGGGCCACCGAGTCGCCGGAGTAGTCGGTTCCGCGCCAGGAGATTCCCTTGCCCCCGAGCTTGGTGCTGAGCGCACGAAGGAGAGTCAGGAGAACCACGAGCCCGCCGAGAGGGTACGTCCAGAACAGCCCCGGGCGGGCGTCGAGCAGGTGGTAGAAACGATAGATCACGCTCAACTGCATCGCGACCGACCCGAGGCCGGCCAGTCCGCACACCGGCCACCATGCGCCGGGCCAGCCTTGCGTCCACCCGACCACGCCGACCGACGCGATGCCGTAGGGCAGGAGCGTCATGAACAGCAGCAGCGCGATCGACGCGACCAGCCTGGCGACCGTGCCGAAGGTGCCCAGGAAGATCCGCGTCCAGCCCCGGAGGATCTGCGAAAGCTTCGTGTACATGCGAACGCGGATCAGGTCGTCGCTGCGGACCACGCGAAGGGCCCGTCCACTGGACTTGATTCGCCGTGCGAGGAGGAGGTCGTCCTGGAACAGGCCGCGTATCGCCTCGTGCCCGCCGATGGCTTCGTAGGCTTCGCGACGGACGAGGATGAACGCCCCGTTGGCGTAGGCAGCCTTGCGGCGGGAACTGTTGACGCGTTTGGGCTCGCACCAGATCATCATTACTCCGCCGGCGACGGGCTGGACGATCGCCTCCCACAGCGAGCCGATCTCCAGCGTGGGCAGCACGCTGAGCATGTCGATCGTCTCGGCCTGGGCGAGTTGGACGGCTGCGGAGATCGCGTAAGCGGTGGTCATCTCGCAGTCGGCGTCGGTCATGAAGAGATACTCCCCGGTCGCCCGGGAGGCTGCGAGGTGCATCGCGTGGTTCTTGCCGCACCAGCCCTCGGGGAGTTCGTCGACGCGGATCAGCGAGATGTTCTCGGCGAGCCTGGCGACGCCGCCGACGATTTCGGCCGTCTTGTCGGTGGAGCGGTCGTCGACGACGATGATCTCGAAGTTCGGATAGTCCTGGGCGAGCAGCGACCGCAGGCAGCGGGCGATGGTCTCCTGCTCGTCCTTGGCCGCTACGAGCATACTCACGCGCGGGGCGGGGCGGTCCTCCGGCCAGGGCGAGCGCCGGAGCACGAAACCGCGCTTCCGCTCGATGGTGATCTTCAGGTGGCGCGTCGCCCACACGAGCGTCATCAGTCCAGCCAGGATGGTCAGCACAACAGGGAGTGTCGTCATGTCATTCCCGAGAGAGCTTCGACGTTCGCCACGCCTCGACGGCCGCGGCCTGTACTTCGCGGAGCGAAGCATGGTGAGACTTCGCCGCTGCGATGCAGTCGGCGAACTCGGGCGAGGCCGAGAGAACCTTACCTTCCCGCGAGCCGAGTTTCACGCGGACCGGCCCGTAGGGTGTTTCGACCGTCGCGAACGACCGCTCGAGCTTCGACCGGTGGCAGGTTCTCCGTCGGATGCCCAGCGTGGTGGTCTCGGCGAAAAGGATCTGCTCGGCGCGGTGGACGTCAGCGGGTTCGCAAATGGCGGACAGCACCCACGCCGGGCGGGACTTCTTCATGATCGCGGGGGTCGCGAAGGCGTCGAGACAGCCGGCTGCCAGCAGCGCGTCGATGGCGGCTCCGAGCACTTCGCCGGAACAATCGTCGATGTTGGCTGAGAGTTCCACGACCGTATCGACGGTCGATTCGTCCGACGGCGAGCCGACGAACACGCGCAGGAGGTTGGGGATCGGGCCGTTGTCACGCGTGCCGGCGCCGTAGCCGACCGCTGCGACGTTCATCGCAGGCGGGCCCGCGAAGTCGTCGGCCAGGGTCGCCAGGATCGCCGCGGCGGTGGGGGTGGTCATCTCGCCCGGGTTGCCGCCGGGCACGGTCGCCACGCCGCGAAGCAGCAGCGACGTAGCCGGTGCGGGCACGGGCATCTCGCCGTGGTCGCAGACAATCGTACCGCTTCCCAAAGGGATCGGGCTGCTGACGATGCGGTCGATCCCGAGCAGCTCCAGCGCCACGGCGGCTCCGACGATGTCCATGATGCTGTCGATCGCGCCGACCTCGTGGAAGTGGACCTTCTCGGGCGTGGTGTCGTGGACGCTCGCCTCGGCCTCGGCAAGTCGCTGGAAGATCGCCCTGGCCCGATCGGCTGCCCGGGCGGGCAGATCGGCGCCTTCGATCATCTCCACGATGTGGTGGAGGTGTCGTTGAGGCTGGGGGGTGTCGGGCACGTCGACCGTGAACTTCGATCCGCTCAGGCCGCCGCGCTGGACCCGCTCCAGACGCAGGCCTGTCTGCCCGAGGCCCAGCTTCTCCAGTTCGGCCTGGAGGGCGTCGAAGTCGCAGCCGGCGTCCAGCAGGCTCCCGACGATCATGTCTCCGCCCGCCCCGGCGAAGCAGTCGAAATATGCCAGCGTCATGGGGTTGCTCCTTGGTCGGTCCGTTCGCGGGAGTGTAGACCTCGCCGGCGCGCAATGCAAGAACGCCCCGCGATCGGCGATGACGACACCTCGCGC
>CAZXSK010000051.1:22187-32442 GCA_964642855.1 uncultured Planctomycetaceae bacterium | reverse complement strand
TGATCGCATGCTGGCGGGTTGAACGCCCCGTGGACATCTCGCTATAATGCCGCCCCGATACCGCATGCAAAGGGACCCGTGAGCCAGACGAAACCGCGAACCGAGAACCCCGACGACCGTGGCGTGATCTACGCCGATGAGCCCGCACGCCAGTTGCTGGACGGGGCCGTTGCGCAGATTGCCGACCCCACGGCCGACAATTGGCGCATCGTCAAGCGCAACGCATCCCGCACCGTCTACCGCGGGACGGTTGCAGACCGAGGGGTGTATCTCAAGCACTTCCGCTCGCGGCATACGCTGCACCGCCTGGGCAAGGCCATCGGCCACTCCGATGCCCTCCACGAACTGGCGTTCATCCAGTACCTGCGTGACCGCGGCGTGGAGACCACCCCCCCGCTGGCGGCATGCTGCACCGACGGACTCGAGTGGCTCGCGACCGAGGAAGTCGCCCCGGCCATGCAGGCCGACTCCTGGCACGCCGAAATGCTCCGACAAGGCGCCCGCGGTCGGGCGAAGATCCGCCAGGCAGCCGCCGAGTTGGGCCGGCTGGTTGGCAGGATGCACCGCGCGGGCGTTTATCATTGCGATCTGCATTGCGGCAACGTACTGGTGCGTACCGACCGCGAGCAGCCGGAGCTTGTGCTCATCGATCTGCACCGCGCGAAACGTCACCGCAGGCTCTCCCGCCGGCTGAGAGCGAGGAACCTCGCACACCTTCACCACGATCGGCGATATTTCACGACGCGCAGCGACCGGCTGAGATTCCTTCGGGCCTACCTGCAGGCCTCGGGCGGTCCGGGATCGCTGCGGGGCTGGGCGATGCAGGTCGAGATGTTCTCCGCCCGGCACACCCGTCGCCAACATGCCCAGCGCGAGCGCCGCACCACGGGCAACAACCGGTATTTCTCTCGCGTCGACCTGTCCTGTGGCTGGAAGGGACACGTTGTGCTCGCGTCGAAACGTCAGATGGCCGGCAGCAAGGCGGCTGACTGCGTGTTCACACCCGACCAGTGGAAACAGGTTCTCGCCGACCCCCACGCGCTGCTGAAAGGCGAAGGCGTGGAAGTCATCAAGGACAGTCCTTCGGGCAAGGTCGTGCGACGGAAGCTGACCGTCGGCGAGCACGAACTGGACGTCTTCATCAAGGCGCCACGCCGGAAACAATGGTGGAAGGTCCTGGCCGACTGTTTCAGGCCGTCGCGCTCGCTGCGGGCGTTTCGCCTCGGACACGCCCTGCTGACGCGACACATCGCCACAGCCATGCCGCTGGCGGCGATCGAAAAACGTACCGGCCCGCTGCTTCGCGAACACATTCTCATCACCGAAGCTGTCGACGTTCCGAGGCTGAACGATTTCCTCGGCACCTGGCTGGGGGAGGGTCGCCGTGGCAATGCCCAGCTCACGAACCCCCAGCAACGCCAGCTGGCCCAGGAGGTGCTCTGGCAACTCGGGCGCCTGGTGCAGCATCTGCATGACAACCGTTTCGTGCATCGCGATCTCAAGGCCACCAACATCCTCGTCCGCTACGAGCAGGGAGAAGCCCCCGAATTGGTGCTGATCGATCTCGACGGTCTGCGACGGGTTCGCTATCCCTCGGCCAAGCGACGCTTCCAGGGCATCATGCGGCTGAATGTCTCCCTGCTGAAGTGTCCTGAGGTGAATCACGCCGGGCGGCTTCGCATGCTGCTGGGCTACCTGCGCAGGCCCGGCGTCGGTCGGATCAACTTCAAGCCATACTGGCGGGTCCTGGAGACGTGGTCGGCCGAGAAGCTCCGCCGACAGATCCGATCGCGTCGGATCAAGCAGCGGGAGAAGCGGAGGCCCGGCTCGTGAAGGGCTCGGCTGAAGCACTCCCCCCGCCCGATCGCGTGCTGATCGTCAAGCCCTCCGCATTGGGCGACGTGGTTACCGCCTTGCCCGTCCTGCGAGGTCTGCGACGCACCTTCCCCGATGCCCGCATCGACTGGCTGGTGCGGGACATCTACGCCCCGCTGATCGCGCGCGACCCGCAACTCGACGGCGTGGTGACGTACGATCGCAGACTGCTCGGGCGGTTCTGGAGACCTGGGGAGGGCATGCGACACGCCCGGCGGCTGAAACGGACCTTGCGCGAGGCCCGGTACGACTGGGCGATCGACCTGCAGGGCTTGCTGCGGAGCGGCCTGTTCTGCCGGGCGACCCGCGCGAGCGTGCGGGCTGGGTTCGCCGATGCCCGTGAAGGGGCGCCCCTGCTGTACACCCACAGGTTCGACCTGCCCGTCGAGCAATATCACACCGTCGACCGCAACATCGAACTCGCTCGGAGGCTGGGCGTCGACGCCCGGAGCGAGGACTTCACTCTGCACGTATCGGACGCCGCCCGGGACGAAGCCCACCGGCTGCTCTCGGAAATGGAGCTCGATAGAGACCGGTTTCTGGCGTGCGTTCCGCCCACGCGCTGGACGACGAAGAACTACCCCGTACGCCACTGGCGAAGCGTGCTTGCCAGTCTGGCAGACGACATCCCCGTCGTCGTTCTCGGCGGGCCTGGTGACCGCCAACTGTGCGAAGACATCACGCGCGGCATCGAGGGGGCTGGGAACCTTGCGGGGCGAACGGATCTCCCTGCGATGGTCGGGATTCTTTCCGCCGCCCGGGCGGTGATCTGCTGCGACTCGGCGGCCAAGTTCATCGCCCAGGCGACCGGGGTTCCGCCGGTGGTTCTCGTCGGGCCAACCCGCGTTCACCGAACGGGCCCGTACCCGTCATCGTCAGTCCCCGGGCGGGAGATTGTCGCCGACGTCCCCTGCCAGGGGTGCTTGAAAAAGCAATGCTCCCATGGTACCTGTATGCAGCTTGTACGCCCCGACCGGGTCGTCGAACAGGCCAGGGAGCTCCTGGAGGAAACCTGCCCGGGGCAGTCCTGAGTGCAATCGCCCGCCATGACCCTTGCGGGCCCGTTGGACAGTCCAATGCCGCACCGCGCCATCGGCCGAACCATCAAGTTTCTGGTGGTGACGCTCCTGAAGCGTCTCCGCCGGGTGATCATCTATCGTGTGCTCCACGTGGACGACACGCCGCACCGCATCGCGCTGTCCCTGGCGATTGCGTTTTTCGTGACCTGGACGCCCACCTTCGGCCTGCAGATGATCCTCGCCGTCGCGCTGGCGACCCTCTTCAAGGCCAACAAGTTCGTCGGCGTGCCGTTCGTCTGGATCTCCAACCCGTTCACGGTGGTTCCCATCTACGGCCCGAATTACTGGATCGGGAGTCTGATTCTGGGCGGGAGGTACAAATTCTCGCACTTCCTGGATGCCGTCCGGGAGGCCAGCGGAAATGGCGACGGCCCCGTTGATCGCGTGGCGGCCTGGTGGCAGGCGGTCTGGCCGATCCTTCCGCCTCTCTGGATCGGAAGCCTTATCATGGCCACGGTTGTGGGCATCGTCGTCTATTTCGTAAGCCTGTTTGGCATCCAGGCCTACCGGAAGAAGCGTGCGGAAATCGCCGCCCTGCTGGCCGAGAGACGGGCGATCCGAAAGGCCGCGAAGGAGGCGGCCAAAAGGCGATTGGCCAAGGAATCCCCCGGAGAGGAAACCTCCGAGGCGTCTTAGCCGATCAAGAGTAATGGAAATCTGCGCGAAGACTCCCCTTGACAGGCAGAAGGGGTTTCTTTGGGTTCACCGCCCTTCGTATAATGGGGGCGTCCTGAAGGAACAGCATTCATGAGTATCGGCCAGCGACAACGTCTTTCGGGCCTGCGGTTCTACCTCTACGAGAGGCCCCTGCACCCCGAGTTGTTCGACATCTATCACGATCACCAGATCGTCAAGAGCGGCTACGAAGCCCAGGTCTGGGTGACCGGCTGCACTCACGTGATCGGGTTCTTCTGCAAGCCTTTCGCGCTGGTCGAAGCGATGGCCGAGACCGATACCGAACTGCCCCAGCGAGGCTCGCTGCTGGAACTGCCTCTCCGCGGCGAACGCGCCCACGAGCGCAAACGTGGCGAAGGCATCAACTACATGATGAACTTCCAGGTCGAGCAGATGAGCCCGGCCGTGTATTCCAAAACGCACCACGACCTTGCCCGCCTGGGCGCCAAACGGGGCCTGTTCGTGCCCTTTCCCATGTGGATGAGCTCGTCGCTCACGCCGTTTACGTACATCGACTACGAAGCCAAGCCCAACGAACTGCACGTGTTCGCCTTCCACGCCTTTCCGGAAGACCTCACGATCGTCAAAACCCAGTCGATCTTCGAACTCAGCTGATCATCGCCCTGCAGCAACCTTCCGACTGCAGCGACAGCGACGCGTGGCGACTCGCCCAGAACTCCGGCCGCCCTTGCTACGGGCCGGGAATGACCACTTCCGCCACCGCCTTACCGTCGAACTCCCTGGCCGTCATCGTCACATCGCCCGGGCAGGGCCGGATGCGCTGCACCAACCCGCCCCCGTCCACGCGAACCGCGTCCGGCTTGCTGCTCTCCCACACCACCCCTACGTCGGTAATGTCCACCGGCTGGCCGTCGATCGCTGCAATCGCCCGAAGTCGAGTGGTCTGCCAGAGTGCAAGCCCCTCAGCCAATCCGCCGGGCGTGATGGATTGCTCTCGGATCTCGATCTTCTCCGCCTTGCCCTGCGGAGGCATCACGATCGCCTGGACCATCGACCGGCCCGGGATATCCAGTGCAAACCGCCCGTCGGCCAAATCGATGCGACAGACCGGCTCGTCACGCCGTTTCTGTGAGGTCTCGCGGACCCAGCAGGTGGCGTAGTCGCCTGGCAGGCAGGACGTGTCGATGCGGACGTTCTCGGCCGGGCCGCCTGGGTTGAGGATCGTCACGATCAACCGACCTCCCTGGTCGACGGCCAGCGTGCGGAGTTGGGCGTGGATATCGCCCGGTCCGGCAGACGTGGGATTGCACACCCCGGCCGGGAGCACCGGGTGGGGGCCCGGTCTGCCCTGCCAGGCACCCGCGCAGCGGGAAAGCATCCGGAACAGGTAGAACGCCGGCGTCGCAAAGCGGATCTGCATCTCGTCGGCCGAGGGGTACCATTCCTCACCTCGATTCCACAGCGGCGTGTCGCACCCCGTCCAGTCCACGACGTTCATGTCGCCATACAGCAGGTGCTTGTAGTTGCGGTGGGTCGACGGGAAATGCAGCAGATAGAGCGTCGCGAAGTCCATCCCCGGGCCATCGGAGCCCGCCAGGGACATTACGGTCATCAGCAGGTCGGCCATCTGCAGACTGTTGTCCAGGTCGAAGAGGTTCTCGCTGATGCTCACTCCGCCCGAGAGGCGGTTGAACTCGCTGATCGCCAGCTTCTGGCCTTCCTGGACGCCTGCCCGTGCAGCGGTGAACACGCTGCGGAAACTCTCGGCGTCGGTGTGGTAATGGTGGAAGTCCATCGTGTCGAGATAGCGACCCGCCCTCTGCCAGAGCGGCTGCCAGAGCACGTTCGTCGGGCCCGAGAGTTTCAGCTCGTCCAGCCGGTCGGCGCCCCGGCCTGCAAGCAGGCTTCGCACGTCTTCGACGGCGTCGCGGGCGATCCGTGCGAGGACCTCATACTGCGCGGCCAGACTTTGGCGGAACCGACGTGTGGTGTTATCCTCCTGCCAGTTGAGGCGTGTCCACCAGTTACCGAATCCCCCGCCGATCGCCTTGGCGACGTCCTCCGGCCAGTGGAACCAATCTCCCTGGTTCTCCGGCTCATTGACCATCATGAACCGCCGGCCGTGGTATTCGCTTGCGAAATGCCAGATCACCGCGAAGTAGTAGTCGTAGGCACTGACGGCGGCTTCCCAATCGATATCGTCATCGTCGGCAACGTCCGCGAGATCGGCTCCATTCCGAAGGAGAGGCCGGGGGAAGTCCCGCGTGCCGTAACCCAGCGCGTAGAGCGGCTCGATCTGAAGCTGCGAGAGTTTTCGGGCAATCGCATCGGGGACACCGATCCAGGGGACCTTCTCGCCGAAGAGGTAATTGCTCCAGTCGATCCCCCCGCCGGCGGGATCGTCCCGCACGGCCTTGCGGAAACCGTCGTAGTCAGCCCGGGAGGAGATCTCGCCCCACCTGCCCTGCGAGACGAGTTCCCGCCGAAGCGAGCGATCCGGGTGGAATTCGCGAACAGCGCCCGACAGGCTGTGGGCAAGCCAGTCCCACAGGTTGGTGGAATCGGCATGATCCTGGACCTCGACGTTGACACCCAGCAGCCTGGGTGTCCGCGCGACGGGGCGGCGATGAATGGAGATCTGCGTGCAATGCTTCATGGGGTCCCTTTCCTGCTTGTGAGGACGGAATTTTACGTCGGATCAACGGCAATGGCAATCCGCCGACCTCAGCCTGTTGCGAGCGAGGCGAATGTCTGTACAATGCACACGCTGAGGGCATGGACGTCCCCGGTACCAAGCGGGAAGGAAAACGGAGCATGGCGGAAAGTGGCCTGGTCATTTCGAAGATCGACGACGTGACGATCGTGAATTTCTCGAAGCGTTCGATCCTTGACTCCGTGGGGGTCGAGGCGATCGCGAGCGAGTTGTACGCACTGGTCGACGAACGAGCGATCAAGAGGATCGTTCTGGACTTCTCCGACGTGCGGTTCCTGTCTTCCCAGATGCTCGGGGTGCTGATCGCCCTGCACAAGAAGATCTCTGACCTCGGCGGGTCGTTCGTGATCTGCGGCCTGCAGCCCGAACTGCACCGCGTGTTCAAGATCACCCGCCTGGACAAGATCCTGCAGTTCGCCCCCAGCCAGGAGAAGGCGCTGGCGGCCTTCGGGCGATACTGATTCGTGGCCGTCGCGGCCAGGGAGGTGCCGCACCCATGAAAAAGCAACTGAAGATCTTTCTCACCGGCCTGTTCCTGCTGATCCCCATTGCGGTGACGATCTACGTGGTCGTCTGGGCTGCGATGTCGATCGACGCGATGGGCACCGCGGCGTTGCGGGCCCTCTCGGCCGACGCGGAGATTCCCCTGGTTACGACCGTCGATGACGCCGGCCAGGTGCACGTGCGGTTCGGCGTGGGCCTGCTCGTGGTGCTGGTGCTTGTCTATGTCGTCGGCCTGCTCGCGCAGTTGTGGGTCTTCGAGTCGCTGTTCAAAGCCCTCGACCGGCTGCTGTCGCGTATCCCAGGCGTCAAGACGATCTACGAATCCGTCCGGGACATGATCCAGATGTTCGGCGGCGACTCGGAGAAGATGGGCAAGGTCGTCCTGTACCGTCAGCCGGGCACGGAGATCGTGCTGCTGGGGATCATGACCAACGAATCGCCCGCCGGCGTGGCTGAGAATTTCGAGGACGACCGCGTGGCAGTCTACCAACCGTTCAGCTACATGTTCGGCGGGCCGACGATCTACGTGCCCGCAGAGAACGTCACCGAGATTGACATGTCGGTCGACCAGGCGCTGAAACTCGGTGCGACGGCCCACCTTGGCGCGACCACGATGAAGAAGATCGCAGCCGGCGATCCGACCGCCGGTGAGACCAAACCCGAATCGGACACCGGGTCCGGGCCCCAGACAGGCGCCTGACCGTCGGATCGGGCAGAACCTCCGCAGAGCGATAACCCACGGAGACCAGCCAGGGATGGCGAAGAAGAAAAGCTCACGCAAATCGAACAAGGCCGGGGGAAAGAAGGCCTCCAAAAAGGCGAAGAAGAGCACCGCCAAGCCCGCGAAGAGAAATCCCTCGGGCAAGAAGAGCGCGAAGCGCGTTGCGAAGAAGCCTGCTCCCAAGCCGAAGGCGAGTACTTCGAGTTCCGCGAAAGCCGCATCTTCGGGCGGGAAGTCCCGCAAGGGTCGCTATGCCACGGCCGAGTCGATGGCCAGGAGCCAGCGGAGTATTTCCGTCAGCGAGTTCTTCGCGAAGAACCGCCATCTGCTTGGGTTCGACAACCCGCGCAAGGCCTTGCTTACGACGGTCAAGGAAGCCGTTGACAACTCCCTGGATGCCTGCGAAGAAGCGGGCATTCTCCCGGAGGTCACGGTCCGCATCGAACAGCTCGACGAGAACCACTACAAGGTCGGCGTGGAAGACAACGGGCCCGGCATCGTCAAAGCGCAGATCCCGAACATCTTCGGGAAGCTGCTCTACGGCAGCAAATTCCACCGGCTTCGGATGAGTCGAGGCCAGCAGGGAATCGGTATCAGCGCGGCGGGCATGTATGGCCTGCTGACGACCGGCCGGCCTGTGAAGATCACCTCGCGCACGAGCAAACGGGCCAAGGCCCACTTCTACGAGCTGACCATCGACACCAAGGCCAACAAGCCCAACATCCTCTCCGACGAGGTCGTCCAGTGGGATGTCCCCCACGGGACGAAGGTCGAGATCGAGATGGAAGCCCGGTATCTGCGGGGTCGTCAGAGCGTTGACGAATACCTGCGACAGACCGCGATCGCCAACCCGCATGTGACGCTGCACTACTACATGCCCGACGGCACGGAAAGCCACTACGAGGGCGCGGTCAGTGAACTGCCCCCCACGCCCCGGGAGATCAAGCCCCACCCCCACGGCGTGGAACTTGGGGTGCTGATCAAGATGATCCAGGATACCCCGGCACGCACGCTGCAGCAGTTCTTCACCAGTTCGTTCAGCCGCGTTTCGGCGCGGGTCGCCAAGAACATTATCCACACGGCTTCCGGGCTGGATTCCTGCAAGGGCAATACGCTGACGTCCCAGACGCACCCCAACTGGGTCAATGGACCGATGGCCAAAGCCCTCTACCAAGCCATACAGAAAGAGAAAATCCTCGCGCCCAGCACCGACTGCGTGGTACCCATCGGCGAGGAGAACCTGATCGCCGGCCTCAAGCAGGTTGTCGACGCGGGCTTCTACGTGGCTGCCTCCCGCAGGCCGGCTGTCTATCGAGGCAACCCGTTTATCATCGAAACCGCCCTGGCGTATGGCAAGCCCGAGAGCAAATCCGAAAAGGTCGAGCGTCTCGAACAGGAGGTAGAAGCGGCCGCCAATGGCGACGATTCGTCCGCCAACTCGCTCGCGAAGGTCCTCCGCCTCGCCAACCGCGTGCCCCTGCAGTACCAGCAGGGGGCGTGCGCGATCACCAAGGCCGTCATGCAGACCAACTGGAAATCGTACGGCCTGCAGCAAAGTCGCGGCGCCCTGCCCAGCGGCGACCTGTCTATCGTCGTGCACATGGCCAGCGTCTGGGTGCCCTTCACCAGCGAATCGAAAGAAGCCATCGCCGGCTATCCCGAGATCCTCAAGGAGCTCAAGCTCGCGCTCCAGGAGTGCGGCCGCAAGCTTGGTTCACACATCCGTAAGACCGTACGCATCCGACAGGAGCTCAAGAAGCGCAGCTATATCCAAAAGTACATCCCGGCGATTGGTGAAGCCCTGCGGGACATCCTGACCCTCAAGGACAAGGAAGTCGACGCCGTCTGCGAGGACCTGCGAACCGTTCTCGAACGCAGCCGCAAGATGTGAACCCGCGCGACAGCCAGACCGTAGGACGGTCATGAACGAGACCCGCCGACCGCGACGCTCCCGCAAGGCCCTGACGGCGACGGCAGCTGCGCTGCTGGCGATGACGGTCGCAGGGCTCCTTCTGCGATGGACTCTTCGCGACCGGCTTTTCCCCTTCAGCGTACTCTTCTACGTTGGCAGGCTCCCGGTCCTGGCAACGGTCGCCGTGCTGGCCTGCGTCACAGCGATGCTGGCCGGACGGAAGAGACAGGCCGCCGTTTCCGCCGCCTTGGCTCTGGTGGCTGTCGTTCTATCGCTGCTGACGTGCATCGGCGCGGGCCCGGCGCTCCGCGCCGGAAACCGCCCCACCGACGCCAACGCGCCCCTGCGCGTTCTGCTGTGGAACGTCTGCCGCGGGCAGTTCGGCTGGGATGGCGTGACCGACGACATCCGCCGGTTCGATGCCGATATCGTTGCCCTCGTCGAGGTCCGCAGCGAGGCGGAGAACCGTGACTTCTGGGTTCGACGGTTCCCGAACCACTCCCTCTCCGTCGTCGATGACGGCATGGTACTGCTCGCCAAGGGTCCGATTGCGCGACTCGCCCACCACAACCTCAGCGGCGGCAAGGCCCATGTCTATCGCGTGACGCTTCCGCAGAAACCACCCGTGTTGATGGTGTTGACCGATATCGATGCCCGCCCCCTGTCCGATCGTAAGGTACCGCTGACCGCACTGGCGTCTGTCGCTGCGCCCCTCGCCGACGAGCCCACCCTAGTCCTGGGAGATCTCAATACCCCCTCGGATTCGGTCTGGCTGGAAGGGCTGGCAGAACACTACCGCAACGCGTTCGACGTCG